>HF999737.1:19888-20143 GCA_000434215.1 Bacteroides sp. CAG:144
CGCTCGACGGGGCCGAGTATGTCGATGCCATTTCGGGCGGGACGATAACCAGTAAGGGCGTGCAGGCCATGTTGCTCAACAGCCTTGAACCTTACCGTCAGTTTTTTAAATCGTTGCAATAAAAATAAGTAAGAGATATGTTGTTATCAAAGAAAAACCGACAGACGCTTTTGGGGCCGCTTTCGCGTAACAATCCCGTCATCGTGCAGGTATTGGGAATCTGTTCGGCGCTGGCTGTTACCGCCAAGCTCGAGC
>HF999737.1:20177-22231 GCA_000434215.1 Bacteroides sp. CAG:144
CATGGCTGTTTCGGTAACCGCCGTACTTGCCTTTTCCAATGTCATCATTTCGTTGTTACGCAACACGATACCCGGCAGCATACGCATCATTGTGCAGTTGGTGGTTGTTGCCTCGCTGGTGATTATTGTCGATCAGGTGCTCAAAGCCTATGCTTACGACGTGAGCAAGCAGCTTTCGGTATTTGTGGGACTTATCATTACCAACTGCATTCTCATGGGGCGTCTCGAAGCCTTTGCGCTCGGTCATGGCCCGTGGGAATCGTTCCTCGACGGCGTAGGCAACGGCGTGGGATACGGTATTATATTGGTTATTGTCGCCTTTTTTCGCGAGTTGCTCGGTTCGGGAACATTGTTCGGCTATCCGGTTATCCCGCAGGTGTTTTACGACTGGGGGTATCAGAACAACGGTCTTATGATTTTGCCGCCGATGGCCCTTATCACGGTGGCGTGCATCATCTGGGTACACCGCCTGCGTAACAAAGATTTACAAGAAAAATAGTATCATCTCCCGAAAGTCAGCATAATGGAAAATCTCAATCTCTTTATCCGGTCGATTTTTATCGACAACATGATATTCGCCTACTTTTTGGGAATGTGCTCTTACCTCGCCGTTTCCAAGAACGTGAAGACCGCCATGGGGCTGGGCGTGGCCGTAACCTTTGTCTTGGTCATCACCCTGCCGGTCAATTACCTGCTCGAAAATTACATACTCAAAGCCGGAGCGCTTTCGTGGCTGGGCGACTCGTTCGAGGAGGTCGACCTCAGTTTTTTGAGCCTAATCTTTTTCATCGCTGTGGTTGCCGCTATGGTGCAGCTGGTAGAGATGATCGTCGAGAAATATGCGCCGGCGCTGTACAATACGTTGGGAATATTTCTCCCGTTGATAGCCGTGAATTGCGCCATACTGGGCGGTTCTCTCTTTATGCAGCAGCGGGCTTTCCCCGATGCGTGGTCGGCCACGGTCTATGGTCTCGGCTCGGGAATCGGCTGGTTGCTGGCTATCGTAGGCATTGCCGCCATACGGGAAAAAATGGCCTATTCCAATGTGCCCGCACCCCTCAAAGGCATAGGTATAACTTTTATCGTAACGGGGCTTATGGGGATTGCCTTCATGAGTTTCCTCGGTATCAAACTGTAAATACACTTCTGTTATGACCGCTATAATACTCTCGCTCAGCAACCTCACCGTCGTGGCGGCGGTTGTCATATTTTTGGCGCTCACATTGCTGTTGGTTGTCATCTTGCTGGTGGCCAAAGCTCGCCTTATGCCGGCCGGTAACCGCCGTATCACGATCAACGGCGAGCGTACGGTCGAGACGCCGGCCGGGGCCACGTTGCTCGCATCGTTGGCTTCCAACAAGATATTCCTGCCCTCGGCTTGCGGGGGCGGAGGCAGCTGCGGTATGTGCCGTTGCCGGGTCTTGTCGGGAGGAGGGGAGATACTGCCTACCGAGACCGGATTTTTTACCCGCAAGCAACAGCAGGAGCATTACCGGTTGGCCTGTCAGGTAAAGGTGAAAAACGACTTGCAGATACAAGTGCCGCAGACGATACTCGGTATCAAGAAGATGGAGTGCGAGGTCGTTTCCAACCGCAATGTTGCCTCGTTCATCAAAGAATTTGTCGTGCGCGTGCCCGAAGGCGAGAAGTTCGATTTCCTGCCCGGCAGCTATGTGCAGATCGATGTCCCCCGTTACGACATCAAGTTTACCGATATGGAGGTCGACGACAAGTTCCGCGACGAGTGGGATAAGTACAAGATGTGGGGATTGACGTGCCGCAACGATGAGGAGACCTTCCGGGCTTATTCTATGGCCAATTATCCCGCCGAGGGAAATATCATCATGCTCAATATCCGTATCGCTACGCCGCCGTTCGATCGTTCGACGGGTACATGGGCGGCCGGTATCAAGCCCGGTATATGTTCGTCCTATATCTTTACGCGCAAGCCCGGCGACAAAGTAACCCTCTCGGGGCCTTATGGAGATTTCCATATACAGGATACGGGGCGCGAAATGATATATATCGGCGGTGGAGCGGGTATGGCGCCGCTA
>HF999737.1:22242-22700 GCA_000434215.1 Bacteroides sp. CAG:144
AGCGGGTATGGCGCCGCTACGTTCGCATCTCATGCACCTTTTCCGCACCCTGCATACGACCGATCGTAAAATCTCTTATTGGTACGGGGCACGTTCCCGTCGGGAGATATTTTACGAAGAAGATTTCAGGGCTATCGAGCGCGATTTCCCCAATTTCAAGTTCAATATTGCCCTTTCCGATCCGCAGCCCGAAGACAACTGGACAGGTTATACCGGATTTATCCATCAGGTACTTTACGACCATTACCTCAAAGACCACGAGGCACCCGAAGACATCGAATATTATATGTGCGGTCCCGGCCCCATGTCGAGTGCCGTGAAGAAAATGCTTTGGGATCTCGGTGTTCCCTCCGAGATGCTTATGTACGACGACTTCGGCGCATGATGCCGCCCGTCTCTCTCGCCACACCTGTCATTCAGAACTGCGCATGTCATTCTGAATGCAGCGTAAGCGTAGT
>HF999738.1:0-11129 GCA_000434215.1 Bacteroides sp. CAG:144
AACGTAAGTGAGAGATCTCACAATAGGCTCACTTGACGGGAGATTCTTCACTCCACACTGTTCCGTTCAGAATGATAGTCAAATGTCATTCCGAGCGAATGCGAGGAATCTCGTCATTTGGCAGAGATGCTTCGCTGACGCTCAGCATGACATTATTATTATTCCGAAGCGTTATCGCGGGAATCTCATGTTACTGTCGCTTGGGTGGAGATTTCTCAAGGAAGAGTCTTTCAGAATGACGGTCATGTCATTCCGAGTGTATACGAGGAATCTCGTGTTACGACCGCTTGAAAAGAGATTCTTCCTCTCCTACGGTTGTCAGAATGACAATTGTCTGTAACTTCTTTCCCGCCACAAAGAAGTAACCAAGAAAGGTCGCCCGCCCGTTATCGGGTATTCCTGCCTCCCGCTTCGCTCGCCGACGGGGCTGCGGAACTCACTTCGCTCAAACAGTCCTCGCCCGCTTTCCGTCTTCTCCCTCGCTCCCGGCAGCCCGATAAAGGCGGGCATTTTCCCACCCCGACATGGCATTGCTCCGTGAGCTGCATCACTGAGTATGAGATTCTTCAAGGCAAAGCCTTTCAGAATGACATAGTTTTGACAAAAGATTTTCACTTCACTGTCGTTTCATTCAGAACGACAAGGGTATTATATAGAACCGATGCCAAAGCGGGGGCACGACGGAATACGTTCGGCCGATTCTGCGATGAGAAAAAAGGAAACGAAGTCGATGTATAAGAATTTTATGGAAAAGTCTTTTTTACATTGAGGTAGGAGCATGACAGTAAGGCGAATTAAAGAGTATGCGCTGTACCAATTTGGATACAGCGCATACTCTTTTGTACGATAAGTTTTTAATAATTGTTGCGTTTCGGCTCAAAGTAAGCTTTCGGGTGTAAGCAAGCGGGACATTTTTCCGGCGGGTTCAATCCCTCATGTATGTATCCGCAATTCCGGCATTGCCATTTGATAGGTTCCTCACGGCGGAATACTTCATGCTCTTCCATGCGGGAAAGTAGTTGACGGTAACGCCATTCATGAAATTCTTCGACCCGGGCTATGGCTCGGAAAGCCGCAGCAACATCTTTGAATCCTTCATCTACGGCAATGGTCGAAAAATTACTGTAAAGGTCAGACCATTCGAGTAGTTCGCCTTCGGCTGCTTCCAACAGGTTTTCTTGCGTTTTTCCGATACGTCCCGCGGGGTATTCGGCATTGATGAGCAGCATACCGCCGTCGTCG
Source organism: Bacteroides sp. CAG:144 (assembly GCA_000434215.1). Lineage (GTDB taxonomy): Bacteria > Bacteroidota > Bacteroidia > Bacteroidales > UBA11471 > Caccoplasma > Caccoplasma intestinavium. Next base: position 1,243 of record HF999738.1, read on the forward strand.
AGAAAATCGAAGAAGCGGCGTGCGTGAGCCAATTCCTGATCGGCGGTTTCTGCGAAAATACCGGCTATCTGTTCATAACCTTCTTCTTTGGCTGTTTGGGCGAAAAAAGTGTAGCGATTGCGGGCTTGCGATTCACCGGCAAATGCTTTCAGTAGATTTTGTTCGGTGATGGTTCCTTTCAATTTCATGTTCGATAATTCTTTAAGTAAAACGAAAAATGTAGTAAGAAAGAAACAGATGAAGGAATGTTAAAGTTCATATTTTCAGAAAATAAGGGTTACCAGACATCGGTGTGTATTCTCTCCTCGATGTGTATTTCCTTCTGTTTGGGAAGAAACGCATTTTCGGTGGGATAGCCCATCGTTAGCAGGCAGGTGAACTCGTAACCTTCGGGAGCGTTCACAATTTGTTTGATTTTCTCTGCTTCGTCGCTTACAGGAATATGGAACACTGTACCCAAACCCTCGGCGGTGGCGGCGAGCAACATATTCTCCAAAGCACACCATGCCGAAGCGAAATAATTGAGCGAACTTTGCTCCGCAGGTTTGAGTAGTGGCTGCGTCTGTTGCCGGAAAAACGGAATGATGAGCAGGCTGCTCTGCATCAGCATCTTCTGCTGTTTGGGCAGTGCATCGGCAAACATTGCCATCTTGTCTTTGTCGCCCGACTCGTCCACCTCGGCTACCAGTTCCTTGAATGCCGCCATGTTCTCCGCGAGCGGGGCTATCACTTTCGCAATGTTTTCGCGGCTACGCACCACGACGAACTCCAATTGGCGCAGATGGTCGTTGGTCGGAGCTTTGAATGCCGCACCAATCACTCTTTTGAGAATCTCGTCGCTTACTTCTCTGTCGGAAAAATCGCGATATGTACGACGCTTCTCCAATACTTCATAGAAATCCATAATGCAAATCGTTTATTATGTTGTATATACATGTTGTTTACACTTGCAAAGGAAACAATGATTTATTGTTTATTATTTGTCTTATTGTTTCAGATAATTGTTCTATATTTGTATATACTGAATTTTAAAAATGGAAGACACAATAATCCCGTATGAACTGCCGGAAAGGGAAAATCATTCGTTTTTTTTCATAGACCAGCGGATAGATACCCGGCTGGAAGCTAAATTGCACCAACACGACGCATGGGAGCTATATTGTGTCGTACAAGGGCGTGGAACACGAATGGCCGGCGATACCTTATTGTCCTTTGCCGAAGGGGAGGTAGCATTGATTCCTCCTTCGATGCACCACCATTGGGAGTATGACCCGTCATCGGCCGACGATAAAGGGTGTGTCCATTACCTGATGGTGGCTTTCAGCCACTCCCTTATACAAAAATGTATTGAGATGTTTCCCGAATTACGGAACAGATTTGCGGATATTTCTTTTCCGACCGAGGCTCTGATATTCGGGCCGGAAAGCTCCCGGACTATCCGGCATGCGCTCTCGCAGATGAAAGGAATGGATGAATTGGGACGTCTATGCACGATGTTCCGTTTATTGCCGACTGTTTTCTCCGCAACGGATTACACGTTTGCCGGCAAGCCGGTACGCATCGATCGGGACGTGCGACGTATGCAGCAGGTCAGTACATACGTTATGGCTCATTACGTCCACCCGATTTCGCTCGACGATATTGCTGCCGAAGTGGGTATGAACCGTTCTGCCTTCTGTACCTATTTCAAACGGCATAAGGGAATGACCTTCTCGCAGTTCGTTACACAATACCGTTTGAACACCGCTTGCGGTCTATTGAAACACTCGCAGAAATCTGTGTCGGAAATCTGTTATCTGGTAGGATTCAGCGATCTGCCACACTTTATAAGGGTATTTACGAAGGAAAAGGGTGTATCGCCGGGTAGATACAGAAAAATTTCAGATAGTAGTTGCCCCATTTAATACCATGATATTTATACGTTATGCATGAAATTTATCGGAGTCTCTTTTTATGGCTGTCTCTCTGTCTGATTTCACAATATCGCACTGCGGAGAGATAATCATCTCTCCGCTCTTCGTGCTAAATATCAATCACTTTCTGTATTGTAAAATACCGCATGTTTTGATGGTATGAAAAACTCTTTATTCGTATCTTTGCAGCAAGAATCGAAATACCGTCGGGAAGGCGGATATCAGAGAGAAAAAATATATGAAAAAAGAGAAATTGTGGACGCCGTCGTTTCTGGCTATCGGAGGAGGTAGTTTCCTTCTGTTCTTTGCTTTTTATCTGCTTTTGCCCATACTACCTTTGTATCTGATCGAGCGTTTCGAGGCCAATGAGTCTACGGTAGGAATGGTATTGTCGCTCTATACCGTTACGGCTCTTTTCATGCGGCCTTTTGCCGGTTTTATGGTCGATACTTTCCCGCGCAAACCGTTGATGCTTGTCTGCTATGCTGTGTTTACCTGCATTTTCGGCGGTTATCTTTTGGCAGCATCGATTCTTGCTTTCGCCGTGATACGTGCATTGCACGGTTTTTCTTTCGGTATCGTGAGTGTGGCCAACAGCACTGTTGCCATCGACGTCATGCCGTCTTCTCGACGGGGAGAAGGTATCGGTTATTTCGGGGTGAGCAGCAATCTGGCAATGGCTGTCGGACCTACCGTTTCGCTTTATCTGCTCGAAGCCTCCCACAATTACGACACGATCTTTTGGGTTTCTCTACTCTCATGTTGTGTAGGTTTCGTGTTGGTTACGACGGTGCGTATGCCGGTAAAAGAGCGTCAGCCCAAACCGGTTGCCGAACATATATCGTTCGATCGATTCTTCTTGGTCAAAGGTACGTCGGGAGCTATTTCCGTGAGCATGTTATCGTTCAGTTACGGTATGTTGTCGACCTATCTGGCTATTTATGGGAAAGACGAGGTTGGCATGGAATCGGGAACAGGAGTTTTTTTCATGCTCATGGCTTTCGGTCTTATTCTTTCGCGGCTCATTTCGGGACAATTGCTGAATAAGGGGTATATAACCCGTCTCATACAATTGGGTATCATTATTTTGTTTGTCGGTTACACGCTTTTTATTTTTGTGAAAATGCCGGTTACCTATTTCATGTCGGCCGCTATTCTGGGTATGGGTTACGGATTTGTATGTCCGTCGTTCCAGACTTATTTTATCAATCTGGCCGAGCATAACCAGCGTGGGACGGCCAATTCTACCTATCTCACTTCGTGGGATTTGGGTGTAGGGCTCGGAGTTCTCATAGGAGGGGGTATAGCCGATATGTCCGACTATACGACCGCTTATATCTGTTCGTTGGTGATTCTTTTTATCGGTTATTTCTTTTTCAGATACATTTCTGCACCCTATTTCGCTCGACATAAATTGCGTTGATAGAGAGAATATAATGTTAAAAAAATAGAATGATAGACGATAATTCCATATATTATTTGTTTATTTGCTTGAAATTAAGGGTAAAACCGTCTTGGTTTTTATAGAATGATGTGCTTTGGGGGATTGTTTCGTTAGAAACAAGTGATATACCCGTGAAAAGCGATATAGAAAAATGGCGAAATCGAAAAAGAAGAAACATAACTCGTTTTTCGGCGCTCGACTCACGTCGACAATCAGTACGTCGTTGGTGCTTTTTTTGTTGGGCATTATAGCTCTCTTGGGAGTTATGGCAACCCAACTGACTGTATATGTGCGTGGAAATATGGGTTTCTCCGTCGTTCTCGACGAGAATGTTACCGACGCTCAGATAAAGACTTTGCAGAAGCGGCTCACGGCTGCTCCGTACGCCCGTAAGGTACAGTATATATCCAAGTCCGATGCCTTGAAAGAGTTGTATATGGAGTTGGGCGAGAATCCCGAAGATTTGTTGGGATACAATCCGTTGCGTCCGTCGTTCGAGGTGAAACTCAACAGTGATTATGCCGATGCGACCAAATTGGCGGGTATCGACAAGACACTGCGCAGCGCCTATCCGTATATCGAAAATGTTTCCTACCAGAAAGACCTTATCGAGTTGGTCAATGACAATCTGAAACTTATTGGTCTTATACTTCTCGGGATAGCTGTTGTCATGACCGTTATATCGGTTGTGCTCATAGCCAATACCGTGAGTCTGGTTGCTTATTCCAAGCGGTTTTTGTTGCATGCGATGGTATTGGTAGGAGCGACACCGGCCTTTATCCGCCGTCCGTTTGTGCGGTCGCATATCGTAAACGGAATATTCGGCGCGCTCATCGCCAACGGGTTGTTGGGGGCGTTGCTTTATTATATGAGCCGGGAACTGAGCGGATTTTCTTCTTTGCTCGATAAGGAAATGTTGCTTTTTATCGCCGGCGGCATATTGTTGGCAGGCATCGTGCTGTCTTATCTTGCCGCACGCATCGCCGTGGGACGTTATTTGCGGGCCGACCGCGATAAGTTGTATTATATGTAACCAATCAATATCTGTATACGATGAATATGAAAACAGGAAGAGGTATTGCTCCCATGATGGGGAAGAAAACCGAAAAAACCGATCCCCGGCTTTTTGCGTTGGGGCGTCGCAATTTACTGCTGATAGCGGTTGCTTTTGTCGTGATCATTCTCGGTTTCGCATTGATGGCCGGAGCCGGTTCCACCCCCGAACATTACAATCCCGACATATTCAGTTTCAGACGCATCGTATTGGCGCCGACGATCGCTTTCCTCGGTTTTGTTTTCATGGTATTTGCCATTTTGTACAAAGATCCTGAAAAAATATCCAATACCGATAAGTGATGACGTGGCTCGACGCATTGTGGCTGGGACTTATACAGGGTCTCACCGAGTATCTTCCCGTAAGTAGCAGCGGACACCTCGAAATTGCCAATACTTTGCTGGGAATCAAGGGTAGCGACAATCTTACTTTTGCCGTGCTGGTACATGCTGCAACCGTGTGCAGTACGCTGGTTGTGTTGTGGAAAGAAATAGCGGCGTTGTTTGCCGGTGTATTCCGTTTTAAGTGGAACGACGAGACACAATACGTGTCCAAGATATTTCTCTCGATGATTCCGGTAGGAATCGTGGGCATCTTTTTCAAAGATGCGGTAGAGAGTGTTTTCGGGAACGGCCTGTTGCTGGTCGGTATAATGCTGGTCGTTACGGCATTGTTGCTTACGTTTGCTCACTATGCCCGGCCTCGCAGGAAAGAAAAAATTTCTTATAAAGATGCGTTCGTCATAGGATTGGCGCAGGCTTGTGCCGTGTTGCCGGGTCTTTCGCGTTCGGGTACGACCATTGCGACGGGACTGATGTTGGGCGATAAAAAAGAGCAGGTCGCCCGTTTCTCTTTCCTCATGGTGATAATCCCTATACTGGGCGAAGCCTTTCTCGACTTGATGAAAGGAGGTTTTTCTCCGGCCGAATCGGGAATACCCGTTCAGGCGATGATTGTCGGATTTTTGGCCGCTTTTATTTCGGGTTGCGTGGCATGCAAGTGGATGCTCCGGCTGGTGCAGAACGGTAAACTTGTGTGGTTCGCTTTTTATTGCGTGCTGATGGCGGCTTTCTGCATCGGGCATGCTTTACTGGCCTGAATCGTATAAGACGTTTTGGGGCGAGGTATATCAAAAACAGAAAAAATGGATTTTCAGGAAGGGGAAATATTGTATTTCGACAAGCCCTTGCATTGGACTTCATTTAAATTGGTGAAGACTTTGCGAAACAGCATATCCCGGGCTTTGGGAATAAAAAAAATCAAGGTAGGACACGCCGGTACGCTCGATCCTTTGGCTTCGGGCGTGATGATTATATGTACCGGAAAATCGACGAAACTCATCGAAAGCTTTCAATACCAGACCAAAGAATACATTGCTACCTTGCGATTGGGAGCGACGACACCTTCGCATGATTTGGAAACGGAAATCGATGCGACGTATCCCGTCGAACATATTACCCGTGAACTTGTTGAGCAGACACTTCCCCGTTTTGTCGGGACGATAAGTCAAGTTCCTCCGGCTTTTTCGGCTTGTAAAGTCGACGGCCGTCGAGCTTATAAAATGGCACGTAAAGGTCAGTCGGTGGAACTCAAACCGAAAGAACTGGTTATCGACGAAATCGAATTGCTCGACTTTACGTCCGATATTCTACGCATACGGGTCGTTTGCAGTAAGGGGACCTATATACGGGCTTTGGCACGAGACTTGGGAGAGGCTCTTGGCAGCGGCGCCCATCTCATTGGGCTGGTGCGTACACGAGTAGGGGAGGTTACGCTCGATCGCTGTCTTTCGGTCGACGATATTGGCCGTATTGTTGCCGAAGCCGTTTCTTCGGAAAATACCCCGGAAGAATTGAAAAATTAAAAAACAAAATAAGAAATGAAGTTATCGCAGTTTAAGTTTAAACTTACCGACGAACAGATTGCCAAGTATCCGGCAAAGAATCGCGATGAGTCGCGTCTTATGGTGGTAAATCGCAAAAACGGTTCGATAGAACATTGTGTATTCAAGGATATTATCAATTTTTTCGACGAACACGACCTTTTCGTTTTCAACGATACGCGCGTGTTTCCGGCCTTGCTTTATGGGAATAAAGAAAAAACCGGTGCGAAAATCGAAGTATTTCTTCTCCGTGAACTCAACGAAGAACACCGTTTGTGGGACGTTCTGGTCGATCCTGCCCGTAAAATACGTATCGGTAATAAGCTCTATTTCGGCGAAGACGACTCGATGGTCGCCGAGGTAATCGACAATACCACATCGCGCGGACGCACGTTGCGATTCCTCTTCGACGGTACGCACGAAGAGTTTAAGGACGCCCTTTATAAGCTCGGGGAACCGCCGCTTCCCCGGTATATCGACCGCCCCTCCGAGCCGGAAGATTTCGAGCGTTACCAGACTATCTTCGCCCGTAATGAAGGCGCTGTCGTGGCTCCTGCCGCAGGACTCCATTTCAGTCGGGAATTGATGAAACGTATGGAGATAAAAGGTATCGATTCTACATTCCTTACGTTGCACTCGGGACTCGGGAATTTCCGTGAAATCGATGTTGAAGATCTTACCAAGCATAAAATGGACTCGGAGCAGATGGTCGTTACTCCCGAGATGGTCGAAGTGGTCAACCGAGCCAAAGACGAGGGACGGCATGTGTGCGCCGTGGGAACGTCGGTCATGCGGGCTATCGAGAGCACGGTAAGTACCGACGGGCACATGAAACCGTATGACGGTTGGACCAACAAATTTATTTTCCCCCCTTATGACTTTACGGTGGCTACGAGTCTCGTAAGTAATTTCCACATGCCCTATTCGACGATGCTCATGATGGTTGCTGCTTTCGGCGGGTATGAGTTGGTGTTCGAGGCGTATGAGTCGGCGCTTAAAGAGGGTTATCATTTCGGCGCATACGGCGACGCCATGCTTATTCTTTGATATGTCTGTCGCGTATTTGTCGCTCGGTTCGAATCTCGGCGACCGTCTCCGGTTGATACAGCCGGTTGATACAGGAGGCGGTCGCCGCTCTTACTGTGGAGGCCGGTCCCCTTACGGCTTTGTCGTCGTTCTATGAAACGGAGCCGTGGGGCTTTTCTTCTCCCCATCGTTTTCTCAATGTAGCTCTTGCCCTCGACACAATTCTTTCTCCCCGGGAACTGCTTGATGTTTCCCGGCGGATAGAACAAAAATTGGGTCGTACCCGCAAGAGTACCGACGGCGGTTATGCTGACCGCACCATCGACATCGATTTGCTTATGATCGATGATGTCATTGTTGATACGCCCGAACTTTCACTTCCTCACCCTCGCTTGCATTTGCGGCGGTTTGTTCTTGAACCTCTTTGTGAGATTGCGCCAGAACTTTATCACCCGATATTGAAAAAGACGATTTCCCAACTTTTTTCGGATCTATAAAAATGGGAGGAATCTCATTCTCTCTTTTTTATATGGTGTAATTTTTGTAAAAATATTTTTCTGAATCATTACCTTATGTGTTTTTATTTTTATCTTTGCTCCATAAAATATTTACTTCTTAAAAATTACATTATATGAAAAAACATTTACTTTTATCTTTACTCGCAACGAGCAGCTTCGTGGGAAGTTTGTCGGCACAGTCATTAACTCCTGCCTTTCAAGAATTATATGACTCTGATAATCGTATCGGCCGTGAGCTTTCAATCGTGCCGAAAGAATTTACCACCAATGGACAATCGGAGTGTTGGAGCTATGAATACGATGCAGAAAAAGAAACCGTTTCCCTTTTGGATAATGACTTTCAAGAAAAAGGAAAGACAATTTCTGTTAACACAGAAACATTAACTTTCTACACAGTTTACAAAGAACGGGAGCGTGTGATATCTTCTTCTCCTACACGCACCGATACAATAGGAAGATTCTTTAAGGATGATATACAACGATATTTAGGTTATAATGAAGATACCCGCTTGACCACCGAGGACATAAAAAAATTTATAGAAGAAGACCGATTTTTCTCAGTGAAATGGATTTATACCGAGCCGGGTACAGGTTATACCGTTTTCCTCAATGTTACTGAAGGTAATTATGAAGAATATTCTTCTACGACGCTTATGCGGAGAGGTTATATTTGGAATGGATCTGTCCTTAGCGGGATAAATTATTATTATGATGCTTTGTATACCGGGGGATGGACAGAGCGCAAAGAAGAGGATAATAGTGGGGGGATTTATAATCGCATGTGTGGATTATATTACTGTGATATGGACGAGAATTCTTTCAGTTCGGATGAGGTCTTTTATTTGACCCAAAACCTGTTCAATGCCGATGATAAATATGAGTATTTAGTCTGTTCGTATGAATCCGTTGTGTCTTCAAGTTCTGAGAACGATAGAGATGGCGATGGCACGATCGATCAGCAAATAATTTATTATGTTCCCCGTGCTACAAAACTATCTTGTTTATCAGAAGATGGACATACACTATGGCAGGTTGATATAAATGGTAGTGAGTCTTGTACGATTTATCGAATAAACGGAAAATATTATATCAGAGCAGAGGGTGTTTTTTACCTTATCGATAAAGAATCCACCGGATTAAAAACGGTACAAAACACGGCAGCCATGAAAGTGTACCCCACCCTCGCTAGGCAAAGCGACGCCATCACCATAGAGTTTAATGCGGCGGGCGGCAATACCTTGCTGCATCTGTACATATCCGATGCTTAAAAACGGCACAAAACACGGGATCCATGAAAGTGTTCCCCACCCTCGCCGGGCCAAGCGACGCCATCACCATAGAGTTGAATGCGGCTGGCGGTAATACCTTGCGGCATCTGTACATATCCGATGCAGCAGGACGGATCGTCGACAGCCGTACCGTAGAAGCCGGGAAGAACAACGTATCGGTCGACGGAGGCCGTTTCCGTTCAGGCATGTACAATTTCACGCTCGAAGAGAACGGACGAATAGTGGACAATGGAAAAATCATTGTCCGGTAATCGCTGTCGATCAGTTTCAAGAAATAGCCCCGGCCTCCAAAATGAAGCCGGGGTTCTATTTTTTCCGTTCTCGGAGTATTTGCGAACCTTTCCATTGCTGTCATTCCGACCCGAGACCATAGACCGATAGTGAGGAATCACCACCTCTCTATCAGTTGAGATTCTTCTTCCCTACGGTCGTCAGAATGACATCGCTTGTCATCTCGAACGTAAGTATTCCGACCCGAGACCGTAGGCCGAGTGTGAGGAATCTTCTTTTCTCTATTGGTTGAGATTCTTCCTCCCTATGGTCGTTAGAATGACATCGCTTGTCATCTCGAACGCATGTGAGAGATCTCACAATAGGCTCACTTGACGGGAGATTCTTCACTCCACACTGTTCCGTTCAGAATGATAGTCAAATGTCATTCCGAGATTATGTCATTCCGAGTGAGGCCGAAAAGCCGACGAGGAATCCCCAACTATTGTTGCAGGAGATTCTTCGGTGATTTGCACCTCAGAATGACAAAA
>HF999738.1:11173-47735 GCA_000434215.1 Bacteroides sp. CAG:144
ACCGGTGCACTCCTTTTGTAAGTCGTTCTTAGAGAACGACTATTTCACGATTTCACCCAGCAGGGTGGCCGATGAGGCCTCCGTGATACGTACCGATACGAAATCGCCGGCTTTTACACCTTCGACACGGGGGAATACCACCATTTTGTTTTGTTGGGTACGTCCGCACAACTGTTCACGAGAACGGCGGGAGAAACCTTCGACGAGGACTTCGAACGTGTGCCCGATGTCCCGGCGGTTACTTTCGAGAGAGAGTTCGTTTTGTAGGTCGATCATACGTTGCAGGCGTTCTATTTTCACCTCTTCGGCGATATTGTCGGGTAAATGCCGGGCTGCGTAAGTACCGGGACGTTCGGAATATTTGAAGAGAAACGAACTGTCGAATTCCACTTCGCGCATGAGGGAAAGCGTCTCGGCAAACTCTTCCTCGCTTTCGGAGTGAAATCCGGCAAACAGATCGCTCGAAATGCCGCAATTGGGCAATATGCGGCGTATGGCGGCGATGCGGTCGAGATACCATTCCCGGGTATATTTTCTATTCATCAGGGAAAGAATGCGGTTATTGCCCGATTGTACCGGCAGATGTATGTGACGGCACAAGTTGGGGTATCGGGCTATGGTGTGCAACGTCTCATCGCTCATGTCTTTGGGGTGAGAGGTTGTGAACCGGATACGCATGTCGGGAGCTGCTTCGGCTACGGTGGCCAGCAACGCGGGAAAATCGATGATTCGTCCGTCTTCTTCGACGAAGTGGTAAGAGTTGACATTCTGACCCAACAGGGTTGCCTCTCTGAATCCTTCGCGGCGCAGTTCCTGCAACTCCTGCAATATGCTTTCGGGTTCGCGACTGCGTTCGCGACCGCGTGTATAAGGAACGATGCAGTATGAGCAGAAATTGTTGCACCCCCGCATGATAGAAATAAATCCCGATATGCGGTTGCCTCCTATACGGGTAGGGAGAACCTGCTTGTATGTCTCGGTGGCGGATAATTCCACGTTGATTGCTTTTTCTCCATTTTCTACCGATGCGACCAGATGCGGCAGGTCGAGATAAGCGTCGGGGCCTACCACGAGGTCGGCATGATGCTCGTTGAGCAGAGTTTCCCGCACCCGTTCGGCCATGCAGCCGAGTACACCGACGATAAGACGTCGGTTTTTACGTCGTAGGGAGTTGAAGTATTGCAGGCGGGAAATAACCCGTTGTTCGGCATTGTCGCGTATCGAGCAGGTGTTTACGAAAATGGCGTCGGCCTCTTCGATATTTTCGCATATCGAGTAATCGGCCATTTTCATGATGGAGGCGACGACTTCGCTGTCGGCCATATTCATTTGGCAACCGTATGTTTCGATGAAAAGTTTCTTTTCGTTCATGAGGCGTGTTTGTATGTAGAGCTAATTTTATGAAAAAACTTTTATTAGGAGTATATTTATGCGTTTTATCTTTCTTTTTAGATTGTTTTGTGCTTGTTTTATGAAAAAATGCACTAAAAAGATTGTTTGTAAGAGAAATTTATTATCTTTGCAATAACTTCATATGAAATTTTTTCATAGTTAAGGTTTAGGTTAAATTCGTTTAGGGTGGTTGTGAAACCGCCCTAAATTTTTTGAGTGTACAGGAATTTTGTTTTTCAAGCGACAATGTGTATTTTTACACGGACAAAAATACAAAAAGCGATGGATAATCTGTGGGTTTACCTGATACTTATTTTCGGCTATGTCGGTTATTCTTTGGTAAAGAGTGCCCGTAAGCAGCGTGAAGGCGACGGAGAAGAATCCGAAGAGGAACGTTTTTTCTCTGAGGAACAAGATCTGCGCCGGAATCTCAATGATGTTTTGAAAAGCCGACCGGGGACGATTCCTGCATCTGTTTATGACAGGGGTGCGGCCACCGGTGTATCCCGGGAGAAAGGATTGAAAAAGGTTCCCGGAGGATTTTCCCGACCTTTTTTGTCGACGGAGTTGGAGGGTGCGGCGAAACCTGCTATCGCGGCGCGGGAATCTTTTCTGCGCAAAGTAGAGGGCGAAATGCCCGAAGTAGCTTCTATGCGCCGTATCGATGATGCTATCGGCGATCTTCCGGAGAAAGAGTGTGAAAATACTCCGGCTTTTTCTTCTGCCGTCGGTATGGGTAAATCCCGACCGTTTACTTCGACCGAGGAGTTACGGCGGGCTGTTATCGCTTCGGAAATATTGAATCGGAAATATTAGAATAGAAAAAATACGAATATGAGTTTTAAAGTTATTTCGGCCGAAGAAGCCGCGTTGCACATTCATGATGACGATAATGTAGGATTCGGCGGATTTACGGCTGCCGGAACTCCCAAAGTAGTCCCGCAGGCAATCGCCCGCAGGGCCGAAGAAGAGCACGCAGCCGGCCGTCCTTTCCGTATCGGCGTTTTTACCGGAGCCTCGACCAGCGACCGTCTCGATGGCGCTTTGTCCCGTGCTAAGGCGATAAAGTTCCGTACCCCTTATCAATCGTGTCCCGATTCCCGTGCGGCTATCAATGCCGGCGAGATTACCTATTGCGATGTGCATCTCTCGGAATTGGCGCAAATGTTGCGTTACGGTTTTCTGGGAAAAATCGACGTCGCCGTTATCGAAGCGACATCGGTAACCGATGACGGGAAAATCGTATTGGGTCCCGGTGTGGGAATCGCTCCAACCGTATGTCAGTTGGCACGAAAAATCATCATAGAAGTAAATGCGCATAATCCCAAAGAGTTGGCGGGATTCCATGATATTTATCAGCCGGCCGATCCTCCGCATCGTCGGGAGATACCCATTTATCGTCCATCCGACCGTATAGGAGTTCCCTATATTCAGGTCGACCCGGCTAAAATTGTAGGAATTGTAGAAACCAATTTCCCTGATGGAGTGAAAGAGTTTGCCCCCAGCGATGAAGTAACGATGAACATAGGACGCAATGTGAGCGACTTTCTTACGTCGCAACTCAAAGCCGGTCTTATTCCGTCTGAATTCCTCCCTATACAGTCAGGGGTAGGAAACATCGCCAACGCCGTGTTGGGTTTCTTGGGCAGCAATCCCGATATTCCTCCGTTCCAAATGTATACCGAGGTGATACAGGACTCGGTCATCGGACTTTTGAGGGAAGGTCGTTGTACTTTCGCCAGCGGTTGTTCGTTGACGGTAAGCGATAAAATGATGCAGGAAGTGTATAGCGACCTCGACTTTTTCCGGGATAAAGTCGTGTTGCGCCCCGGCGAGATAAGCAATCACCCCGAGTTGGTACGCCGTATGGGGCTTATCACGATCAATACGGCACTGGAAGCCGATATTTTCGGAAATGTGAACAGTACGCATGTAACGGGTACGAAGATGATGAATGGTATCGGCGGTTCGGCCGATTTCACTCGTAACGGATATATTTCGATATTCACATGTCCTTCGGTGGCAAAAGGAGGGAAAATCAGCGCTATCGTCCCGATGGTTTCGCATCTCGATCACAGTGAACATTCTGTCAATGTCATTGTTACCGAGTACGGTGTCGCCGATTTGCGAGGGAAAGATCCCCGTCAGCGTGCCGAGCTTATCATCGAGAATTGCGCACACCCCATGTACCGTCCTCTTTTGCGTGAATATCTCTCTTTGGGAGGAAAAGGCCATACTCCGCATTTCCTGAGGGCGGCTTATGCTTTCCATGAAGAGTTTTTGCGGTCGGGCGATATGGCGCAGACATCGTTTGCTGCATATAAATAGTTTCGTCGGCCGATGGAGGAGTGGTTGTCCCGGACGTCCCTGCTTGTAGGGGAAGAGTCGCTTGCCCGTTTGCAAAAGGCACATGTTCTTGTCGTGGGTGTCGGTGGTGTGGGTGCCTATGCCGCCGAGATGATTGTCAGGGCGGGTGTGGGAGAAATCACCTTGCTCGATGCCGATACGGTCGAAGAGTCGAACCTCAACCGTCAGTTGGTCGCACTTCATTCGTCGTTATTCCGTGCGAAGGTCGATGTTCTTGGGGAGCGGTTGCTCGACATAAATCCCTGCCTGAAACTGCATACTTGTTGCCGTTACCTCGAAGCCGGAGATGTAGAGGCGTTGCTCGATACGCCCTATGACTTCGTCGTCGATGCCATCGATACGTTAGCGCCCAAGACGGCTTTGCTCGTCGCGTGCGTACGTCGTAAAATGCGGGTCATCTCCTCGATGGGAGCCGGTGCGCGTCTCGACCCTGCCGCCGTGGCGTATGCCGATATTGCCGACACGTATCATTGCGGCCTTGCCCGAGAGGTGCGGCGCCGGTTGCGTGCAGTGGGTATTCGTCGCGGTGTGAGGGTCGTGTTTTCTACGGAGCAGCCTGTTGTTTCGGCCGTGCATTCGGTCGAGGGCGAGAGAAACAAACGTTCGGTCGTGGGGACGGTATCGTATCTGCCGGCAGTTTTCGGTTGTTACTTGGCCGCCTATGTGGTACGTAAATTGTCGGAAAAATGATAGAGATCAAAAATATACATAAGAGTTTCGGGCATCTCGAAGTTCTGAAAGGCATAGATGCCACTGTCGACCGGGGAGAAATCGTTTCGGTCGTCGGGGCCAGCGGTGCCGGAAAGACCACTTTGCTGCAAATTGTGGGAACACTCGAAAAACCCGATACCGGACAGATTCTTATCGACGGCTGTCCCGTATTTGATTTGCGGGAAAAAGAGTTGTCGGCCTTTCGTAACCGGCATATCGGTTTTGTGTTCCAGTTCCATCAGTTGTTGCCCGAATTTACAGCGCTTGAAAATGTCATGCTTCCTGCTCTGATTGCCCGGACGAACCGGGCCGAAGCTCGTCGCCAAGCTGCCGGATTGCTCGATTTTTTAGGACTGAGCGATCGTCTTTCCCATAAACCGGCACAACTTTCCGGGGGAGAAAAGCAGCGTGTTGCCGTGGCCCGGGCGCTTGTGAACCGACCCGATGTCGTGTTGGCCGACGAACCGTCGGGAAGTCTCGATTCGCAGAATAAGACCGAATTGCACAATCTTTTTTTCGATTTGCGAAAAGAATTCGGCCATACGTTTGTTATCGTTACCCACGATGAGGCATTGGCTCGTCTTTCCGATCGCATGATCGAGTTGTGCGACGGACGTATTACGGCACAGCTCAAAAGCAAATAGGCGTGATGAAGCATGTATTGGGCGTTGCAGGGTATATCTTTTTTCTCTTTTTGATGTCGGCTTGCGGTCAAGAGGAAGAAGAAATAAATCTTACCGATTTCCGTTACGACATAGTTACTTGTCGACACGACGGGGTCGACTTGGTATTCTTGCGCGACGATACCACATTGCTTTATCCGCAAAGTGCTGTTTCGTCCGACCTTTTGCCTGTCGACCAACGGGCACTTATCGGTTATTCACCGCTCGGGAAAATCGTCGACCGGCAATTGAGTATTGTGTTGCAAACCTCTATCAAACCCGTAATGACGGGAGATATTCTATCCTTGTCTCCGGGCGGCGCGCAAGAGTTGGCCGATGACCCGCTTTATCTGACCTCGGTGTGGTGTAGCGGCGGTTATGTGAATCTGCGATATAAGATCGAGTATCATGATGTTTCCCACATGTTGACGATGATTGCTGTTTTCCCGCAAAACAGTGCCGATACGCTCGATTTGCAATTGAGGCACGATACGCGCGGTGATGCTCCCGGTTATTACGTGTCGGGGTATGCATCTTTCCGGTTGCCCCGACCGTTGCCTCCTGTCGTGAGAGTCGGTATCAATACGTCTAATCTTGGAGGTCGGAGACAATTTGTATTTACAGAAAAATAAATCATAATATCATGGAAAAAAAAGAATTACAAATAGAGCTTACTCCCGAAGTAGCCGAAGGTATTTATGCCAATCTGGCGGTCATAAGCCACTCTTCATCGGAATTCGTGGCCGATTTTATACGGATTCTTCCCGGTATGCCCAAAGCGCAAGTGAAGTCGCGTATCGTATTGACTCCCGAACATGCCAAACGCTTGCTCTTTGCTCTTGAAGAGAATGTTGTAAAGTATGAGAAACAGTTCGGCAAAATCAATATCGGAGAAGGGGCTCCCATGTCGCCCTTTATCGTTCCCGGCGGTGAAGCGTGATTTTGGGAATAGTCGGGAAACCGTTATGGAGAGTGTGTCCCGATTTTTCCTGGCGTACTTTGTTTCTTTATAAGGAATTACTACATTTGTATTTCCAAAATATAAAATTATGGAACAAAAACTTTTCATTTATAATACACTGGATCGGCGTAAAGAGGAATTCGTACCTATCAATCCTCCCTATGCGGGAATGTATGTGTGCGGTCCTACGGTATATGGCGATGCCCATTTGGGTCATGCCCGCCCGGCCATTACATTTGATTTGCTTTTCCGTTACCTGAAACACATCGGTTATAAGGTACGCTATGTGCGCAATATCACCGATGTGGGACATCTCGAAAACGATGCCGATGAGGGAGAGGATAAGATCGCGAAAAAAGCCCGTCTCGAACAACTCGAACCGATGGAGGTGGTACAGTTTTATCTCAACCGCTACCACAAAGCGATGGAGGCGCTCAATGTGTTGCCTCCCAGTATCGAGCCGCATGCTTCGGGGCATATCATCGAACAAATCGAGTATATAAAAAAGATTCTCGAACACGGCTATGCCTATGTGAGCGAAGGGTCGGTTTACTTTGATGTGGAGAAGTACAACAAAGATCATCACTACGGAAAACTTTCGGGTCGTAATATCGAAGAATTGTTGGGTACGACTCGTGCGCTCGATGGTCAGTCCGAGAAACGGAATACGTTCGACTTTGCATTGTGGAAAAAAGCGTCGCCCGAGCATATCATGCGTTGGCCTTCGCCGTGGAGCGACGGTTTTCCCGGTTGGCATCTCGAATGTTCCACGATGGGAACCAAATATCTGGGTGAGACTTTTGATATACATGGCGGGGGAATGGATTTGCTTTTCCCGCATCATGAGTGCGAAATCGCCCAGTCGGTAGCCGCTCAGGGTCATGAGTCGGTGCATTATTGGATGCACAACAACATGATTACCATCAATGGGCAGAAAATGGGTAAATCGTTGGGCAATTTCATAACGCTCGAACAGTTCTTTACCGGCGATCACCCGTTGCTTACGCAGGCATATTCGCCCATGACGATACGTTTCTTTATTTTGCAGGCGCAGTATCGCAGTACGCTCGACTTTGGCAATGATGCGCTTCAAGCTGCCGAGAAAGCGTGGCAAAGGCTGGCTGAGGGTTGGCGCAATCTTTCCAAAATCGAGCCGTCCGCCGAGACGACCGTCGAGGTGAAAGGTCTCCGGGAGAAGTGCTACGAGGCAATGAACGACGATCTCAATACGCCGATTGTCATATCCCACCTTTTCGACGGAGTGCGCGCCATCAATACGATTTTGTCGGGAAATGCGACGATTACAGCAGCAGACCTTGACGATTTGCGCGATACTTTCTCGACGTTCTTGTTCGATATTCTCGGCCTGCGTCTCGATGAGGCCGAAGCCGGCGGGGCAGCTCTCGAACCTTTTGAAAAAGCCGTTGATTTGTTGCTTGATGTCCGCCGGGACGCCAAAGGCAAAAAAGACTGGGCGACCTCTGATTTTATCCGCGACAGACTCGGTGAGATAGGTTTTGAAATAAAAGATACCAAAGAAGGTACTGAGTGGAAATTGAAATAATCGTTTTTTTAATCTGAGGAAACCGGCCGTTACGGGGAGATTCGATTCCCGAAGGCCGGTTTTGTTTATTCTTTTGATATGGCACGATGGAATCCTTGGCACGGTTGTTCCAAAATAAGCGAGGGGTGTCGTCATTGCTATGTTTACCGCATTGACGGTCGGTATTCCCGGGACAGTTCGGTGGTATACCGTACCCGGGATTTCGATTTGCCTGTGCGTCGTTGTCGCGACGGTCGTTATAAAATTCCGTCCGGAGAGACGGTCTATACCTGTTTTTCGTCCGATTTTCTGCTCGATGCCGCTGATGAGTGGCGCGGTGAAGCGTGGGCGATGATGCGTCTCCGTTCCGATTTGCATTTTTTCATGATAACCAAACGTATCGACCGGTTGATGTCGGTCGTTCCCGATGATTGGAGAACCGGTTATTCCAATGTAACACTTTGTTGTACGGTCGAGAATCAGGAACGGGCCGATTATCGCCTGCCGCTGTATTCAAAGGCCCCTATCACCCGGAAAATAATCGTGTGCGAACCACTTCTCGGTGCGATCGATTTGTCTCCATATCTGTCGGAGTCTATTTCAGAAGTGGTTGTCGGGGGCGAGTCGGGACCCGAAGCTCGTCCTTGTCGTTACGAATGGGTGCTTGATTTGCGGCGGCAGTGTGTCGAAGCAAGAGTTGCTTTTTCATTCAAACAGACGGGGGCAAACTTTGTCAAGGAAGGGCGTTTATATCGGGTACCCCGCACGTTGCAGCACGCGCAGGCCTGTAAAGCCGACATTGATTTTTGCCCGCACGGAAAAGGTTTTTCTCTGATACCCCCGACGCTTTTCGGATAATCTCCTTGCTTTTTACATTCAGATTTCCTATTTTTATACCGTATCGAAAAATTAAAAAAATGGGAACTATGAAAAATGCGGCTTTTATCTTATTCTGTTTTTTGTTTTTATCGGCCTATTCGATAGGCCAAGAATTATATCCTTATCGCGATAGTGGTGGAAAATATGGTTATAAAGAGAAATCGGGAAAGATTATCATTCCCGCCAACTACGATAGGGCGTGGAATTTTTCCGAAGGTTTGGCGGTCGTGGAAGTCGATGGAAAGAGAGGTTTTATCGATACGACCGGCAAGATGGCGATACCTGCGGGTTTCGATGTTGCCGGTTCTTTTTCTCAGGGTCTAGCCAGTGTGAAAATAGACGGGAAGTGGGGATTTATCGATAAAAGCGGGGAACTTGTTATTCCTTGCCGTTTCGATAATGTGTGGTCTTTTTCCCGAGGACAGGCCAAAGTGAAAATCGATGGAAAATACGGTACGATCGATAAGACGGGTCGGTATGTAATCCCGGTGCGTTTCGATGCCTTATGGTTTTTCTCCGAAGATCTGGGTCGTATTAAGCTGAGCGGAAAGTACGGTTTTATCAATATGAACGGAGACATCGTGATCCCTTGCCAATATGATGAAGCATGGGCTTTTGTGGACGGATTGGCCCGTGTGAGATTGAACGGACGTTGGGGATATATCGATAATACCGGAAAGTGGTTCGAGACCAAAAAAGAGGGAACCTCTTGGATCAATCAACAAGATGTTTATTGACTCTGTTTTTTCGACACAGATTTCTTGGAACAAAAGAGATAAAGCAGATTATAAAAAAACGCCCTACCTTCTGAGTAGGGCGTTTTTGAAATCGGATTATTTAATCTCGATTTGTTTTGTACTTCTTACGGGATTTTCTTTTGGCAATTTGGGAAGTTCTATCGTCAGAACACCGTCTTTGACAGCCGCCGATATTTTTTCTTTGTCCACGTTGTCGGGCAAAACCATTGTTTGTTGGAATTTGCTGTAAGAAAATTCCCGACGCAGGTAATGACCTTTTTTCTTGTTTTCGTCTTTGTTTTCGATTTTCTTCTCCATCGAAATGACCAGATTGTTTTCTTCATCGAGATGGACGTTGAAGTCTTCTTTTGTCATACCGGGGGCAGCCACTTCTACGGCGTAACCGTTATCATGTTCGACAACATTGATGGCGGGAGCGGTAGCATTTGTTTTCTCCATCCATTCGGTATCGAAGAAATCATTGAAAATGTCAGGTAACCAACTTTGGTTTTTTCTCATCATAGGTACCATAATATAATCTCCTTTCCAGTATTTGTTTAATTGTCTTTTATATGGATTCCGGCTCTTTTCAGAACCGAAATTCACTGTATGATATGCAAAGTCTGTGCCAGTGTCTATTTAGAACAAATTCGGTAATAATGTCTTTATTTTCAATGAGATAATGACAAAATTTCTTTTCGTCTGACAAAATTTCACTGTATTGTGTTACAGACGATCCTTTATATGAAATACCTGTTTATTCTATTTATGTATGCGAGAGGTTGTGTACCAAGAGTATGATTTTGGGATAAAGGCGAGGAAGAATCATTGTTGTATATAAAAATAAAATAACCCGATAGTCTTGGTTGGCTATCAGGTTATTTATGAGAATTGGAAAATTAAAATTCGAATTTTTCGAGTTTCATTTTTGCCAATGATTCGATGCGGGGAACAAGCGTAACGAAATGAGGCGCTTTCATGTGTGCATCAAGGGCTTTTTCATCGCTCCATGTTTCGCAAATCATAAAGATGTTTTTGCGTGTCGCGCTTTCGAAAATGTCGTAAGCGATGCACCCGTTGTCTTTCAGGGATTGGGCGACCAGTTCTTTGGCAACTTCAATAACTTCGTTACGGTTGCTCTCTTCTACTTGGATAAAAACATTCAATCGTATCATCATAATCGGGTTTAAAAACAGTATAAAGTTTCAATATGGAAGGAAGTCCGCGATTTTGCGCTTTTTCGGAATTCAGGTGAATGATTCCTGTTGCAGGGGGCGGTCGCTTTCGAGTGTGATTTCACCGGCAAGAGACTGATTCATAAGCCGGCGCACTTCATCGGGTGTCAGACCGTGTCCGAGAAGGAACATCAATTTGGTAACGGCGGCTTCGATAGTGCTGTCGTATCCGCTGGTAACACCAGCTTCGAGAAGTTGGCGTCCGTTTTCGTATCGTTTCATATCGACCGAACCCGAAGGACACTGGGTGATATTGATGATGACCAGTCCCCGTTGCGTAGCTTCCCGTACGGCTCGTACAAACCATTCCCGTTGCGGTGCGTTTCCCGTTCCGAAAGTTTTCATGACGACGGCTTTCAATCCTTCCATTTTCAGAACTTCGGTAACGATGTGCTCCTGTATGCCGGGAAAAAGGGTCAGAACGATTACATTGGTGTCGAAGAGGAAATGCGGCTTCAACGGTTTGATGCTCCGAGGCGGCAGTATACGGCGCGTATAGTAATTGATGTGTACGCCTACATCGGCCAAATTGGGATAGTTGTGTGATTTGAAGGCGTTGAAATTCTCGGCATTTACTTTTGTCGTTCGGTTGCCGCGCAACAATCGGTCTTGAAAGAGAATGCATACTTCGGGTACCATCGGTGTCCCGTCAGGACGTTTGGCGGTTGCGATTTCGATAGCGGTAATAAGATTTTCTTTTCCGTCGGTACGCAGCACTCCTATGGGTAATTGGCTGCCGGTGAAAATGACCGGTTTGTCGAGATTTTCGAGCGCAAAGCTCATGGCCGAAGCCGTGTAGGACATTGTATCGGAACCGTGCAATACGACAAAGCCGTCGTAACGGTCGTAATTGTCATGTATGATGCGAGCTAAATCGACCCAAAGAGAAGGATCCATATCCGATGAGTCGATCGGCGGCTCGAATTGTACCGAGTCGATACGGCATTGCATCTGTTTCAATTCGGGAATGTGCCGGACAAGATGGTCGAATGTAAAACTTTCCAACGCTCCTGTTTCGGAGTTGCGTATCATTCCTATCGTACCGCCGGTGTAAATAAGAAGAACAGAAGGATATGTGGTGTCGGTCGTCATGATGGGAGGTAGTCTTGTTGAATATTGTTACAAAAATATGCAAAAATCCGATATGGACTTATGTGGTTGTTGTCTTTTTGTCAAGAAAATTCAGACGATCTTTTTTTCAAATGTTTCCTATTTCCACTCGATATGCAGATGGTTGAGTTGTGTTGCTCCGCCGTCGACCGTCCCGGTGTGTTGTATCCCGAAGCCTCCGAAATCGTTCGGTTCTATCTCCGTTTCCATGTCGACCGATGATTTTACTTCCGGCCGGCTGGGGAGAATGTAATACGAGGCATCGGTGCGGGCTGTGGCATGTAGCTTTTTGCCGGTTGTTTCAAGTGTGATGTGGCAGGGGGTACGGAAGCACGACGATGTTACGGGTGCACTTATGGGCGTTATTGTTCCATTATCGTATTTGACGAAAAGGAAATCGACGGCATCGCCGTATTTCGTGGTGCGTATCAATCGCAGGGCATAGCCCGTAAGGGTCGTGTGGTCGAATTTGATGAGTATGTCGAGGTATTGTTGTCGGGCGCTTGCAAAGCCTTGTCCCGCTGTTTTGGCAGGCGAGGCAGTGATTTCTATTTTCATATCGCCGAAATGTTCTCCTGTCGGGGTATATCGCAGCCGGGCTCCCACGCGGCTTTGTATGAGACCGGCCTCTTTACGGGCTCCGTTCACTCCCCGGCCGTAATACCAGTGGTCTTGGGTATTATCGATTTTCCAGTCGAAATCGTAGGTATCTGACGGTTTATATCCGTCGAGCGTCCAGAATCCCGGCAGTAGTCTCGGTTGTTGCACGGTAGGTAGAGTGGAGAAATCGGTGGTAAGCGAGGAGGGATTGCTCTTTATGTTTTTGGCTTTGATAGGGCCGAAGACGACTCTATATTCTTCCCCCGGATTGCAGCGAATGTTTTTGGGTACAATGGCGGCCATCAGGTAGTACCCTTTATCTCCGGCGGAGAGAGGATAGGAAAGTAACGGTGTATTGAGGTTTGATGCGGCCACGGGAATGGCGTTGTTCCCTAATTTGTCGGAACATCGATACCATGTTATTTCCGATAAATCTTCGAGATCGGAGTCGAGGATATAGTGTAAATACAGAGAACCATCTTTGTAAGAAATTTCGGGTTTCTCTATGAAATCGGGAGCAGGGAGTGTGCGGGGGCGGGCATAGACGACGGCTGCCGCGCAGAGGCCGTCGGAGTTCGAGGCTTGTACGGCGACTTCTCTCACTTCGTTGCGGTCGTGTATCGATTCTACCGCGCAACTGCCACCGTCGGCCGAGGGTGTGATACGGACGTAAGCCGAATCTTCGGACGACAGGCTCCATGACAAATTTGAGGTGGCTGTCGGCTTACAACCGTACCGGGTTGTCGTTGCTGTCAGGATAATATTTCCTTTTCCGGTTTCGATGCTTTTTTTAGTAGGGGTTATTTCCATTTTTACGGGAAGGGTCGATAAGTTGCGTTGCCGGGATTTTTCGATAGAGAGGATTTGTTCTTTCATGTGGCAAGGATCCCAGTCGTCATCTCCGCGCAGGAGATTATAAAGGTTGTATATCGTATCGTTTCCCGATACGATGCAATAGGCTTCGAGGAGCGATTTTCCCGTGAGATCGATACTCGTTTCGGGCGAATTTTGCCCGATATGGTAAGGTTGTCCGTTGAAAGTCATGTCGTAATGGTAGTAACGCTCTTCGCGTTGCGGGAAATCCCTCCAATTGCAGGCTTTGACATTTTCTCCGTTTATACGGGTATCGATGGCGGTAACGGCTCCCCTGCCTTTGACGAAATATTGCGTTCCCCGACTCATCGATGTGATGTCGCAATGGAGGAATACGGCGCCGGTGCGGTCGGTGTGGCCGAAGGGCCGAGGAGCATAAAACGAGAATGTGCAGTCTTTGTACACGCCTGTTCCACAAAGTGCATCATCGGTGCTCTCGATGTGGCAATCGAGAAAGAGTGCACGTTTGGCGCCTACGAAATTGCACGTGTTGAGACGGCTTATGAAGCGGACATTCCGGCAGAAAACCCGATCGCTGTTACAGATAGCGAGTTGTGCCTGCACGATGGCGCTACCTCGTTTTTTGCGGCTCAGTTCGGGACGTAAGGGGAAAGAGAGATCGATGTTGCAGTAGTTTCCCAATGTGAGATTCTCGCAGGTGATGTCGTCGCCGTCGAAGTAAAACAGCGTGAAATTTCCAATAGCCCCCATCGTTTGTCCCCGATTACAAGCCAGTATGACCTTTGAGGCATCGTCGGTCAATCCTTTGAGAGATAGTCCGGGACAGCGGACGATGAGGCCGTAAGGCGTACCACCTTGTTGCGGCCGGCGTATTTCGGGGTCGTCGGGATTGTCGATCCAATAGACCCAGGGGGCGAAATAGAGGGTCATGGGTTCTTCTGCACTTCCCGGTGTCAGATGATTTACGGCCTCGTTCATCGACGTATAGACATACGGGTACGTTCGGGCAATGTTGTCGGGCAACGAACCGTCGATAAAAAATGTCTTAGGCCCGAGTACAATGGTGTCGCCTTTATATATCAGTGTTTTACCGTCGAATGCGATCGGATTGTTGGGGTCGGTCGACTGGTAATTGATTTGCGCCGGTATCGTTGTCGCGCATAAAGAGAGGCACAGGAAGAGCAGCATCTTTTTCATGGTTTCGTGATAAGGTATCGATATGAATATATTCAAAGATAATGATAAAAATTTATTTAATTTCTTTCCTTCGGAAAAAATCGGCAGAAAAGCCGGTAATACCGGCTCTTTTTTGCTACATTTGCGCAAAACAGCAATAAATATGTCAACACTCCTTTCCCGACTTGAACAGGTGCGGACGGCTTCACGCCGATTGAATTTGCTCGACGAATCGACGGTGAATGCCATATTGCTCGATGTCGCAGCTGCGACAGATGAGCGGGCGGATTTTATTTTGTCTGAAAATGCCCGCGATTTGGCGCTTATGGATAAAACCAATCCCAAGTACGATCGTTTGCAGCTTACGCGGAAACGGTTGGCCGACATTGCTTCGGATATGCGTCGTGTTGCCGGTTTACCTTCTCCTTTGGGGAAGGTATTGAGTGAAACGGTACGTCCGAACGGCATGACGATACGGAAGGTATCCGTTCCGTTCGGTGTGATAGGTATTATCTATGAGGCGCGTCCCAACGTAACATTCGATGTTTTCTCCCTCTGTTTCAAAGCGGGAAGCGCTTGTGTCCTCAAAGGAGGAAGCGATGCCCACTATTCCAATATGGCGATCGTGGAAGTTATCAACAGTGTGTTGATAAAGTATAAAATCGATTTGAACACAGTGGTTTTACTTCCCAATGACAGGGAAGTTATCAACGAGTTGTTAAACGCTTCGGGTTATGTCGATTTGGTGATTCCCCGGGGAAGCAAAAGCCTTATCGATTTTGTGCGTCAAAATGCGAAGGTACCTGTTATCGAGACCGGAGCGGGTGTATGCCATACCTATTTCGACCGTTCGGGCGACATCGAGAAAGGGCGTGCCATCGTGTTCAATGCCAAGACGAGGCGTGTCTCGGTATGCAATGCTCTCGACTGCCTTATCATGCACCGCAGCCGTCTCTCCGATTTGCCCGACTTGTGTGCACCGCTGGCCGAGAAAAACGTGGTGCTGTATGCCGACGACTTTGCTTATGCTATACTCGACAGGCGCTATCCGGCCTCTTTGCTGAGACAAGCCGATGCCCATAGTTTCGGGACGGAGTTTCTCGATTATAAAATGGCGATAAAAACGGTTTCTTCGATCGATGAGGCGCTCGAACATATTGCCCGTTATTCTTCGCAGCACAGCGAGAGCATCGTAAGCGAAGATGCCGGGGCGTGCGATCGGTTTACTCGGGAGGTCGATGCCGCTTGTGTATATACCAATGTATCGACGGCGTTTACCGACGGCGGACAGTTCGGGTTCGGAGCGGAGATAGGCATCAGTACGCAAAAGCTGCATGCACGCGGGCCTATGGCTTTGCCCGAGCTTACCAGTTATAAATACATTATCACTGGCGACGGTCAGGTGCGTAATGGATAATAAAACGATAAAAATTTTTCACGATATGAGACATTTCACTTCTGTAAAAGATTTGGGCGACTTGAATGCCGCCTTGAAGGAGGCTTTCGCGGTGAAGGCCGACCGTTTTGCCTATCAACATCTGGGCAAAAACAAGACCCTTATCATGATATTTTTCAATTCGAGCCTCCGCACGCGCCTCAGTACCCAGAAAGCTGCGATGAATTTGGGTATGAACGTTATCGTGCTTGATATAAATCAGGGTGCTTGGAAACTCGAAACCGAACGGGGTGTGATTATGGACGGCGATAAAACCGAACATCTTCTCGAAGCCATTCCCGTGATAGGCTGCTATTGCGATGTGATAGGCGTCCGTTCGTTCGCCCGGTTCGAAAATAAGGCCGATGATTACGAGGAGAAAATCATTTCACAATTTATCCGTTATTCGGGTCGTCCCGTATTCAGCATGGAGGCGGCTACCCGCCACCCTTTGCAAAGTTTTGCCGACCTTATCACCATCGAGGAGTATAAAAAGACACCGCGGCCGAAAGTGGTTCTCACATGGGCGCCCCACCCCAAAGCGCTTCCGCAGGCTGTCGCCAATTCGTTTGCCGAGTGGATGAATGAAACCGATTATGATTTTGTCATCACACACCCCGAAGGTTATGAACTCGATCCCCGTTTCGTGGGCAAAGCCCGTGTGGAATACGACCAGCGCAAAGCATTCGAGGGAGCCGATTTCATTTATGCCAAAAACTGGTCGGCTTATACCGATCCCAATTATGGCAAGGTAATCAATACCGATCGTTCATGGACAGTCGATGCGGAGAAAATGGCACTTACCAATAATGCTTATTTCATGCACTGCCTGCCCGTGCGTCGGAATATGATCGTTACCGATGAAGTGATCGAGAGTGCGCAATCGATTGTGATTCCCGAGGCCGCGAATCGGGAGATTTCGGCTCAGGTCGTTTTGAAAAAGATTCTCGAAGACCTTTGACCGGAAACAGGGCTTCGTATTTCGCCGGAAAAGTTTTACCTTTGCCCACCCTTTTTCATCGACAGACAAAAAGGTGAAATAAAATACAGAATTATGAAAATCGAAAATCAAATAGCCCAAGCCGTTACGGCTGCGCTCAAAGCCCTTTACGGTATAGAAGCGGCTCCCGAGACACTGGGTATTCAGAAAACGAAAAAAGAATTTGAGGGGAATCTTACGCTTGTGGTATTCCCGTTCCTCAAAGCATCACATAAAGCTCCCGAAGCAACTGCGGCCGAGATAGGAGAATATCTGAAAGGACATAACCCCGAACTTATTTCCGCATTCAACGTCGTAAAAGGGTTCCTCAATTTGGTTGTTTCCCCCTCTTGTTGGGTAGGACAACTCAATGCGATTGCCGCAACTCCGCATTATGGCATTCGGGAGGTTTCGGCCGATTCTCCGTTGGTAATGATCGAATATTCTTCGCCCAATACCAACAAACCTTTGCATTTAGGGCATGTGCGTAACAACCTGCTGGGGTACAGTCTTGCCTGCATTATGGCTGCCAACGGTAACCGCGTAGTGAAAACCAACATCGTAAACGACAGAGGGATACATATCTGTAAGTCGATGCTTGCATGGGAGAAGTGGGGCGAAGGCGTTACCCCCGAGAAAGCCGGGAAGAAAGGCGATCATCTCATCGGAGATTTTTATGTACTCTTCGACAAGCATTACAAGCAAGAGATCGCCGAGCTGCAAGCGCAGGGAATGAGCAAAGAAGAGGCCGAGGCTGCCTCTCCTCTTATGGCCGAGGCTCGTGAAATGTTGCGGAAGTGGGAGGCCGGCGATCCCGACGTGCGTCGCGTATGGGAAATGATGAACAGCTGGGTATATGCTGGTTTCGACGAGACGTATCGTCGCATGGGAGTCGATTTCGACAAAATATATTATGAGTCGCAGACCTATCTCGAAGGTAAGGAAAAAGTTCTCGAAGGACTTGAAAAAGGTGTTCTTTTCCGTAAGGAAGACGGTTCGGTATGGGCCGACTTGTCAGACGAGGGACTCGACCAGAAATTGCTGCTCCGCGCCGACGGAACATCGGTGTATATGACGCAGGACATCGGAACGGCCAAGTTGCGATTCCGCGATTATCCCATCGACCGTATGATTTATGTTGTGGGCAATGAACAGAATTATCATTTCCAAGTGCTTTCTATTCTGCTCGACCGTCTCGGTTTCAAGTGGGGACGAGATTTGGTTCATTTCTCTTACGGTATGGTGGAACTGCCCGAGGGAAAGATGAAGTCGCGTGAAGGTACGGTTGTAGATGCCGATGATCTTATCGACGAAATGGTGAATACCGCCCGCGAAACATCGGCCGAACTGGGAAAACTCGACGGCTGTACGCCCGAGGAGGCTCGGGCTGTATCGGAGATGGTAGGATTGGGTGCTCTCAAATATTTCATATTGAAAGTCGATCCCCGCAAGAATATGACATTCAACCCGAAAGAATCGATTGATTTCAACGGAAACACCGGACCTTTCATTCAATATACGCATGCCCGTATCTGTTCGGTACTGCGTAAGGCTGCCGATGAGGGTATTGTGCTTCCGGCCGAAGCATCGACGCATATTGCACTTTCCGACAAGGAGATTTCTCTCGTGCAGAATCTTGCCGCATTCCCCGACGTGGTGGCCGAAGCAGGGAAGCAGTACAGTCCGGCCCTTATTGCCAATTATACCTATGATTTGGTAAAAGAGTACAACCAGTTCTATCACGATTTCTCGATATTGCGCGAGGCCGATGCCGATGTGAAGGCTTTCCGTCTGTTGCTCTCGGCCCATGTCGCCCGCGTGGTGAAGACAGCCATGTCGTTGCTCGGCATACAGGTTCCCGATCGCATGTAGAATGTTATCGGCATATTTCAATGCAAAATAGGCTTGCTATTGCAAGCCTATTTTGCATGGGGAAAGTGCTTTGTATCCGATAAAGATGATATGTGCATTAAACCTTGTTCCCGTTTTGTCGTCTAATCGAGAAATCGCTTTTGAAAAAGAAGCGAAAAGAAATTCCATTTTTCTTCCTATCTTTATCGCCTCAAAAACAAGAAGCCGAGAAAACGTATGTTACCCGAGTATAATGAAGAAATTATAGTCGCCCAGTTGCAAGACCCTAGGCGATGTCGGGAGGCTTTCGCTCTTGTCGTGAGGCATTACAGCCAATCGCTATACTGGCAGATACGTAAAATGGTCGTTTCGCACGATGATGCCGACGACTTGTTGCAAAATACTTTTTTGAAAGCGTGGTCGAGTATCTCTTATTTCCGAGCCGAAGCACGTCTGTCGACGTGGTTGTACCGTATCGCCATAAATGAGACATTGACGTTTTTGGCCAAACAACGTCAGCAAAACAATATTCCCATCGACGGGGAAGACTCTTTTCTGGCAGAGCGGCTCGAAAGCGACGAATGGTTCGACGGCGATGAAATACAGCGATTGTTGCAGGAGGCCATATTGCGCTTGCCCGAGAAGCAACGGCTCATCTTCAATATGCACTATTTCGACGAAATGAAGTACGAAGATATTTCCCGTATTCTCGGAACTTCGGTGGGGGCATTGAAAGCCTCTTATCATCATGCCGTCAAGAAAATAGAAGAATATTTAACATCGGCCGATTAAACCTTACAGAAACAAAGCAGTCTAAATATCGAAAAATCATTCAAAGGCAAATAGTATGGGAACAAAGAAAGAAATTTGGCAGAGAATCGACCGCCGGACCGGATTTACCGAGCCGACCGGCGATTACTTCGAGCAATTTACCTCCCGTATAATGGAACAATTGCCCGAAATGGAACTACCGAAGGCCAAACCCGTTACGCTTTGGTCTCGCCTGCAACCCTGGGTATACATGGCGGCCATGTTTGTGGGGATAGCCTTGATGGTACGTGTTTTTTCTCCGGGAGAATCGTCCGAGGCCGAAATCGTAGCCGAAGAGCAGCTCAGCAATGAGTATTATGACGAACTTATCTGGTCTTCTTGCGTCAATGATTACAGCGTGTATGAGTATCTGGCCGACGCTTACGAATATTAACTCTGTGGATATGCGTAATTTTATTTTTTCTATTATATTGTTGTGGAGTTTGACGGCATTCTCTCAAGTGGCGATTGCGCAAGAAAAAGTGCTTACGCTTTCAGAGGCTGAGGCTTTGCTCGAAAAGGCTCAACAAAAATACAGTAAAGCCAAAGATGCTTATCGCAAATCATTGAAAACCGGAGAGGAAACGACAACCCTCAAAGCTCTGCGCTCTGCAAGTCGGGAAGTAGGGCGTTATCGGTTGGAAATTTTCAAGGTTCACAAGCGCGATTTCTTACGGGAAAGAGCCGAACTTTCCGACGAAGAAGCTGCCGAGTTTTTCCCGTATTATGAAGAGTTGCAAAATAAGTTATTCCGTATCCACGATGATGCCCAGCGGGAAATAAAGCGGTTATTGCGTTCGAAAGAACCGGTCTCTGATGCAGAATATCAGGCTGCCGTAGCAAAAAAAATCGAAGCCGTGCAGGAAGAAGCTCAGGTACAGAAAGAGTATTACGAACGGTTTCTGAAAATATTGCCGGCCAGGAAAATCGTTTTGATTTTCGATGCCGAAGCCCGGTTCTCACAGGAGATGATGCGTACCAAACCGGGGAAACAAGGAAATAGACAGAACTTATTGCAGTCTCTCAAAAACGATAAGAAATAGTGTAAATATTTTTCTCCGTTAACTTTGTGTTTTTTCCCGGGCTCTTGTCCGGGATTTTTTTGTTTCATAATCGGGGTGATTTACAAGAAAATTTCTGGTTCAGACGGCTTATACGTCGAAAAACTTATCGGACAACCATAAATTTTTGCCGGAAAAACAACGATGTGGCCTGCCGGGAAAATAGGGCATGTACGGCTTCGACGCAGGCGGAACCGGGAGTTGGCATACGGGGCGTGGTGCGGAGTAGCAGATGCCGAGAGTAATCCTCCGGTAATTTGGATAATGTCCGTATATTTGCAGGTTTTTTTTAATTCGTATTATGAATACTGTTTGGATTGTACTGCCCATACTCACCCTGTTGATGTTTGAATTGGGATTGACGATAAGTCTCGATGATTTCAAGGCTTTCCGTACTCGACCGAAACCTGTCATAGCAGGTATCGTGGGACAAATATTGTTCCTGCCGCTCATTGCTTTTATCATCTGTTTGATATTTGAGGTTGAGCCTGTGTTTTTCATGGGTATAATGATTATAGCCTGCTCGCCGGGTGGCAGCTCTTCCAATGTCTTCTCGATGCTTGCCAAAGGCGATGTGGCACTTTCTGTATCCCTTACGGCGCTAAGCAGCATTATTACCTTGTTTACCATTCCGGTCATATTGGATTTTTCTGCTGCCTATATCGGTAATTTCCCCGGTCATGAAATAAAACTGCCCGTAGGTAATCTTGTCGTGCAAAACCTGTTGATGATGCTTGTGCCCATTGTCATGGGAATAGCGGTGAAACGATACTTTCCTGTGTTTGCCGGGAAAATACATAAGGTACTTTCGAAAATCGCATTTCCGGCCCTTATACTGCTTGCTGCCATATTTTTTGTACAGCACCGTGAAACGATTGTTGCAGAATTCGGGAAATTGGGATTCTGCATCACTGTGTTGATACTTTCTGCTATGGGTGGGGGCGTATTATTGTCCCGTGTCTTGCACCTGACCCCGAAAGAGAACCGCACGCTGGTTATCGAAATCGGCATGCAGAATGCCGCCCAAGCAATAGCTGTGGCCAGCAGTCCGTTTGTTTTCAACAACGGGACAATGGCTATCCCGGCCATCATTTATGCCTTGATGATGAATGTGATATTGCTCACTTATATTTCCCTGCCTGCCAGACAGTGTAGCGGTTGTTGATTAAAAAGTCGATAATCTCGAAGATCCTTAAATCGGAGCGATACGCTGCAAGATGACGACATCTTCATATCCCTTATCCCGGCAAATCCATTGAGACAAAAGCCCGCACCGCTCAAATCCGGAACTCTCGAAAAGTCGTAAACTGGCTGCGTTCCTTTCGGCGACATGGGCATAAAGTTGATGCAGATGAAGGAAATCGAATGCATACCGGCACAATAATTCCAATGCCTCGCTTGCCATACCCTGTTTCCTATACCGAGTATCGACGTAAATTCCTACCGCGGCCCGTCGATGGTAAGGGTCGAAATCGAAAAGGTCTACCATACCCGCCACCGATTTATCATTCTGGCATACGATCATAAGCCGTAATTGCCGAGATTGAAAAATATCCTGCCTTTGGCTCTCTTCGATATAGGTGCGTATCGCATAACGGGAATAAGGTGCCAAAGCACAGCCGTCGCCCCATGCAGAAGGGTCGTTTTCCCAGCGATAAACGAAGGAAACATCTTCGGGCTCGATGGCTCTCAACAGTAATCGGGTTCCGGATAAAAAGTCCATAATCGGATATCTCTAAGTCAATAACGAATGTGCCGAAACGATTTTTCCGCTATCGGGCGAATAGATGTAAAAGCATACTTTATCGGGAACGCTCCATCTTTCCATTTGTTCGATGATGCGTCCGTAAGAAAGTGTTTTTCGGTCGAACACGACATGGCGTATATTTTCTGAACGGAAAAGATGCGGAGCTATATCGCGACCGTCGGGAGTTACAAGGGTCGGGGTGATACCGTATTTGTCCAGTATGTTTTTTATCGGGTCAGCTTCACGGCTCCATATATACCATTTCCCGTTGACATCGCATCGTTTTTCTTTTTTGGGAAAAAGGAAACGCCTCACGGCAGCAGTCGTGGCTCTCATATAGATGGCTGTTTTGATAGACAACAGGGCAAACAGTTTATAGTGAGGATAGTGTTTGCGCAGGAAGATAAACATCGCTTGATAGAAGATACGCACATAACGCAATGACTCGGTTTTGGTGCTCTCTCCCTTGTAATGAAGAATACGCAGAGGCAGGTAGTAATTTTTTTCTCCGGTAAGCGTCATGCGGTACGAGAGGTCTATATCTTCCCCGTACATGAAAAAGTTTTCGTCGAGCAAACCGCACCGATCGAGTGTGGAACGCCTCAACAACATGAATGCCCCAGAGAGTACGTCGACTCGGTGTGTACTGTTCTCGTCGAGAAACCGCAAATGATAACGTCCGAAACGGTGACTGTATGGGAACAGTTTGGACAAGCCGAAAATTTTACAGAACGAGACCCACGGTGAAGGAAATCCGCGTTTCGACTCGGGCAGGAACTTTCCGTCTCCGTCGATCATTTTCACGCCCAGTGCTCCCGCATCATCGTGTTCGTCGAGAAAATGGCAGGCTTCGTCGAGTACCGATTCTCCCACAACCGTATCGGGATTGAGTAACAGTACGTAACGTCCCGACGACTGGGCGATAGCTTGATTATTGGCTTTGGAAAAACCTACATTTTCGGTGTTATAGATGTATTTTACTTGCGGAAAGCGGGTCGAAATGTAGGCTTCCGACCCGTCGGTCGAAGCATTGTCCACGACGAATATTTCATGAGAAATACCTTTTACGGCATCGCGTACCGACAGCAGGCACTGTTCCAGAAACCCGCATACATTATAATTGACGATGACGATGCTCAGTGTAATCATGGTATTCTCTCTTTCAGCTATGGAATGTTTCGTCGAAAGGCAACCGGTTGATGATGGAACGTCCCAGTGTTACCTCATCGGTATATTCGAGTTCGTCTCCGATAGAGACTCCCCTCGCAAGAATCGAGACCTTGACGTGATAGGGTGCCAACTTGCGGAATATGTAAAAATTGGTCGTGTCGCCTTCCATCGTGGGGCTCAGGGCCAGAATCACCTCTTTTACGTTTCCAGCCGCGACACGTTCCACCAGACTTCCTATTTCGATGTCCGAAGGGCCTATCCCGTCCATAGGAGAGATAATTCCACCCAAGACATGATACAGCCCCCTGTATTGTCGTGTATTCTCGATAACCATCACTTCTTTGATGTTTTCGACTACGCAGATGGTTGTCCCGTCGCGTGAAGGATCGGAACAGAGCGCACACGTTTCGGTATCGGAAATATTATGGCATACGTTGCAATAATGTACTTCCCGACGCAGCCGAATGACGGCATTGCCGAAACTTTCGGCTACCGATTCGTCTTGACGTAAAAGGTGTAAAACCAACCGCAAAGCGGTCTTGCGGCCTATGCCCGGCAACTTGGCGAATTCGTTGACTGCATTTTCGAGCAGAGGTGAAGCAAAAGGCTGAAAATCCATCTTTCTTTCCCGTTTTTACGATTTCTCTTTGATAAATCCGTTGCGATAGGCGACCAACAGTTTGTTCAGATTATAAATTTGCTCTTCGAGTTCTTTACCTATATCAGTATCGCGTACTCGCATGCGGCGCTGGTTCAATTCGAGAATGAAATTGGTAGAGATGATGTCGATTCCGTCTTCGATTGCTTTTTGTGTCGATTCGAAAGGTTCGTGCTGAACGAGTTGCAAACCTCGCGAATGAAAGATAAGCGTATAGCCTGCAATACCCGTTTCGGGTTGATAGGCTTTGGAAAAGCCGCCGTCGATCACCAGCAGTTTTCCTCCGGCTTTGACCGGATTTTCCCCTTTCAACGTCTTTACAGGAACGTGGCCGTTGATGATGTGTGCGTATTGATCAGTAAGACCGAACTCTCGTAAAATCATTTCGCACACCGATTTCTCGTTATAGAGCGTATAGTACGCGCTCTTTTTTTCTTTCCACAAATCCTTGTCTTCGACGAAATAACGTTCGAAGGTTGCCATCTTGTCTTTCCCGAACGATGGTGCGTCTTCTCCGCACCAAAGATACCAGATATAATCGAGAGCGTATTTTTTCCCTGTCCCGTCGACGGCGAAATAGGCGAGGCGTATCAACTGGTCGATTTTATCGAGCAACGCTTTTCCCTTATACGGTTTGCCGTCGATGTAAACTTCTTTAAGTGACCCGTCGTCGTTGAGCGGAATGGAAGCATGGTAAAGCAGGTTATTGTTACGCACCAGATACATGCTGCCGTTGGAAAAGAGGCAACGCATGTGTTTCCGCATTTTCTCGCTGTTCACGAATGAGTAATGCAGACGTTCTACCAGCTCTTCTTCATCGGGTGTGAGGGCAAACGGGTTGGCCGGGTCTATGGTCGGGAAATTTTTATCCCGCAAGGGATATTCTTTCCCGTTGAGTTTCAGCACGCCCCGTTCATAATCGATTTTATCGAGCAACAGACGATCGTCCATTTTGAAGTCGGGGTGTGCCAGAATCAGTTGCGATTCGAGTTTGAATTGTATAATCGAGATCGCCTTGTGCATTTGAGCCAGCAAGCGGCGGGTTTTGGCCGTAAATTCCCCGTCGAGGCCTTTCGGTACGAAATAAGTGCAGGGATCGTCTTTATAATGCTCGATGGCGAATGTCGCCAACGGGACGAGGTTGATGCCGTATCCGTCTTCGAGAGTGGCATGGTTGCCGTAACGCATCGACATGCGCACGACGTTGGCAATGCAACTGTCGTTTCCCGCAGCCGCTCCCATCCACAAAATATCGTGGTTGCCCCACTGTATGTCGACATTGTGGTAGGTGCAGAGCTTGTCCATAATGATTTCGGCACCGGGTCCCCGGTCGAAAATATCGCCCACGATATGGAGGGTATCGATTACAAGCCGCTGTATAAGATTGCAAATGGCGCAGATACACTCGTCGGCCCGACCGGTGGAGATGATAGTGGAAATGATTCCGTTGACATAGGCCTGCTTGTTCGGGTCGATTTGCGACTCGTGCAACAACTCTTGCAAGATATACGAAAATTCGGCAGGAAGCGCTTTGCGGACTTTCGATCGGGTATATTTCGACGATACGTTCTGGCACACACGTATCAACTGGTGCATGGTAATGCGATACCAGTCGATCATATCTTTTTCTTCTTTCTTGATAAGTTCGAGTTTCTGTTCGGGATAATAGATGAGGGTACACAACTCTTTCACTTCGCTTTCGCGCAAAGTCTGTCCGAAAATTTCTTCGACTTTGCGGCGTACCGATCCCGATGCATTTTTCAACACATGGAGGAATGCCTCGTATTCTCCGTGCAAGTCGGTCAGGAAGTGTTCCGTACCTTTGGGCAGATTGAGAATGGCTTCGAGGTTGATGATCTCGGTGCACGCATCGGATATGGTCGGGAACTTCGTAGATAACAATTGCAAATATCGCAAGTCGTTATAAACCGACTCCGGTGTGATAGGCGGCCTTTTTTCCATAGTACTTACGTTTAGAAAGTCAAAAATAGCACTTTTTTTTATATTATCTATCAAGAAACTTCTTATATTTGTCATGTAATCGATAAAGGAAACCCTTCTTATGGAAATAAAAGATGCCCGATTTGTCATAAGCAATACCGACGTTGCCAAATGTCCGGCAGGAGACCGGCCCGAATATGCTTTCATCGGCCGTTCCAATGTAGGAAAATCTTCGCTTATCAATATGCTCACGGGGCGCAAGGGTTTGGCGATGACATCATCTACGCCGGGAAAAACCATGCTTATAAACCACTTCGACGTCGACGGCTCGTGGTATATCGTCGACTTGCCGGGGTACGGTTTTGCCCGTCGGGGAAAAGAAGGCCGGGAAAACATACGGCGCATCATCGAGCATTATATTCTCGAACGCGAGTCGATGACCTCTCTCTTCGTGCTTATCGACAGTCGCCATGAACCGCAGAAAATCGACCTCGAGTTTATGGAGTGGCTCGGCGAGAACGGTGTGCCTTTCGCCATTGTTTTTACCAAAGCCGACAAATTGGGGGTAACGGTGTTGCGCGACAAAATCGAGGCTTACAAAACCCGTTTGCTCGAAGATTGGGAAGAACTCCCCCCTATCTTCATAACCTCGTCCGAGACTCGTAAAGGGAAGGAGGAACTACTCGATTACATAGGTTCCCTCAACGAAACGATGAAAAATACTCCGCGGGAATAGCTCCGTAGGAAATATCATAAACA
Organism: Bacteroides sp. CAG:144; assembly: GCA_000434215.1. GTDB lineage: Bacteria > Bacteroidota > Bacteroidia > Bacteroidales > UBA11471 > Caccoplasma > Caccoplasma intestinavium. The sequence continues at coordinate 37,792 of HF999738.1, forward strand.
AAAAACTTTCAGAAAAAATGAACTCTTGGTTTGAATGTAAAGTTAAATACGATAAAGAAATAGAAGGCGGAATGCAGAAAACCGTCAGCGAACCCTATATGGTCGACGCGCTCTCTTTTACCGAAGCCGAATCGCGCATACTCGAAGAAATGCGCCCGTTTATATCGGGAGAATTTACCGTCGCCAATATCAAGCGTGTGAAAATCAGTGAGCTTTTTTTCGATGAGTCGGGTGATCGGTGGTACAAATGCAAAGTCAATTTCATCACCCTCGACGAGAAAAGCGGTGTCGAGAAACGTACCGCTTCTTATATGATGGTGCAGGCTGCCGACTTCAAGACCGCCCTTGAAAATCTATTGAAAGGAATGAAAGGGACAATGGCCGACTATGAAATCGCTTCGATTACCGAAACACTCATCATGGACGTTTTCCGCTACGATGCCGACTCTGTACCGGCCGCTCCCGGACAGGAATAAAATGGAGAGAGAAATGAACGATATAGCTCGACATCTGGACACTGTAAAATCGACACTCCCCGCCGGGGTGTCTTTGGTGGCGGTATCGAAATTCCATCCCGCCGAAGCCCTTCGGGAGGCATACGATGCGGGACAACGTATTTTCGGAGAAAGCCGGGTTCAAGAGCTGGTCGCTAAGCAGACCGTACTCCCCTCCGATATCGAATGGCACTTTATCGGCCATTTGCAGACCAATAAAGTGAAGCAGATCGTGCCTTTTATTTCTTTGATACACAGCGCAGACTCTCCTCATCTGTTGGCCGAAGTCGATCGGTGCGCCGCCCGGTGCAGCCGGGTTGTCGACTGTTTGCTGCAACTGCATATCGCCGAAGAAGAAACCAAATTCGGATTCTCTTTCGACGAGTGCCGCGACTATCTGGCATCGGGTGTATGGAGCAGTCTTACCCATGTGCGTCTGCGCGGAGTGATGGGTATGGCGACACTCACCGACGATGAAGCCTCCATTCGCCGGGAATTTGCTTCATTGCAGGCATTTTTTGCCGAAATAAAAAAGAATTATTTCCCTCTTGATAAAAACTTCTCGGAAATCTCTATGGGTATGTCGCACGATTACCGGTTGGCACTCGACTATGGGACAACGATGGTGCGTGTGGGAACCCTCATCTTTGGAGAAAGAAATTATTAATCATAAAGAACCTATATCATGTTAAAGACTCAGTATGCAGGATTAGAACTGAAAAATCCTATTATCGCAGCCAGTTCGGGCCTGACCGACAATGTCGAAAAAATCGTCGCTCTCGAAAAAGCCGGTGTAGGAGCCGTTGTGCTGAAATCGCTCTTTGAAGAGCAGCTCGCCGCCCAAAGCGAACATCTGCTCAACAGTTCCGATAGCGATTATCCCGAGGCCTACGACTATCTGCAAAATATCGTCAAAGCCCACGAAGTGGAAAAATACCTCACGTTGATACGCGAAGCCCGGAAAGCGGTATCGATACCGGTAATAGCCAGTATCAACTGTTACGACGACGGCAGCTGGGAGAGTTTCGCCGCCGATCTCGAAAAAGCCGGAGCCAGCGCCATAGAGCTGAACGTGCAAAAAATCAACCCCACGACCGAGTATCGTCCCGGCACCATCGGGAGACTGCATGTCGAGATTCTGCAAAAAGTAGAAGCTGCCGTACATATTCCCGTAACCGTGAAAATAAGCCGCAACCTTTCCAATCTTGTTTCGGTCGTAGACCAGTTGCGTGCCGCCGGTGCTGCCGGTGTGGTGCTTTTCAACCGCCCGTGGCAACCCGATATCGATATACATAATCGTCGACTCGTCGCCGGGTCTCCGTTCAGTACCTCGGCCGATTTGAGCGATACTTTGCGTTGGCTGGGTATCGTTTCGGGGCAGGTCAACAAGTTGCCGTTGGCCGCTTCGACAGGCGTACATACGCCCGAAGACCTTGTAAAAGTCATTTTGGCCGGAGCTTCCGCAGCCGAATTATGTTCGACCCTTTATCTCAACGGGGAAACTGTTGTCGGGCAAATGCTCGACTTCCTCACCGGCTGGCTCAAAGAGCAGGGATTCTCTTCTCTTAAAGAGGCTGTCGGCGCACTCAATTACAAAAATATTCCCGACGTAGCTTACTATGAACGGTTGCAGTTCATACGCCAATACCGGGAAGTCGGCAATAATCGCTGATATTTTTTATCCAACATTTCGGAACATCTCCCGGCATGAATGTTCTCATGCCGGGAGTGGCCTGCATAAACAAGTTTTTTATGTCAACCGCAAATCATACCACAAAGACACAGTCGGGATTACTATTCTCCGACTTCGATACCGTTATCGATGGAAAACAGGTATCGCTCTATCAACTGACCAATCGTAACGGAGCCGAAATATGCATCACCAATTATGGCGGAATCGTTGTTTCGCTGCTTGTCCCCGATTCCGACGGAACAATGACCGATGTCGTCCTCGGACACAGCACGATCGACGGGTATCTGCATTCGCCCGAGAAGTTTCTCGGAGCACTGATAGGCCGTTATGGAAACCGTATAGGTGGCTGTCGATTCAATCTCGACGGCAAATGCCATTCTATCCGTTCAAATAATCCCGATTGCGCCCTGCATGGGGGTATCAAAGGATATAATGAAGTCGTATGGGAAGCCAGCCAGATCGATACACAGACACTTCACCTCTCTTATCTCTCGCCCGACGGGGAAGAGGGATTTCCCGGTAATCTGAAAGTCGAGGTTACTTACGCCCTTACCAACGAAAACGCCATGGAGATACATTACCGGGCAACCACCGATAAGGCTACCGTATGCAATCTGACCCACCACTCGTTCTTCAACTTGAACGGCGATGGCGGCGGAGAGGTAACCAACCATATCGTTACCATCGATGCGCCTTTCTACACGCCGATGGACGACAAGTCGGTTCCCACCGGAGAAATTGCCTCGGTAGCGGGAACACCTATGGATTTCTTACACCCCGTAGCTTTGGGACAGCGTATCGATGATGACTTCGAACAGTTGCGTTTCGGACGGGGATATGACCATAATTATGTACTGGTAAAAAAATTCCCCGGCGAATACGCATTTGCTGCCGAAGCATATTCGCCCCGGACGGGAATCGTAATGACCGTATATACCACAGAGCCGGGCGTGCAACTTTATACCGGAAACTGGCTCAACGGGTTTACAGGAAAGTGTGGGCGTAAGTACAGCGCGCGCACGGCCGTGTGCTTCGAGACCCAACATTTTCCCGACAGCCCCAACAAACCGCATTTCCCTTCGACGGTTTTACGGCCCGGCGAGACCTATACGCAAACATGCCGCTACCAGTTCTCGGTGCGGAAATAATTCTCATATCGAAATTTTATAAATCTGTAAACCATGACACAAGAGAAAAAGAACGGAAATATCGTTGCTATCATCACGATGTTCTTCATTTTTGCGATGATATCTTTCGTAACCAATCTGGCCGCCCCCATCGGCACGATATGGGGACATCAGTTCGAGGGCAATAGCGTGCTGGGTATGATGGGAAACATGATGAATTTCCTTGCTTACCTTTTTATGGGTATCCCGGCCGGTAACCTGTTGGTAAAAATCGGGTATAAAAAAACAGCATTGTGGGCTATGGCCGTAGGCGTTATAGGTCTGGCCGTGCAATACTTGTCGAGTATCGTGGGAACCGATACGGTTCTTTTCACGATGAACAGTAGTATGGACAAGGACGGCATTGCCGTGCCGGTGGAATTTCCCGTAAGCCTCAACTTCTTTATCTATTTGCTCGGTGCATTCATCTGCGGGTTCTGCGTGTGTATGTTGAATACGGTCGTGAATCCTATGCTCAATATTTTGGGCGGTGGCGGGAACAAAGGCAACCAGCTGATACAAGCCGGTGGCGCGCTCAATTCGCTCTCGGCGACTCTCACCCCGTTTTTCGTCGGTGCGCTTATCGGTTCGCTCACCAAGTCGACGACGATGACCGATGTTACTCCTTTGCTGTGGATAGGTATGGCCGTCTTTGCTGCGGCATTCGTTATCATATCGTTTGTTGCCATACCCGAGCCCCACATGCATAAAGGAGGCAAAAAAGAAACATTCGAACACAGTCCGTGGAATTTCCGACATACGGTAATGGGGGTAATCGGTATATTCATATATGTAGGTGTCGAAATCGGTATACCGGGTACTCTTAATTTCTACCTTGCCGACCAGAGTGCGACCGGAGCGGGTGTCATAGGGGACGCATCGGCCATTGCCGGAGCTATCGTGGCGATCTATTGGTTGCTCATGTTGGTAGGACGCACGTTGAGCAGCGCCATCAGTGGTAAAGTCTCGACACGGACTCAACTTATCGCTGTGTCGTCGATGGCCATACTGCTCGTAATCCTTGCCATTTTCATACCCAAAGAATATACGCTGGACATGCCCGGTTACAGTGTCGGGAACGGTATCGTTGTCGCCGAAGTACCGGTCAGTGCGCTGTTCCTTGTTTTGTGCGGACTTTGTACATCGGTCATGTGGGGAGGAATTTTCAATCTTGCCGTCGAGGGGCTGGGAAAATACACCGCTCAGGCGTCGGGCCTTTTCATGATGATGGTTGTCGGCGGCGGTATTTTGCCTCTTATCCAGCAATACATCGCCAAAGTCGGCGGATATATGAACAGCTATTGGCTCATCGTCGTTGCGTTGGTGTATCTGCTGTATTACGGACTCTCGGGCTGTAAAAACGTGAACAAGAATATTCCTGTCGATTAATCTTAAAATCTATACTTTATGGACAACACACTTGTAAGAAATAGTTTCAAGAAACATTTCGCAACCGAGGGGGAGCTCTATTTCTCTCCCGGTCGCATCAATCTGATCGGAGAACATACCGATTACAACGGAGGTTTTGTTTTACCCGGTGCTATCGATAAAGGTATTTTGGCCGAAATCAAGCCTAACGGCAAGAATATTGTCCGCGCCTACTCGGTCGATCTCGACGAATATGCCGAATTCGGTATGAACGAAGAAGATAAACCGGCACAGAGTTGGGCCTGTTATATCTTCGGTGTCGTGCGGGAAATCACGAAACGCGGCGGTAAAGTCGGAGGTTTCGATACGGCTTTCTCGGGCGACGTGCCTCTGGGGGCGGGTCTGTCTTCGTCGGCGGCTCTCGAAAGCACTTTCGCGTTTGCATTGAACGACATATTCCGTTTGGGTATCGATAAGTTCGAACTGGCCAAAATAGGTCAGGCAACCGAACATAACTATTGCGGTGTAAAGTGCGGTATAATGGATCAGTTTGCCTCTGTCTTCGGGAAATCGGGTCATCTGATTCGTCTCGATTGCCGTTCGCTCGAATACGAGTATATACCTTTCGATCCTGTCGGTTATAAAGTGGTACTCATCGACTCGGTCGTGAAACACGAGTTGGCATCGTCGGCCTACAACCGTCGCCGTGAATCGTGCGAAGCCGTTGTCGCTGCCATACAGAAACACCATCCCGAAGTATCGCTTTTGCGAGATGCCGACATGAAAATGCTGGCCGAGGTAAAAGACGAGGTAAGTGCCGAAGATTATATGCGGGCCGAATATGTGATCGAGGAGATTCAACGTCTGCTCGATGCGTGCGATGCCTTGCAGAAAGGCGATTACAAAACGGTGGGCGAAAAAATGTACGGTACGCATCACGGTATGAGCAAACTCTATGAAGTGAGTTGTGAGGAGCTCGACTATCTCAATGATGTAGCCCGCGAATGCGGAGTTACCGGCTCGCGTGTCATGGGAGGGGGCTTCGGCGGCTGCACCATCAATCTCGTACCCGAAGAGAAGTATGACCGATTCATCGAAACAGCCGTAAAAGGGTTTACCGAAAAATTCGGAAAAGCTCCGAAAGTTTATCCCGTTACCATTAGCGACGGAGCGCGTAAACTTTGATGTAATCCTTGTTTATACAAAAAGCCCCTCTATCCCAGCTGGGATAGAGGGGCTTTTTATGTTGATTCGGGAAACATCAGGGAAATAGGTAAAGACGATCATCATACAATTTTGCCGAAAAAAGAAGAAAGAAAGGAAAAAGATTCTTTTTATGTTGCAAAACATATTGTTTTGAGAATAAGCAATAAAGATAAGTGTTATTTTTACACCGTTCATAAACCGATATTGTTTAGACATAACATTAATCTTTATATCTACATGAAAACACACACTTTTCTTGTTGCGGCACTGACCCTCTTGCTGGGAGCTTGTTCGCAACAGCCGGATAAAACGCTTTCGGGTTTGAATCCGGCGGACTTTGTAACCGTCGTCGATGGAAAACAGGTTGCTCTTTATACACTGAAAAACGCCTCGGGCATGGAGGTCTGCATTACCAATTTTGGCGGACGTATCGTTTCGATCATGGTTCCCGATCGTAACGGCGAAATGCGCGATGTCGTTCTGGGATTTGATAACATCGATGATTATGTGAATATTCCTTCGGACTTCGGTGCTTCGGTGGGTCGTTATGCCAACCGCATCGACCACGGTCGCCTTGTCATCGACGGCGATACCGTACAACTGCCGCAAAACAATTTCGGGCACTGTCTGCATGGCGGGCCGAAAGGCTGGCAGTATAAAGTGTATGAAGCCCGGCAACTCGACGGGAAAACGCTCGAACTTATGATGCACTCGCCCGATGGAGATGAGAATTTCCCGGGAAATGTAGAAGCGAAAGTTACTTATAATCTTACCGACGACAATGCCATCGTCATCGCTTATGAGGCGACGACCGATGCTCCGACGGTTATCAACATGACCAACCATTCTTATTTCAATCTGTCGGGAAATCCCCGTCGCCCTATTCTCGACCATCTGCTTACCGTCGATGCCGACAGCTATACGCCGGTAGACAGTACCTACATGACTACCGGAGAAATCCTGCCGGTGGAGGGCACGCCGATGGATTTCCGTACGGAAACCGCCGTAGGAGCCCGTATGCATGAAAACTTCGAACAGCTGAAAAACGGAAACGGATATGACCATAACTGGGTACTCGCTACGGCCGGAGATGTCGACCGCACGGCTGTGCGGCTCGTATCGCCCGAGACGGGTATTTGCCTTTCGGTACGCACTACCGAGCCCGGAATACAGATATATTCCGGTAATTTCCTCGACGGTACGATCAAGGGTAAAGGAGAGATTGTCTACAATCCCCGTACCGGCATTTGCCTCGAATCGCAACATTACCCCGACAGCCCCAACAAACCGCAATGGCCGTCTACCGTACTGCGTCCCGGAGAGACATATCAAAGTGTATGCATCTACGGTTTTTCCATTGCTGAATAATTTATTTATACACCTTAAAAACTGATATTGTGGAAACATTAGACTGGATTGTCATCGGGCTATTCTGTTTGGCCCTTGTGGGTATCATCGTATGGGTGATGCGCCAGAAACAAGACGACTCGAAAGATTATTTTTTGGGTGGTCGCGACGCGACATGGATTGCTATCGGAGCGTCGATTTTTGCCTCGAACATCGGTTCGGAACATCTCATCGGCCTTGCCGGAGCCGGAGCATCGAGCGGTATGGCTATGGCCCATTGGGAAATACAGGGATGGATGATATTGTTGCTGGGTTGGGTATTTGTCCCTTTCTATTCTCGAAGTATGGTATATACGATGCCCGAGTTTCTCGAGCGCCGTTACAACCCGCAATCACGCACTATTTTGTCTCTGATTTCTCTCATCAGTTATGTCCTCACCAAAGTGGCCGTAACCGTATATGCCGGAGGATTGGTTTTCCAGCAGGTCTTCGGCATAGATACTTTATGGGGAATCGACTTCTTCTGGATAGCCGCCATAGGATTGGTTGTCATTACGGCGCTTTACACGATTTTCGGCGGTATGAAATCGGTACTCTACACCTCGGTATTGCAAACGCCTATACTTCTTCTCGGATCGCTTATCATCTTGGTTCTCGGATTTAAAGAACTGGGCGGTTGGAATGAGATGATGAGCATTTGCAGCAACGTAACCGTCAACGATTACGGTGATTCCATGACCGATCTCATACGCGATAACCGGGATCCCAACTTTCCGTGGTTGGGTGCACTTGTCGGTTCTTCGATTATCGGTTTCTGGTATTGGTGTACCGACCAGTTTATCGTGCAGCGTGTCCTCTCGGGAAAGAACCAAAAAGAGGCGCGGCGAGGAACGATATTCGGCGCGTATCTCAAATTGCTGCCGGTTTTCCTTTTCCTTATTCCGGGCATGATCGCTTTTGCCTTGCACCAAAAATCGCTGGTTGCCGGCGGTGAAGGCTTCCTTCCCATGTTGGCCAACGGTATGCACAATGCCGATGCCGCTTTCCCCACTTTGGTATCGAAGCTGTTGCCGGCTGGGGTAAAAGGTATCGTCGTGTGCGGTATACTTGCCGCCCTTATGAGTTCGCTGGCATCGCTGTTCAATTCATCGGCCATGCTCTTTACCATCGATTTTTATAAACGTTTCCGTCCCGAAACGTCCGAAAAGAAACTGGTTGTCATCGGTCAGATAGCAACTGCCGTTATTGTATTGCTGGGTATTTTATGGATACCTATCATGCGCAGTGTCGGAGATGTATTGTATGCTTATCTGCAAGACGTACAATCGGTACTCGCACCGGGTATAGCCGCGGCTTTCCTGTTGGGTATATGCTGGAAACGCGCGTCGGCCAAAGGTGGTATGTGGGGGTTGCTTGCAGGTATGGTCATCGGGCTTACCCGTCTCGGAGCCAAAGTCTACTATTCGACCGTAGGAGCCGGAGCCGGCGACAGTCTTTTCAAATATCTTTTCTATGATCTCAACTGGTTGTTCTTCTGCGGCTGGATGTTCCTTTTCTGTCTCGTCGTGGTCATCGTGGTGAGCTATTGCACCGAAGCGCCTTCGCCCGAGAAAATCAAGGGATTGGTATTCGGTACTTCCTCGAAAGAACAGCTTGCCGAGACCCATGCCAGTTGGAATGTGTGGGATATTGTGCACACCTGTATCATTCTCGCCATTACCGCTGCTTTCTATTGGTATTTTTGGTAATTATGTATTCGGAAAGAGACACTCACATGAGTCTCTTTCCGGTCTCTAAAAACAGACTATGAGTTATTATCTTTCTGAAATCAAACATTATGTCTCTGTCGATTGCGTCATATTCGGTTTCCAGCAAGGCTCTCTCAATCTTTTGCTGCTCAAACGCAAGATGGAACCTGCTCAGGGACAATGGTCGCTTATGGGGGGATTCGTCCGCTCCGACGAAAGTGTCGACGATGCAGCCAAGCGGGTGCTGGCCGAACTTACCGGTCTCGAAAATGTTTACATGGAGCAGGTCCATACTTTCGGAGCCGTAGGGCGGGATCCCGGCGAGCGGGTCATTTCGGTCGTCTATTATGCCCTCATCAACATCGACGAATACGACCGTGAAGCCGTGTATCAGCACAATGCTTACTGGGTAAATATCGATGAAGTGCCGCCGCTTATCTTCGACCACGAAGAAATGGTCGCATTGGCTCGTGAAAGGATGAAGCAGAAAGCCGCACGAGAACCTATCGGTTTCAACCTTCTGCCCAAGTTGTTCACGCTCTCCCGTTTACAAAGTCTTTATGAAGCCATCTATGGAGAAGCTATGGACAAACGGAACTTCCGTAAACGGGTTGCCGATATGGATTACATCGAGAAAACCGATAAAATCGACAAAGAATCGTCGAAACGTGGAGCGGCACTCTATAAATTCAATGCCAACGCTTACAATCGTACCCACACGAAATTTAAACTCTAAAAACGTACAACTATGTTAGAAGCTCTGAAAGAAAAAGTTTTTCGCGCCAATCTCGATTTGGTAAAACACGGGTTGGTTATTTTTACCTGGGGGAATGTCTCGGCTATCGATCGGGAAAACAACTTAGTTGTCATCAAGCCTTCGGGTGTAAGTTACGAGACGATGGTTGCCGCCGATATGGTGGTA
>HF999738.1:47754-48460 GCA_000434215.1 Bacteroides sp. CAG:144
GGTAGTCGATCTCGACGGGAATATCGTCGAGGGCGGGTTGCGTCCTTCGTCCGACATGCCGACACACCTTATGCTTTATAAAGCCTTTTCGGAAATAGGCGGTATCGTGCACACCCACTCGACCTACGCTACGGCATGGGCTCAAGCCGGCAGGGATATTCCCAACATCGGGACGACCCATGCCGATTACTTCCACGATGCGATTCCGTGCACGGCCGAGATGTCCCGGGCCGAGGTCGAAGGCAACTACGAAAAAGAAACCGGACGAGTCATTGTGAGATGTTTCAAGGAAATCGACCCTGTACATACGCCCGGCGTATTGGTGCGCAATCACGGGCCTTTTGCTTGGGGTAGAGATGCCGCCGACGCCGTACACAATGCCGTTGTTCTGGAACAAGTCGCCAAGATGGCTTATCTCTCTTATCAGATCAATCCCGCTCTCACGATGAATCCGCTTCTTGTCGAGAAACATTTCAACCGCAAGCATGGCCCCAATGCTTATTATGGACAAAAGAAATAACAGGAAATAAACAACAAAATAAAATATGCTATGAAAGGATTTGAAAATTTTGAAGTCTGGTTTGTTACCGGAGCGCAACTCTTGTACGGAGGCGATGCCGTTATTGCCGTAGACGCCCATTCCAACGAAATGGTAAAAGGTCTCAACGAATCGGGAAACCTCCCTGTAAAAATAGTATATAAAGGT
>HF999738.1:48545-49884 GCA_000434215.1 Bacteroides sp. CAG:144
ACATTGTATCGGCGTCATTACATGGATGCACACTTTCTCTCCGGCTAAGATGTGGATACACGGTTTGCAAGAACTCCGCAAACCCCTCCTGCATTTCCATACGCAGTTCAACAAAGAGATTCCCTGGGAAACGATGGATATGGATTTCATGAACCTCAACCAGTCGGCACACGGAGACCGCGAATTCGGGCACATCGTTACCCGTATGCGTAAAAACCGCAAAGTGGTCGTAGGCCACTGGCAAGACCCCGAGGCACAGGCCAAAATCGCCGTGTGGATGCGGGTGTCCGCTGCTTGGGCCGATGCGCAGGATATGCGCATAATCCGTTTCGGCGACCAGATGAACAATGTGGCTGTTACCGACGGCGACAAAGTCGAGGCGGAAATGCGGTTGGGCTATCATGTCGATTATTATCCCATTGCCGACCTTGTGGCCGTTCAGAACCGGGTTACCGAAGCGGAAGTCGATGCTCTTGTTGCCGAATATGAGAAGGAGTATGACTTTGCCGATAATTGCAAAGCCGGCGGGAAAGACCGCGAACAAGTGCGCTGCGCCGCCCGGGAAGAAATCGCGTTGCGCCGCTTCCTCGAAGAAAAAGGAGCGAAAGCTTTTACGACCAATTTCGATGACCTCGCCGGTGTGGACCAGCTTCCCGGCCTTGCCTGCCAACGTCTGATGGCCGAGGGTTACGGTTTCGGAGCCGAAGGCGATTGGAAAACGGCCGCTCTTTACCGCACCATGTGGTTCATGGGGCAGGGGTTGCCCCGGGGCTGTTCTTTCCTCGAAGATTATACACTCAACTTCGACGGGAAAAACAGCGCCATACTGCAAGCCCACATGCTCGAGGTGTGTCCCCTCATCGCCGAACATAAACCCAAACTCGAAGTACATCCGCTCGGCATCGGTGGAAAAAATGATCCCGCCCGTCTTGTATTTACCTCGAAACAGGGACCCGGTGTGGCGGCGACGATTGTCGATATGGGTAACCGTTTCCGTCTCATCGTCAATGAAGTGGAGTGTGTCAAATCGAAAGAGTTGCCCAAGTTGCCCGTTGCTTCGGCGCTGTGGATTCCGCAACCCGATTTCGCGACCGGAGCAGCTGCATGGATTCTTGCCGGGGGTACACATCACACCTCGTTCTCGTACGACCTTACGACCGAGTATCTCGAAGATTATGCCGACATCGCCGGTATAGAGATGGTCGTAATCGACAAGAACACGACGATACCCCAATTCAAGAAGGAATTGCGGCTCAATGAGATTTACTATATGCTCAATAAAGCCCTTTGCTAAAAAACGACAGCCATGAACAAATACGTCATAGGACTTGACTACGGC
>HF999738.1:49909-51217 GCA_000434215.1 Bacteroides sp. CAG:144
GGCAGCGACTCGGCGCGGGCTATTGTCGCCGATGCCTCTACGGGCCGGCAGGTGGCCTCGTCGGTCAAATACTATCCTCGCTGGAAAGAGGGTAAATATTGCGATCCTGCCGCCAACCGTTATCGTCAGCATCCCCTCGATTATATCGAAGTACTGGAATCTTCGGTACGCGAAGCTCTCGCCGCCTGCCCGCCGGGTACGGCACAGCAGGTCGTAGGTATAGCGTTTGATACCACCGGCAGTACCCCGGCCTTCACCGACGAGAGCGGAACACCTCTGGCACTCCTGCCCGAGTTTGCGGAAAATCCCAATGCCATGTTCGTTTTGTGGAAAGACCACACCGCTGTAAAAGAGGCGGCCGAAATCAACGAACTTTGCCGCCATTGGCATATCGATTACACCTCATACGAGGGTGGTATCTACTCTTCGGAGTGGTTCTGGGCCAAAGCCCTGCATATTCTGAGGGAAGACCCGCAGGTACGGGCCAAAGCCTATTCCATCGTCGAATATTGCGAGTGGTTGCCTGCCCTTATCACCGGCGTGAAACACAGCCGCGACATTGTCCGCAGTCGTTGCGCTTGCGGGCATAAGGCCATGTGGCATGAAAGTTGGGGTGGTCTGCCCGAAGAAAAATTTCTCACTACCCTCGACCCGTTGCTCGCCGGTTTCCGGGAACGGCTTTTCGAGAAGACCGAGACGGCCGATAAGCCCGTAGGCAAGCTCTCTCCCGAATGGGCCGAGCGGTTGGGATTGTCGACCGACGTCGTTGTGGCCGGTGGTGCTTTCGACTGCCACATGGGAGCCGTAGGCGCCAACATCGCCCCGCATACGTTTGTCCGGGTAATAGGCACTTCGACTTGTGATGTAATGGTGGCTTCTTACGATGAGATAGGCGACAAACTCATTCGGGGTATTTGCGGACAGGTCGACGGTTCGGTTATTCCCGGTATGATAGGCCTCGAAGCCGGCCAATCAGCTTTCGGAGACATTTACGCATGGTTCAAACGCGTATTGGAATATCCGTTGCGGGAAATACTGTCGAAATCGACACTCATCGACGAGACAACCAAACAAAAGCTGATCGAAGAAACGTCCGACCGAATCATTCCCGCACTTACGGCCGAAGCCGAGAAAATTCCCATATCGGAGAGTACGCTCGTTGCTACCGACTGGATGAACGGCCGACGTACCCCCGATGCCGACCAGTTACTCAAAGGAACGATAACGGGACTTACTTTGGGTAGCGACGCCCCTCGTATTTTCCGGGCTTTGGTCGAAGCCACCGCATTCGGCTCGAAAGCTATTGTC
>HF999738.1:51377-52168 GCA_000434215.1 Bacteroides sp. CAG:144
TCAGGCTTGTGCACTCGGGGCAGCCATGTTTGCTGCGACGGCTGCCGGCTTATACCGAAATGTACAAGAAGCGCAGGCGGCTATGAACTCGGGTTATGCCGCCGAGTATCGTCCCAATGCAAAAAATGTAGTCGAATATCAAAAAATATACGAAAAATATCGTAATTTAGGGGCGTTTACCGAAAAAGAACTTTTTGTATAAGCCGAAAATATCAAAACAAATATCTGATGGATAATAAAGTAACGAATCTTGCAGCCGACAATATACGCATTCTGGCTGCTTCTATGGTAGAGAAAGCCAACTCGGGACACCCCGGAGGTGCGATGGGGGGAGCCGATTTTGTAAATGTACTTTTCTCGGAGTATCTGGTATATGACCCCGAAAATCCGCGTTGGGAAGGTCGCGATCGTTTTTTCCTCGACCCCGGGCACATGTCGCCTATGCTCTACTCGGTATTGGCTCTCACCGGAAAATTCACGATGGAAGAATTGAGCCGGTTCCGCCAATGGGACAGCCCTACGCCGGGGCACCCCGAAGTAAATGTCATGCGCGGTATCGAAAACACTTCGGGTCCTTTGGGACAAGGACATACCTATGCTGTGGGGGCTGCTATCGCCGCCAAGTTTCTGAAAGCGCGTCTGGGCGATGTCATGAATCAGACGATCTATGCCTATATTTCCGACGGCGGTGTGCAGGAAGAGATTTCTCAGGGTTCCGGCCGTCTGGCAGGACACCTCGGTCTCGACAACCTCATCATGTTCTACGACTCCAATGACATACAACTGTCGAC
>HF999739.1:0-28797 GCA_000434215.1 Bacteroides sp. CAG:144
GGTAGGGAAAGAAGAATGGCTATGGGTATGATCCAACTTTCGTAGAGGGCGGCAAGAAAGAGGAACACGAAGATAAAGACGAGTGCCAAGACCAGTCCTGTCTGTCCGCCGGCTTTTTTCTCCTGATACGATAATCCGCTCCATTCTACCCCTATATTGGACGGAAGGTGCTCTTGCACGATTTCTTCGAGCGTCGTCATCGCTTGTCCTGTACTGTATCCTTTCGATGCCTCTCCCCGGATTATCGATGTGTTGAACATATTGAATCTTTTGATGCTTCCGGGGCCTGTGGTGTAGGAGGCATCGCCGAGAGATGTCAGCGGTACCATTGCATTGTCTTTTCCCCGGACGAAGAAAAGGTTCAGATTTTCTTTGAATTTCCGGTAAGGGGCTTCTGCCTGAATGTATACCCGATAGATACGGTTGAACATGTTGAAGTCGTTGACGTATACCGAACCGGTATACGCTTTCATTGTGGAGAATACATCGGCGAGAGGAACACCTGCAAATTTTACTTTGTCGCGGTCGACATTGAAGTAGAGTTGAGGTATCTCGGCCTGCAAAGACGAAGATAGGCCGGCAAGCTCTTTCCGTTGCGAAGCGTAAAACATCAAGGTGTCGACGGCCTGTATGAGGTTGTCGAACGTGGCGTCGCCGCGAGCTTCGAGTTGCATTTCAAATCCGCCCGAACTACCCAACCCCGGAATGACGGGCGGTGTCGAAAGGTAAACTTTGCTTTCGGGATATTTTTGTAATTCGCTGCGGATACGGTTCATAACGTCGTCTATCGTTTCGTCGTCGCGTTCCTGCCACGGTTTCAGAATGACTGTCAGTTCGCTTCTACCCTGATTCGTTCCTACCCGGGGGCTGCTACCCGTTACATTTTGTACATAAGCGACCGCCGGATCTTGCATGATAAATTCGATAGCCCGGTCGGTTACTTTCCGCGTTCTTTCGAGCGTTGCCCCCTCAGGAAGCTCCAATTCTACTTTGAAATATCCTTGATCTTCGGTCGGTAAGAAGCTGGTCGGAATCGTGCGGTTGAGAAGCAGAATCGCGACAATGCCTATTCCGAAAGCGAGCATTACTCGTCGCGGATTGGAGATGCATGCCGTAATGCCGTGCATGTATTTCCGGTTACCGGTGTGCAGCCACATATTGATGTAGCGGAATACGACGTTTTTCTTTCGGTTGGGATTATCGGGTTTCAGAATGAGAGAGCACATGACCGGGCTGAGGGTAAGCGCCACGACTGTGGATATGATGACCGATACGGCAATCGTAACGGTAAATTGCCGGTATAGCATTCCTGTGATACCCGACAGGAAACTTACCGGGACAAACACGGCTACCAATACCAGCGACGTGGCAATGAGGGCGCTGCTCAATCCGTTCATCGCTTTTTTCGTCGCTTCGTAAGGCGAGAGTTTTTCGTCTTCCATGATGCGCTCGACGTTCTCTACGACGACGATGGCATCATCTACGACGATACCGATGGCGAGAATCAATCCCAAAAGGGTGAGCATATTGAGGGAGAATCCGAAAATGAGCATGAATCCGAATGTTCCGATCAAGGAAATCGGTACGGCTACAATGGGAATCAGCGTTGCACGCCAACTTTGCAGTGATAAGAAAACGACGATGATAACAAGGAAAAGAGCTTCGAAAAGCGTTTTGTACACTTCATGTATCGACTCAGAGATGTAAGTGGTCATGTCGAAGGGTATCTCGTAAGCGAGACCTTCTGGGAAATTATGGCTTATCTCCTTCATTGTCGCCTTGACGCTCTCGGCAACCTCCATGGCATTGGCTCCGGGGAGCATGTATATGTTCAGTACGGCGGCATTCCCTCCGTTGATACCGCTCTCGGTATTATAGGAGGAGGCTTCGAGGGAGACGCGAGCTACATCACTCAGACGGATAATGGACCCGTCGGGGTTGGCCCGCACGACAATGTTTTCGAATTGATTCACGGTCGATAGCCTTCCTTGTGTGGTAATAGGGATCGTGATGTCGACCCCATTGATCGGTTGCTGTCCCAATACCCCGGCAGCCGCTTCGCTGTTCTGGTCTTTCAGTGCGGTTTGCAGGTCTTTGACGGTAAGTCCGAAGCTGGCTAACTTATCGGGCTGTACCCATATTTGCATAGCGTAATAGCGGCTTCCTACGTTCGACACGCGGCCTACCCCTGGGATACGTCGCAAGAGATCCAGTACATTGAGGGTTGCAAAGTTACTCAGATAGATTTCGTCAAATTTGGGGTCGTCCGATGTAAGGCAGATCGTCATCAACTGGCTGGCAGCCTGTTTCTCTACCGAGATACCGTTTTGCACGACTTCTCCCGGCAGACTCGACTCGGCCAGCTTCAACCGGTTCTGCACTTCGACGGCGGCAAGGTTGGCATCGGTCGATACGTCGAATGTAACGGTGGCCGAGAATCCGCCCGAGTTGGAACTGCTCGACTCCATATATATCATGCCCGGTGTACCGTTCAATTCCTGCTCGATAGGAGTGGCTACGGCCTGCGATACGGTGAGTGCACTTGCACCGGGATAGGAGGCGCTGATTTTTACGACCGGCGGTGTTATTTGCGGGTATTGGTCTATGGGGAGGAGGGTCAACCCTATGAATCCGACGATGACGATGAGAATAGAGATGACGATCGAAAAGACCGGGTGATCAATGAAAAAATTGACTTTCATGACGGCGTGTTTTTACGGCTGTTCGTCCAAATATTCGTTATCGATTTTTATCTTCATGCCCGGCAGCAGTTTATGGTAACCTTCCACGACAATTTCTTCACCGGCAGCCAGTCCGCGTTCTACGACTACCAGATTCTCTTGTTGCGGTCCCAGTTCGATAAATCGTTTTTCTGCCGTACCGTTTTCACGAGCCACATATATGTAAGCCCCGCCTTTTTCGATGATGACGGCTTTCATAGGTACGGTTACGGCGTTTTCGCGCACGTCGAGCAACAACAGCACTTTGGTCGATTGGCCCGGCAGCAGTACATGGTCGGGATTGGGCATCTCTGCGCGTACCGAAAATGTTCCGGTCAACGGGTCGACTTGCGGTTCGGCAAAGTCGACAAGACCTTTGTAGGGATATTGCGTATTGTCGGCGAGGGTGATCGTGATATAAGGTTGCCATGAACGATTCTCTACTTTTTGTCCCAAATTGACGTTACGTTCCTTGCTTTTCAGGTAATCGAGAGCTGTCATACTGAAATCGACCAATACCGTATCGCTTTTGACGATAGTGGCCAGTTGCGATTTCCCGTTTGTCCCGACTAAGGTTCCGAGGTCGACCAACCGTTCACTGATATTTCCTGCAATCGGGGAACGAACGACCGTATAGTCGAGTTCCATTTGAGCTTGGTCGAGGTCGGCTTGGCTCATGATGACCGAGGCTTTGGCACTTTCGTAAGCTGCAACGGCATTGTCGAGATCGAGCTGGCTGGCTGCATTTTGCTCATAAAGCGGACGGATACGTTCGAGGTCGTGTTGTGCTTTGCGTTCTTGCGCCCGATCCTTATTCAACTGGGCCGAGGCTTTGTCGACTTTTGCCTTATATTGCCGTTGGTCGATGATAAACAATGTCTGGTTTTTCTTGACGTAGGTTCCTTCTTCAAAAAGCATTTGTTCGAGAAATCCTTCTACACGAGCGTGTACTTCGACAAATTGTTGTGCACGTATACGGCCTACATATTCTCCGTATACACCGACGTCGTTCTGTTCGGCTTTCATGGTTGCCACGATGGCAAATTCTTCCGCCGGCTTTTCTTTGCGGGAAAAAATGTAGTATGCGCCGATAGCAACGGCGATAAGCAGGAGTATGCCCCATACTTTTTTCTGGGAGAGAAAATGTGTGTTGACATGCAGGGCGGGTCGTTTCATAGGTGAAGTCCTGTTATTTTGATAGTATTTGTGTATATGGTCGCTCCGGTTTCGGCCGGTGTTGTTTACAATTTGTGCACAAAGGTACGATACTTATATGGAGGAGAACGTACCACGCGCTATTTTTATTCTTGAAATAAAGGTTTTTTAAGCTCTTGAACTTCATATAGCTGGGGATTTTATGCTTTGTATGGGCTTGGGTTGATTTTTGAATCTTTTTTGTCAAAAGAACTTTGATTTTTATGTGAATTAAACCAAAAATCCCCTAAATGTAGTATTCGATGGCGTACAAATCATAACATGTAGGTATTGTCTTCCCGAATGTGTCGGAATACTTTTGTGCCGAATTTTTAATAAAAGTCGTTATGTTTTTAAGAAAATGCATATTAGTGGCTCTTTTGCCAGTTGCAACAGTATTTTCGGCAGAAGCGGGAGATAAACGTAAGGGTTTTTCTTTCCGTCAAGATTCGGTTTCTATCGAGGCCGGGGCTGCCTCCGATAATTCCTATGGAGGATTCCGTAAATTCCGTTTCGGCGGATATGGTGAAATGTTGGCCAACTTTATGGATTACGGCATTAATCGCTATACGGGAACATCGTATGGAAATACCCGTCAGAATCGGGCGGAAATATCGATTCCCCGTTTTGTCTTTGCATTCGATTACAAATTTACTCCCAAATGGATTCTCGGCGCCGAAATCGAGTTTGAAGCGGGCGGTGTTGGGACAGCTGTAGAACTCGAGAATTCGGAGAATGGAGAATATGAAACCGAAATAGAAAAGGGTGGTGAAGTGGCTCTCGAACAGTTTCATATCACACGTCTTATTTTACCTGAGTTGAATGTGCGGGTCGGACATATAATCGTACCGGTAGGGCTGACCAACTTCAATCACGAACCGATTAATTTCTTCGGTACTTCTCGCCCAGAAGGAGAGACTACTATCATACCCTCGACATGGCATGAGACAGGTCTCGAAATTTTCGGTACACTGGGGCGTCGTTATGCCCGTTTTTCCTATGAGGCAATGGTCGTGGCTGGGTTGAATCCCAACGGGTTCGACCGTAATGAGTGGGTTTCCGGTGGAAAACAAGGACTTTTTGAAGTAGATAATTTTACTTCTCCTGCGTATGTATTGCGTGTTAATTATGAGGGTGTTCCGGGCTTGCGAATCGGAGGATCGGCTTATTATTGTCCCGATGCCGGAAAAAATTCAGACCAATCCCAAACTTATGCAGGGAGAGGAAAAATTCCTGTCAATATCTACTCGGCCGATGCACAGTACAAAAATCGTTATGTAACGGCTCGTCTCAATATGATATACGGTCGTCTCGGTAATTCGGCAGTAGTAAGTTCAGCCAACCGGCGTTTGCCTAATGCTTCTCCTTATAGTCGGTTGGTTCCCGTGGCTAAAAATGCTGTCAGTTATGCAGGAGAAGTCGGTGTCAATCTGGCTTCATTTTTCCCCGGAGTAAAGAAATTCCCGGTTATTTATCCTTTCGGCCGCTATGAATATTATAATCCGCAAGAGAAAGGAGAGGCATCGCAGACGATGGAAAAGCGTTTGCAAGTAAGTATGTGGACGGCCGGCCTTAACTATTTTGTTCTTCCCAATTTGGTGGTGAAATTCGATTATACGACCCGACAGATAGGTACAAGTCGCATGTTCGGCGCACACGGACGTTACAACAGCGAGAATGAATTCGGCCTCGGAATTGCTTATGTTGGTTGGTTTGTGAAAAAATAGCAAATATATTATCAACCTAAAATTATAAATCTATTATGAAAAAGAAATTATTTCTTGCCATGAGCTTGGCAATGGGACTTTTTGTAGCTACGTCGTGTTCCGATGATGATAACGACGGCGGTAACGGGGGAAACCCGACGATAAATTCAAATTACGACCTTGCTTATTCGGCCGAGAATGCGACTGCATGGGGCAATTACATGGTACGTGTCGCCGAGTTGTTGCGAGACGATGCCGCCACTCTTTATGCCGACTGGAATAGCTCCTATAACGGAGGGGCAAGTTATGCTTCGATTTTCAAAAGTCATAATAACGATACTTACGGGAGTGCATTGTCGTGTATAGAAGAGATTATCGACGGTTGTGTAACAATTGCCGATGAAGTGGGCGATAATAAATTGGGCGACCCTTATGATCTTTATATGCAAGGTAATACGACCGAAGCACTTTATGCTGTTGAGTCGTGGTATAGCTGGCATTCGCGTGATGATTATACCAATAATATCTGGTCGATACGGAATGCCTATTTCGGATCTTTGGATTCGACAGTCAATGCCAATTCTATTTCGGCATTGGTAGCCAGCGTAAACACATCGCTCGATGAGCAGATGAAGACAGCAATTTTAAATGCGGCTGCCGCTATACAAGCTATTCCGCAGCCGTTGCGTAATAATATCAACAGCAATGAAACGTTGGAGGCGATGGAGGCTTGTGCCGATTTGAGCGCAGCTCTCTCTACTTTGAAAAAATATATTCAGGATAATTTAAGCGATAACGCTGCTCTTGAAGGAATTATCGATACTTATGTAGATGATGTGATACTTCCTACATACCAATCTTTGAAAGAAAAAAACAGCGATCTCTACGATGCTGTTGTGGCTTTCCGCTCCAATCCCAGCAATGCTGCTTTCGAAACAGCTTGTCATGCATGGATTGAAGCGCGCGAACCCTGGGAAAAGAGCGAAGCGTTCTTATTCGGTCCTGTAGATGTAGAAGGTCTCGATCCCAATATGGATAGTTGGCCTCTCGATGTCGATGCCATCGTGCAAATCCTTACGACCGGAAACTTCGGTGCTCTCGATTGGGACGATGACAGTGAGGCTGAGGCCGCTCAAAGTGTACGCGGATTCCATACTTTGGAATTCCTCCTCTTCCAGAACGGTGCACCCCGTACTATCGAGTAATTGGTGTCGATACAATCAGAACAAGATGTGGCTCTAACCAAATGGTTACCGGGCTGCATCTTGATTGTTTGCGAATAATAACTGCACGAGCGATAAATACGATGAAACATAAATTTTTTCTTTTGGGGGCATGTCTTTCGTTCTTCTCACTTGTTGCGTGCAACGATGACGAAGGAATAACAGTTGCGGATATAGACGTGCCCGAAGGCTATGCCTTGTCGGCGGGAACGTCGACGATATTTATCAATTCGTCGAAGGCTTATGATTCGGAAGCCGATTGGGTAACGGGTTCTCTTTCTACCCGCTTCAATCGTGGAGACCGTCTCTACGATGATGTGCGTACCAGCAGCAACGGATATGGTGGTGGACTCGGGCCGGTCTATGCGGGTTATTCCTGCGGCAGTTGCCACCGAAATGCCGGACGTACCAAACCGACATTGTGGAGTGAAGGAGGTTCGGGCAGTACGGGCTTCTCGTCGATGTTGGTATATATCACCCGTAAAAATGGGGCTTTCTTTCAAGATTACGGACGTGTACTTCATGATCAGGCAATCTATGGGGTGGAACCGGAGGGAAAACTCTCGGTCGAGTACACATACGAGACGTTTTATTTCCCCGACGGAGAGCCTTATACCTTGTGCAAGCCTACCTATATGATTACCGAGTGGTATGCCGATAGTATAAAACCCGAGGACCTTTTTTGCTCGGTGCGTATACCTTTGCGGCATGTGGGTATGGGGCAGATGATGGCTCTCGACCAAGCCGAAATCGAAGCACTTGCCGCTAAGAGCAATTATCCCGAATATGGTATCAGCGGGCGTTGCAATTATATCAGCGAACGGGGTAAAACGATGTTGGGGGTTTCGGGCAATAAAGCGCAACACGCCGATTTGACCGTCGAACTCGGTTTTTCGAGTGATATGGGAGTTACCAACAGTCGTTACCCCGAAGAGATATGTCGCGGACAGGCACAAGTCAATCAAGGTAGCATGATGGGACTCTCGTACGACCAACTCGATGTTTCGACCGAAGAGATGGAAAATGTCGACCTCTATATGCAAACGCTCGGCGTCCCGGCTCGTCGGAATGTAAACGACCCTCAGGTAATACAGGGTGAAGAGAATTTTTACCGGGCGAAATGCCACTTATGCCATACCCCGACATTGCATACCCGCCCTCGTGGATCGGTACTCCTCAATAATACCCAACTTACGTGGTTGGGCAGCCAGACGATACACCCTTACTCTGATTTCCTTCTCCATGATATGGGATCTGAAATCATGGGCGTGGGACTGAATGATAATTACGTGAGTGGCTTGGCCCGGGGAAATGAGTGGCGCACGACACCTCTCTGGGGTATAGGTCTGCAAGAGAAAGTCAACGGACACACCTATTTCTTACACGACGGTCGGGCTCGGAATCTCGTCGAGGCCATTATGTGGCACGGTGGTGAGGGAGAGGCTTCGAAAAACCTTTTCAAAAACATGAGTAAAGATGACCGCGATGCATTGATTGCGTTTTTAAATTCACTTTAAAACCTATTTGTAACAAGTATATGAAAAAGATATTTTTCCTCGTCATGTTGTCGGTCCTTTCTTTGTCGGCCATGGCGCAGTATGCCGAAGATACCGAGAACGGTATCGTATCGCTTGCCGGGAAAGAAGGATTTACCTTGAAATCGAAAAAAGGCGATTTTGTGTTTAAACCCTATTTGTTGGTACAAGCCAGTGCCAATGTCAACTGGTATGATGATGAAGGACTCGACAAAGCGTATAATCAGGATAATGTCGCTAATACGGGTTTTGCCATACCTTATGCCGTATTGGGATTTACGGGAAAAGCATTTGGGAAATTGACCTTCAATCTTTCTATAAATGCAGCAACTACGGGGGCTGCCATTTTACAGCAGGCATGGTTTGACGTGCAGATGAAAGAGACCTTTGCCGTGCGGGTAGGAAAATTCAAAACTCCTTTTGCACATGCTTACCTTACGACGCTCGGCGAGACTCTGATGCCTACACTTCCCGTCTCGCTTACATCATCGGTTATTATGCCTTATTCGTTGAATGCCGTTACTCCTAATATAGGAACCGGTTTTGATATTGGTTTCGAATTTCACGGAATGATAAAAGAAAAGTTCGGATATGAGATAGGACTCTTCAACGGAACTGGAAGTACGGTGAATTTGGCGACTAAAACGTTGAGCGACGATTGGCATATCCCGTCGTTGCTCTATGCCGCCCGTCTTACTTATATGCCCAAAGGAGTAATGCCGGCTACTCAGGGAAGTCCTCATCTGTTGCATGAAGATAAGTATTTGGTGGGAGTCTCGGGTTCGCTCAATGTCGAGAGCGAAAACGAAAGCACGAATGATGCACGTGTCGGTGTGGAGTTTGCCATGTTGAAGAATCGTCTTTACATCGGAGCCGAAGCCTATTATATGCATGTCGGGTTTACCAAACGTCAGAAAATAGACGAAACCTATAATTATCTGGGTGGTTATGTGCAGGGCGGTTATTTTGTCTTGAACTGTCTGCAAGTAGCTGCCCGTTACGATTTCTTCAATCGTAATGGCCTCGATACAGAAGGCTTCTTGAATATGCCTGCCGTGGGATTCAATTATTTCTTTCCCAAATGCAATCTCAAATTGCAGGCGATGTACCAGTTCATCGGACGTACCGGCCATGAGACCCAACTCGATCGCGATAACGACGATTTGGGGTTGGCGATGCATAGTGGGACAGTGCAACTACAATATACTTTTTAGCGAGGAGGGCATTGTATGAAAGTGAGGAATCTGTTCCTTGCCGTAGGGCTGTTGTTTGGCTTCGTGGCTTGTGACGATGGTCCCGTCGAGGAACACTATGCCCAAATGTCTCAAGAAGGACGCACGGTAAACTTGACGGCACATGTTACCGGACTCGATAGCTGGCCGTCGGAGTTCAGTCTCGTGGTGGCGGGATTTGGGGAGAAGGAGTATGCCATAATTTCCAAAACTGTGGTTCCCGATTCCGATGGAGAGGCTTCGGTTACTCTATCGGGGGTAAGTATGGAGGCGACGACCGTCGAGTTGTGTATGATCAATAAGTTGCGTAAGCGTATCGTCTCGTATTATACTGTCGATTGCTCTGGTGAGGGCGATGTTATCGATATGCAGGTCGGAGATGTCAATGTCAACATGTTCGATGCCGTGCAGAATGAGGTTTTCGATAATCATTGTATCATGTGTCATGGCGGTAGTACCAGTGCGGCAGCCGGCCTTTATTTGACCGAAGGTCGCAGTTATGAAGCGCTTGTGAATGTACCGTCGTCCCGTCGTCCCGGGTCGGTATTGGTAGAACCCGGAAGTTCGGAGGATAGTTTTCTGCATGCGGTCTTGATGGGAGATGCTCCCGAAGACCGTCATGGGCATGAGGACATCTTGTCGGTATCATATATGCACCTTATCATGTTGCTCGACGAGTGGATAGACAATGGTGCGAAAAAATAATTTTAACAAGAACCGAAACTTATGAAAGAATATACGAAACAAAGTTTGAATGGCGGAAGAGTCATTGCCGAGTTATGTTGTTTTGCTCCGTCCGGTAAGACAGCCGAATACCATGCCATATTACATATTGTCGATAAAAAGTGCTCTTTTGAAACCCAGAAAAATTCTCTTTTTTCTGCATTGACGGAATTACTGGGGAGTGAAAAGCTGCAATCGGTACGACCATTGTTCAAACGCTATTTTTTGAGTGATGTTACCAATCAGGCCGGAGTTGTGCGAGAGGCGGAGGAAATGCTTCCCGAAAGCTGGCGCAGTACGGTTTCTTATATTGGACAACCGCCGCTCGATGGCAGCAAACTCTCTGTGTGGGTGTACGGGGTTGCCGGAATGGAAGTCGTTAATGAGAAGTATGCTTTGCGTCCTGAACGACAGTTGTGGCAGGAGAAACATGCCGAGCTTTGCGATAATCCGGCTTCAGAGAAAGATCTGCGTATGATCGAACACCCTGAGATGGATACGGTGGCTTCGCACAACGGTTATGTTCACTATTGGACGGGAGGATTGGAGTGTAAGGACGACGATTCGGCTTACCAGACCATGTATCTGCTTAACGGTTACGAAGAGCGTTTGCGGAATGTCGGTTGTACATTGTCCGATAATTGTGTGCGTACATGGTTTCTCGTACAGAATGTCGACGTGAATTATATTGGAGTCGTAAAAGCCCGAAAAGCCAATTTTGTTGGGCAGGGACTTACCGAAAAGACTCATTATATAGCTAGTACCGGTATAGAAGGGAAAAGTCCCGATGCCCGCACGTCGGTGCATCTCGATGCTTATGCCGTGAAAGGAATCGAACCTTCCCAGCAGCAATATTTATATGCTCCGACTCATTTGAATCCGACATATGAATATGGGGTTACTTTTGAGCGTGGTGTGCGGGTAAAGTACGGTGATCGCAGTCATTATTACATCAGTGGTACTGCCAGTATCGACAATAAAGGAAATGTGTTGCATGTCGGTGATATAGAGGCGCAAACGTATCGAATGTGGGAAAACGTGGAGAAATTGCTCGAAGAGGGGGGCTCTTCGATGAATGATGTCATGGAAATGTTGGTGTATTTGCGCGATATGGCCGATTATGAAACAGTGCGGACTCTGTTCGACGGACGCTTTCCCCGTACGCCCAAAGTCTTCCTGTTGGCACCTGTTTGCCGTCCCACATGGCTTATCGAAATGGAGTGTGTTGCATTGAAGTCCGAGTCGAATTCTGCATATCGAGATTTCTGATGAAGAAAAAACTTCAAAATATATGCTTGGCTTTGGTGGTTGCTGTCATTCTTTTGTTGTCGGCAACTACTTTTTTTGAAAAATACCGAGGTACGGATTGGGCCTTTTCTCATGTTTACGGTTCGGTATGGTTTACGGTGATGTGGATACTTTTGGTAGTTGCCGCTTTGTTTCTGCTTTTGTTGCGTCGGGTTTCTTTACGCCCTGCGGTTTTGTGTCTGCATTTCTCTTTTGTCGTCATTTTATCGGGAGCATTGTTGACACGGCTTACGGCTCATGATGGGGTGATACACCTGAAAGAGGGAATTCCGACATCGGATTATCTGACCGGAGAAAAGGAAAAAGCACATTTACCGTTTACGGTTACACTGACCCGTTTTGCCATCGATTATTATCCGGGGACACATGCTCCCTCCGATTTTATTTCGGAGATCGATATTCGTCCGTTTTCGGGAAATGTCGCGTCTTATCGTATTTCGATGAACCGTATCGCCGTGTATGAGGGTTGGCGTTTTTACCAGTCGTCATTCGATGAGGATGGTAGGGGCAGTTGGCTCTCTCTTAGCTGGGATATTTACGGCATTCCGGTAACTTATGCAGGTTATTTTTTAATGTTTCTCTCTTTTGTATGGCTTTTGTTTGACCCGCAAGGACGTTTTCGGCAGTTGGCACGACACCTTTCCCTGACGAAACTTGCGATGGTTCCGTTTTTTTTGTTGGTTACCGGTAATCTTTATGCCACTCCTACGACATTGTTGCCTCGAAGTGCCGAAGAATTTGGAACAATACAGGTACTTTTCAATGATCGTATTGCTCCTGTACAGACATTGTCCATCGATTTTACCCGTAAACTTACGGGGCGGGATTTCTATGGAGACTTTACACCCGAGCAGGTTTTCACGGGTTGGCTTTTCTTCCCGCAAGAGTGGCAGTTCGAGCCGATGATACGTATTAAGAACAAGGAATTGCGCCGTTTGCTTGGATTGAATGAGTATGCTGCTTTTGCCGATTTTTTCGATTCGGAGCGACAATATCGTCTCGAACCCTATTGTATGAGGGCTTATCGAGACGGAAGCCAAGATGCTTTCAGCCGTGCCGTGAGGGAAGTCGATGAGAAAGTTCAGCTTGTCATTATGCAGCAAAGCGGAGAAATGTTGCCGGTATTTCCTTTTGAAATAGATGGCCGTATGGTATGGCGTTCGCCGGTCTCGGAATTGCCCGTTGGGGTAGATACGGTGGTTGCACAAGTTGTTCACGGAATTTTCCCGTTGATGTACTCGGCGATTAAAGACAATGACGCCGCTGCATTGCATGACGCGATTGATGGATTGAAACGTTTTCAACACAAGATGGGAGGAGAAACGGTCTTGTCCGACAGTCGGATTACGATTGAAAAATTGTACAATGCACTTCCTTTTGCTACGATACTCTCTCGGCTTAATTTGATTGTCGGTCTCATTGCATTTGCCTTTTATCTCTGGTGTTCGGCTTGTCAGGGAAAATGCCGCAGGAATAGACAGGCGATAGAGTGTATTTTTATCGGTTGGCAGGTTATTTCGTTGTTGCTGCTTTCTTTTGTCATTGTTTTGCGTACAGTTATTAGTGGGCGGTTACCTTTCGGAAACGGCTATGAAACGATGTTGTCAATGGCTTGGTTTGTTCTTTTATTCGCGTCTGTGTTTTGGCGGCGATTCAAGTGGGTGTTACCGTTCGGATTGCTGTTGTCGGGATTTTCATTGTTGATCAGTCATATCAACCAGATGAACCCGCAGATTACACCTTTAATGCCGGTCTTATCTTCTCCGCTGTTGAGTCTACATGTGAGTTGCATCATGGCGGCTTATGCTTTACTGTCGTTTACGTTTCTCAATAGTCTGTCGGTTTATTTTATTCGATGTTTTTCTTCCGATTCAGACATCTGTCATATACAGGCGGTTTTCTCTCGGTTTCTGCTCTATCCGGCTTTATGTCTGTTATCTTTGGGAATTTTCATTGGGGCCGTTTGGGCGAATGTTTCTTGGGGAGCTTATTGGAGCTGGGATCCGAAAGAAGTGTGGGCGTTGATTACGTTATTGCTCTATATGTTGCCGGTACATACTGGTTGGTTACCGGCATTCAGTCGGGATAAAGTTTTGCATCTCTATCTTTTAGGAGCGTTTTTTACCGTACTGATGACCTATTTTGGTGTAAACTATTTCCTCGGAGGTATGCATAGTTATGCGGGTTGAGAAGTATTGCCGACCTTTTTTGAAAAGTGCAGATATTGTTAAGAAAAACTTTTTACAAGCGAAACAGCCAGAAAAAATAATACTGTACCTCCGATAAGGCTGGTCAATGTATAGAGAGCGATCGTTGCGTATTGTCCGGTTTGAAGCAACAAGGCGTTTTCTTGTATGAAAGAAGAAAAGGTGGTGAAACCTCCGCAAAATCCGACCATGAGCAGCAGTCGGATTTCATCGGGAAAAATTGAGTAACGGGCCGAAAGTCCGAATAAAAGGCCCAAAAGGAAACTTCCGGTCAAGTTGACGATGAATGTACCCCACGGAAAAGAACCGTCGAAACCGTGTGTGCGGGTAGGTTGGGCGATGAGATAACGTAACACTCCTCCCGCGAAACTTCCCAGTCCTACCCATAATAAATTCCGTAATATCATAAAACCGTTTTTTTTCGATGAATTCGTACTTTGGAATATAAAAAAACAGTCTCTATCAGAGACTGTTTTTTTACTTGTCCGATATAATTAATATTCCTCCTCGTTGAAGAGTTTATATGTTGATTATCAATGTACTATGTAATAATCAATGAATTTTATGCAAACAAACTGCACTGTCTGAGACGGTCTGAGGCGATGGGAGGAATTGGGAAGCAAACAAATTAACCACTCTACCAATATCTAATTTTACACTATTTCTAAATACATTTTAGCCGTTAATATCAATAGGTAGAATCTTCGACAGTTCTTCTTTGAATTCATCTTTATGATTACTCCACCATTTATACAGATCACATAGATTGTATACTTTTTTAGGTATTCTTCAATCATACAAAATATAATTCTGTTGTTTCTAATTGCATATATAGCTCGGTAATTGATTTCAGTTTGGCTACCCAAAGCGTAAGTTGGAGAGGTGCAGAGTGACCCCAATGACGATGCACTTATAAAGGAATGGCTGTTTGTTGCCGAAATAATAATTGTGGTGTTTACTGCTATATATATCAATATGAATATCTTTCCGTAATGTGCCTTTATTTGGAAAACTCAAATGAAATCTATATCTTTGTGCTTGTTCCCGGATGGGAGTATCTCTTGGATGAGAGATCGCGCTGGATTAGCGCAAGGTATCATGCAAACGAAAGTTTCTTGGCGACTTGATCATTCCTACTTGCAAGTGAATAAGTAGTTGGCATACGACCCTATTTTATTATTAATTTCGAAAGGAATGGTCAAAGAAAATTATGAACGCTAAATCAGTAATTCTCAAATCAGAGAATCAAACTCAAGTATCAGTTACAAGATCTATCGAAGGCATCTGTATCCAAAAGATTGTCATGCCAATTTCACCGCTCGGCTTCATCAATCTAATGCATCATGCAGATAGCAAAGTCAACCCTAGAAAAGCAAAGATCAATCCTATTGTCAAAGCAATTGAGGAAACATTGCAATTCTCCCCGGAGCTCTATTTCTTTAGTTCAAAAGGTATTCTACTTTCGTCCATCTATGTCGATCTTTTAGACCGCAATAGAGTGCGCCTTAGTTTTTCTGAAGAAGAAATGGAGGGAATAATGGACGGAGGACACAACGCATTTGCGTTATGTCGATTCATTGCAAATGTTATTAATGACGATAACTTGAAAACTTGGGACGATTGTATTAGATATTATCGCAATGAGGATACTTTTGCCTCGCTGAAAGTTGGATATGAATCCCACATTGGGCAACTGAAATTTTCTATTCCAATTGAAGTTATAGCTCCTGTGGATAAAGATGAAGCATCAATTGAGTATTTCTCTAATCATATACTTGAAATTTGTTCGGCAAGAAACGCCAATGTCTCGCTGAATGAAGCGACAAAGAGCAATAAGGAGGGTCTGTATGAAGATCTTAAGAAATGCTTAAAGGGGAGTTACCGTGAAAATATTGCATGGCGAAGTGGTGAACCAGGTACGATAAAATGTGACGATATCGTTGCGTTGGCCTGCCTACCCTTAATAAAATTGCATGAATGTGGTTATTTTGATGGCAACCCTAACATTGGAATGCTTAATCGAATAGCTATATATTCACAAAAAAGCTTGTGTGTTAAATATTACCGTAACTTAATGAAAGATAAATCCGTTTCCGAACAGCAACTCGGGAAATACGATCTTACAGACAATGCGATCAGATCTGGATTTGAACTTGTTGATGATATTGTCAGATTTTTCGACAAAATCTATTATCACTTTCCAATGGTCTATAATAGGAATTCTGGCTCTTTTGGCCGTATCACAGGAGTACTGCAGAAGGAAAATGAAACAGGCGGTTATATCAGCAAATTTACTGGTCCATTTAATACCTATCCAAAACGATCTATATATAACTATGCGTATGGATTTTTCTATCCGATCATTTGTGCACTTACCTCATTAATGGGATTCGAGAACGGCAAGTTGAAATGGAGAATAAATCCTCTAACAATAAATTTTGAAGATGAGAAAGTGATTAATAACTTTGCATTTTATATCGATATGGTGAAGCAGGTTCAATATGACCCTCAAAAAGTTGGCAAATCCAGCCTATCATATAAAGTTGCTGACATAGTACTACAAAACATCATGAACGAAATGTTAGCATAGGAATAAAAGGATTCTACTTTGAATATAGATATAAAACCACCAGCGCGATAAACAATAAAAATTTGTTTGTCGCGCTGGTATTTAATTGTTTAATCTATCCAAGAAACGTCAATATTCCTCCTCGTTGAAGAAGAAGTCTTCTTTGCTGGGGTAGTCGGGCCAAATGTCTTCGATACACTCATAGATTTCACCTTCGTCTTCCATTTCTTGGAGGTTCTCGATGACTTCGAGCGGAGCTCCCGAGCGCATGGCATAATCGATAAGCTCGTCTTTGGTGGCAGGCCAAGGTGCATCTTCGAGTTTTGATGCTAATTCCAAAGTCCAATACATAATAAATAATTATTTGAACGGTTTTGAATTTTTCCGCAAAAGTAGAATAAAAATTTTCATTTGCAACCTTTATCCCAATAAATTTCTTCTTTTCTTTCGGATATATTGCATTGACGGGAAAGAATGAAAAGATAATCGGATAAACGGTTGATGTAGCGTAACAATAATAAATCGACCGGGTGGGTAGCATGCAATTCGCATATGCGTCTTTCGGCCCGCCGGCAGACGGTGCGGCATACATGAGCTTGTGCGGAGGAGGTCGTTCCTCCCGGAAGTATGAAGTTGCGTAACGGGGGGAGTGTCGAGTCGAGAAAGTCGATACGCTGTTCGAGCTGTTCTATATCCTCGGGATATACCCGGCTGGCATCTCGCAAGGCTGTGTCGCTCGTGTCGGTGGCGAGATACGAACCTATGGAAAAAAGCCTGTGTTGTATGTCGAGCAACGTATGTGCGTCGTCGTGCATGTTTGGAGGCAGTAAAGTCCTGAGAAACCCGATGTGAGCGTTCAGTTCATCGATAGTGCCGTAAGATTCGAGTCGGATATCTTGTTTGGAAACACGCTTTCCCCCGACAAGAGATGTTTCTCCCTTGTCTCCGGTGCCGGTATAGATGATACTTTTTTTCATGTCTTTTTCTTTATAGTGCCGGTATGGTGGCTGGGTTTACCGAATTGATCTTTTTTCAGAAAGCTACGATATAATTCTGCTTGTTGAGTTTGGGATTACATATCGCTATGGCCAAATTGTAGAGGTCGAATGTAACTCGTATTTTTTCGTTTCTCGAGAAATTTTCCCAGACACGGAAGATTCCTTTTTCTTGTCTTATGCCGTCGATGATTATGATACTCTTTTCGCATAGATGCGGGCTGATTTTTTCAAATGCTTCCTGATATTGCGAGGCATCGGACAGACTGTGCAAATAGATGAGATGCTGATCGAGTTCTTCTCCGTGTAAAAAAGAGAGACCTTCGGGAATCGTTCGGTCGATATAGGTTACATTTCCCGGCAGGTGCATCAGCAATTGTTCGGCAGTTGCACGGCGAATAGGATCGGGTTCGATACAAAACAGCCGGGCGGTCGGGCAGCCTTTTTGCAAATAAAGGGTCGAATATCCATCTTCGCTTCCGCATTCGATGATACATCGGGGCTTGAAGCGGTTGGCAAGGCGGAACAACAATCGGCATTTGCGTTTATTGAAATTCTGTCTATCGTGTAAAGTCCGGTGCAGATCCTCGATTTGCTTGTAGGCGTAATAGCCCGATTTCTCTTCAATGACTTTCGTGATAAGGCCGTAAGCGAAAGGAGAATGTACACCATAACCTTTTCTATGGCGTATTTTGCGTATTTTGCGCTGACAGAATTGTTTTACATTGAAGCGGCTGTACATGAACATTTATTTGACTTATACAAAAATAAATGTTTCCCGGGATAAATGAAAGTTTTTATGTGGATACGGTTGCTCAACCGTTGTTTTTTTGCATCTTTGTATGAAATAGAGGCCTTTATAAAGCGATATGAAGTATGGAAGAGAAAATGATAAAGTCGTGGAAAGTAATGAGTAGCCGTTATTTGGCAGAGAAACCATGGTTTACCGTACGGGAAGAGCGAGTGCAACTGCCGAATGGAAACGAAATACCGAATTATTATGTTTTCGAGTATCCCGATTGGGTAAATGTAATTGCTGTTACCCGTGATGGAAAGTATGTTTTCGAACGCCAGTATCGGCATGCGGTGGGACTGGTATCGTATGAGTTGTGTGCCGGAGTGTGTGAACCCGATGATGCTTCTCCTCTTGAATCTGCTCGTCGGGAATTGCTCGAAGAGACAGGTTATGGTAATGGTGAATGGGAGGAGTTGATGATCCTTTCGCCCAATCCCGGTACGCATACCAATCTTACTTATTGCTATCTTGCTCGGAATGTGGAGCGGATAGAAAGTCAGCATCTCGAACCGACCGAGGATATTGCCGTAGAGTTGCTTTCTCTCGAAGAGGTGCGGGCTTTGCTCGATTGCAACGGGGTGTTGCAGGCTTTGCATGCCGCACCACTGTGGAAATATATCTCTATGTTGTCGGAAGGAAAAATTTGATTTTTGCAGCAAGGTGTCTTCTATAAAACGCCCCGGTAAATTTTACCGGGGCGTTTTATAGGATTTTCATTGGAGAGCTATTATTTCATACGGGCGGCAAAAGCAGCCATTTTTATAGCGGTAACCGCCGCTTCGTCGCCTTTATTCCCGTATTTCCCTCCGGCTCGGTCGAGGGCCTGTTGTTTGTCATTGGTAGTAAGAACTCCGAAAATGACCGGCGTTTCGAGTGTTGCGTTGAGATGCGTTGTCCCTGCGGTAACTCCTTGACAGACATAATCGAAGTGCGGGGTATCTCCTTGTATGACACAGCCGAGGACGATAACAGCGTCTGGTCGGTAATGTGCTGCCATACGTTGCGCTCCGAAAGTTAGTTCATAAGTTCCGGGGACATATTCCACGAAAATGTTTTCGGGCTTTACTCCGTGTTTTTCGAGCGTGTTGCAAGCTCCTTCGAGAAGTTTATCGGTAATATCGGCGTTCCATTCCGCACATACGATTGCAACACGTAACAGGGGGGAGTGGGGCACGGTGTTGTTGTCGCAAGAAGATAGATTTTGATATGCTGTTGCCATGACAGTAGTTTTTACAGAGAGTATAAAATAAAAAGGGTATCTCCGAGAGGTACCCTTTTGGTTATGGTTGTACTGAGATTAAAGTTTTGCTTGAGCACGTTCGATATATTTGTCTATATCCCGGGCAATCGATGAGGTGGCGTAGTCGTTCTTTATTTGGTTATAAAGTGCGAGTGCTTTATTATAGTCGCCTGTCGCTTCGGCAATAGTTGCAGCTTTCTGCAGATAGAATGGCGAGAAGAGAACATTGTCGGCTTTCTTGGCCGCTTTCTCGAAAGTTGCCATAGCGTCGGCTGTCTGGTCCATATTGGCATAGCAATTACCGATCATGCCCAAAACGTTCGGCGATACGAATTTATCATCGGCTTTGAATTTTTTGAAGTAGTTGAGGGCTTCATTGTTATTACCGAGATTAAAATAGCAAATACCTGCATAAGCGGCAGCCAAATTGCCGGCATCGGTGTGCGAATATTCGTTTGCAATAGCTTCGAATCCGATATAATCGGTACCGTTACCATTGAGTGCCAATGCAAAGGAGTCGGCATCGAGGTAAAATTCGCCTTTGAACATTTCGGCATAAGCTGTTGCTTCGCGGGGTTCGAAGTAGAAATGACGCAAGCCCAGCCATGCGCCTACGGCGATGACGACGACTAATATTACAATGGAAATACCTTTTTGATTCTTTTCGATAAATTGTTCCGACGAGGAAAGAACTTCGTTCATTTTATCGACTTCGTCCGGAGTGTTTTGTTTTTGTGTCATATTTTTGTCGTTTTTATAGCTTGGTAATTGTTTTGAGCAGACAAAAGTACGCTTTTATCTTTAATAAATAAAAAAATCAGCCTGATTTTTTGCGAGTTTCGGCTGTCGGTAAGGTGGTGGGCGGTATTTTTTGAGAAAGAGAGGTCGGTAAAATGAAAAAGTTTGCGTACGTTTGCAAGGTGTAAAAAAGGTTTTCTTCATGATTCTTTCCCGGTTATCGATTGTCAATTTCAAAAATATAGCGCAAGCCGATTTGGAGTTTTCTTCCGGCTTGAATTGTTTTTTAGGCAATAACGGCATGGGGAAAACCAATTTGCTCGATGCCCTTTATTATCTCTCGTTTTGTAAAAGTTCTATGTCGCTGGCCGACTCGCAGAATATCCGGCACGGTGAGGATTTCTTTATGTTACAGGGTTTTTATTCCTATGACGATGTGTGCGAGGAGATTTATTGCGGAATGAAACGCCGGCAGAAAAAAGTATTCAAGCGGAACAAGAAAGAGTATAGCCGCCTGTCCGATCATATAGGACTGATTCCTTTGGTTATGATTTCTCCGGCCGATTCGGAATTGATACAAGGAGGCAGTGAGGAACGTCGGCGATTTCTCGATTTGGTCATTTCTCAATTCGACAAGGCCTATCTCGATAAGTTGATTCGCTACAACAAAGCGCTGATGCAACGGAATACGTTGTTGAAGCAAGAAATATCCGATCCTGCCATGTATGAGATATGGGAAGAACAGATGGCTCTTGCCGCAGCCGATATTTATCGGGCAAGGAGGCGTTTCCTTGCAGAATTCGTTCCTGTATTTCAGGAATTTTATGAGACGATTTCGGGAGGTAACGAGGAGGTGGGGCTTACTTATGTCTCGCATATCGAGAGGGGTGATTTGCGCGATTTATTGGCCGAAGTGCGTTCTCGCGATCTGATTCTCGGATATACTTCGCGCGGTGTGCATAAAGATGAGTTGGAAATGACTTTGGGGGAATATCCGATGAGACGCATCGGTTCTCAGGGACAGAATAAGACTTTTTTGATCGCCTTGAAGCTGGCACAGTTCGATTACTTGAATAGGAATGGACATACCGTACCGTTGCTTTTGCTCGATGATGTTTTTGACAAACTCGATGCACAACGCATGGAACGTATCATTACTCTTGTTTCGCAAGAGCGTTTCGGACAGATTTTTGTAACCGATACCAATCGGGAATATCTCGATGCCATAGTGCGTCGCACCGGGGGAGATTATCGGTTGTTCAAGGTCGAGAGCGGGGAGTTTTCGATAATAGGAGAATAGAGTTATGCAACGAAAAGATGCTCAGAAATTGAGTGAATTGCTTCCGCAGATTCTGGCCGACCAGCAACTCGACCGCCGTCTCGACGAGACGCAAGCGGCGGTTTTGTGGAAAGAGATTTTCGGTGAAGCGGTTGCCCGCTATACGACGCAGGTATATGTCAGGGCGGGAGTGTTGTATGTCTCTTTATCTTCGGCTGTTTTGCGCAATGAGTTGTTGAGTTGTAAAAAGTCTCTTTTGCATCGACTCAATGAGGAGATGGGGCGGCTTGTGGTAAAAGATATAATACTTCGATGATATGACAGAACAGATGACATTCCGGCATTCGGTGCCTGTACAGTTGAGATTTAACGACCTCGATCCGTTGGGGCATGTCAATAATTCGGTATATTTTACTTTTTACGATTTGGGAAAAGTGAAATATTTTGCTGCCGTGCGGCCTCAGATGATGGAGTTGCGCGAAATAGATTTGGTGATCGCCAATGTGAATGCCAATTTTCTTTTGCCGATTTATTTGCATGAGGAGATCGAAGTCCAGACGACGACACTTTCGATAGGGAACAAAAGCGTGAAACTTTTGCAACGTATCGTCGGTGTGAAAAACGGCGAAGTGAAAGCCGTTTGTGAAACCATACTGGTGGGGTTTGATTTTAAGAGCGGTACGACGAAAGTTATTTCCGATGAATGGCGAAAAGCCATAGAAGCGTATGAAGGACGCTCTTTTTAAAGGATAAGAAAAAGGTCTGTAAACTTCGTTTGCAGACCTTTACTTTTTTCGATGAAATCGCCGTTTTAGCGTTCGTAAGTATCGATGTGGCGTTTCTTTTTTTCTTCCAGTATTTCGTCGATGGCAATGAGTATGCCCGACTCTTCGACGTCTCCGAATTCGTCATTGATAGCTGTCCCGAACATGCGCATCGTCGGAGAAAGGCTCATATAGCTGTTGACCAGCGGGGGAATGTTGAATCCCAACGCGCGTACTTCTTGATTCAATATTTTGTAATCTTCTTTGAAAGAGTTGTTTTCGGGGAATATCCTTTGCAACTCTTCATAATTGCTGTTCGTTTCGAGAGGTGTACGGGGCCACACGAGTTTTTCGGTATCGGCAAAATGCTTGTTGAGGAAATAAAGTATCATGTTGCGCCCTTTTATGGAGAAGGTGGGATACATGGTTACTTTCCCGAAGAAATATTTGATTTGGGGATAGATTACAACGAGGGCGCCTAATCCGTCCCACAAATTATCGAGGGCGAAAAGGCCTTTTGCTCCGGATCGGGTCGATTGGTATTCGAGAGAAACGAATGACCGGCCCAATTCGATGGTGTGCGGCATATATTCCCGAATGAATTTCGGAGAGAAATCGAACATGTGGGAAATGGCGATGATAGGCCGGCCTTCTTTGTCGTATTGCATGTCCTCTCCCAGTATGAAGCGATAGCCGCCCAATATTTCTTTTGCATCGGGATCCCATACGATGAGTTGTTGGCAGGGTTTCTCCATCGTGTCGAACATGTCGATGTCGACTTCTTTCCCGGTTCCTCCGCCGGCCGACCGGAATGCGATTTCCCGCAGACGGCCGATTTCTTGCATGGTATAGGGCGCGTTTTTATAATTGACGACATAGATTTCGTTTCCCCCTTTGTTGGTATGGCGCAGAAAACGCTCCGGTGTGAGCTCTGCCATTATTTTCCCTCTTTCAATGGGGGCAATGATTTCTTTCATATCCGTTTGGGTTTGTTTAGACTGTCTCTGATACTGTAAACTTGTTCTTTGACATATTGCGCCCATTCCATGCGTGTTTTGGAGTTATCGAAAGTTTGCCAGGGAATGGGTTTGCCAAAGTGTATAGTAAATGTTTTCTTTTCGCTTTTGAACATTTCGTCGGGCAGATAAATCAATTCGATGTTGAATTTCAGACCCAAACGTTTTCTCCATCGGGCGAAGCGATAGAAGAAGCTCGAATTATAACCCTCGAACCATACGGGAATCACATCTCGTTGATATTGTACGCTTTTGGCAATGAAGGCTTTGTTCCATGTGAGGTCGCATATCTCTTTCCCCTGTCTTCGGGATACGAGTCCGGCAGGGAAAACGGCCATTTGTCCGTTTCCTTCGTAGGCTCGCCCGAGGGCGTCGGCCTTGTCCTTGTCTTGTTTCCCGTATTTATTGATGGGGAGAAAATTGTCCGATAAAGGCTCTATCGCCATCAGCAGGTCGTTGACGACAAATTTTATATCTTTGTTGTAGCGACGGCCCAAGACCGAGATGAGTGCTACGCCGTCGAGACCGCCCAGTGGGTGATTTGATGCAAAAATGAAACGGCCTTTTGAGGGGATATTTTTTTCTCCGTCGAGACGTAAAGTGATGTCGAGATATTCCAATAATGTTTCGGCGAAATCTATACCCCGCACGTCGGGGTATGCTTTTAAGAAACGGTTGATGCGGTCTTGTTGAATGGTGCGTTTGATGAAGTTGAAAACAAATCCGGGAATCTTTTTGAATAACCTCGGCGATTTTTGTTTTACAACTTCCTCTACATCAACCTGTAATATCTTTTTTTCTGTCATCGTTCTTGTGCAAAAACGGACAAAGATAGTGATTCTTTACAGAAAAGGACTTTTTTAATTAAGAAAAATGTGTTTTGCATAGCTCTCGGTCTGCTCCTTTTACTCCTTGATATCCAGAAAACAACCGATTGAAGTTGCTCAAAAATTGTTGAAAAAAAAATGAAAAATATGATGTATGTCCGTGTTTTTCTTACTATTTTTACCCGCTAAAACAAGTACTCGAACAAACTGATGCAATCTTCTGTCTATCATATACCTGCATTGCTTGATGCTTGTATGGCAGGGTTGGCTGTGCAACCCGACGGGACATATGTCGACGTTACGTTTGGCGGTGGCGGCCATTCGCGGGCCATATTAGAACGACTTGGCGATAAAGGGCGTCTTTATGCTTTTGATCAAGACGAAGACGCTTGTGTCAATCGCATCGAGGATAACCGTTTTACGTTTGTGCGGAGCAATTTCCGTTTTCTTAAGAATTTCATGCGTTATTACGATGTGGATTCTATCGATGGATTGTTGGCCGATTTGGGAGTGTCGTTTCATCACTTCGATGCTTCGGAAAGGGGGTTTTCTTTCCGTTTCGACGGTGCGCTGGATATGCGTATGAATCGTCGGGCTCGAACAACGGCAGCCGATATCATTGAAAGGTATACGCAAGAACAGTTGTCCGATATTTTTTATCTTTATGGGGAGTTGCGTTCGGCCCGAAAAATTGCCGGTGCTGTGGTTTCTGCCCGCAGAGTGCAAAAAATCGATACGACGACCCGTTTGGTCGAGGTCGTGTCGCCTTATATCGACAAACGGCAGGAGAAAAAAGAATTGGCGCAGTTGTTTCAGGCATTGCGCATCGAGGTCAATCAAGAGATGGAAGCTTTGCGTCGCATGCTGTTGTCGGCATGTGAGTTGGTGCGGCCTGGTGGTCGGATAGCGATTCTTACCTATCATTCGCTTGAAGATCGCTTAGTGAAAAATTTTTTTAAGACCGGCAATTTCGAAGGTCGTGTCGAAAAAGATTTTTTCGGTCGGATAGAATCCCCGTTAAGACCGGTCAATAACAAGGTGATAGTACCCGATGATGATGAGGTGATTCGCAATCCCAGGGCGCGCAGCGCAAAACTTCGTATAGCCGAAAAATTGTGAAGGAGATGTTGATGGACGATAGCAAAGAGGAAAAGGATAAGATGAGCGCTCCCGGTGAAGCGGCGGTTCCCGAGTATTCGACGCGGATCGCTCTTTTCCTGAAAGAGCTTTTCGAGGGAGAAATCGTGTCGTTCGATTTTTTCTATCGGAAGTGGAAAGCGTGTCTTATTTTGCTTATACTCTTGTTCTGTTATATCGGTAATCGTTATAGCTGCCATAGAAAAATGGCCGAAATCGAACGGTTACGCACCAAAGAAACCGAATTGCGGTACGAGGCGACCACTTTATCGTCGGAGTTGACGGGGGTGAGCCGTCCTTCTCAGATAGAAAAACTGTTTGAAGAAAAAGGCATCGATATACATGCTGCCAAAACCCCTTCATATAAATTAAAGCGAAAGAAATATGAAGAGTAAAGGTCTGCATTTTCGCTATTTGCTTATTGTGCTGGTTATCGCCGTGATATGTCTAGCGATACTTTTTAAGATGTCGCGCACGATATTTGTCGAGAGAGAAAAGTGGCAAGCCAAGGCAGAGAAGCCTCTTTATGATACGGTTCCTGTTTTGGCGGCAAGAGGAAATATTTTGGCGGCAGACGGTCGTTTGTTGGCGACGACGATGCCCCGATATACCATGTATATGGATTTTGCGGCCGATGGTTTCAATCGGGATACATTCAACCGTTACCTCGACCCGCTTTGCCGGGCTTTGGCACAGATGCCCGGAGATCGTACGGCCGAAGGATATAAAGCTCATTTGCGGCAGGGTTTGACTCATAAACACCGTCGGCATTATCGACTTTCTTATGCTCGTCTTTCTTACGTGCAGATGAAAGAGATACTGGAATATCCTTTCTTCAATCAGAAAAATTCCAATAAAAGCGGTCTCGTTTTTGAAGAGTTATTGAGCCGGGAACGACCGTTCGGATTGTTGGCTACCAGTACGGTAGGCAGTGTATATGCCGGTATGGTGAATGGCGAGGGGCGAGGCGGTGCGTCGGGGATAGAGTTGTCTTGCGACTCTTTGTTGCGTGGAATAAACGGAAAAAGGGTTAGGCAGAGGGTTCAGTGGCAATGGGTGGAGGAGATACTCAGTAAACCGGTTGCGGGAAAAGATATTCTTACGACTATCGATGTCGATATACAGGATATGGCCGAGTCGGCTTTGTTGGAGAAATTGCAAGAGACGCAAGCCGATTACGGCGTGGCGGTAATTATGGAGGTCGAGACGGGAGCTATACGTGCGATTGCCAATCTCGATCGTCAGTCCGACGGGTCGTACAAAGAAGGAGTGAATCATGCCGTGAGCGATTTGGTCGAACCCGGATCGACATTTAAAACCGCTTCGATGATGGTTGCCTTAGATGCAGGTGTCGTGCGTCCCGATGATATTTTTTATGGAGAAAAAGGAAAATTCGTATATGCTGGGCAATCCATGTATGACCACAATTACCGGAAAGGGGGGTATACCGATATTACGGCTGCTCAGGCTATATGGTATTCGTCCAATATTGGTATCTCCAAAATTGTATTGAAAGGATTTGAAAAAGACCCCAAAAAGTTTGTCGACGGTCTTTATGAGATAGGCTTGAATAAAGCGGTCGATTTGGATATTCCGGGTGCATTGGCTCCGGTCATCAAATATCCGGTAACGGCCGATGGCAAGTCCAATCCCGCATGGTCGAAGTTGTCGCTGCCGTGGATGAGTTTCGGTTATGAAGTATCTATTCCGCCTATTTATACGCTGATGTTTTATAACGGTATCGCCAACGGCGGTAAGATGATAAAACCGTATATAATAGCCGGGATAAGTGAAAATGGAGATTTAATAGAAGAATTTGAGACCGAGGTGATTACAAAGCAGATGTGTAAATCGCGAACATTGACGGAAATACAACAGATGCTTGTCGATGTGGTACAACAGGGTACGGCTCACGGTCGCAAGGCGGTCAGTTCGGATTATGTGCAGATAGCCGGAAAAACAGGTACGGCTCAAATTCATCAGGGAAAAGCCGGATACAAAGGAAATATAGTACGCCATCGGGTTTCGTTTTGCGGATATTTCCCGGCTGAGAATCCCAAATATTCGGGTATTGTTGTCGTATCGGCTCCGCGGGTAGGTTATCCGTCGGGTGGTACGATGCCGGGTGCAGTGCTCCGTACTGTTGCGGAAGAGATGTATGCCCGGGGATTTTTGCCCGGAGAGGGAACGGTTTCCCGGGATACGGTATTTGCTAAGATGCCGGCCATAAAGAAAGGCAACCTCGAAAATACGACATACGTGTGCCGACAT
Organism: Bacteroides sp. CAG:144; assembly: GCA_000434215.1. Taxonomy (GTDB): domain Bacteria; phylum Bacteroidota; class Bacteroidia; order Bacteroidales; family UBA11471; genus Caccoplasma; species Caccoplasma intestinavium. The sequence continues at coordinate 27,481 of HF999739.1, forward strand.
CTTTCTTTGCCTTATACTTCACCCGAATCGGTCGGTGGTGGTGAAGAATGGGTATCGGTCAAGTCTAAGGATTATACGATTGCTATGGACCGTATCGAACCCAATCGTTATACAGTCCCTTCGGTCGTAGGAATGGGTGCACGCGATGCCATTTATCTTCTGGAAAAGGTGGGATTGCGGGTTTCTGTCGAGGGGCGCGGAAAAGTCGTGCGCCAATCTATTCCTGTGGGACGTCGTGTTTCCCGGGGCGAAAGAATAACCATCGTATTGAAGTAAAATTGTGAGTATGCAACTGAGTGATCTTATTGGGAAGTTGAATGTAGCAAAAGTCGTAGGAAATGACTGTATCGAAATAACTTCGGTCGAGGCCGATTCGCGTCGTGTGGCCGAAGGATCATTGTTCGTTGCCGTGCGCGGCGTTTCGGTCGACGGACATACTTTTATCGCGAAAGCCGAAGCGCAGGGAGCTTCGGCTGTGGTGTGTGAGGAATTACCCGACGAGTTGTCGCCTCGGGTAACGTATGTCGTAACTCCCGAAAGCCGTGAAGCTTTGGGTTTGTTGGCATCGGCGTGGTATGGCGAGCCTTCACGCCAGCTTACTTTGGTAGGTGTTACCGGGACAAACGGCAAGACGACTATTGCCACGTTGTTGTATGAAATGTTTCGCTTTTTCGGGGAGAAAGTAGGGCTTTTATCGACTGTCTGCAATTATGTCGATGATCGGGCCGTACCTACCGATCACACTACGCCCGACCCATTGACTCTTCATCGCCTGTTGCGGGAAATGGTCGATGCCGGTTGCCGTTATGCGTTTATGGAGGTCAGCTCTCATTCGGTCGACCAGCGCCGTATTGCCGGGCTTGAATTTGCCGGAGGTATCTTTACCAATCTTACCCGGGATCATCTCGATTATCATAAGACCGTACAGGCATATCTCAAAGCGAAAAAAAGATTTTTCGACGACCTACCCGAAGATGCATTTGCATTGACAAATGCCGATGAAAAAAATGGGACGGTGATGTTGCAAAATACTCGTGCCGAGAAACATACTTATGCATTGAATACGTTGGCCGATTACAAGGGACGTATCATCGAGAGCCGTCTCGACGGTACAACGCTCGAAGTAAACGGGCGTGAAGTGGAAGTGCAGTTCGTGGGTAAATTCAATGCCTATAATTTATTGGCGGTATATGGCGCAACATGTCTTTTGGGAGAAGATCCCGAGAAGGCCTTGATCAACCTTAGCCGGCTTGTACCGGTCTCGGGGCGTTTCCAGACGCTGCATGCCCCGCAAAAATATACGGCAATTATCGATTA
>HF999739.1:28840-31379 GCA_000434215.1 Bacteroides sp. CAG:144
TTACCAATGTCCTTATTTCGATACGCGAAGTCGTGGGGCGTAAGGGGCATATTATCACCGTTGTAGGGGCCGGCGGGAACCGTGATAAAGGAAAACGCCCGCTCATGGCGCAAGAAGCCGCGAAGTGGAGCGATAAGGTAATACTGACTTCCGACAATCCCCGTTTTGAAAAGCCGCAGGATATTCTCGAAGATATGATTGCCGGGCTCGATGCTGTTCAACGCCGCAAAACATTGACGATTGCCGACCGCCGGGAAGCGATTCGTATCGCAACACAGTTTGCCCAACCCGGCGACGTGGTGCTCATTGCCGGGAAAGGACATGAAGATTGTCAGGAAATAGAAGGTGTAAAACATCACTTCAACGACAGGGAAGAGGTGGAACGTATATTTAACGAGTAATTAAGGAAGAAATGTTATATCCGTTATTTCAGTTTTTCGACGAGTTGGATATTCCCGGGACGGGAGTATTCCGTTATATCTCTTTCCGTTCGAGTATGGCGCTTATTTTATCGCTGTTTATTTCTACGATTATAGGTCGGCGCATCATATCCCGGTTGCAATGTATGCAGATCGGCGAAATTGTACGGAATCTCGGGCTCGAAGGGCAGATGAGCAAAAAGGGAACTCCCACGATGGGGGGAATTATCATCATAATTTCCATTCTTATTCCCTGTTTGTTGGTGGGCCGTCTCGATAATATTTATATGATTTTGATGCTCGTTACGACTGTTTGGATGGGGGCTATCGGTTTCCTCGACGACTACATGAAGCTCAAACATCATAACAAGGAGGGGCTTCACGGCCGATTCAAAATTTTCGGACAAGTCGGTTTGGGACTTATCGTCGGGCTGACGCTCTATTTGAGCCCCGATACGGTGGTTCGTGAAAATGTTACCGTCCAGAAAGACGATACCGCCGAGATACAATATCTTCCCGAGAATATCAAGTCGACACAGACGACGATCCCTTTTGTGAAAAATAATAACTTCGATTATGCCGACCTTGTTCCGTTTTTGGGAGAACATGCACAGACCGCCGGCTGGATTATTTTCATATTGGTAACGATTTTTGTCGTAACGGCAGTATCGAACGGAGCGAACCTTACCGATGGGCTCGATGGCCTTGCAACGGGTTCGTCGGCCATTATCGGGGTGGCATTGGCTATTATGGCCTATCTGTCGGGGCATATCGCTTATGCTTCATACCTCAATATCATGTATATACCCGGGAGCGAAGAACTTGTTGTCTTTTCGTGTGCATTTATCGGTGCGACGATCGGATTTCTTTGGTATAATGCTTTCCCAGCCCAGGTGTTTATGGGCGATACCGGTAGCCTTACTATCGGTGGTATCATCGGGGTGTTTGCCGTGCTGATACATAAGGAATTGCTTACTCCGCTCTTATGCGGGATATTCCTTATTGAAAGCATTTCCGTGATTATGCAAGTATCTTATTTCAAATATACCAAGCGTCGTTACGGCGAAGGTCGCCGGCTTTTCAAAATGGCTCCGTTACATCACCATTTCCAAAAAGCCGGTGATAGTGTCGAAGCTTTATGGAAAAAACCGTTCGCACCGATACCCGAATCGAAAATTGTGGTTCGCTTTTGGATCGTCGGTATTATTTTGGCCGTATTGACATTGGTAACGTTGAAAACTCGATAAGGAGGTAAATATGAGTAAACGTATTGTCGTATTGGGAGCCGGTGAGAGTGGAGCCGGCGCAGCTGTTTTGGCGAAAGTCAAAGGTTTCGATGTCTTTGTCTCGGATATGTCGGGAATAAAAGATGTCTATAAAAAGCAACTCGATGATTACGGGATCGAATGGGAAGAAGGCCGTCATACGGCCGAGAAGATTCTTAATGCCGATGAAGTGGTGAAGAGTCCCGGTATACCCGAGAGCGCACCTATGATACAGGCGTTGAAAAAACAAGGAACACCTGTTGTTTCGGAAATAGAATTTGCCGGTCGCTATACCGATGCTCGAATGATTTGCATTACCGGCAGCAACGGGAAGACTACCACGACGCTTCTTACGTATCATATATTGAAAAAAGCCGGCCTCAACGTAGGTCTGGCCGGGAATGTGGGAAAGAGCCTCGCCTTGCAGGTAGCGACCGAACATTATGATTATTATGTGATCGAATTGAGCAGTTTCCAGCTCGACAACATGTATCGTTTCAAAGCCGATATTGCCGTGCTGCTGAATATTACGCCCGATCATCTCGACCGTTACGGATACGATATGCAGAACTATGTCGATGCGAAATTCAGAATTATCCAGAATCAAACCGAGAACGATGCGTTTATTTTTTGGAACGATGATCCTATCATAACAAAGGAGTTATCGAAATACTCGCTCAAAGCCCGTCTTTATCCCTTTGCCGAAACACATGAGGAAGGAACGAGAGCTTATGTCGAGGACGACCGCCTTTGTATCGAAACTCCGGGAGAGATGTTCGATATGAAAGAAAAGGAACTCTCTTTACCGGGGCGGCATAATCTGTATAATTCGATGGCTGCCGGTATATCGGCTCG
>HF999739.1:31390-37066 GCA_000434215.1 Bacteroides sp. CAG:144
CTGCCGGTATATCGGCTCGTATTCTCGAAATCCGGAAAGATAAGGTACGCGAGGCTTTATCCGATTTTAAAGGTGTCGAACACCGTCTCGAAAAAGTGGCCGATGTGCGGGGTGTGTCGTTTATCAATGATTCCAAAGCGACCAATGTCAATTCGTGCTGGTATGCATTGGAGAGTATGACTACACCTGTGGTGCTGATTCTTGGCGGAAAAGATAAGGGCAACGATTACACCGAAATCGAGTCGCTTGTCAAAGAGAAAGTCAAGGCCATTGTATGTATGGGAGTAGACAATCGTAAACTGCATGATTTCTTTGATGGAAAAGTCGAGATGGCTGGTGATGCGTTATCGATGAGTGAAGCCGTAGAGAAAGCTTTTGCCGCAGCACAGCCCGGCGATACGGTGTTGCTCTCGCCGTGTTGTGCGAGCTTTGACCTGTTCAAGAGTTATGAGGACCGTGGACGGCAATTCAAGGAATGCGTGCGCAGTTTATAATCGGGTTCTGTAAAGGGAGTGTGCGTGATGAGTGAAAATAATACGATATTCAAAGGCGATCGATATCTGTGGGGAGTATACTTTTTGTTATGTCTCATTTCTATCGTGGAAGTGTACAGTTCGTCGAGTTTCCTGACTCGTCGTGGCGGCGACTTTTTGGGTCCGGCCATGCGACAGATCTCTTTTGTATTGGCCGGTACGGCGTTGGTAGTCATTATGCACAATCTGCATTACAAGTGGTGTAAGTTGTTGATGGCGTTTTTGGTGCCTTTATCGCTTGTTCTTATGCTTTGGGTCGACATTTTCGGCTCGAATGTGAATGATGCCAGCCGTTGGCTGAATATTTTCGGTGTATCGATTCAACCGTCGGAGTTGGCTAAACTGGCTACGATTATTACGTTGGCGTTTATATTAGCGAAATTCCGGTCGAAGGAGACGGGAAATGTAACCTCCGGGGCTTTCAAATGGAGTCTTATCGTGGCGGGCGTTTTCTGTTTTCTCATTGTTGTCGATAACTTTTCGACGGCGGCGTTGCTGGGCCTTGTCAGTTTTTGCATGATGATGGTGGCCGGAGTAGAGACGAAAAAGTTGTTGACGCTGGTCGCCGTTGCTGTCGTAGCGTTGGCTATACTTATACCGGTCTCGGTCGAGATATATGAGTATGAGAAGCGGGAAAAAGAACCGTTTCCGTTTCTCGGGGCCTCGCGTTTGTCGACGGTGGGCGGACGTACGGTGCGGTTTGTCGAGAATTTTGGCAAGCCGGCGTATGAAGAGCCTATCGGCAAAGACAATTATCAACCGCAACATGCTTATATGGCGGTGGCCAACGGCGGAGTTTTTGGCGTATTCTTGGGGAACAGTCGGGAAAGAGATTTTCTGCCGCAGGCTTTTTCCGATTTCATCTATGCCATTATTATTGAAGAAATGGGTTTGGTCGGCGGTATTGTCATCATGTTGCTTTATATGTCGATGCTTTTGCGGGCGGGTGTTATCGCCCGACGGTGCGATAAAGCTTACCCGGCTTTTCTCATTACGGGATTGGCCATGATGATCGCTTTTCAGGCGTTGATCAATATGGGCGTGTCGGTGGGGCTTTTCCCTGTTACGGGGCAGACACTTCCGCTGGTAAGTCGTGGCGGTACGTCGTTCCTTATTACGAGTGCGTATTTCGGCATTATGCTTAGCGTAAGCCGTTTTGCCAAACAGTCGGGGAAAAATGAAAATGTAGAAGAACCTCTTGTGGAGGAGAACGGAGATATTTCCGCTCCTAATCCTGCGCAGATGTAAGAGATAAATAAAGAATAAGTCATGTCAGATCAAATAAGAATGTTGGTAAGCGGCGGCGGAACCGGTGGACATATATTCCCGGCTGTATCGATCGCCAATGCCGTAAAAGAAAAGTGCCCTCGGGCCGAAATCCTTTTTGTCGGAGCCGAAGATCGAATGGAAATGGAGAAAGTCCCGGCGGCCGGATATAAGATCGTCGGGCTTCCTATCAGTGGTTTTTCCCGCAGGCATGTGTGGAAAAACTTTCGCGTATTGTATCGTCTTATGAAAAGTATCGGACGGGCACGTGCGATTGTGAAGACGTTCCGTCCCGATATTGCTGTGGGCGTCGGTGGCTATGCCAGTGGACCCACGTTGTGGGCGGCAGCCCGTCGTGGTGTTCCCACCCTTATACAGGAACAGAATTCTTATGCCGGCGTAACCAATAAACTTTTGGCTTCGAAAGCGGTGAAGATCTGTGTTGCTTACGAGAATATGGAGCGATTTTTCCCGAAAGAGCGTATCGTTCTGACCGGAAATCCCGTGCGGCAATCGTTACAGGGTATTTCGTGTACACGGGAAGAAGCCATAACCTTTTTCGGCCTCGACCCGAAGAAAAAGACGGTTCTGGTCGTCGGTGGAAGTTTGGGTGCACGTACTATCAATCAAAGTGTTATTTCCGCCCTCGATCGTATTCCCGGTGATGAGGTACAGCTTATCTGGCAGAGCGGGAAATATTATGAGGAAAGCGTGAAAGCAGCTCTTGCCGGCAAAGATTACGATTATGTCGTGCAAATGCCGTTCATCACCCGCATGGATATGGCCTACAAGGCGGCCGATTTGGTTATATCCCGAGCCGGAGCCGGTTCTATTTCGGAACTCTGCCTGTTGGGAAAACCGGCTCTTTTGGTCCCTTCTCCCAATGTGGCGGAAGATCACCAGACGAAAAATGCGATGGCACTCTCGGAAAAAGGGGCGGCTTTGCTTATCCCCGATAGCGAGGCTGTTGCCCGTCTCATCGATACGGCGATGGACATTGTACGGAACGATGTTTTGCTTGAAAAAATGCAGCAGCGTATTCTTTCGTTGGCGCAACGTGATTCGGCGGCCCGTATCGCCGATATTATTCTTGAAATCGTAGCGGAGAAAAAATCGAAATGAAAACCTTGACAGCATATACATCTATTTATTTTATCGGTGCAGGCGGTATAGGTATGAGTGCACTCGTGCGCTATTGTTTGGCAAAAGGATATACTGTTGCCGGTTATGACAAGACCCGTTCGGTATTGACCGAGGCTCTTGAAAAAGAAGGCGCGGAATTGTTTTACGATGAGTCGGCCGATTTGATACCTGCTTCGTTTCGAGATCCCGGACATACACTGGTCGTTTATACTCCGGCCGTGCCCGATACACATGATGGCCTTGTATATTTTAGAGACCACGCATTTACCGTGGTAAAACGGGCGGAATTGTTGGGTCTTATCACTCGTGAGAGCCGGGGTCTTTGTGTTGCGGGGACGCATGGAAAAACGACGACATCGAGTATGACGGCGCATATTTTGGCACAATCGTCGGTCGGTTGCAGTGCGTTTCTCGGCGGTATATTGAAGAATTACGACAGTAACCTGATACTCTCCGATAAGAGCGATTTGGTCGTTGTCGAAGCCGATGAGTACGACCGTTCGTTTCATCACTTGCGACCGTATATGGCGGTGATAACAGCGACCGATGCCGACCATCTCGACATCTACGGGACGTATGAAGCCTATCTCGAAAGTTTCCGGCATTTTACTTCGTTGATACGTCCCGAGGGCGTATTGATCGTAAAAAAAGGATTGCCTTTGCGTCCCGAGTTGGCCGAAGGGGTGCGGTTGTATACCTATTCGCTCGATGACGGCGGAGATTTTTACGCCCGAAATATCCGTATGGGAAACGGTAAGATTCTTTTCGATTGGGTTTATCCCGGAGGAGTTGTTTCCGACATCGATTTGGGCGTTCCTGTGCGGGTGAATATCGAAAACGGGGTCGCTGCGATGGCTCTTGCGTGGCTCAATGGGGCTGCACCCGAAGAGATGCGTCGGGCCATGAAAACTTTTGCAGGGGCGCGTCGGCGTTTCGATTTCTGGATACGCGAAGGCAAGACGGTTCTGGTCGATGATTACGCCCACCATCCCGATGAGATAAAAGCCAGTATTTCGTCTCTGCGGGCATTGTATGCCGGTAAAAAGATTTCGGTCGTATTCCAGCCCCACCTATATAGTCGGACACGGGATTTTTGCGATGAATTCGCTGCGGCACTTTCATTGGCCGATGAATTACTTCTGCTCGATATATATCCGGCGCGGGAGCAGCCTATACCGGGAGTTACTTCCCGGATTATTTTCGATAAGGTAAAATGTGAGAGGAAAGAGCTTTGTTCCAAAGAAAAGTTGCTCGAAACGATAAAAGAACGTAACTTTGAAGTCCTTATAACGTTGGGCGCAGGAGATATCGACCGCCTTTTGCCAGCGATAAAAGATGAGATACTTGCGAAATGAAACGCTTCTTTACTTACATATTGGCCTTGTTTCTTCCCGTTTACCTGCTGGTCTCGCTGGTATGGGGAAATTCCGTGGCTCGTAATAGGCCATGTAAGGGGTTGTGTGTAACGGTCGTGGACAGTGCGCAGGCGCAATATGTCTCGGCCGATGAGATACGGACTTATCTTGAAAAGTATGTTCCGACGGATAAAAAAACTATTTTAGCAGAAATAAATACCGAGGAGATGGAGGCTCTCCTGTCGGAGAATCGGCTTGTCGAGGAGGTACGGTGCTATAAAACGCCATCGGGACTATTGCGGGTGGATATTTCCCAACGAGTACCTATTTTGCGGGTGTTGGGCGATAGTGCAGCCTATTTTCTCGATGAACACGGCGAAATGATGCCGGCCGGATTGCCCGAGGCCGTTTCTGTTCCGGTGGCTACCGGCCATATATCATCGGCTTATGCGCGGGAAGCCCTTTATCCCTTTGCCTGTTTTTTACGGGAAAATGCTTTTTGGCAGGCACAGGTCGAACAGATTTATGTCGATGACCGGCAGAATGTGGAGTTGATTCCCCGGGTGGGAGACCATCGTATCTTGCTGGGAGAGCTTACGGCCTATGAGGAGAAATTGGATAATTTACGGTGTTTATATGAACAAGCTCTGTCGGAGTGCGGTTGGAACAAATACCATACCATCAATCTCAAATATAAAGACCAAGTGGTGTGTACACGCCGAAAATAGAATAGGAGAAAATGGATATGCAGGACGAAAAAAGATACATTGTAGCGGTCGATTTGGGTTCCTCTCATATTACTGGAGCTGTCGGCCATCGCGATGACGACGGCCGGTTTACGGTCGATGCGGTAGAAATCGGGGAGAGTAAGGACGGTATCAAACGGGGACGGGTCATCAATGTCTCTGATGTCGCGCTTAAACTCTCGCAAATATTCCGCCGTCTCGAAGCCCGTATTTCGCCGAGTAAAATATCAAAAGTATATGTAGGTGTGAGCGGACAATCGATACGTTCGATTGAATTCCCTGTGGTACGGACGATTTCTTCCGAATCTCCTATCGACGACTCTCTGCTTGCCGAGCTTGAAGCCGAGGCACGCGATCGGATATTGGAGAATAATTTGGTCGTTTTCGATGTGATTCCCGGGGAATGCCGGGTCGATGGCCGGGCCACCGAGAAACCATGTGGCCAGTATGGCTCTGAAATACGTGTCTCGTATCGTCTTATTGTAGGGAACGAGATTCATAAACGGAATATCGATCGGGTTTTCGAGCAAGCCAAAATGCCTATTGCCGGATATATCTGTACGGCTAATGCGGCGGCGATGGCTGTTCTTTCCGAAGAAGAACGCCGGCAAGGTTGCGCTTTGCTCGATTGCG
>HF999739.1:37080-39767 GCA_000434215.1 Bacteroides sp. CAG:144
GCGCTTTGCTCCATTGCGGAGCCGAGACAACAACCCTTTCGTTGTATAAAGACGGGTATTTTGCATCCATGATAACCATTCCGTTGGGAGGAAACAATATTACTCGGGATATATGCTCTTTGCATGTGAAAGAGTCGGAGGCCGAGTCGATAAAGAAGGCTTATCAACCCCAGATCGACGGAACGATTACGGTAGATTGGGGTATGAAGGATTATTATTTCGATTTTACCGCCGAGAAAATTGAGGAGGTGATAATGGCCCGTTTGGGAGAGATTATCGCCAATGTCAAAGCGCAGCTTCTTGGTTCGGGGTATATGCGTTCCCTGACGTCGGGCATCACGCTTATAGGCGGAGGGGCTTCGATGAAAGGCTTGAAAACGTTGTTGGCAAAGGAAACCGATCTCGATGTGTGCCGGGGTACGCTTTTAGGTGTTTCGTTGGTTCCGGGAATCAACGGTGTCGCTTCGGTACAGGTCATAGGCTTGTTGCTGATGGGAAAAGAGATATGTGCGGCGCCGCCTGTCGTCGAGAAAAAAGAAGAAATTCCTGCTCCCGAGAAAGAACCTCAACTTCCGCCTCAGCCGGAACCGCCGACTTCGGGTACTAAATCATCGAAATCTCCGATATGGAAAACGATTTGGGATACGATGAAAGAGGAAATGGATAAAGAAAATTAACCGAAAACACCTTGCTTATGGACGAATATAATGATAAACCGCAGTTCGATGTTGTCGAACGTTCGGAATTGCCGGCCATCATCAAAGTGATAGGTGTCGGTGGCGGTGGCGGAAACGCTGTCGAGAATATGTTCAAGACGGGTATAAAAGATGTAACTTTTGTCCTGTGTAATACCGACAAGCAGGCCATGCGCGGAACGAAAATTCCCCGTACGCTTCTTCTCGGGCCGGGCCGCGGAGCCGGGGGTGATCCTCTTGTAGCCCGGCAGTTGGCCGAAGAGAGTGTCGAACGCATCAAAGAGTTGCTCGACGATGATACCGATATGGTGTTTATTACGGCCGGTATGGGCGGCGGTACCGGTACAGGGGCTTCTCCTGTCATTGCCGGGGTTGCACGTAGTCTGGGTATTCTCACGGTGGGTATCGTTTCTATCCCGTTTGCATGGGAAGCCGAATTCAAAATCAGGCAGGCTTTGGACGGTGTGGAAGATTTACGCAAGAATGTCGATGCGCTTTTGGTCATCAACAATGAAAACTTGCGTAAGGTCTACCCTGATTTGACGTGGCTCAATGGTTTTAAAAAGGCCGACGAGACATTGACCGTAGCCGCAAAGAGTATCGCCGAACTGATCACCGTGAAAGGGTATATCAATCTCGACTTTGCCGATGTGCGCCGTACCCTCGAAAACGGTGGGGTAGCTGTGATGAGCAGTGGCTTTGGCGAGGGAGAACATCGTATCACCAAGGCGATCGAAGATGCTTTGCATTCGCCTTTATTGGCGGCCGATAATCTTTATAAGGCCAAACGCATACTCATCAATCTTTATTTGAGTTCCAGCGCCGATGATCAGGTCGTTATGGACGAATTTAAGGAGCTGAACGAGTTTATGGCGCGTTTCGACGGAGTAAAGACTATATCGGGTATTACCATCGACGATACGCTCGAAGGAAAAGTAAAAGTTACGATTCTGGCTTCGGATTTCGGAGACGGGGTGATGGATATGGGCAATGCTTATCCCGGTGATAAGGAGTATGTGATCCTTACGGTTGCGCAGATGGACGATAATGCCGTGTTGGAGAAAATCGATCGTACTCCGGCTTACGACCGCCCCGGAGATTTTTCCAAACAACTTTTGCGCCATATCCCCGGTGAGACGAATGCCGAAGATGTGAATTACAACGGCAATGGAGTGATACTTTTTGATAAGACCGAATAGAAAATTTAAAAACGAAAAAATATGAGTTTATTTGACCAAATCAGTAATGATATCAAAGCCGCCATGCTGGCACGCGACAAACAGCGTCTCGAAGCCCTGCGCGGTATAAAAAAAGAGTTTATAGAAGCCAAAACAGCCAAAGGTTCCGACGGGGAATTGCATGACGATGTTGCTTTGAAGATTTTGTCGAAGATGGCCAAACAGCGCCGGGAGAGTGCCCAGATCTATACCGAACAAAATCGTCCCGATCTGGCAGAACCCGAGCTTGCCGAAGCGGCTGTTATCGAGTCTTATCTTCCTCAGCCCATGTCGGAGGCCGAACTCGAAGAGGCGATAAAGGCGATTATTGCCGAGGTAGGGGCCACATCGGTCAAAGAGATGGGTAAGGTTATGGGCGCAGCTTCCAAAAAGTTGGCGGGGAAAGCCGACGGAAAAGCTATTTCGGAAAAAGTAAAGGCTTTGTTGTCTTGATGTGTAGAAAATATGTTTATTATAAAATTGTAGATTATGCTTACACTTGCCGCAATTAAAGAGAATCCCGAAGAGATTATTCGGAAGCTGGCAAAAAAACATTTCGACGGCCGCGAGGTGATTGCCAAAGTTTTGGATTTGGATAAGGTGCGTCGTTCTTCGCAAATGGAACTTGATAGTCGTCTCTCCGAACTGAAAGGCCTTTCGGCTCAGGTCGGCAAACTCATGAAAGAGGGAAAGAGTGATGAGGCCGAGGCCGTGAAGATGAAAGTCGCCGAAATGAAAGAGGCGAACAAGAAACTCGAAGAAGATATGGCTGGCG
>HF999739.1:39778-41764 GCA_000434215.1 Bacteroides sp. CAG:144
GAAGAAGATAGGGCTGCCGCAGAGGCCGGGATTACCGAGATACTTCTTTCTGTACCTAATACGCCGTGCGATATGGTTCCCGAGGGTCGCACGGCCGAAGATAATGTCGTGGAGCGTTCGGGTGGCGTAATGCCCGACCTGCCGGCCGATGCCCTTCCTCATTGGGATTTGGCTCGCAAATACGACCTTATAGATTTTGAACTGGGCGTGAAAATCACCGGTGCAGGCTTTCCCGTATATAAAGGTAAAGGAGCCCGTTTGCAGCGCGCGCTCATCAGCTTTTTCCTCGATAGCGCCCGAGAAGCCGGTTATCTCGAAGTGCAACCCCCTTATGTGGTAAATGCGGCTTCGGGCTATGGAACGGGGCAACTTCCCGATAAAGAGGGTCAGATGTATCATTGTAACGAAGATGATCTCTATCTGATTCCTACTGCCGAAGTGCCGGTAACCAACCTTTACCGCGATGTCATTCTCGATGAAGCTCAACTTCCTGTACGTAATACGGCCTACTCGGCATGTTTCCGTCGTGAAGCCGGTTCGTATGGAAAGGATGTGCGTGGGCTTAACCGTCTTCACCAGTTCGACAAAGTCGAGATCGTACAGATACAGCACCCCGACCATTCTTACGAATCGCTCAAAGAAATGGTCGATTATGTCCAGACGCTGGTGGAGCGTCTCGAATTGCCGTGGCATATTTTGCGCCTTTGCGGTGGAGATATGAGCTTTACTTCGGCGATCACATTCGATTTCGAAGTTTATTCGGCAGCCCAGAAACGTTGGCTCGAAGTGAGCTCCGTGTCCAATTTTGAGAGCTATCAAGCCAATCGTCTCAAATGTCGTTTCCGTGGAGCCGATAAAAAGATCCGTTTGGTACACACGCTCAACGGCAGTGCGTTGGCATTGCCCCGTATCGTAGCAGCCTTGCTCGAGAATAACCAGACGCCTGAGGGTATACGCATACCGAAGGTTTTGGTTCCTTATACGGGATTTGATATGATCGATTAGTCTTGTGAGCATATATCGATGTTTGGAAAGAGAGCTTCGGCTCTCTTTTTTTGTTGACGGGAATAAGAAAAGACGGATTTTTCTTGTTTCGTCTTGAAAAAAATATTAAATTGCAATTAAGTATCATCAGACTTTTTTATTATGAAGACGACCGCAAAACGAATCGTTATCATGGGGGCTACTTCGGGTATAGGAATGGAGATAGCCAAATTGTGTATTGCTGCCGGTTGGCGGGTGGGAATTGCCGGTCGTCGGGCCGAGCCGCTCGAGAAACTCCGCATGTCTGCTCCGTCTCAGGTCGTGGCGGGTTGTATCGACATTACACGTGAATCTTCTGCAACCGAGTTGATACGATTGGTTGAAAAATTGGGCGGTATGGATATATATTGCCATGTATCGGGTATCGGAGCGCAAAACCCGACTCTCGATCCCGCTGTCGAGTTGCGGACGATGGAGACCAATGTCATGGGGTTTACCCGCATGATAACGGCTGCGTATAATTACTTTGCCCGGCAGGGCAGCGGTCATATTGCCGTGATTACGTCTATCGCCGGGACTAAGGGATTGGGTACTGCGACTGCCTATTCGGCGTCGAAACGAATGCAGAATACCTACCTCGATGCCCTTTCCCAATTATCGCATATGCGGAAATTGAAAATTGCTTTCACCGATATTCGTCCCGGCTTCGTGGCGACCGATTTACTCAATAAGGAGCATCGTTATCCGATGTTGATGCCGTTGTGGCCGGTGGCTCGCAAAGCTTTTCGGGCTATCGTGCGCCGTCGCCGCCGGGTAATTATCGATTGGAAATTCTCTGTTTTGGTATTCTTTTGGCGTCTCATTCCTGCGGGATTGTGGGAGCGAATGCCGGTCAGTGTAATAAAAAACGAATGATTATATCTTTTATGAAAGAAAAATCCCGGGTAAACAAATTACCCGGGATTTTTTCAAAATATACGGTTACATTTTGTTGCTGACAAA
>HF999740.1:0-4296 GCA_000434215.1 Bacteroides sp. CAG:144
TTTTGTCTTTATCGGCGGTAGCAGTTTCGTGGTAGCCGATCTGCTCGCTTTTTTAGGAGCAAACATAAAAAACTAAAAACAACCCCCAAAGTTTTTTTATTCTCAAAATAGTATATATCTTTGCGACCAGATTCAAAAACAAATTAAATTATGAAAAAAACTTTACTCTCTTTATTCGCAGCATTTGGTATGCTGGCTTCTGTATGTGCCGAAAACGTCAGTGTTACAGTCGACAAAGCCGACTACACCGAAGATCCTCAAATAACAGGTTTTGCCATCACCGATAAAAACGACATACTTACGGGTACGGCCGCATTGGAATACGGAACACACGGCAATGGTATTTGGTCGATAACTTTTTATGTAAAAGAGGGAACGACAAAAGAAGCATTGGATGCCTCTGTTACATCAGACAGTTTTTCTTTCTCTCCGTCGGACCTGCAAGTTCAGTATTTAGGAAACTTTCTTGCTGGAGATTATACCGCCCCTATCTCTTCCAATGGCGTACTCTTCACGGTAGGCGAAATGCAGATTTGGGTCTATTATGAAGAAACAATGGAAGAGGTAGAAAAACCTGTCATCAATAACGGTTATCAAATTCCCAACTCCGATTTCGAGGCATGGGTTTCGGAAAAAGAGCCCGGGAACGGATGGAACTCTTTTGCTTCTGCGACTGGACAATATGCGCCTTTATCTTCTATGTCTCCCGCTCCGAAGAAAGTAGAAGGTCGTAACAGTGGATCGGCCGTAGAATTAAATTCTAAAAATATTTTTGGTAAAAAAGCCAATGGAAATCTGACCACAGGAGCCATCAATATGGGTAGCATGACTCCCGAAGACTCCACAAAAAACTATAATTTTACCGACCTCGACAATGAAGGACACTACTTTCTCTTCAAAGGGACTCCCGACTCGGTATGCCTCTATGCCAAATTCATTTCGGGAGGAAGTGAAAACGGTCGAGGACGCTTTATCCTGCACGACAAATTCGAGTACCAAGATCCGGAACTGTCCGCCGACAGTGCCCACATGGTAGGAGACGCCACAATCCTGATTCCAGAATGCGGCGAATGGACCCGTTTCAGTGCGCCGTTCTCCTACACCGGAACGACCGTTCCCGAGGGAGAACAATATATGCTGGCTTCGCTCACGACCAATCCCAAAGCCGGCGGTTCGGCCAACGACACGCTTACCGTTGACGACATCGAGATCATCTACAACTCCAAGCTCGACTCCATCGTCATCGCAGGAACGGCACTGGAAGGATTCGATAAGGAAACTTACTCCTATACTGTAACGGGACAAACCCCGTCGATCGACCAAATAACGGCTTATTCCGATGGTAAGGGCGCATCGGTCGATGTTGCAGTAAACGAGTCTGTTGCGACCATTACAGTCAAAGGAAACGACTTCGAGGTAAATCCCGAGAATCAACATGTCTATACCGTAACCTTCAATAACACCAGCGCTATCGATGTCGTAAATGCCGAAAACATCACGGTAAGTTACGCCAACGGCTTGATAACCGTCAACGGTGCGGAAGGCGCACAAGCCGAAGTCTATACGCTTGCCGGACAGAAAGTGGTTCAATTCATTTGCAACGGAACAACAAGCGTATCGCTCAACCAGGGCGCAGCATACATTGTCAAAGTCGGCAATTACCGTCAAACGATCATCGCGTTCTAATCGACCGTTTTCTATATAGTAAAAAAGGCTGCTCGGATTTCGAACAGCCTTTTTTATTGCCCATGAGAGATTTCTCACATGCGTCTTTCTACTTCGACTCGGGAGGACAAAAAACAATGTCATTCTGACGACCGTAAGGGAGGAAGAATCTCTTACCAAGCGAGCCTCTTGTCATTCTGAACGCAGCGGAGAGAAGAATCTCACATTCAGTGAAACCCTCACGGAGCAATGTCATTCTGAAAGGCTTTGCTTTGAAGAATCTCCCGCCAAGTGAGAGTATCGCCACCATTACGAGTAGGAAGGAGGAGATTCCTCGTCGGACTCACACCACACTCGGAATGACAAAGGGCTGCCGCCCTTGAAAATGCATGTCATTCTGACGACCGTAAGGGAGGAAGAATCTCTTGCCTAACGATACAACCCTTGTGGAGCAATGTCATTCTGAGGTGCGAAGTACCGAAGAATCTCCTGTTAAACGTATATTTCTTATGATATTCCTCGCTGACGCTTCGGAATGACAAGCATTTGGGAGTGTAAACATAATTCAAAAAAAGATGCTTCACACACGTCCGTCAACCAGACTCTGCAAAGCATCTTTTCTATAAATAGAAAAACAGTAGTGTCGTTTTACTTCACGGCGATTACCTCAATTTCCACCAACGCCCCTTTGGGTAACTCTTTCACGGCAACAGCCGACCGTGCCGGAAACGAACCGCTGAATTGCGAAGCATATACCTCGTTCATCGGAACGAACAGAGACATATCGGCCAAAAAGACGGTCGTCTTCACTACATCATCGAACGTATATCCGGCTTCGGCAAGGACTGCCTTCAAATTGGCAAAAACCTGAGTCGTCTGTTCTTTGATACCTCCTTCTACAAATTGCGATGTAGCAGGATCGATAGGAATCTGTCCCGAGGTAAAAAGCATATTTCCGACCTGTATGGCCTGACTATACGGCCCGATGGCTGCAGGTGCAGCAGCAGTTGCGATAACGGTTTTCATAACAAAAAAAAGTTTTAGAATTTATGGTACAAAGATAAAATTTTTCCCGATATTCCCCGAAACAAGAATATAACTTTTGCAAGAGTCATGGTCGAAAAATCCACCTCTCTTCCAAAATACCGCAACCCATACAAACCATCTTTCCAATAAAGGCCTATAAGACAAAGGGCTATAATAAATAACAGATAAGACGTCAAAAAAGAACAGTTTTTGCTTTTCTTGTTTTATCAAAAAAATGTATCTTTACAGCGAAACATAACCATATAAAAGAAAAACACCATGTATTTATTAGGATATGACATCGGCAGTTCATCGGTCAAGGCTTCGCTTGTCGATGCACAGACCGGTGTGTGCATAGCCAGCGACTTCTCTCCGAAACAAGAAATGGAGATCATCGCTCATAAAAGCGGCTGGGCCGAACAAGACCCCGAACGGTGGTGGGAAAATCTGCAAACCGCTACGCGTTCAATTTTAAATCAAGCCAACATCGACGGTTCTGAAATAAAAGCGATCGGTATCTCTTATCAAATGCACGGCCTTGTCGTTGTGGATAAAAATCAACATGTACTGCGACCGGCCATTATTTGGTGCGACAGCCGTGCCGTACCCTACGGAGAAAACGCATTCCGCACGTTGGGCGAAAAATTCTGTCTCGAACATCTGCTTAACTCTCCGGGAAATTTCACGGCCTCGAAACTGGCGTGGATCAAAGAAAACGAGCCGGAAATTTTCGAGAAAATAGATAAAATCATGCTCCCGGGCGACTATATCGCCATGCGGCTGACAAATGAGGTATGCACTACCGTATCGGGGCTATCAGAAGGTATATTTTGGGACTTCAAGAACGCTTGCGTATCGAAAGAATTATTGGCACATTACGGGTTCGATGAAAGCATTATCGCCAAAATCGTTCCTACATTCGGCGTGCAGGGAGCCGTCAGTTCCCATGCCGCACAATTGTTGGGACTCACAGCCGGTACTCCTGTTACCTACCGAGCCGGAGACCAACCCAACAACGCTCTGTCGCTCAATGTATTCAATCCGGGAGAAATTGCATCGACAGCCGGAACATCGGGTGTCGTATACGGTATCAACGGGTCGGTCAATTACGATCCCCTATCGCGCGTCAATACTTTTGCGCATGTAAACCATAAAAAGGGACAGACCCGGCTGGGCGTGTTGCTTTGCATCAACGGAACGGGCATTCTCAATTCATGGATAAAACGCAACATCGCTCCCGAAGATACTTCTTATTCGAGCATGAACCTGCTGGCATCGCAAGTAGACATCGGTTGCGACGGAGTGAGTATCGTGCCATTCGGCAACGGTGCCGAACGTATCCTGCAAAATAAAGAAATCGGCGCGTCGATCCACGGCATCAACTACAACCGGCACGACCGTTATCATCTCATGCGCGCAGCCCAAGAGGGTATTGTATTCTCCTTTAAATACGGTATGGAAATCATGCAAGGCATAGGCATCGACATACGCACGATAAAGGCCGGACATGCCAACATGTTCCTGAGTCCGATTTTCCGCGACACATTGGCGGGAGTAACCGAGGCAACAATAGAACTATACGATACCGACGGATCGGTAGGTGCC
>HF999740.1:4330-13618 GCA_000434215.1 Bacteroides sp. CAG:144
AAGGAGCCGGTATAGGAGCCGGAATCTACAAATCGACTGAAGAGGCGTTCTCTTCCCTGAAAAAAATTCAGATCATAGAACCCGACACCAAAAATATAGCAGCTTACCAAGAGGCATACGCCCGCTGGAAAGGCATATTAGAAACCCTTATAAAATAATCTCAATATCAAAACAAATAACACGATTATGGCAACAAAAGAGTATTTTCCTCAAATAGGAAAAATCAAATTCGAAGGTAAAGAAAGTAAAAATCCTCTGGCATTCCGTTATTACGATCCCGAAAAAGTCATCAACGGAAAGAAAATGAAAGATTGGCTGCGCTTCTCTATGGCATGGTGGCACACCCTCTGCGCCGAAGGTGGCGACCAATTCGGCGGCGGAACAAAAAAGTTCCCGTGGAACGAAGGTGCAACAGCGCTGGAACGTGCCAAAAACAAAATGGACGCCGGTTTTGAAATCATGCAAAAGATAGGCATCGAATTCTATTGTTTCCATGATGTAGACCTTATTGAAGAAGGTAACAGCATCGAAGAATATGAAGCCAACATGAAAGAAATCGTGGCTTACGCCAAACAAAAACAAGCCGAGACCGGTATCAAATTATTGTGGGGTACTGCCAATGTATTCGGCCACGCCCGCTATATGAACGGTGCGGCTACCAATCCCGACTTTGATGTCGTAGCTCGCGCTGCCGTACAAATCAAAAACGCCATCGATGCTACCATCGAACTGGGCGGATCGAATTATGTATTCTGGGGCGGCCGCGAAGGTTATATGTCTCTGCTCAATACCGATCAAAAACGGGAGAAAGAGCATTTGGCCATGATGCTCACCATCGCTCGCGACTATGCCCGTGCAAAAGGTTTCAAAGGTACTTTCCTCATCGAACCGAAACCTATGGAACCGACCAAACATCAATATGACGTGGATACCGAAACGGTTATCGGCTTCTTGAAAGCACACAACCTCGACAAAGATTTCAAAGTAAACATTGAGGTAAATCACGCTACTCTCGCCGGTCATACTTTCGAACACGAACTGGCCGTAGCCGTAGATAACGGTATGCTGGGATCGATCGATGCCAACCGGGGTGATTATCAGAACGGATGGGATACCGACCAATTCCCCATCGACAACTACGAACTCACGCAAGCCATGATGCAGATTATCCGCAATGGCGGTCTCGGTAACGGAGGTATGAACTTTGACGCTAAAACCCGTCGTAACTCGACCGACCTCGAAGATATTTTCATTGCCCACATCGCCGGCATGGACGTTATGGCTCGTGCCCTCGAAAGCGCAGCCAACCTACTCAACGAGTCGCCCTACAAAAAAATGTTGGCCGACCGCTACGCCTCGTTCGACTCGGGCAAGGGTAAAGAATTCGAAGATGGCAAACTTAAACTCGAAGATGTCGTTGCATATGCCAAAACCAAAGGCGAACCCAAACAAACCAGCGGCAAACAAGAGTTGTACGAGGCTATCCTCAACATGTATTGCTAACCCTTACATGGCTGCACGATAAATCAGTGTTTAGCGACAAAATCGAGCCACCCGCCGAAATTTGTCGCTAAACATTTTATCATACCAAATGTCAACTTCTAAATCAATAAAACAATATCATGAACTACGCAGAAAAGGGCGATAAAGCCTATCTTATTTCTATCGTGATGGTGGCTGTCATCGGAGGATTGTTATTCGGATACGACACGGCCGTCATCTCAGGAGCAGAAAAAGGTCTTCAAGCCTTCTTTATGGGAGCAAAAGACTTCGTTTACTCCGATGCCATACACGGTATAACATCTTCCAGCGCATTGATCGGTTGTATTATCGGTAGCGCCATTTCGGGACTACTGGCATCGAATCTGGGACGTAAAAAAACACTTTTCATAGCCGGTATCTGTTACCTCTTATCGGCTCTTGGGTCTTATTATCCGGAATTTCTTTTCTTCGAATACGGCAAACCCAGTCTCGACCTGCTCATCGCATTCAATTTCTACCGGGTATTAGGCGGTATAGGTGTAGGTCTTGCCTCGGCTATATGCCCCATGTATATAGCAGAAATCGCCCCCAGTAACATTAGGGGAACTCTTGTATCGTGGAACCAATTTGCCATCATCTTCGGACAACTTGTCGTTTACTTTGTCAACTTCCTTATCTTGGGCGACAACATCAATCCCGTCGTGAAAGCCATAGATGGAGTAAATCAAATCTTAAACCCCGGAGAATCGATTTGGGTTACCGAAACAGGTTGGCGCCTGATGTTCGGTAGCGAAGCATTCCCCGCCGCACTTTTCTCATTGCTCGTACTGCTCGTTCCCGAAACGCCCCGTTATCTGGCAATGACCGGTCGTGACGAAAAAGCGCTCTCGGTTCTGAGCCGTATCAACGGAATAGCTCAAGCCAAAATCATTCTGGCCGACATCAAAGCCACTGCTCACGAAAAAACCGAAAAACTGTTTACTTACGGCTGGATGGTCATCTTCATCGGCATCATGCTCAGCGTGTTCCAACAAGCCGTAGGTATCAACGCGGTACTTTATTTTGCGCCTCGTATTTTCGAAAGCATGGGTATGGGCAACCCCATGATACAAACTGTCATTATGGGTATCGTCAATATCTCATTTACTCTCGTTGCCGTATTCACCGTCGAAAAATTCGGTCGTAAACCTCTGCTTATCACCGGTTCCATAGGTATGGGAATAGGAGCATTTAGTGTTGCTCTCTGTAACATCGTATCATTACCTCCTATCATTTCTGTTATTAGCATTATGGTGTATTCGGCATCATTTATGTTCTCTTGGGGACCAATATGCTGGGTGCTTATCGCCGAAATCTTCCCCAACACCATACGTGGAGCCGCCGTTGCCATTGCCGTTGCATTCCAATGGATATTCAACTTCATCGTATCGTCGACTTTCGTTCCCATGTATAACATGAGCGTAGGCGATATGGGCGACAAATTCGGACACATGTTTGCTTACGCCCTTTACGGCATCATCTGTGTCATAGCCGCCATCTTCGTATGGAAACTCGTCCCCGAGACCAAAGGCAAGACACTCGAAGATATGAGTAAATTGTGGAAAAACCGTAAAAATCATATATAGGAATAATTACTGCTAATTTCCCGAAAGAAGTGAGTAGCTGACAAGAACTTGTCAGCTACTCACCTTTTTCTATCAATACATTTGCCACTCATATACGAAACGAAAATTTTCTATCAGCAGTTCCCTTATTATCTTGAAATACAAAAAACGAAAGAATTTTATCGCAAATAAAATTTCCCCGCATACACTTAATAAGTAATCATGACTATAAGAGAAGAAAAATAGACTCTCTATTGAACACCTTTTCGAAGTCTTCTGCCGCCCCTTTGTGATGACACGATTACAAAAGAAAAAAACAGTCCTTTAACAAAAGATTCCTCGCATGTTTGCATCTGCCCGGAAGGACATATGATTGTCATTCTAAACGAAGCGAAAGCGTAGTGAAGAATCTCATACCAAGCAGTACATTTTGCATGGAACGAAGTAAAACGAAGAATCTCTGCCGATAGAGAGGCGGGGATTCCTCACATTCGGACAAAGCCGATAAGAAAACTTTGGGAATTTCTTCACCGGCTTACCCACCTCACACGGAATGACAAAATGTCATCTCAAATGTATGGAACGAGGTTCGCTTGGAAAATCCTGCGAGTTTATCGTATTTTTACAATCGATTTTATGAAGAGACGTTGGTAGAACAACCGAAATACCGTATCTTTGTATTTTAACAGCAGGACAGTCTGTCGCTCGTGGAAACGCGAGAGGAAAGTCCGGGCAACACAGGGCACCATATTTCTTAACGGGAAGCTGTCTGTAAAGGCAGAGTAGCGTAACAGAAAATAACCGCTGCTTCGGCAGCAAGGGTGAAAAGGTGAGGTAAGAGCTCACCGGTCTTTGTGGCGACACAGAGAGCCGTACGTCTTATGGGTTGCAAGGTTATGTACACCGGCGCTATCAGGGCTGCTCGTCCGATGCCGGGGGGTAAACCGCTTGATCTTTATGGCAACATAAAGGCCAGATAAATGACAGACGCTTTCTCTCGGGAAAGTACAGAACCCGGCTTATCGTCCTGCTGTTTTTTTAATAAAACTTCCGGCATGGCAGCGACAAAACAAAAAAAATGGCGCATTATTTTTCGTCGGACATATCGGTTTATCATATATGATATGTGGCGTATTACGGGAAATGAAGTTTCCGGTAGCCGCCATCGGCTCATCAATCTGATGAAGACCATTTATCTCTCGATACAACGTTTTATCGCCGATGATTTGCAGGCACGCGCCGCCGCACTCACGTTCAATACGTTGCTGGCCATTGTTCCGGCGCTGGCATTGGTCTTTGCCGTAGCAAAAGGATTTGGTTTCCAGACCATCGTACAAAGTCAATTATTCGACTACTTCCCCGCTCAGCGAGAGGCTTTGGAGCAGGCCATGACTTTTGTCGATTCTTATTTAGCGCAAACCAAAGACGGCATTTTTGTGGGAGTGGGTATCCTTTTCCTCATGTGGTCGGTCGTGAGTCTGCTGAATAGCGTCGAGACGACATTCAACGATATATGGCAGGTGTCAAAACAGCGATCGATATATCGTAAAATTGTCGATTATATCGCTATTATGGTGTTGTTGCCCATTTTGATGATCGTTGCCGGCGGATTGTCGATTTTCGTTACATCGGGTATCGATACCAAACCGATGTTGGCTTTTTTGAGTCCTGTGTTGCGTTTTGTATTGGCGATAAGTCCTTATATTTTGACTTGTATCGTTTTTACGGCTTTATATATTTTGGTTCCCAATACGAGGGTCAAGTTTTGGAATGCTCTGGTATCGGGGGTAATATGCGGCTTGTCGTTCCAGTTGTTGCAGTTTGTCTATATCAGCGGTCAGGTATGGGTTTCTCGTTACAATGCCATATACGGCAGTTTTGCTTTCCTGCTTTTGTTTCTGTTATGGATGTGGATTTCGTGGCTCATTTGCCTTTTCGGGGCGGTTCTTTCGTATTCTTCCCAAAACGTCGAAAAATTCAATTTCGATAAAGACATAAAAAATATCAGCCGTAGATATAAAGATTTTGTCGTGCTGGTGGTTGTTTCGGTCATCGTACAGCGTTTTGTACGGGGAGAGGCTCCGCTCACCCGACATCAGATAGCGTCGTCTTATCGCATACCAGTACGCCTTACGGGACAGGTCTTGCAACAGTTGTTGGAGGCCAAAATCATACGAGGTACACCTACCTCCGACGAACGTGTGTGGGCGTATATGCCGGCAATCGATGTGTCGAGGTTGAGTGTGGGCATGCTTTTGAGGCGTCTCGACCGTAACGGGTCGGAAAATTTCAAGATCGACCGCCGTCTTTATCATAAGCAGTGGCGGGCTATGCTCGATACTCGGGAGGCCTCGTATCTCAAAGGCGATACGATGCTGGTAAAAGATTTGGATTTCAATTCTTTCATGAAAGATATAAAAATTGAAGAGTAGATAAGCATTTAAATAAGATGTGGTATGAGCGTACTAGGTAATATTATTTGGCTGGTTTTCGGAGGCTTCTTCATAGCTTTGGAATATTTGGTATCTGGTTTTTTATTATGCTGTACCATCATCGGTATACCTTTCGGGTTACAGGGTTTCAAGATAGGATTGGTAGCCCTTTTGCCTTTCAGTCAAACGACTGTTGTCGAGGAAGGTAGCCGTAGTTGCCTCGAAATCATCATGAATGTGATTTGGTTTTTTATCGGAGGCATTTGGATTGCATTGAGTCATCTTGGCTGGGGATTACTTTTCTGTATTACGATTGTGGGCATTCCGTTCGGTATCCAGCATTTCAAGCTCATGCGGGTGGCTTTGTTTCCTTTTGGCCGGACGGTTATCCCTTCTTGAAGTTCTCCTTTTTGTGATATAGTCGAAAGTAGAGTCCGAAACCTGTTTTTTACTTCGGCTCTTTGGCGTTTCGAGTGTATGTAAGGAATCTCAAATAAGATGTTTTCTTTGGATATGAGATTCTTCACTCGGCTCGTGCTACGTTCAGAATGACATATATTTTCAAGAACGATAGTTTCTTGTCATTCCGATGTACCAGCGAGGAATTTCATAACTTTTTTACAAATATTGTCATTCCAAATAGATATGAGGAATCTCATGAGAAATATACGTTTAACAGGAGATTCTTCCTCCCTTACGGTCGTCAGAATGACATGCGTTTTCAAGGGCGGCAGCCCTTTGTCATTTCAAGCAAGGCCGGTGGCCCGACAAGGAATCTCCTCCTTCCTACTCGTAACGGTGGCGATTGTACTCTCGCTTGGAGGGAGATTCTTCTCGGCAAAGCCTTTCAGAATAACATTGCTCCGTGAAGGCTGCATCACTGAATAAGAGATTCTTCTGAGTTATATCCCTCAGAATTACATCAATGTCATCTCGAACGAAGCTGAGAGATCTCATGCAAAATGTACTGCTTGGTATGAGATTCTTCACTTCGCTCACACTACATTCAGAATGACATTTCTGTCATTTACAACAGACAATTCGGTTAAGGGCTGTTAAGCATATAAAGGTCTCTATTAAAAATAGCTAAGCCGTATAATAAAGGGAAACATCGGCACGTATATTGTATTAAATTTAACGAGTACAAATCTTAAAATCAAATTTATTATTAACAATTAATCTATATCGACATGACATCTTTCAAGAAAACCCTACTCTCTTTTTTACTGGTCGCCGGTATAAGTTCGGGCATAAGCATCGCATTATTTTCTGCCATGCAAGAAAAGAACGACAACATTTCATCGCTCACCGATACGACGACACCTAACAGTACATACGCAACACCCACGGCATTTACACCGGTAGTCTCACGCCCTGCTGTGGAAAACGACTTCACCCAAGCCGCAGCCAATACAGTAAATGCCGTCGTGAGCATCAAGTCGACCACGGTACAACAACGCTCGTCGAGCAGTATGG
Organism: Bacteroides sp. CAG:144; assembly: GCA_000434215.1. GTDB lineage: Bacteria > Bacteroidota > Bacteroidia > Bacteroidales > UBA11471 > Caccoplasma > Caccoplasma intestinavium. Next base: position 11,325 of record HF999740.1, read on the forward strand.
AGGAAGAATTTTTCAGATATTTCTTCGGACAAGGACGTCGCGATTACGCACCGCAACCCCGCATAGGAATGGGATCGGGTGTAATCATTTCGGAAGACGGATACATTGTTACCAATAACCACGTAATCGACCAAGCCGACAAGATAGAGGTTACACTCAATGACAAACGCTCGTTCGAGGCGACCCTCATAGGCAGTGATGCGTCGACCGACATCGCTTTACTGAAAATCGATGCCGAGAAACTCCCCATCGTAAAATTCGGCGACTCCGACAAATTGCAGGTGGGAGAATGGGTTCTCGCCGTAGGTAACCCGTTCCAGCTCAACTCTACCGTTACGGCAGGCATCGTCAGTGCAAAGTCGCGTAATCTGGGTATGCTCTCACCCAACAGCCGACTGGGTATAGAATCGTTTATCCAAACCGACGCCGCAGTCAATCCCGGTAACAGCGGCGGAGCGTTGGTAAACACTTCGGGCGAACTGGTGGGCATCAACACCGCCATTTATTCCGAAACAGGGAACTACGCCGGTTACTCCTTTGCCATACCCACCAGTATCGTGAGCAAGGTCATTACCGACCTGAAACAGTACGGTACCGTACAACGGGCCATGCTGGGTGTCTCTATCATGGAAATGAACGACCATCTTGCCAAAGAAAAGAAAATAGATCTACGTAAGGGCGTATATGTTGCCGAAGTGAGCGAACGCAGTGCAGCTATGGAAGCCGATCTCAAACCGGGTGATGTAATTGTCGCCATAAACGGCGTAGCCACACCTACCGTAGCCATCTTGCAAGAACAGATTGCCCGTTATCGTCCCGGCGATAAAGTGAAAATCGAATTTTTCCGCGGAAAAGACAAGAAACAATCCGATGCGGTATTGAAAAACAGCTATGGCAATACCGACGTTACCAAAGCCACCAATATCGACATGCTGGGAGCAACCCTCAAAGAAGCCGGAGACTCCGTAAAAGCCAAACTCCGCATACGCGGCGGTGTAGAAGTAGTCAAGGTAAAAGAAGGACAATTCAAGAAAGCCGGCATACACGACGGATTTGTCATTCTCGACATCAACGGGACAAAAATCATGAACGTAAAAGATGTCGAATCGGTATTCCAGTCCCTCATGAGAGGAGATGCCCGCGATAAAGTCATGTTTATCAAAGGGCTCTATCAAAACGGACGTGCCTCGTACTACGCTGTCCCGCTCGTCGATTGAGAAAAACAGCAACAACTGTCCGGAGTGTACAATAAAATAGCACTCCGGCAGTTACTTATATAAACCCTCTTTTCTTAAAAATTACATCAACGGGGAACATTATATGGCAAAAATATATTATATTTGCGTCCCCAAATTTATTCTGCGGAATGAGACAATTAAAAATCACAAAATCAATCACCAACAGGGAGAGCGCGTCTCTTGACAAATATCTACAGGAAATAGGTCGCGAGGACTTGATTTCGGTAGAAGAAGAGGTAGAACTCGCCCAGCGCATCAAAAAAGGCGACCGTGTCGCTTTGGAAAAGCTCACACGGGCCAATCTGCGTTTTGTCGTCTCGGTTGCCAAACAGTACCAAAATCAAGGGCTCAGCCTGCCCGACCTTATCAATGAAGGTAATTTGGGACTGATAAAAGCCGCCGAAAAATTCGATGAAACCCGCGGATTCAAATTTATTTCTTACGCTGTGTGGTGGATTCGTCAGTCCATTCTTCAAGCATTGGCCGAGCAGTCGCGTATCGTTCGCTTGCCTTTGAACCAAGTCGGTTCGCTCAACAAAATCAGCAAAGCATTCTCAAAATTCGAACAAGAGAACGAACGCCGCCCCTCGCCCGAAGAACTGGCCAAAGAGCTGGACATTCCCGTCGACAAAATCTCCGACACGATGAAAGTATCGGGTCGGCACATTTCGGTTGATGCGCCTTTTGTCGAAGGCGAAGACAACAGTCTGCTCGACGTCTTGGTCAATGACGACTCCCCCATTGCCGACCGCTCGTTGATAAACGAGTCGCTCGCCAAAGAAATAGACCGTGCGCTGGCCACCCTCACCGAACGCGAAAGCGACATCATCAAGATGTTTTTCGGCATCGGGTGTCAGGAAATGACGTTGGAAGAAATCGGCGACAAATTTGGATTGACCCGCGAACGCGTGCGTCAAATCAAGGAAAAAGCCATTCGACGCCTGCGTCAAAGCTCTCGCAGCAAATTGCTCAAAACCTATTTGGGATAAAATCGGATTATTTTTTATAACGAAAGGCCGCTCGTAAAGAGCGGCCTTTCGTCGTTATATATAAGAT
>HF999741.1:0-19601 GCA_000434215.1 Bacteroides sp. CAG:144
CCGATGCCATGGAAAGTATCGTCAACGTCGCCGCCGGCGGTATAAGCCTTTATTGCATAAGACTCGCCTCCCGTCCCCGCGACGACAGCCACCCTTTCGGACACGGAAAGATAGAAATGATTTCGGCCTCAATGGAAGGAATACTCATCATTATGGCCGGTGCGATTATTATCTACCACGGCTTCGAACGACTGTTCACCCCTTCCCCCCTCAGCCACCTCGATATAGGTATCTATATCACGGCAGCAGCCGGTATAGCCAATTACTTTCTGGGCATGCTCAGTATCAAAACGGGACGTAAACACCGGTCCGAAGCACTTGTCGCCGGAGGCAAACATTTGCAATCGGACACCTATTCGACCATAGGGCTCGTCGCCGGTCTCATTCTTGTAAAAATTACCGGTATAACTCTCATTGATAGCCTCATGGCCTTGATTTTCGGTGGGCTCATCATTTTCACGGGAATCTCCATTTTACGCAAAACAATCGCCACACTTACCGATAAAGCCGACCCGGAAAAACTTATGAGAACGGCTTCTATACTGAATAAATACCGACGAGACGACTGGATAGATATACATAACCTGAAAATCTTAGAATACGGCTCTTACTATTTTATCGAGTGCGACCTCACTCTTCCCTGGTATTATACAGTAGCGCAAGGTCATCGAGCCTGTGAATCCCTTGAAGAAATCGTAAAACGGGAATCGGGCGAAAAAATAACTTTCTCGGTACATGCCGACTCTTGCAACGAAAGCCACTGCCGACATTGTCTGATAAGCGATTGCAAATACCGCCGAAACGATTTTGTCGCCGAAGAACCCATCGACCTGCAACAAATAGTCGAAAGCGACGAGGAGCATTCTTCCGATGAAAAAAACATGTAATCCCAAGACATCAAATTTGTATCGATATATCTCAATTTCTCCGAAAAATATATTTATCTTTGCAGCCGTATTGGTTCGATGTATCCTATCGGGATACGGAGATTAAAAGGGAATCGGGTGAAAATCCCGGACAGTCCCGCTGCTGTGAGTTCCATTACATATGCACAAGCCATCTCTAAGCCACTGGTTTCTACCGGGAAGGCTGCTTGTTGCAGGAATAAGTCAGAAGACCTGCCATACACTCCGCATTCAACAGCTTTCGAGGAAAGAGCCTGATTGAGCCACAATGTCAAAATTTTTTCGCGACTTCAGCTTTAAGGAATCTTTTTTACGGCTGCCCGTTTCAGAGCCGAGAATGCGCACAACACGGTTCTTGACATGAAACAGATAAAGAGACTCCGATGGTTTGTCGTTTTTCTTTTACCCCTGTTCGGCGGTAAAACGATCTCTCTACATGCGCAAAACCGCCTCGACTCGCTCCAACATCTGCAAGAACTGACCGTTACCGCCCGCCGACAAAACGAAGTAATCCCGCCACAAAAACTCTCCGGAGAAAAACTGAGACGTCTCAACAGTTTCTCCGTAGCCGATGCCATACGTTATTTCTCGGGGGTACAACTGAAAGACTACGGAGGGGTAGGCGGACTGAAAACCGTAAATATCCGTAGCTTGGGAGCCAACCATGTAGGAGTCTTTTATGACGGGATACAGCTGGGAAACGCTCAAAACGGACAAATAGATTTGGGAAAATTCTCCCTCGACAACATGGAGGAAATCTCCTTGTACAACGGGCAAAAAAGCGAAATCTTCCAGTCGGCCAAAGATTTCGGGAATTCGGGTGCCGTGTATCTGCGCAGCCGCCGGCCGCAATTTTCTGCAAATGAAAAATACCATTTGCGGTTAACGATGAAATGCGGTTCATTCGGACTTGCCAATCCTTCTGTTTTATGGGAACAAAAAATCAATGACCGGGTAAGCAGCCTGTTCAACGCCGAATACACATATGCGACAGGACGCTATAAATTCAGATATCGCCGAACCCTGCCCGACGGCTCTACGGCATACGACACTACTGCGGTACGCCAGAACGGAGACATCGAATCATTGCGCATCGAAGGTGGATTTTTCGGAACGACGCCAAACGGCAAATGGAATGCCAAAGTCTATTATTATGACTCGGAGAGAGGCATTCCCGGTCCTATACTCAACAACGTATGGCGACATGGTGAACGTCAGTGGGATCGAAATTTCTTTACACAAGGCAGCTGGCAGAACGACTTCGGCCGATATAAATTGCTCGTCAATGCCAAATACGCTTACGACTACACCGAATACCTGCGCGATGATCCCAAAGAAATCTATATACACAACCACTACCGGCAACAAGAAGGATACCTCTCGGCAGCCCATTTGTTCCATCTTTTTTCATGGTGGGATATTTCTCTCTCGACCGATTTCCAATGGAACTACCTCGATGCCGACTTGCGCGACTTCGTTTATCCTACACGATACACCGAAATGGCAGCCATTGCCACCTCCTTCCAATGGAAAGGGGTACATATACAAGGCAGCTTGTTAGGGACATTCATACAAGACAAGCTCGGGGATAAACGCATAACCGCATCTCCCCGGAAAAACGAATTCTCTCCCGCACTTTTTACCAACTATAAACCATTCGCCCGACACGATTTCCGGGTACGGGCATTCTGTAAAAAGTCTTTCCGCATGCCGACATTCAATGACCTTTATTATACCGATGTCGGGAATAAATATCTCAAACCGGAATATACCGTCCAGTACGACGGAGGGATTGTTTATCGGAAAAACTGGAAACAAAAATTTTTCCGATCGCTGGAAATACAAGCCGACGGATACTATAATATCGTTACCAATAAAATCATCGCTTACCCGACCGGACGTCAATTCCGCTGGTCCATGCTCAATTTGGGCCGTGTGGAAATACGAGGTTGCGATATATCCGTACAGACGGTCTGGCAACTCGGGAAAGTAGAAATGGGGCTGCACGGCAACTATACTTACCAAAAAGCACAGGATTTTACCAACCCCAAAAAAAAATTTTACGGCGACCAGATACCCTACACACCGCAACACAGCGGCTCGATACTATTATGGGGCACGTGGAAACGATGGAATCTCAATTACAGTTTTATCTACACGGGCGAAAGATACAGCAATTCCGAGAACATACCGGTAAATTATCTGCAACCCTGGTACACGAGCGACATTGCGCTAAGCCACACTTTTTCTATAAAAAAAGTAGGCTTCAAAGCCGCCTGCGAAGTCAGTAACCTATTCAACCAACATTACGACGTTATCGTCAATTACCCGATGCCCGGAACGAACTTTAAAATCACTTTAACTATACAAATATGAAAAAAATTTTCTTTCTATCCACACTCTGTCTGCTCGCAATCCTGAGCAGCTGTCGCGACGACGACAATCAAATCAACGGGTCGAACAATTCCAATGTAACCGACGGTACCTCCGATGGAATAAAAGGTTTTTACCTTCTCAATGAAGGACAAATGGGGGCAAACAACTCCACACTCGATTACTTCGACGCCACCTCTGGCATTTATAGCAGCAACATCTATCCCGAACGAAACCCGACCGTCATAAAAGAACTCGGCGACACGGGCAACGACCTGAAAATCTACAAAGATAGGTTATATGCCGTCATGAACGGTTCGCACAAAGTAGAAATCATGACAGCCGACAGTGCCAAACATATCGCCGACGTAGATATACCCAACGGCCGTTTCATCTGCTTCGACGGCGATTATGCCTATGTCAGCTCGTATGTAGGAGCAAGCTGGGGTAATGGAGAAGTTTTGGGTGCCGTATATAAATTCGACACGAAAACGACGACAATCGTAGATTCGGTATATGTAGGCTATCAACTCGAAGAAATGGCTATTGTCAACAGGAAACTCTATGTTGCCAATTCGGGCGGATTGCATGCCGGGTACGACAATACCGTATCGGTCATCGACTTAAACGATTTTACAGTAACCGGTAACATTACCGTAGACATAAACCTGTTCCGCCTGAGAAGTGACAACAAAGGCCACCTCTATGTAAGTTCTCGCGGAAACTACGTTGATATACCCGCCAATCTTTACGTCATAGATACGGAAAACGACGTTGTTTCCGACACGCTGAATATCGCCGTTACCGATCTGTGTATTGTCGGAGATACCGCTTATACTTATGCATCGGAGTATAGCTATGAAACCAACTCTTATGCATATAGCTACCATACCATCAACCTGAATACACGCGAAATCGCCGAAGCCCGATTCATTACCGACGAAACAACTCTGACATCGCTCTATGGCATCGCCGTGGATCCCGACACCAAAGAAGTATATCTGACCGATGCCGGTGATTATAGCAACAGCGGAACCATTTACTGCTTCAACCCCGACGGAACACTCAAATGGAAAGCCGATACCGGCGTAAGTCCAGCTCATTTTGCATGGCAGTATTAAAACTCCGACAAAAAAGGCATCGAAAATTTTCGATGCCTTTTCTTACAAATACCATATTGGGCCGACAAATTGTACTATCTCAAAGCAGCCCCAACTGTTCCAGCCCGATACGCATATACTCCTGCCCCATATCCCGTTGCCGCAACACCGCCCCGTCCCACATGACAATATCTATATCGAGAGGTATGAGTGCTACAGCATCAGAATGTCGGACACGTCCGTAATCACTTTCCATTGTTTTAAAAAACAATCTCAAAGTTTCATAATCATCGGTCGTCGAAAATCGGGCTACGGCATTGCAATAGTCGGGCTGCCCCGCACAACGCCCCACCGCCGGAGTTGTATATATCGAAGATACTTGAAAAGAATAAAAACGATTTTTCAACTCTTCGCAGGCTTTCTCTACACGCTCTCTTTTATCGGGGACATTTGACCCGATGCTGATGATCGCCTCCCGTCCCATTTTATCCATGACTCGATCTCTTATTTTCAAAACGTATTTACAAAAGTAGTATTTTCTTTACAGAATAAGGAAGAAAGCCGGGAACAAAAACATTTTGTATAAAAATACGACACATAAACTTTTTGGAATACCGATAAAACTCGTACCTTTGCACCGACAATTCAAAATAGGGTTTCCCTCTCTTTTTTCCACACAAGGACAAAGGCGGGGCAATCTTATTTTTTATTTCATAAAATATTTACATACAAACTATTACAATGGACTGGATTCAAAATCTATTGTTTGCGACCAACTCGGTGGCCCATACGGTCATATTGTATGCCTTTGTTATTGCATTGGGGGTATACTTGGGCAAACTGAAAATCTTCGGGATTTCGTTGGGCGTAACATTCGTATTGTTCGTAGGGCTGTTTGTCAGCCATTTCGGATTTACCGCCGAACAGAACATACTGCATTTTACCAAAGAATTCGGATTGATACTTTTTGTATACTCCATCGGTTTACAAGTAGGCCCGGGATTCTTTTCCTCTTTCAAAAGAGGCGGCATGCAACTCAATCTGCTTGCAGTGGGAGTCGTCTTGCTGAACCTTATCGTCGTGTGTGTCATTTATGCTATATCGCACGACCGGGTATCGATGCCCGAACTGGTAGGTATCCTATCGGGTGCCGTAACCAATACACCGGGTCTCGGTGCCGCCCAACAAACGCTTTCGCAGTTGCAATTCGATGGTAAGCTGACCGAAATTCCCGAAATCGCATCGGGATATGCGGCCGCGTATCCGCTGGGCGTCATCGGTATCATTCTTGCCATGATCATCGTCCGTTACCTCTTCCGTATCAATAACGATGAAGAGACCAAACGTCTGGAAGCCGAAAAAGAGGCCAGCACTCTGGTTCCCCACATCGTTACTTATAAAGTGGAGAATCCCCTCATCGTCGGACGGACACTCGAAAAACTCGCCCTCCTGATAGATCGTAACTTCGTCGTATCGCGCATACAGAAAGAAGGAGAGGTCATGATACCCGATGATAATACCGTCATCGGAAAAGACGACTTGTTACTTATCGTTCTCTCGGAAGAAGACGAAGATGCCATGAAAGCATTTATCGGTCCGATTGTAGAAATGGACTGGGAAGCTATTCCCTCACCTATCGTTTCGAGACGTATCGTCGTTACCAAACCCGAGTACAACGGTCATACAGTGGGTTCGTTACGCCTGCGCATGGGATACCGGTTGAATGCGACCAGACTGAACCGTGCCGGTGTAGACCTGCTCGTTACCCCCAACCTCGAACTGCAAATGGGCGACCGTCTCACGGTCGTAGGCCGGCAAGAAGATATAGCACGGCTGGCTTCTCGGCTGGGGAACTCGATGAAACGTCTCAACGAACCCAATATGATCACCATATTCATAGGGATTTTCCTCGGTATATTGCTGGGAAGCATTCCCTTATCGATACCGGGTATGTCATCGTCGATGAAACTCGGACTGGCCGGAGGTCCGCTCGTGGTGGCTATACTTATCGGTCGATTCGGGCATAAGATGAAACTGGTAACTTACACCTCGACCAGTGCCAGCCTTATGTTACGGGAAATAGGAATATGCCTCTTCCTCGCCAGTGTCGGCATCGAGGCAGGTGGAAATTTTGTCGACACCGTATTCTCCGACGATGGTTTGCTATGGGTATTGTGGGGATTCCTTATCACCATCATACCGATGCTCGTTATAGGAATCATCAGCCGCTGGTACTATAAACTCAATTACTTCACAATCATGGGATTGCTTTCGGGTAGTATGACCGATCCTCCCGCTTTGGCATACGCTAACAAGGTATCGGGCAACGACGCTCCGGCCGTGGCTTATTCCACGGTATATCCTTTGACCATGTTCCTTCGGGTACTTACTGCTCAGTTACTCATACTTATTTTTATATAAAGTAAAAGATTCTATTCCGACAAAAACCGTCTTTGAAAGACGGTTTTTGTCGTTTTCGGCCTTTACCGAGAAAATGGAGAGATTCGTCGATAAAATAAACCCTTCCCTACATTGTAATTGTAAAGAGAAAAACAGTTTCATTACCTTTGTAATATAATTTATTATCGAAACTCTATGAAATATCAACGTCTATTCACTCTCGCCGGTTGCTTTTTCCTGACCGCCCTGACCATTTCGGCACAGGAAAAACCGCAAACATGGAGCCTCGAAGACTGTTTGCAATATGCATACCAGCAGAATATCGAACTGAAACAGAGCCGACTTTCCCTCGAAAGCAGCCGGATCGACACCAAGAATGCGAAGGCCAAGTTATTCCCTTCCCTGACGGCGGGCATCAGCTATCAATACAATAATACCCCATTCCAAGAGACAAACAACAGCGACCTCGACAATTACATCATCACGGGAAACAGCGGCAGCGACAAAAACCAATTTTCGGGCAGCTATAACCTGCGCGGTTCGCTGACGCTCTTTAACGGAGGAAAGCAACTGAATCAAATCAAAACGCAAAAAATCAATGAACAGATGCAGTCGGCTTCGCTTGAAGAAACATTCGACAACATCGAGTCGGCCATCATATCGGGCTATCTGCAAATACTTTATGCGCAGGAAGCTGTCCTCATCAACCAGAAGACCGTAGAAGTGTCGAAAGCCCAATGCGAACGGGGTGAAAAACTGAAAAATGCCGGCACACTCTCAGAAAGCGACTACGCCCAACTGGTATCGCAATACAGCAGCGATAAATACCAACTCGTCGTTTCCCAGAACACGTTGGCTCAAAACCAACTCACTCTCAAACAACTATTGGAACTCGGCATAGAGGAATCCATAAATATCGCAACTCCCGAACTCGATGATACCGACGTACTCACACCGTTGGCTACACAGAACGAAATATATCAAACCGCCCTTGCCTGTATGCCGGGTATCAAGTACAGCGAATTAAATATAGCGGCTTCCAAACTCGACATAAAAAGTGCAAAAGCCGGATATTACCCCAGCCTCTCTCTGTCGGCCGGAGTCAGTACGGGACACCTTTCTACCAGCAACGGAAACACGGGTTCCCAGATGAAAAACAAACTCAGCGAGTCGATAGGCCTGTCGCTTTCCATACCTATATACAGCAACCGCGATACCCGTTCGGCCGTATCGAAAGCCCGTATCGCCGCAACTACGGCCGAACTGGATCTACAAAATGTCAAGAAAAACTTACTGAGCGACATCGAGAATCTTTATCTCGAAGTAAAAGCGGCTCAAGAACAATATGTATCGGCACAAGAAGAAGTAAAAGCAACCCGTGCCAGTTACAACTTGATACAGGAAAAGTTCAACCGGGGAATGGCCAACACTCTCGAACTGCTTACAGAAAAAAATAATCTGCTCATAGCCGAACAAAAAGTATTGCAAGCCAAGTACATGGCTATACTCAACCGGTTGTTATTGAATGTATATCAAAACAAACCCGTCTCTCTCTAACGCATATAACACACTCAAATATGAAAAAAGGAATCATTATCACCATTATCGTGGTTGTTGTCGCTGCCATAGGGGGCTACTACCTTTTCGGCAACACAGGAAAAAAAAATCAAATCTCCTACGTTACCGTCGCCGTGGGACGTAGCGATATATCCAACTCGGTTACGGCAACAGGCACCATAGAACCTGTAACCGAAGTAGAAGTCGGTACTCAGGTATCGGGTATCATCGACAAGATATATGTCGATTACAACTCGGTCGTAAAAGAGGGGCAACTTATCGCCGAAATGGATAAAGTTACCCTCGAAAGCGAATTGGCATCGGCACAAGCGACCTACGACGGAAATCTTGCCGAATACGAGTATCAAAAGAAAAACTTCGAACGGAATAAGGGCCTTTACGAACAATCGCTCATCAGCGAGCAGGAATACGACGACTCGGAATACAGCTACAAAAAATCGAAAAGCGCTCTCGAAAGCAGTAAAGCTGCACTGGCCAAAGCCCAACGCAATCTCTCATACGCCATCATTACCTCGCCCATAGACGGTATCGTCATAAGCCGCGACGTAGAAGAAGGCCAGACTGTGGCTTCGGGTTTCGAGACTCCTACACTGTTCAATATCGCCGCCGACCTCACACAGATGCAGGTTGTGGCCGATGTCGACGAAGCTGACATAGGAGGCGTTGAAGAAGGCCAACGGGTAACCTTTACCGTCGATGCCTACCCCAACGATGTTTTTGAAGGACGTGTAACGCAAATACGACTGGGCAGTACCAACAGCTCATCGAGTACGACAACCGACGAAAGTGTCATCACTTACGAAGTCGTCATTTCGGCCCATAATCCCGACCTGAAACTAAAACCCCGCCTGACGGCCAACGTAACGATATATACCCTCGACAAGCAAAATGTATTGAGTGTGCCAGCACGCGCTTTGAGATTTGCCCCCGAATATCCGCTGGTAGATAAAAATGCCATTGTCGTAGATTGCGAAGGAGAAGCCAAAGTCTGGTCGCAAGAAGGAAATACATTCACTGCCCACCCTGTGCAGACCGGCATCAGCAATGGTATCATGACCGAAATCCTCGGAGGCATCGATGAAGGAACCGTCATCATAGAAGAAGCCGTCATCGGAGTATCGGCAGAAATGGCGGAGAATGAAACAGGTGATGTGGAAAGAAGTCCTTTCATGCCGGGTCCTCCGGGAAGCAACAAAAAGAAAAGCAAATAATCACAAGTGCAACCGATTATGAGCAAAAAAGTCATCGAACTGCAAAATATAAAGCGAGACTTCAAAGTCGGAGATGAGATCGTCCACGCACTACGCGGTGTCTCATTCACCATCTGCGAAGGAGAATTCGTTACGATTATGGGAACATCGGGATCGGGAAAGTCGACTCTGCTCAACACGTTGGGCTGCCTCGACACTCCAACCAGCGGAGAATATCTCCTCGACGGAATCTCGGTGCGGACAATGAGCAAACCGGCGCGGGCTATTTTACGAAACCGGAAAATCGGATTCGTATTCCAAAATTACAACCTGCTTCCCAAAACCACAGCCGTAGAAAACGTGGAACTCCCCTTGATGTACAACTCCTCGGTAAGCGCCTCCGAACGCCGTCGCCGCTCGATAGAGGCACTTCAAGCCGTAGGGCTGGGAGACCGGCTCGAACACAAGTCGAACCAAATGTCGGGCGGTCAAATGCAACGGGTTGCCATAGCCCGTGCATTGGTAAACAACCCTGCCGTTATCTTGGCCGACGAAGCAACGGGAAACCTCGATACGCGCACGTCATTCGAAATTCTCGTTCTTTTCCAGAAACTCCACCGGGAAGGCCGCACCATCATTTTCGTTACCCACAATCCGGAACTTTCTCAGTACAGCAGCCGTACCATACGTCTACGCGACGGCCATGTCATAGAAGACATCTTGAATCCCGATATTCTTTCGGCAGAAAAAGCTTTGGCCGCCTTGCCCAAAAACGATGAAGATTAATTAGCCTATGAATGTAACAAATCTCTTCAAAATAGCTTTACGCGCCTTAGCCAACAACAAATTGCGCGCCTTTCTCACCATGCTGGGCATCATCATCGGTGTCGCGTCGGTCATCACCATGTTGGCTATCGGACAAGGTTCCAAGAAAAGTATTCAGGCGCAAATCTCGGAAATGGGTTCGAACATGATCATGATTCACCCCGGTGGTGAAATGAGAGGCGGTGTACGTCGCGACCCATCGGAAATGCAGACCCTGAAACTCGAAAACTACACGACGTTACGCAACGAAACAAAATTCCTCTCAGCCATCAGCCCCAACGTATCTTCTTCGGGACAACTCATCTGCGGGAACAACAACTACCCGTCGTCTGTTACCGGCGTAAGCATAGACTACCTCGATATACGCCAGCTTAAAATCGATGACGGCAGTATGTTTACCGAAGCCGATATACAAAGCTCGGCAAAGGTATGTGTCATAGGAAAAACCATTGTTGAAAATCTTTTTCCCAACGGGGAAGACCCGCTCGGGAAAATCATACGCTTCAATCAAGTCCCCTTCAAGGTAATCGGTGTCTTGAAATCGAAAGGATATAACTCGTTCGGACAAGACCAAGACGACATCGTCCTCGCCCCCTACTCCACCGTCATGAAGCGATTGCTTGCCGTTACCTATCTTCAAGGCATTTTCGCATCGGCTTTATCGGAAGACATGACCGAGTATGCAATCGATGAAATAACGACCATATTACGTCGCGAACATAAATTGAAAGCCTCGGACGAAGACGATTTCAGAATACGCAGTCAGCAGGAATTAAGTTCCATGCTCAACACGACAACCGACCTCATGACCACCTTACTGGCCTGTATAGCGGGAATATCGCTCATCGTCGGTGGTATCGGCATTATGAACATCATGTATGTAAGTGTAACCGAACGCACACGGGAAATAGGACTCCGTATGAGTGTCGGCGCAAGAGGGATAGACATACTCTCGCAATTCCTCATCGAAGCGATACTCATCAGTATTACCGGCGGTATCATCGGTGTCATACTGGGTTGCGGAGCCAGCTGGATCGTGAAAAACGTCGCACACTGGCCTATCCTCATACAGCCGTGGAGCGTGATCCTGTCATTTGCAGTATGTACCGTTACAGGAGTATTTTTCGGTTGGTATCCGGCTAAGAAAGCAGCCGACCTCGATCCGATCGAAGCTATACGATATGAATAATGCAAAAGGTATGAAATCCGGAAATAAAAATCACAAAAGAGTCAGTCTTTTCATTCACATAACAGGGTGGGGCCTCATTTTCGGTCTCCCTCTGTTGTTTTCCGACCATAGCTCTCCGGATTATTTCCGGCACTACTTATGGTTTTCTCTCATACCATTGGCCTTGCTTACTGTCTTTTACGTCAATTATACGCTCCTCATCGATAAATTTCTCTTCAAAAGAAAATCGATGGCATATTTCCTTATCTTCAATACGTTCTTAATCACAGGTGTCTCTCTTATCCTTTTTGCCGTCCGACATTATTATATCGACGTCAACCGGCTTCCACCGCCGCCAGAAACTGCCATACAGGCCTTCTTCGGATTTTTTCTTCGGGACATGGTTCCTCTTATACTGGCCGTAGGTATGAGCATTGCCGTAAAAATGACAAGCCGATATATTTTCATCGAGAAAGAACTCGAAACGGTAGAAAGAGAAAAAGTCGAAGCCGAACTGAAAACACTGAAAAGTCAAATCAATCCTCATTTCCTTTTCAATACCCTCAATAATATATATTCACTCATCGACCTATCTCCGGAAAAAGCCCAGCAGGCAGTCATCGAACTCAGTAAACTGATGCGCTATGTACTTTATGACAACACACCTCGATACGTCCCGTTATCGAAAGAAATAGACTTCATCTACAATTATGTCGAACTCATGCGCCTGCGTCTTGCCTCCAACACCGATCTTTCGGTAAGCCTGCCGACAGAAAAATACTCGCACATAGAAGTGGCACCTCTCCTCTTTATCGCCCTTATCGAGAACGCATTCAAACACGGTGTCAGCAACACCCAACCGTCGTTTGTACACATCGACATCTCGGTCGACGACGACAGCCACCGCATCATCTGCCGCATCGAAAACAGCTGCTTCCCCAAAGGGAGCGATGATAAAAGCGGATCGGGCATCGGCCTCGATAACCTGAAAAAACGTCTCGACATACTATATCCGGGACATTATACGTTTACTACTAAGGAGAATGAATATTCTTATTGCTCCGAACTGACACTATCGACACACCCCGTACAGCCATGAAACTGAAATGCGCCATCATCGACGACGAGCCACTGGCCGTAAGCCTGCTGAAAAACTATGTAGAGAAAACCCCTTTTCTCGAACTTGCCGGTTCGTACACCAGTGCCATAAAAGCAATGGAAGAAATTACAAACGGATTACAACCCAACCTGCTCTTCCTCGACATACAGATGCCCGAAGTCAACGGACTGGAATTTTCCCGTATCATCGGTGATCGTTGCCGCACCATTTTCACTACGGCATTCGAACAATATGCCGTAGACAGCTATCGCGTAAACGCACTCGACTACCTGCTCAAACCTTTCTCTTATTCCGATTTTCTGCAAGCCTGCGAAAAAGCACGTCAATGGTTCGAATTGAACCAAAATCGGAATTCCGCACCGATAATACCGCAATCGATATTTGTCAAAAGCGAATATAAACTAATACAAATCGACCTCGATAAAATACTCTATATAGAAGGCCTGAAAGACTATGTAAAAATATATATCGAGAACGAGCCGCACCCCGTACTCTCCCTCATGAGCCTCAAATCGCTCGAAGAACAACTGCCGGGACAGAAATTTGTACGTGTACATCGCTCATTTATTGTACACATGGACAAAATCAAAGTCATAGAACGGAACCGCATCGTTTTCGGGAAAACATATATTCCCATCTCCGACTCTTATAAAGAACAACTGATAGAGCAGCTCAACCGTCGTTCCATCATCGGAAAACTGTGAGCTAATCTTTGCTCAGGCATAAAAAAGTGAGCAGCCCGTTACGGACTGCTCACTTTTTTCCATAGTCAGAGAATATAGACAATCTCTTTCAAAGAAGATACCTGATAAGTAGGGCAAGCAACCGGATAATTTAGCGATGTACGACCCACGTATGCCCGATTGACGGGAACTTCGCCCGTACATGTTTGCAGAAGCGATTTATTCCCGGGATTGAAATAGATTTGTTTTATTCCTACCCGGGCGGCACCGCAAATATCGGCCTCGTAATTATCTCCTATCATCACGACAGAATCAGGCGTCGCCGAAAGCAATGCAAGCGCATGGCGGAATATTCCGGAGTGGGGTTTCAAAAAACCGACATCGTCGGAGAGAACAATATGGTCGAAAAACGACCGCAGGCCCGCATTATCGAGTTTTCGATATTGTACTTCCCGGAATCCGTTACTCAACAAAGTAAGCGTATAACGCAGAGACAAATATTGCAGAAGCTCCCGGGCATAAAAATGCAGACCTATCTGCTCGGACAATGCCGAGAGATAGGTCTGATTGAGTTCAGGAATGATTTTCTCGTCGTAAACGCCTATCCGCTGTAAAGGATAACGAAAACGCTCGACAATCAATTCTTCGCGTGAGATGCGACTGTGATGATAAAGATTCCAAAGTTCGGCATTCTTTTCACTGTATATCCGATAAAAATCATCGAATGATGGATAATAACCGGCCAGTGAAAACTTGTCATACGCAATTTTTAATGCGCCATAGGAATTTCGCTTAAAATCCCATAAAGTGTCATCGAGATCGATGAAGACATGCCGTAAAGAAATCGCAGCCACTCCCTATCCGCAATTATTTACGGATTACGAGATATTTCGATACGCTCCAGAATTCTTCGGGGTTGGTGATAGAAAGTTCGGTGATAACTTTACCTTCTTTCACAAACGTATAAGAACCTTCGGGGTGAGAAGTCATAAGAGTAGCTTTCTTCACATTCAAAGGAATAGAAGATACATTGCGCAGATCGGCTTTGGTAAAGTCGGCATCGTTTACTACACCTTGAAGAGTTCTAACTTTGAGGATACCACCTTCGAGAATGCCTTTGGCTTTAAGTTCTTTTTTGGTACCGATCGTATAGAATACCGTGTTGAGAGCTTGGTCTTGAGCATTGAGTTGATCTTGTTGATCTTTATTCTCATTCGAGAGGGCATCGAGTTTGCTGTTCAAAGAAGCGATCGAAGCGTCAAGTTCTTTGATTTGAGCATCACGTTGTGCAAGCTCGGCTTGGAGAGCCGTAATCATAGCTGCTTTTTCCTCGTTTTCGGCTTTGAGACGCTCAACGGTTTTCTTCAAGCTGGCAATGTTGTAATTGCGGTTTCTTACTTGTTTTTCGAGCGTAGCAATTTTTTCTTGATTGTCTTTCAATTGCTCGATAATCTGAGCGATAGAAGCTTTCAGACGTTCACCTTGAGCCTGATTCAAAGCAGCCTCGGTTTTCGTAATCTGAGAAAAATTTGCTTCGATCTCGTCTATCATTTGCAACAATTCCTCTATATCGGAAGCCAACCGTGTATTGACTTGCGCGATAGAATCGTTCTGAAATTGCAAACGAGCGATTTCTTTTTTCGGACCCTGGCATGCTACGAAGAAAAGCATCGAAAGGGCTGCCATACTTAATACTACTTTTTTCATAATCTACTTGTTTTAAGAGTTGTTTTTTAATTATTGTCTAATTCTTCTTTTTCTTTTATTTTGGTTTTATCTTTTTTCTCATCGGCGACACCGGCCACCACGATTACGCACTCTCCTCGCGGCTCTTGCTGCGTATAATGAGCAATCACCTCTTCGAATGTCCCGTCAAAAGTCTCCTCATGTATTTTGGAGATTTCGCGGCTTACCGAGACCCGACGCTGTACCCCGAATATTTCGGACATCTGTACGAGGGTTTTCACCAACCGGAACGGAGATTCGTAAAAAATCATTGTCCGAGGCTCAGTCGACAATTCCCCCAAACGAGTTGCCCGACCTTTTTTCTGAGGAAGAAAACCTTCGAACGTAAACCGGTCGCACGGCAATCCTGAATCGACAAGAGCCGGTACAAAAGCTGTCGCCCCGGGCAAACACTCAACAGGTATTCCTGCCTTACGGCTCTCACGCACCAACAGAAAACCGGGATCGGATATAGCCGGCGTTCCTGCATCGGAAACCAGCGCTATGGTCTCGCCTGCTCTCAAACGCTCGACAACCGCCTCTACGGTCTTATGCTCATTAAACTTATGATGCGACTGCATACGGGTCTTAATATCGAAATGTTTCATCAGGATACCGCTGGTACGGGTATCTTCGGCCAAGATGCAATCTACCTCCTGCAAAACCTTGATAGCTCTCATCGTCATATCTTCGAGATTGCCTATCGGTGTGGGTACGATATAAAGCTTCGACATAATCGCTTCTATTCAAAACGTTGCTGTAACAAAGAACGCAACAATTCAAAAGCCTCAGACTCAAAATCCCATGCAAAACGATTTTGCAGATACGTCAACGACTCTTCGTACGACGCTATATGATTGAGTTCTTCAATGGTTTGAGCCATCAAATCGCCGTCGTTATCGAATAACTCCCGACGAAACAAAAAGCGATCATTGATACTCATCATTTTTTGTAATTCCCGATAATCCGCTTTGCTTTCTTCGGAGTGAACAATCGTCTCCATACCTTCTTCCGGCACATCAGACTCCGGCTTTTCCTCCAAAGAATTCTCTTCGCCCGAAACGGTTATCATCTCCTCGCTATGATATTCCGACAAAGAATCTCCTTCCTTTTCTTCGGGAGATACGGCATCTTCCTGATTTCCGGCAACGATTTTATCGAGCAATGGAATATCTTTTTTTTCCCTACTCTCTTCCGAACCCGAAGATTCCCGAGAAACCTCACAATACGATTGCGGTAAAATATCATCGGTTCTTTCAGAATCCTGCATTTCGGGAATCCGATCAAAAAGACAAAACTCCTCATCCGTAGCGTCCCAAGAAAAAACAAGTGAACTCGTTTCCACATCAGGAATATCTTTTTCTTCCGAATGGGAGAAAGATTCTCCGTACTCCTTATTCTCCTTTGAAACAGTATCGCACATCGGGATATCATTTCTTTCCGCATTTTCGTAAACAAGCAACGACGCTTCGCCGCTTTCGACTTTTTCCGCCGTCTGTTCAACCATCGGAATAGTCTCTTTAACAGTGTTTAATGCTCGTAATTCCTCGCACAAAGATTCACCTTTTTCAAGAGAAATTTTACATAAAATGGCTGGCACTTCGGGATAACTTTCGGATACAAGTTGCATCAACTCGGTCAACTCCGCAAGCGTCGCATTTATATGTTCTATGCGAGAATCCAACATTATTTCAACGTTTTTACCTACAAAAGTATGAAAAAAAACGATAATTCATACGGTCTCTATCATTATTTTTCCTCCATAACCACTTTTTTTTATTCTTTTACGAGTTTTGTGTTTATAGGAATCTTTTTCCTATATGTATTTCTCATACAATAAAGCACAACATACAATAATAAATAATATATTCGCAATAAAATATTTTTAACCATGATTAAACACAAATTATTTTTGCTCTCATTATTCTTATTTTACGGGGCGATCGCTTATCCATATACCGAGTTACAAAAATGCGATATAGAAAAAGTCATATCGCGCGACTCCACATTCTACTACGCCTCGTTGGTAAACGACTATTTTATGCGGAATTATCCCGACCCGACAGCCAATTCCTTCGTCGGAGGAAAGAAAAGAAACAGTCGCATCTGGACGCGAGGAGTATATTACGAAGGCCTTATGTCGATGTACCGACAGACTCCCGTCGAAAAATGGTATGACTATACACAAGAATGGGGAGACTTCCACAAATGGATATCAAATGACACCAAAGCTCCGACCAATGCCGATTTCCATTGCTGCGGAATGGCATATCTCGACATGTATATGCTCGACACCTTGCAAACAATCCGTAAAACACATATTAAAAATCATATCGATGCCCTGATGTACGAACGAAAAAGTATCGACGACTGGTATTGGGTAGATGCCGTACACATGGCTATGCCCATCTACGCCCAACTTGGCTCGATCGAAAATGATGACCGTTATTTTGAATACATGTACGATATGTATATGTTTACCCGAGATAAACAGGGCGACACCGGCAAATCGAGCAAAGGGAAAGGAAAAGGTGCCCCGCTTTTCAATGAAACAGACGGATTATGGTATCGGGACTATCAATTCGATCCTCCTTACACCGACAAAGTTGAAACCGATAAACCTTGTTATTGGTCGCGCGGAAACGGCTGGGTTTACACCGCCCTGATGCGGGTACTCCAATACGCCCCCGACACGGTTTGCCATAAAGATCGATACATGGAAGACTTCACCGCTATGTCCGAAGCTCTCACTAAATGCCAACGCGAAGACGGCTTTTGGCCGGTCAGCCTTGCAGCCCCGTCGAACTACGGGTCTACCGAAGCAGAAGGTCCAGAAACCTCAGGCACAGCACTTTTCATCGCAGGTATGGCTTACGGAATACGCACGGGATTACTCGACAGCACGACATATATACCTTATGTGGTAAAAGGCTGGAATGCCCTCTGTCACAAAGCGGTAGCCAACAATGGATTTCTGGGTTACGTACAAGGGACCGGTTCAAAACCCGAAGACGGGCAACCGGTAACGCGAACACATATCCCCGACTTCGAAGATTTCGGCATAGGATGTTTCCTATTGGCCGCTGCCGAAGTCTACCAACTGGGTGATGTAGACCTCAATCCTACCAGTTCCATCTATTCGGCAACAAACGATACCCAACTTATCTCAACCCGATATTATTCCATCGACGGAAGACCCTTATCAACTCCCGGAGAAGGGATAACTATCATCAAAAACATCTATTCCGACGGAACGGTCCAAACCGGTAAAAGCATCTCGAACAGATAACAAAATAAGAAATTACACTGCAATATTTTTCCCACAAAAGGTGTAACCTTTTTCTCATTTTTACGTCTAACAAACGTAATATAAAAAGCATCCGTCATGAAAATCAAACATTCTTTCCTTTTGTGGGGACTTGTATTTCTTCTCTTCGTTTCTTGCGGAGAAAAACAAAATTATCTCTCAGGCCAGATTGAAGGTTTGGAACCGGGTGATTGCATTATTTTGGGGTTGATCGACCCGATTACCGATGAAATTTACATATCCGATTCGACCATCGTAGAAAAGAAAAATCATTTCGACTTATATACCAAAGCGACAGACCAATGGGCATATTTAGCTCACTGTCCTAAAAACGAGAAAATAAAAATCGAACATCACCGAGGAAACAGATTCCGTCTCTTTCTTGAAGGATACGCATCTCTCCACCTTTCCGGATCTACCGACAATTTCCACTACCTAAAAATTACCGGCGGTCTATATGAAACGCCCGATTTGAGACCGGCATTTAATTTGATGGACAGCGCTCTACTCATACAACAAGACGGTATCGGCCGGTCCCCGTCCGACCCATTACGACGGACATTGATCAAAAAATCGAACCGTATGTTGATGACCGTAGACTCCATGGAACAACAATTTGCCGATACACATCCCGATTTTGCATACTCGGCAGCCATTATGCGCTATGTCAATGAAAAAGAACTAGAAAAACGTTTCCGACAATTAACGCCACGAGTACAGAAAAGTGTGCCGGGCATAGCGGTCAGCAATCATTTGCAAATATTTCGATCGACACAACCGGGTGGACTTGCTCCCGATTTTACACTTTTATCACTAACCGGAGATTCGATACGACTATCGGACTACAAAGGAAAACACGTATTTTTGGAATTTTGGGGGTCTTGGTGCGGACCTTGCCGCATGATGTCTCCTAAGCTCATAGCATTCAACCATACCCTACCGTCCGACAGTTCTATCATCATGATAGGCATAGCCTGTAACGAAGCGAGTAAAAAGAATTGGAAAAAGACCGTTGAAGAAGATAATCTCAACTGGATTCAAGTTCTAGAAGAAAACAATCAAGGGAAATTATCCGTGAGCCGCCAATATGCAATCGACGGCTATCCCACATCATTGCTTATCGATCCAAGAGGGAAAATCATTTTACGGGGCCACCCCGAACACATATTAGGGAAAGCAAGTGCTCTTCTGGGTCTATCCTCTAAATAAATCATGAACTATCCTTTT
>HF999741.1:19660-21811 GCA_000434215.1 Bacteroides sp. CAG:144
CGGGATACAAAACGATTATGTTACGGTCGGGAAAATATCGGTCGATATAATCGGGCAACTGTTCCAGTGAACCATCATAAGAAACAGTTCCTTGCCGAGCCGCAACAATAATGAGGAGATGGTCGGAATTTACTTTTGGAGAAATCTCCGGCAAATCTTCATATCCATCCATATCTTCGAAAAAGGGCGTAACTTGTTTATAGTTTTCTCGTATCCATTTTTGCAAAGCGGTATTTGTATCTTTCCCTGCATAAAAATAAACACCTCCTCCCAAAGCCGTCGCCAACCGACATATCTGTTCTACCCACTTCAAGAAACCCGGTTCATACTCGGCCTTGGCAGGAACCGTAACAATAATACGCCTCAATGTATTGACCGGCATCAAAAAACGCGCAATCATTACCTCCTGATACAAGTCCTCCAACAACGCCCCCGTCAAATTGCCGAAAAGCGTATCTCCTGCACAATTTTTACAATGCATACCGATAATGACATCGGTTATACCGTACTCCTTGGTCGCATGGACAATTCCGCTGACGATATTCCGATCATAACGAACAATCTCCCTCAACGAAACATCGACGGCTGCCGTAATCTTCGCGGCTTTTCTCAAATTGTGTTTTCCCTGCATCTCAGCATACGTCGAATTATCAACGTCATCGATAACACTCAGTGCCAACAGATTTTCTTCCTGACCGGAATCCCGTATCGCCAATGAAAGGTTTATCAAATTGCCGACCGTAGAAGGATTTGCAATAGGTATCAATATACGCTCCTGTCTGCAAGGTGTGCGGCTCTCCAAACTTTTATCTATCGCCATGCGACGGGCGGCTCTCTCGGTAATAAACGAACTCACAATGCAGGTAACAAGTATCAACAAAATCGTACCGTTCAACACATCGTCATTCAACAATCTTTCTCCCGTAGGCAGGACAATATTATACCCGACCAATACAGTCGCCAAAGTAGCTGCCGCTTGCGCATTGCTCAATCCATACATCAATATACGTTCGACCGACGACATTCGATAAATTTTCTGTGTCAGCCAGCAAGCAATCCATTTACCAAGCAAAGCCACACCAATCATGACCGCTGCCACAAGCAACGCATTTCCATGCCCCAAAATCACCCGCACGTCGATCATCATACCCACCCCGATAAGGAAATAGGGTATAAAAAGAGCATTCCCAACAAATTCCAGATGATTCATCAAGGGCGATACGTGGGGTATCAGGCGATTCAATACCAGTCCTACGACAAACGCACCGAGAAGGCCTTCCATTCCAGCCAACTCCATCAAAGCCGCACCCAAAAACACCAGCGCCAATACAAATATAAATTGTATAACACCATTGTTGTATTTCCTGAAAAACCACCGACCGATACGCGGAAAAGAAAAGGTAATCAATATCCCGACCAGAATAAACTTGATAACCAACCACAGCCAAAACAAATCGTCGGACTCTCCTCTGAATAATCCGCTTATAACGGCAAGGACCAAAAGCGTAAAAGTATCGGTTACGGCAGTACCGCCTACGGCAATGCTTACACTACGCTGCCGAGATATGCCATAACGTATAACAATAGGATAGGAAACCAACGTATGCGACGCATACATACTGGCCAGCAGTATCGAGGTCAACAGACCGTACTTCAACAAAACCATGTTTGTTACCAGCCCGATACTTATGGGTATAACAAAGGCCAGCACTCCCAATACCATCGCCTTTCCGCGATTCTGCCGAAAATCGCTCATGTTCATTTCCAATCCGGCCAAGAACATGATATAGAACAGTCCTACCTTACCGAACAGATCGAAGCTGCTGTCTCGTACCAAAATATTAAAACCATGCTCACCCACAATGACTCCCGCCAAAATCATTCCGATAATATGCGGAATATGAAGTTTGTTCAATACGATAGGAGCGAACAGTATTATAAGTAATACAAGTAGAAATATCGCCGTCGGGTCGGTAAGCGGCAATCGTTGACTAAAATCGAACCAGTCCATACCTATGGAATTTATATAGGCAATAAGAATTTCCGATAACAAAATATTCTCTCAAATATTTACTTGCCGGAATCTTTTTCCATTGAAACATTCTTTGTCCGGTTCCATGATTCATCTATACAATCCACAACGGGAAAACC
>HF999741.1:21868-36874 GCA_000434215.1 Bacteroides sp. CAG:144
GACGCACGTAAACCGCGGCCGGACATTATGAATCAATACTCAAAACGACCGAACTCCGACTCGATGACAAGTCGGTTTTTCTCAGCAGCCGTTACGTAACCGACCACTTGCGCGTCGATACCGAACGAATGAGAAATATCGATAACCTCCTGCGCATGTTCGGGTGCCAAATACACCTCCATACGATGTCCCATATTGAAGACCTTATACATTTCCTGCCAGTCGGTTCCCGACTGTTCCCGAATAATACGGAAAAGCGGCGGAACAGGGAACAAATTGTTTTTTACCACTTCCATATTCTCGACAAAGTGCATGACTTTGGTCTGAGCTCCGCCCGAACAGTGCACCATACCATGAATGCAGGGACGCATGACATCGAGCATTTTCTTGATGACAGGAGCATAGGTACGCGTAGGTGAAAGTACCAATCTGCCGGCATCGATACCGAGACCTTCGATAGCATCGGTCAGTTTCAGTCCACCCGAATAGACCAAATCGTCGGGAACGGCGGCATCATAGCTTTCGGGATATTTCCCGGCCAAATATTTGGCAAAGACATCATGTCTTGCCGAAGTAAGGCCGTTACTGCCCATACCGCCGTTATAGGATTTCTCATACGTGGCTTGCCCATACGAGGCCATACCTACAATCACATCGCCCGATTGTATATGCGCATTATCTATCACATCGCTGCGTTTCATACGACAGGTTACGGTACTATCTACAATAATGGTCCGCACAAGGTCTCCGACATCGGCTGTCTCCCCGCCGGTCGCATACACGCCGACACCCATATCGCGTAACTCGGACAGCAACTCATCGGTTCCATTGATAATGGCGGAGATAACCTCTCCGGGCACCAACAATTTGTTACGCCCGATGGTAGACGACACCAAGATATTGTCGGTAGCACCCACACACAACAGGTCGTCGATATTCATAATGAGCGCATCTTGCGCAATGCCTTTCCATACCGAAAGGTCGCCCGTCTCTCGCCAATACATATATGCCAAAGACGATTTGGTCCCGGCCCCGTCGGCATGCATGATATTGCAATAAGTCGGGTCGCCCCCCAAAATATCGGGAATTATCTTACAAAACGCTTTCGGGAATATACCTTTATCGATATTCTTTATGGCATTATGTACATCTTCTTTCGAGGCAGAAACACCTCTCAGGTTATATCGTTGATCGCTCATAGGAATTGAATTATTTCGCAAAAATAATGTAAAAAAAAAGGGCATCAAAGTGTTTTCGGCATTATTCGCCGTAAGGCATATCATATTGGTTACGAGAAGCGACTTCGCAGACCGAACGCCGGGATTTTTCACGCAAAGGATCGGCCGAATAACCGATAACAATATCGAGCAATACCCGTTTTCCCGAGGGAATCGCCAGCACTTTACGCCCCGCAGCCTCATCGAACCACCCGACAATGCATGACCCCAACCCCTCATCGGCGGCCGCCAACACGATGTGCGCCGCAACTATACCGATGTCGATACGCGGAAAATGCTTACGTTTTATCCAACCTCCAAGCGTTGACGTAATATTTCCCGCCTCTTCCACGACAAGCAGATGCACGGGTGCTTGTTTGGTAAAATGATTCATACCCAATACCCGGTTGGCCGCAGCATCGGCCACTCGGTTCTTCAAATCGGGATCATCGACTACGACAAAATGCCACGGCTGCGCATTACAAGCCGAAGGCGCAAGACGGGCTGCCTCTATGATACGGGCCAATTTTTCCGGCTCGACAGTTTTTTCGGGATCGTATCTGCGATCGCTCTGACGCTGCTTGACCAGATCGAGAAATCGTTCCATTTCCAAATCTTTTCCGAAAGGTTACTTTCCGTAAGTCATGATGCGGCTGATATACTTACCTACAATATCGAACTCCAAATTCACGACGCTTCCTTCGGCAATCTGATGGAAATTGGTATGTTCGTGGGTATAGGGTATAATGGCAACCTGAAAACTGCCAGGTCGGGAATTACAAACGGTAAGACTCACGCCATTGACCGTGATAGACCCTTTCTCGACAGTCGTATATCCCTCACGTACCATATCGGGAGTAGAGTCATATACAAACGTGTAATACCAACTGCCATCGGCCTCTTCCACCTTCGTACACCGGGCTGTACAATCGACATGTCCCTGAACGATATGCCCGTCGAGACGACCGTTCATAAGCATACTGCGTTCGAGATTCACTTTATCGCCGGTTTTCAACAATCCCAAATTACTGCGATCGAGCGTCTCCTGTATCGCCGTTACCGTATAGGTATCTCCATCGATGCCGACAACAGTCAGACACACCCCGTTATGTGCAACACTCTGATCGATTTTCAATTCACTGGTGAAACTGCACGAAAGAGTCAGATGCAGATTGCCCTGTTCGCGGCGCAATGCCACAACCGGAGCGGCTTCTTCTACGATTCCTGAAAACATATCGGTTCGGTTTTAAGATTTTAAAGATGAAATCAAATTTGTGTCAAATGTAGGAAAAAATTTCATGTCTTCACCTCGGGTTTCATCTTAAATACGTACTTTTGAAAAATTTCTCATCATAACGATAACTTCAATTCAAGATAATGGCCGATATAAAAGTCTGGATAAACGCAGCCCGCCCCCGTACATGGCCCACCTCGGTAAGCCCAGTACTTGCAGCAACGGCCTTAGCATGGGCTCATGAGAAAGCACACTGGGGAATCGCCGCCATATGTTTCTTTTTCGCTTTGTTGGCACAGATCGCCTCAAACTTCGGCAACGACTATTTCGACTACCGTAACGGAAGCGATAAAGCCGACCGCATAGGACCTCGCCGGGCCGTAACTTCGGGCGACATTTCCCCCCGTGCCATGCTTGCGGCAACAATAGCGACATTGGGAGCGGCTTGCATCTTAGGGTGTATGCTCATACCTGTCGGCGGTTGGTGGCTGATTCTCGCCGGCGGGATAATTGCCGTCGCTGCATTGGCATACTCGGCAGGACCCTATCCGCTCTCCTACCACGGGTTGGGTGATTTGACCGTATGGATCTTTTTCGGGCTGGCGGCCGTAAACTTATCTTACTATGTACAAACTCTGACATTCGACCCCGACGTATTCCTTTGCAGTGCGGCAATGGGGCTGTTATCGGTCAATATTCTTATCGTGAACAATTACCGGGATATAGACGACGACCGCGCAGCAGGAAAACATACGACCGTTGTACTTTTCGGACGGAAATTCGCTCGCGCAGCATATTTGGCAAGCGGTATTGTCGCCCTTTTACTGGTCATGAAGTTTTGGATTGCAGCAGGGATCGCCGGCTTTATACTTCCTCTTGCTTATCTGACAGTACATATCAAAAATTATCGGGATATGGGAAAATGGTCCGGCCGGGAGTTAAATCGGGTTTTGGGAGCAACCGCCCGTAACCAATTGCTATTCACTCTGCTGTTTATCATCTGTATCATCATTGCCGAAAGCTCTTCTCTATAATTTCACGCCATGCACATTCTTTACAACCACTTCGCCCAATCTTCTTTTACCGTCAAATTCCTGATTTTTATAGGAATCGAGTTGCTGTGTTTATGCTTTGTATCGCTTCTTACGGTATTTCTATCGTTTATTTTCTCAGGAATAAGCCTCACTCGCGTGGCACTGACGGCACAAGACATCATACTTTTTATTCTCCCGGCACTATGCGCCGCCTACCTTTTCGGCGGAAATCCCGTCAAGTACCTGCAAGCCGACCGGTCTCCGGGTATCGGAGCCGTCATAGGCATCGTGTTATGTATGCTTTTCTCTATCCCGATGATGAATCTCATCATCGAATGGAACGAATCGATAATCCTACCGGAGGCACTCTCGAATATCGAAAATTGGTTGAAAGCACAAGAAGCCAGTGCACAAGAAATGACCCGCCACATGTTACAGATGTCGAATATCGGAGACTTGACGATCATGATACTGATCGTCGGCGTCCTAACCGGTATCGGAGAAGAATTTGTGTTCAGGGGAATCGTCCAGCGCCTCTTTCTCGAAAAGTTTCGTAACCGTCATATCGCCGTATGGACAACTGCCATAATTTTCAGCGCCATACATTTCCAATTTTACGGTTTCGTCCCCCGTATGCTATTAGGAGCTTTTTTCGGGTATCTTTTGGTATGGTCGGGTAATATATGGCTACCCGTAACCGCTCATGCCCTCAACAACAGCCTCTCGGTCATCGGCGCCTATATTTGGGGGACAGACAATAACGACAGTCTATTCGATGCCGTCGGCACATCTTCGGGCGATGCAGGCTGGATCGTAGTCAGCACTTCGATTACCGTAATAATGATATGGATTTTACAACGCCGCCTCAAACGGCAAAAAGACTCGAAAAACCTCCATTTACCGAACCGATAGCCCGAAGCAACCGGCACACCTTAATTATTTCCCTTCGAGGTGGTCGAATTGTTTCCGATGGAATATAAAATTACGTCCCAAGTATTTCTCCCGCACAACCGGATTGGAAGCCAACTCTTCGGAGGTTCCCTGAAACAATATCTTGCCTTCGAAAAGGAGATATGCCCTATCGGTAATACTCAATGTTTCCGGGGCATTATGGTCGGTAATAAGAATACCGATATTTTTCTCTTTCAATTTATAAACGATATACTGAATATCTTCTACCGCAATGGGGTCGACACCCGCAAACGGCTCATCAAGCATAATGAATTTCGGGTCAATAGCCAGACAACGGGCTATTTCGGTACGACGGCGTTCCCCCCCCGATAAGCGGTCGCCTAAATTCTTACGCACTTTTTCGAGCCGGAACTCGGCAATAAGACTTTCGAGCTTTTCTTTCTGATACTCCTTGCTTTTACCGGTCATTTGCAGAACGGCGATCAGATTATCTTCTACTGACAACTTCCGGAATACCGAAGCTTCCTGAGCCAAATACCCGATACCATACTGCGCCCGACGATAAACTGGAAACGACGTAATATCGAGGTCATTGAGAAAGATGCGGCCTTCGTTGGGCGTAATCAACCCTGTCGTCATATAGAAGGTCGTCGTCTTACCGGCACCGTTCGGACCCAACAAACCTACGATTTCGCCCTGACGCACATTGATAGACACATGATTGGCCACCGTACGCTGCCCGTATTTTTTTACAAGGTCTTCGGTACGGAGCACCATCTTTCCCTCGGCGGCAAAACGCTCCATCTCCTCCGGAGACGGCATGGCCACCTTTTTATGATGAATGATTGGCTTTATGCTGTCGATCCATTTCATAAGAGGCAAAGGTAACGATTTTCGACGAATTGCCGCACGATTCCACTTTTTTTTGCAGAAAGGCTTTGTTTTCCTCTTTACACGACAATTATCGTCATAAACAATTTCAACTCCGACGGAAAGCAATGCAGGAAAATTTCCTACCCCAAAATAAGGAATAATGAGATTCTGTGCATTCGCTCAAAATAACAGATATTTCACTCAGAGCAGAATGCAAAAGAATCTCAATCCAATGATACTCTTATATAATCCATCGTCGGCCTACCGGCCTCACTTGGAATGACAAAATTTCGGGAACACTTAAAAACAAACCGCACCCAAAATTCAGGGAATAAAACGATACTTACCGAAATGCGTACCGCAACCACACGGAATTTTCACCGACTCGTTCCACTCCAATCAGCCGAAGTATGGTAGTAGGAAAAGACGGGTCATCGATACCATCAAACACGGCTGTCATATCCCGACGGCCATCAATACCGGCACCTACCACGATACTTACCTCGTCGATCAGACCTTCTCTAAGAAATGCCCCATTGATATTTCCTCCTCCCACCACAGCAAGACGGTCTACACCGAACTGTTTGTTCAAAATTTCGACCGCACGCGACAAATCGACATGCTCTTTTCCTGCGGCTATCCATGAAATATTCTGACGATGAAGTGCTTCGAAATATTCTTTCGGGGCTTGCTCGCTTGTAAAAACCAATAAAGGTTTTTCATCGTAACGATTATCGGGCCAACGAAGCCGTCCTTTCGAATCGACAGCAATACTATAACCGCGAGACGACTCGGCTTCATAAAACGATTCCCGGCCAACAGGCTCGGCATCTGCCAGCATAAACAATTCTGGCATAGCAAAATGCTTCTGCATGGTTACCCGGCCCGAAAGTTCCGAAGAACAATCCAATCTCTTCAAGACTTCGTAATACTCATCGCCTCCTATTTTCTCGGTCATATCACAATCGATGCGACCATCGACCGAACTCATCATGTGGCAAATTATGTAAGGTTTCATATCTTGTTTTATTTGTTTATCAAACTATATCGAAATTTTTCACTTTCCGAATCAATACCACTCTTTACCAACCGACTAACGGTATCCTTTTTTTCGGCGCGGGAAATGCCTTATCGATTTCCCGCAAATCGTCTTCCGTCAGGTTTATATTAAGGCTGCGAGCATTCTCTTCTACATGCGCGACATTACTTGCTTTCGGAATAGCTACTACATTTGGGGTTCTCATAATCCATGCCAGCATTACCTGCGAGGGAGTAGCGCCATGCCGTACAGCGATCTCTTGCAAAACTTCATGATTCCGAAGATTTCCTTCTCCAAATGGCGTGTATGCCATAATCGGTATTTGGTGATTTTCGCACCACGGCATAAGATCATATTCGATACCACGCTCTTTCAGATTATAAAGGACTTGGTCTGCTGCGCAATCCTCTCCATGCGGGAGGGAGACAATCTTCTCCATATCAAGCACATCGAGATTACTCATCCCCCACGAGGCGATTTTACCCTCCTGTTGCAACTCCACCATCGCTCGGACAGTTTCGGCAAATGGGTAATGTCCCCTCCAATGCAACAAATAAAGATCTATATAATCCGTGCCAAGTCGCCGCAGACTTCGCTCACAAGCCAGTTTCGTACCATCATAACCTGCATTATCCGGTAAGACTTTACTCACCAAAAATACGTCATCGCGACAACTTCGTACAGCCTTACCTACCAAATCTTCATTGCCATACATTTCTGCCGTATCAATTAGCGCCATACCCAATTCGACACCTCGGCGTAGAGCTTGTATCTCCTCGTTGCGCCGTTTTCCCATCTTCCAAGTTCCTTGCCCGATAGGAATAACTTTCCGGCCATTCCGAAATGTAATCAATCTTTCCATCATTTTAAACGTACTTCATCGGACCACAGATACTCTTTCCCCGGATTATTTCAGATAGTCATGAAAAAACTGCTCGATTTTATCAAATGGAATCTTCCCGAAATTATCATAAAGGTCCACATGAGTAGCTTCGGGAATAATCAATAACTCTTTATTATCTCCTCTCAACTTTTTGAAGGCATCTTCGCTGAAATAACGGGAATGAGCCTTTTCGCCATGAATCATGAGTACCGCACTGCGAATTTCATCGCTATACGCAAGTTGGGGCGTATTGATAAACGATAGTGCCGAAGTCTTGTTCCACCCGCTATTGGAATTGAGAGAGCGTTTATGATAACCCCGTTTCGTCTTGTAATAAGCGTGATAGTCCTTGACAAACCACGGCGCATCATCGGGTAATACGTCGGCCACTCCACCGGCCAAAGTATACCTGCCATTACGAGCGTCTTCAAGTCGCTGTGTATTGAGTTGTTGTTTTAGTTCATAACGGGCATCGTCGTCCATTGCATCGAAATAACCGTTGGCATTTACCCGACTCATATCATACATGGTCGATGTAACCGTTGCCTTTATACGGGTATCGATAGCCGCCGCATTCAATGCCAGACCACCCCAACCGCATATTCCAATGATACCCACCCGGTCAGGGTCTACAAAATCGAGTAAAGAAAGGAAATCGACCGCAGCCGAGAAGTCTTCTGTATTGATATCAGGCGAAGCCACATAACGCGGCTGCCCTTCACTTTCGCCTGTAAAAGAGGGGTCAAACGCCACTGTTACAAACCCACGACGAGCCATCTCTTGCGCATACAACCCTGATGCCTGTTCCTTCACAGCACCGAAAGGACCGCATACGGCAATGGCAGCATACTTTTTCGACGCATCAAAATTTTGAGGAAGATAAAGATGTCCTGCCAACTCTACACCAAAACGGTTCTTAAACCGTACTCCCTGCACACTGATTTCAGGATCAATTGCGAACACACGCGTGTCATTTGCTAATTTACTCATGGTTATTACTTTTAAATTTGTCGATTCTTGTCCGTTGATAATACCTGCACCCAACATCGAAAAAAGCGCAAGACCAACAATCAGTTTTCTCCTCATACCTTTTATTTTTGTGTCATATCATTCTTTAATTAGTGCAAAAATAGCGGGAGATTTTTACAAGAGTTCTATCTGAAATACTGAAAAAAATACCATTTTTACAGATAGGGTAATTCTATAAGATAAGTAAACCAAATCCCACACACCTTTTTTACATGAAAGATGTGCTAACAGATTTATTTCAAAAACAATAACCGCGACTATTTAGGAAACTCATTTGGCGGACTATTCGGAGCCTGATTTTCTTTCCCTCATTCGTATAAATATTTATTCTCCCGACTGCTGAACAATACTCAGAATACGGTAACTATAATGGAAACAATTAATCCCAATACGTACCTGACACCACTCTCTCGACGTATTGGTTTTGAGGACAATCTCGTATTTCACAGGGGAGGTTCCCAATAAAACTACCTTCACCCAATCGTTTTCGTAATATCCTGCATCTACTTCTTCATCTGTCAGATAATATTCCACGCCATCAAATTCAAGCCAATTCACCTCCATAAACGGCCCTCCTTTTTCCGCACTGCAAATCGTAAAGCTTCCGCCTTCGGCAGGAATCGTAAATTCATCATTCCCTATCCGTGTCAAATCTGTACTCTCTATCTCCAACTCGATCGGAATAAACTTTGCGTCTTCGCTTTTTACGCAACTCACAAGCACTATAATACTTATACACAAAACAATCCCTAAAATTTTCTTCGTTTCCATACAATCCGCTTCACTTCCAAAACACACATTAAGTACATAAACAATATCCTCAAAAGGATAAATAAAAAGGAATATTCCCTTTGTAATCACAAAATAAAAAAAGAATCATACCAGCAGGCCTAAATTATTAAAAAAAATCACCCCTTTATTCCGTATAACCACTCTTTTATATTCAACCGAGCGAAGCAATTCTTTTGATTTTATTCGCTTATTCCGACGATTTTCATTAAGTTTGCAAGGTTTTCTGTTGTTCTCTTTTTTAGGAGGCAGCTAAAATTCATGTTTTTATGAAAATTCTTTTTCGATCACTATACCGTTTCGGCGACTATATTTTATTGCTGAAAAAGATTTTTACCACCCCCGACCGTTGGAGCGAATTTTTCAGGCGATTCAAAGATGAAGCATACATGCTAGTCATCGGGTCTATCGCCATTGTCGTTACCATATCGCTCTTTATCGGAGCCGTTATCACCATTCAAACGCAACTCAACGTTTCCTCCCCCCTATTGCCGGCCTACACCGTAGGACTCGTTACCCGCGACACGTTGCTATTGGAATTTTCGTCGTCGATCATGTGTCTGCTGCTGGCCGGGAAAATAGGCTCGAACATCGCATCGGAAATCGGAACTATGCGAGTTACCGAACAAATCGACGCGCTCGACATCATGGGAGTAAACTCGGCCAACTACCTGATACTTCCCAAAATCGCCGCTATGGTGGTATTTATTCCGGTTTTGGTCGTTTTCAGCATGTTCTCGGGGCTCTTCGGCGGATATATCGTTTCGGCGTTTACCGACATCATTCCGGCATCACGGTATATCTACGGATTGCAATCCTATTTCAACGAATACTATGTTTGGTACACCATTATCAAATCATTCTTTTTCGCTTTCGTCATCAGCAGCGTAGCCTCTTACTTCGGATACCGGGTAAAAGGCGGTGCACTCGAAGTGGGCAAAGCCAGTACCGACTCGGTCGTAGTGAGCAGCGTCATGATACTCCTGCTCGACGTGATACTTACTAAACTGCTTTTACAATGATCGAAGTAAAACATATTTTCAAGACATTCGACGGGAAAACTATCCTGAACGATATTTCGGCCCAATTTTTCGCCGGGAAAACCAATCTTATCATCGGCAAAAGCGGTTCGGGAAAAACCGTAATGATGAAATCGATCGTCGGACTCATACGCCCCGACTCGGGTGAGGTCCTTTACGACGGTAACGATTTCCTCCGCATGAACGCCTCCCAAGTAAAAGCCCTGCGCAGCGAAATAGGCATGTTGTTTCAAGGCTCGGCTTTATTCGACTCGCTCACCGTTCTCGAAAACGTCATGTTCCCGCTGAAAATGTTTACCCGGCAATCTGCCGCCGAAAGAGAGAAACGGGCCAGATTCTGTATCGAACGTGTAAACCTTTCGGGTGCCGACAAACAATATCCGTCGGAGATAAGTGGCGGCATGCAAAAACGGGTCGCCATAGCCCGAGCCATTGCTCTCAACCCCAAATATCTTTTCTGCGATGAACCTAACTCGGGACTCGACCCGCAAACATCGATCCTTATCGACGAACTCATCAAGGACATCACGCGCGAATATAACATCACGACCATCATCAATACACATGATATGAGTTCGGTGCTGGGCATCGGTGAAAATATCATTTTTCTCAATCAGGGACAAAAAGAATGGGTGGGAAATAAAGATGATATTTTCACCTCGACCAATGAGAAACTGAATAACTTCGTTTTCGCATCGAACCTCTTCAAAACCGTAAAAAAATATATCGATCGTAATCCGCAAAAAGAATAACTGTTTTGTGGCAAAGCATAAGATTCATAAGTTTTTCGGCCCGTTATTTATTATTTCCAATAAAAACAAATATCTTTGTAGACTGATTCACACATACATGTTTCTCATATTTATTTGAGACTAAAAAAATACAAACTGCTATGAGCAAAAAAGTTGTTACTTTCGGGGAAATCATGTTGCGACTGGCAACGCCCGGTTATCTGCGTTTTTCACAGGCTAAGGAATTTTCCGCTACTTTCGGCGGCGGGGAGGCTAATGTGGCTGTATCTCTGGCCAACTACGGCCTTAATGCCGAATTCGTTACGCGTATGCCGAAAAACGACATCGCAAAGTCTTGCGAAATGGATCTGCACAAATATGGCGTCAAAACCGATAATTTCATCTACGGGGGAGACCGTCTCGGTATATACTTCCTCGAAACGGGGGCTGTGGCTCGCGCCAGCAAGGTCGTTTATGACCGTGCGCATTCGGCCATTGCCGAGATTAAACCGGGTATGATCGACTGGGAAAAGGTGCTCAAAGGGGCTGATTGGTTCCACTGGACGGGTATTACGCCGGCGCTCTCGCAGGGGGCGGCCGATGCGTGTCTCGAAGCCATCAAAGTGGCTAATAAACTCGGTGTTACCGTATCTTGCGACCTCAATTACAGAAAGAACCTCTGGAAATACGGCAAATCGGCGGCTGAAATCATGCCGGCTCTCGTGGAGGGCTGCGACGTGATTCTCGGTAACGAAGAGGACGCTGAGAAGGTATTCGGCATCAAACCGGAGGGATTCGATGTGGCTCAGACCAACGGTGAGGTGAATGCGGCCGAGTTCGAATCGGTTTGTACTCAACTGATGAAGAAATTCCCGAGGGCCAAGAAAGTGATCATCACTTTGAGAGGGTCTATCAACGCAAACCATAATACGTGGGGCGGAGTGCTGTTTGCCGACGGAAAATTGTTCCAGTCGCGCCGTTACGATATTACCCACATCGTGGACCGTGTCGGGGGCGGAGACTCTTTCATGGGCGGACTCATATACGGGTTGCTCACTTATACCGGTGATGACCAGAAGGCGCTCGACTTCGCTGTGGCTGCTTCCTGCCTGAAACATACCATATATGGCGACTACAACTTGGCGACTGTCGAGGAGGTCGAAAAGCTCATGAGCGGTGATGCTTCTGGTCGGGTGTCCAGATAATTGATACTATATCTTACAGAACAGTAATATTATCCAAATAAAACTAACAATTATGGCTAAATTTTCAAAAACAGAGGTTCTCCAAAAAATAGCCTCCACCGGCATGGTTCCGGTATTCTATCACAAAGATCCCGAAGTTGCCAAACAAGTGGTAAAAGCTTGTTACGAAGGTGGTGTTCGCGCATTTGAATTTACCAACCGCGGCGATTTCGCCCACGAAGTATTTGCCGAGGTGGTAAAATTCGCCGCCAAAGAATGTCCCGAAATGGCAATGGGTGTAGGTTCGATCGTAGACCCCGCAACCGCCGCCCTGTATATCCAGTTAGGAGCGAACTTCGTAGTCGGCCCGCTGTTCAACCCCGAAATATCCAAAGTATGTAACCGCCGTCTCGTTCCCTATACTCCGGGCTGCGGATCGGTATCGGAAATCGGATTTGCACAAGAATCGGGTTGCGACCTCTGCAAAGTGTTCCCCGGCGATGTTCTCGGAAACGCTTTTGTAAAAGGATTGAAAGCCCCCATGCCGTGGAGCAACCTGATGGTAACCGGAGGTGTGAAACCCACCCGCGAAAACCTCGAAGGCTGGTTCAAAGCCGGCGTTACCTGCGTAGGTATGGGTAGCAACCTCTTCCCCAAAGAGGTTATAGCCGCCAAAGAGTGGAGCAAAATCACCGACCTCTGCAAAGGTGCACTCGACATCATCAAAGAAATCCGCTAATTAAATCAGGTAAAGAAGACAGGTCCAGTCAAACCTGCCTTCTTTACTTTATCTCTGTAACTTTTCAATTATCATAAAAACACGTTTTATGGCTCAAACTTCAACAACAACTAAACTGGCAACAAACTGGCGATGGTGGATGTGCGTATTGCTTTTCGTCGCAACTACCGTCAATTACATGGACCGTCAAGTGTTGTCGCTTACATGGAAAGATTTTATCGCGCCCGAATTTCACTGGACCGATAACGATTACGGTACAATTACCGCCACATTCTCCATCATCTATGCCATCTGTATGCTCTTTGCCGGAAAATTCGTAGATTGGATGGGAACCAAGAAAGGATACCTTTGGGCTATCGGTGTATGGAGCTTCGGCGCTTGTGCGCACGCTCTTTGCGGCTGGTTGACCATGCATATTCAAGGTTATGAAACCGTAAAGCTCATGACGGCCGTGCAATCGGGAACCACAGCAGCTCTCGCTATCGCAACGACCAGCGTATGGCTCTTTATTGCTGCACGCTGTATTCTTGCACTCGGTGAAGCCGGTAACTTCCCAGCAGCCATCAAAGTAACCGCCGAATATTTTCCTAAAAAAGACCGAGCATTCGCTACCTCCATTTTCAACTCGGGTGCATCGGTAGGCGCACTTGTCGCCCCTGCCACTATTCCCTTGTTGGCCCAATATTTCAAAGATCGTGGTATAGGCGGTGGTTGGGAAATGGCATTCGTCATCATTGGTGCACTGGGCTTCCTTTGGATGGGATTCTGGGTATTCATGTATGACAAACCCGAAAAATCGAAACATGTCAACCAAGCCGAGTTGGACTATATTCTCCAAGACGATAACGAAACCGTAAAAACAGAAGAAAAGAAAGGCGAAGAAAAAACAATTCCTTTTTGGAAATGTTTCTGTTACCGCCAAACATGGTCGTTCATCGTAGGTAAATTCTTTACCGATGGCGTATGGTGGTTCTATCTTTTCTGGGCACCAGCTTACTTCTCTGACCAATACGGCTATGAATCGAGTTCCGGTATGGGTATTGCACTCATTATTACGCTTTATGCCATTGTAACCGTTCTCTCTATCTTCGGCGGTTATCTGCCCCGTCTCTTTGTCGATAAAAAAGGCATGAATCCTTATGCAGGACGTATGTTGGCCATGCTTATTTTCGCATTCCTACCTCTGCCCGCTTTGTTTGCACAAGGAGCCGGAGCCATTTCGGTATGGTGGCCGGCTATCATTATCGGTTTGGCAGGAGCCGGACACCAAGCATGGAGTGCTAATCTCTTCTCGACCATCGGCGATATGTTCCCCAAAGGGGCTATTGCAACCATTACCGGTATCGGTGGTATGGCTGGAGGTGTCGGATCGTTCCTCATTAACAAAGGAGCCGGTGCGTTGTTTACCCATTCCGAAAACTTGGGAGCGGCTTTCCGCTTCATGGGATTTGAAGGTAAACAAGCCGGATATATGATCATCTTCTGTATTTGCGCCGTTGCTTACCTCATCGCATGGTTTATCATGAAAGCCCTCGTACCCAAATACAAACCTATCGTTGTGAAATAATCCCAACAATGTCTCTAAAAAGTCAAAGGCTGCTTTAATTAAAGCAGCCTTTGACTTTTTAGAGACAAATCGCCCACACCTACCCTTTACAGAAAACAAAGATTAAACAGTGAATATGTGTGTTTTTCGTAAAGTTTGTTGTACTTTTGTCCGAAGATAAGGTATAATAATCGAATTGATATTTATCATCTACAAACTTAAACACACAAACTTCTTATGAAAAGATTTCTGTTTACTCTCGCTTTAGCCGGTGTCGTTTTTTCGGCTGCCGCACAAGAGCCTGAAAAGAAAGAGGAGAAAAAAGAGGAAGGATACCGATTTACCGATGTGAAAGTCCTCCCGACAAATGCAATCAAAAATCAATATCGCAGTGGAACGTGTTGGTGCTTTTCGACCTTGTCGTTCCTCGAAGATGAAATACGCCGCGCCGGAGGTGGAGAAATAGACCTCGCCGAAATGTGGATCGTACGCAACATCTACTTCGAAAAAGCAGTAAAATATGTCCGCCTGCATGGCAGCCTCAATTTTGCCGTAGGGGGTGCCGCCCATGATGTAACCAACGGTATACGCGACTACGGTATTGTTCCCGAAGAAATCTATCCGGGGCTGAACTACGGTACCGAACTGCCCGAGTTCAATGAAATCGACGCCGTACTGAAAGCATACGTCGATGCTGTCATCGCCACGGCCGATGCCAACGGCGGCAAACTTACAACGGCTTGGCAGACCGGCTTG
>HF999741.1:36903-43717 GCA_000434215.1 Bacteroides sp. CAG:144
TTGAATGGCATTCTCGATGCCTATTTCGGCAAAATGCCCGAAAAATTCACCTACAAAGGGAAAGAATATACACCCCAATCGTTTGCCGCTTCTCTTCCCATCAAAATGGAAGACTATGTCGATATTACCTCTTACATGCACCACCCGTTCTATTCGACATTCGTTCTCGAAGTTCCCGATAATTGGTCATGGGGGGAAAGCTACAATGTCCCTATCGACGATATGATGAACATCATCGATAATGCTCTGGAAAACGGCTATACGATTGCGTGGGGCAGCGACGTAAGTGAAAAAGGGTTCAGCCGCACCAAAGCTATCGCCATCGTTCCCGAAGTAGACCTCGAAAGCATGGAGGGAACCGAGGCTTCGCGCTGGGGCGACCTTTCGCCGAGAGAACGCGATAATATGATCTATAAGTTCGACAAACCCGGCAAGGAAAAGAGTATCACGCAGGAAATGCGCCAAGAGGCTTACGACAATTACGAAACGACCGACGACCACGGTATGGTCATCATCGGTACGGCCGTAGACCAAAACGGGAATCCCTATTATAAAGTAAAAAATTCATGGGGCGTAACGGCATCGCCTTACGATGGCTATTACTATTTCTCCCGTCCGTTCGTTGCATACAAAACCATGTCGTATATGGTAAACAAAAATGCCATACCCAAAGATATTCGTAAAAAACTCGGATTGAAATAAATCATATTCTATCGAGAAAAAAGGCTGTACTACGATCTCATAGTACAGCCTTTTTTCTCGATAGAATCCTACAACGATTGTTCTCTACCCATAATATCGGCAGAATAACGCAATAGAGCAGATAATACCACTGCTAAACACAAAACGGAAAAATATAGTCATTCCGAGTATATGCGAGAAATCGTTATCCATTAACACAGCATAAGATCCCCTCTTGCCTCTCCCCTATTCGGGACAAGAAGATTTGCAAAAGAATCATTCACAAGGAATTTCACTGCATACGTATCGGGCATCTTTGCATTCGTCCCAGAAAACGAGCAACAACAGTCCACAAAAAAACCTCCGCTTTAAGCGGAGGTTTCCCCATTCTCATGATGTATTATCATTTCAAAATATCGAGTTTCTTGAAACATTTCTCGATCTTCTCCAATGCAAAATCTACCTGCTCATAGGTGTGTGTTGCCATAAGAGAGAAACGGATAAGGGTATCCTCAGAAGGTACAGCCGGCGAAACAACGGGATTAACAAAGATTCCCTCTTCGAACAAGTCCCGCGTAACTTGGAACGTCTTGTTATTATCGCGGATAAACAACGGAATGATAGGCGTTGTCGTGTTCCCTATCTCACACCCTATGCGACGGAAACCATCAAGGGCGTAATGGGTAACGTCCCACAGATGCTGAATACGTTCGGGTTCACTTTCGATAATGTCGAGTGCTGCCGAAACAGCAGCCGTCGATGCTGGTGTAATACTTGCACTGAAAATGTAGGAACGAGAGTTATGCCGCAAATAATTGGCCGTAACCGAATCGGTAGCAACGAATCCGCCAAGCGAAGCAAATGATTTACTGAAAGTTCCCATGATACAATCGACATCATCGGTTACACCGAAATGATCGCAAACACCGCGACCTTGACGGCCAAATACTCCAATACCGTGCGCTTCATCGACATATATCGAAGCATTATATTTCTTAGCTAATTCGACAATAGCAGGCAGATTGGCAACATCGCCTTCCATGCTGAAAACACCATCTACAACAATCAACTTCACTCGATCTTCTTTACAAGATTTAAGTGCTTTTTCGAGGGAAGCCATATCGTTATGTTTGAATTTCAACGAATTGGAAAAGCTGAGGCGGCGACCCTCTATGATCGAGGCATGGTCGAGTTCATCCCAGATCAGATAATCCTCACGACCAGTAAGGCAAGAAATCACACCCATATTTACCTGAAATCCGGTAGAATATATGATAGCTTCTTCTTTCCCCACAAACCGAGCCAACCTATTTTCGAGCTCCACATGTATATCAAGAGTTCCATTCAGGAAACGGGAACCAGCACAGCCCGTACCATACTTTCTGATAGCGGAGATTGCAGCCTCTTTTATCTTCGGGTGGTTGGTCAGTCCCAAATAACTATTCGAACCAAACATTAAAACTTTCTTGCCGTTGATTATCACTTCGGTATCCTGCTCGCTTTCTATTTTACGAAAATAAGGATACACCCCCAAGGCTTTCGCTTTTTGAGGGGCGTCATATTTAGCAAGTTTCTCCTGTAAAGGCTTCATCATATTTATATATTAATTATCTTGTTTAATTTTTCCGTCTATTGGTTTTATTCTTTCCTAAGAAAGGTTTTCTATTGTAAAATCATACAAAAGTAATTATTTTATTTGAGAAATCGTCTATATTATATACTTTTATTTATATAAAAAGACAAATCGTTATACTATGAGACCGGGGTAAGAAAAAGCAATGAAAATATGGTTAGAGATTATTTCTTAATCTCAAAAAAAAATGCGTACTTTGTCGATTTTAGAAGAAGACCGAACGATAAAAAATAAAATAACTTATGGAATTTTCGGCAAAAGACATCGCCCATTTCCTAAACGGAAAAATTATCGGGGACGAAAATGTAAAAGTAAACAATCTGTCTAAAATAGAAGAAGGAAAAGCCGGGACATTGACATTTCTCGCCAATCCAAAATACACCCCCTACATATATACAACACAAGCCAGCATCGTATTGGTAAACAAAGGCTTCGTTCCCGAGAACGAAATAAAAGCCACACTTATCGAAGTAGACGATGCATACTCCTGCCTTGCCATGTTGCTGAACATGGTCAATCAGGCTCGTCCCGAGAAAAAAGGTATCGAAGACGGAGCTCATGTTGCAGCGTCGGCCGTACTTCCCGAGTCTATATACATAGGAGCCTTTGCATATATCGGAGAAAATGCAGTCCTCGGCGAAGGGTG
This sequence comes from Bacteroides sp. CAG:144, assembly GCA_000434215.1. Classification (GTDB taxonomy): domain Bacteria; phylum Bacteroidota; class Bacteroidia; order Bacteroidales; family UBA11471; genus Caccoplasma; species Caccoplasma intestinavium. Next base: position 39,864 of record HF999741.1, read on the forward strand.
TAAAATCTATCCACAAGCCTATATCGGCGACAATGTAAAAATAGGGATGGGAACTATCATCTATCCGGGAGTAAAAATATATCACGATTGCGTGATAGGCAATAACTGCATCGTACATGCAGGAACCGTTATCGGTGCCGATGGGTTCGGATTTGCCCCGCACAACGGTTCTTACGTGAAAATAGCGCAAATAGGGAATGTCATTCTCGAAGACCATGTCGAGATCGGAGCCAATACAACCATCGACCGGGCCACTATGGGATCGACCGTCATACGTCAAGGTGTAAAACTCGACAACCTCATACAAGTAGCCCACAACGTAGAAATAGGCGAGAATACCGTAATGGCTGCCCAATGCGGCATCGCCGGCTCTACAAAAGTAGGCAGCCATTGCATGATGGGCGGACAAGTGGGAATAGCCGGGCACATCACCATCGGAGACCACGTGAACATCGGTGCCCAATCGGGTATTCCCAATCATGTTGATTCGGACTGTAACCTGTTGGGTACTCCGGCCATGCCTGCCCGAGACTATGCCCGGGCATCGGTATTGATACGGAAATTGCCCGAGTTGAACCAGACCGTGAGACAACTGCAAAAAGAGATAGAAACACTAAAACGAAAGTTGGGCGAATAAAACTCCTTCAAAGCGCCCCTAACAATAAGGAGATATGGAAATGAAACAACAAACACTGAAAAGTAGCTTTACCTTGCAAGGCAAAGGTCTGCATACGGGTCTCGACATCGAAATCACGTTCCTGCCGGCTCCCGAAAATCACGGTTACAAAATACAACGTGTCGACCTCGACGGACAACCCGTGCTCGACGCTGTCGCCGAAAACGTAATCAATACCCAACGCGGAACCGTACTGGGAAAAAACGACATAACGGTAAGTACCATAGAACACGCTATGGCCGCCCTCTACGCTTCGGAAATCGATAACTGCCTGATACAGGTCAATGCTCCCGAATTTCCCATACTCGACGGAAGTGCTCAAATATATGTTGAAAACATCATGCGAGTCGGCATCGAGGAACAATCGGCCGAAAAAGATTACTACATCATTCGCAATAAAGTAGAAATCACCGACGAGGAAAGCGGCTCTTCAATCATCGCCTTACCCGACGACCATTTCAGCATAAGTACGATGGTGCTTTTCAACTCTCCTATCCTCAATTACCAGTATGCCTGTCTCGAAGATATGAAGAGTTTCTCCGAAGAGATCGCTGCCGCCCGCACATTCGTTTTTGTAAAGGAAATCGAACCTTTGTTGAAAAACAACCTCATCAAAGGCGGAGACCTCGATAACGCCATTGTCATTTACGACCACAAAATGGAACAGTCCGAGTTTGACCGTATAGCCGATCTCGTAGGAGTTTCCCACAAAAACGCCGATGAATTGGGCTTCATCAACAACCGCCCTCTTGTGTTCAATAACGAGCCGGCACGCCATAAACTGCTCGATATTCTCGGTGATATAGCCCTTATCGGGAAACCCATCAAAGGCCGCATCATAGCAACACGCCCCGGCCATAAAATCAACAATCTCTTTGCACGCGCCATACGCAAAGAGGTAAAACGGCAGGAAATACAAGTCCCGTTCTACGACCCCAACAAGGAGCCGGTCATGGACGTGAATCGCATCAAAGGCCTGCTACCTCACCGCTACCCGATGTTGCTCGTCGACAAAATTATAGAAATCGGGAAAAATCACATCGTAGGAATTAAAAACTTCACCAGCAACGAGCCGTTCTTTCAAGGACATTTCCCCCAAGAGCCCGTCGTTCCCGGTGTCCTGCTCATCGAGGCAATGGCCCAGACCGGCGGTTTGCTTACCCTCAATACGGTAGAAGATCCGTCCAGCTACTCGACCTATTTCATGAAAATAGATAATGTAAAATTCCGCCAGAAAGTCGTACCCGGCGACACCGCCATATTCCACGTATCGTTCATGACCGAGATGCGGCGAGGTTGTGCATATATGAAAGGGTATGTATTTGTCGGCGATAAAATCACTACCGAGGCCGAATTTATGGCACAAATCACAAAAAACAAATAAAGACCTAACCTTATTATTATCTCATGCAGCACCCATTATCATATGTAAATCCCGATGCACAAATCGGTAAAGACGTAGAAATAGGGCCGTTTGTTACTATTGACAAAAATGTCGTCATCGGCGACGGAACCCGTATTATGTCAAATGCGACCATTCTCGAAGGCGCCCGTATCGGTAAAAATTGCACCATCTTCCCGGGAGCCGTCGTTTCGGCCATTCCACAAGATCTCAAATTCAAGGGAGAAGAAACAACTGCCGAAATAGGAGACAACACCACCCTGCGCGAATATGTAACTGTAAACCGTGGAACCGCATCGAAAGGGAAAACCGTTATCGGGAATAACTGCCTGCTCATGGCTTACGTACATATCGCCCACGATTGCAAACTGGGCAATAACATCATTATCTCCAATGCGTCTCAAATAGCCGGAGAGGTCGTCATCGACGACTTCGCTATTCTCAGCGGAGGAGTATTGTGCCATCAATTCTCCCATATAGGCAGCCATGTCATGATACAGGGCGGTTCCCAAATCAATAAAGATATTCCGCCCTTTATCAAAGTGGGGCATACCCCTATCGCTTTCGCCGGCATCAACACCGTAGGTCTTCGCCGTCGTAATTTCAGCGACGAAGCCGTCGCCCTCATACAAGAGGTATATCGATGCATCTACATGGCCGGTATGAATACGAGCGATGCACTCAAATATATCGAAGACAATATTCCCGCCACTCCCGAACGCGATGAAATCGTGCGCTTTGTCCGTAATTCCGAAAGGGGTATCGTGCGGGGTATCAAATAAAATTTTGTGTATAACTAAGCAACGTAAGAATCATGGTTTATAAATTTCTGATCCTCTCCGACGAAGTCGATCATTTTGCCCGGGAAATAGAGATTGATTCCGAAGCGACATTTCTCGAATTGAATGACGCCATACTCGAATCGGTCGGTTATGCCAAAGATCAGCTGACTTCATTCTTCATCTGTGAAGACAACTGGGAGAAAAAAATCGAAGTTACGCTGATGGATATGGAAACCGGCTACGACGAAGACTCATGGGTCATGGGAGAAACCCGTCTGAGCGAATTGCTCGAAGACGAAAAACAACGCATGCTTTTCGTCTTCGACAATATGACCGAACGCGCATTCTTCATCGAACTGCGGGAAATCATTACCGGTAAAAACCTGAAAAAAGCGGTCTGTACCCAATCAATGGGCAATCCCCCCGCACAAACCGTAGATTTTGAAGAAATGGAGAAAACCATCAAAAACAATGATCTTGGCATCGACGAGGATTTTTACGGGAATGATGACTACGACCCGTCGGAACTCGATACCGAAGGTTTCGACGATCTCGACATGAGCGAAGAAGATACGAGATTCTAAACGAACTTAATAAACTCTCTTTCATTCATCGGGGAGAAAATCTTTGAGATTTTTCCCCGATTATCATATATGACAATCCTAAAAACATGGATTGGATTACCCATGAATAGACAGCTTCAAAGGCGGCAACCTCTGAAACTCCCGTAAGAACCGAAATAAGAAAGTACCCATGCGGAGGCATGGGTACTTTCTTATTTCGGTTCTTACAAGTTTTTTCCTATTAATTTTGATTTATTAAAAATGGTTATAAAAAAAGCGTACAACAAGTTGGAAGCTGTTACACTCTGTTGGCTGGAATAATTCAGCGAAAACGGCTAACTTGAATTAGCCAGATAAACCGTTGTAGTTATAGAAATCCGATTTTCCGTAAGGGTTTGGAAGGAATTGAATTACCCCCGAACGATAAAAAA
>HF999741.1:43734-54701 GCA_000434215.1 Bacteroides sp. CAG:144
GAACGATAAAAAACCACACTGTAAAATTGAATTATTAACAATTTAAATCTTACAGATATGAAAACTTTTACGGACTACTGCAAAGATTTTATTATTGAAAACATTGACGAACACGAAGGCCGAAGAAATCGGATATATGATAACCGGGAGAATGAATATAGACGGGAGAGTGGAGTATAATACAATAGAGTATTAAAAAAACTGGTGGTACAACTACACCGATTATGTAAACTACGAAAAGGATAATTTTGGCGAATTGGCGCATAATCCATTCGAAGAGCCGGAAGCGTTTCAAGTTTGTATGATTATAGCAGGGGTAAATAATTTACTTTATCAGTGCGATATTATATCGGAAAATTGCAATGAAGAAATAAAACTTACTTCGCAAATAATAGAGTGGATAAAAGACGAGGTACAAGATGAAAGAGTACGATATAATAATAGAAACGGACGGAATGATCGTCTCCGACTTCATAATAGAGGAGGAAAACCTCAAAGAAGCTAAGAGGATCGCACAGTCGCACAAACGACTTGAACGAAAAGGTAGAACCCGTGTAAAAAGAATTAAATAAAATGGTAGAAATCGTTATTATTAGCTATATTGCGGGATTACTCGTCGGCGCGTACATCGCCCGAAATTGGAGAACCTTTTTAAAAGATTGATTTGTCGAACATTTAAAATATCAATGCTATGCCGTTTATCGCTTTTTTATGTCTGATTATCTTTGTTTGCCTACTAATAGGCGATGATTGCTTCAATGTGTTTGGCGTTGCTTTATCCATCGGCTTCGCATGCGGACTTGTTATAGTTGCCTTTAATTGGATAAAATCCGAAATCATAAAGAGAAGAACAAATAAAAGGTTAGAAGAAATGGAAAAAGAATGGTTTGATAGACATAATAACGAATAATACCGAATTCGACAAAAATACCCAAGAAAATAAAAGCCACACAGAAGCGAGCAAGCCATCTAACGAGCAAATTGAACGCAAAGAACAAGAAATCATGAAAACCACATTAAAAGCCGCTTTCTTGGCAAAATACCCCAGATACATGAACATATTATCCATGTATGAGCAGGCGAACGACTGGCCTATGTGTCAAAGAAAAGCCACACAAGGGCGGAAATTCCACTGTCTCCGGTCGTTGAACGGATTATTGAAGATAATGAGGCGAACGACCTTACAGGTGAAGTTTCCGACGTAACATTCTATAAAACAATACGGGTTATTTGCAAAAACGTAGGCATAGACGAACGAGTGAAGTTGTATCAGGCAGGAAAATATATAGGCGGAGAAAAATGGATATTCGATAGTAATTTCCTCTCATACGGCAAGAAGATCCTTTGCCACAAACCTGTATCTGCGTGGTGCAGATCTCTATCTCATTAGTAAACTCATGGGGCATTCTTCCGTATCGATGACCGAAGGATATATCGTTTGCGGGTTGCGGGACCTCCCGGAAAAAGTCCTACAATACTTTCAAACATTCAAATAGAGATGAACTATATTTCCATAGCTGAACGATCCGAACGAGTTGAACGAATTATTTGCGCAATCTTGCACCCATTTACGCAAACAACTCTATTATATACGCTTAGCTCACTTATTTATCCAATAAAACAGGATTGTTAATATATATAATTACAGTACAGAAGAAATGGTAGAGGAAACAAAATGAGCGAAGAATATTCGAAAGCCCCCCATCAAGAAACCGGAGATTTCTTAAAACGAACGCGAGAGAAAAAAGGCCTGAGTAGATATAATGTCGCAAAACAGGCCGGCTGGGAAAGAATAGACCCGGTTGTTCGTATAGAAAGAGGAGAGACTTACAGCAGCATAGACACGTTATTGCGTTATCTGAAAGCAACGGATATATACATCTTTTTCTCCGAAAAAAATAAATCTAATCCTGGTGCGACGCTCGATGTTGAAGATATGATGCAAGCCATAGATAAGAATGACCCAAAACTTTAAATGAATGCAAATATGCGTGCAATAATATTATTTAGAAAATATAAATTATTTAATTTCAATAACATACAATTAATAAATTACGCTTCAAAATAGATTACCTCCCTTAAATTACGAAAATAGCATAAAAAAATCGGGAAGTTTCCTCCCCGATTTTTCTGTCCTATAAATAATTATTTCCCTGCTTTAAGAGCCTCCATGATAAGAGTCTCCAACTCATCGGCCAATTCGGGATTGTCTTGTATGCACTTCTTTGCCGCATCTCGACCTTGTCCCAACTTTGTATCGTTGTAACTGAACCAAGAACCGCTCTTTTTAATAATACCTTTATCCACACCCATATCGATGATTTCTCCGGCACGGGAAATTCCTTCGCCGAACATGATGTCGAACTCGGCCCGACGGAACGGAGGGGCGACTTTATTCTTCACGACCTTCACGCGCGTCTGGTTACCGATGACCTCTTCTCCGTCTTTAATCTGGCTGATGCGACGAATGTCGAGGCGTACCGAAGCATAGAATTTCAAGGCATTACCACCGGTCGTTGTTTCGGGATTCCCGAACATCACACCCAACTTATCACGCAACTGGTTGATAAAAATGCAAGTGGTATTGGTCTTACTGATTGTAGCCGTCAGTTTACGTAATGCCTGCGACATGAGACGTGCCTGCAATCCCATTTTCGAATCGCCCATATCGCCTTCCAGCTCGGCTTTCGGGGTAAGTGCAGCCACCGAGTCGATAACAACGATGTCGACCGCCGAGGAACGTATCAACTGCTCGGCAATCTCCAACGCTTGCTCTCCGCTGTCGGGTTGAGAAATCCAGAGATTTTCGACATCGACACCCAATTTTTCGGCATAAAACCGGTCGAAAGCATGCTCGGCATCGATAATGGCCGCAATGCCGCCCGCTTTCTGAGCCTCGGCAATAGCGTGTATGGCCAATGTCGTTTTTCCCGATGACTCAGGACCATAAATCTCGATAACGCGCCCTCGCGGATAACCGCCTACACCGAGGGCAGCATTCAAACCGATAGAGCCGGTGGGTATAACGGCAATCTCTTCGACCTGATCGTCTCCCAGCTTCATAATGGCACCCTTGCCGTAATTCTTCTCTATTTTATCCATCGCGGCTCGAAGCGCATTGAGCTTCTCGGACGGAATCGTGGCCTTGCCCGTTTCTTTTTTTACTTCTTCCATATATACTATTATTTATCGTTCAAAATTTGAGCGGCATGATTCTTGGTATCGACTTTATCGATAATACGCTCGATGATACCTTCTTCATTGATGATAAAAGTAGTGCGGAGCGTTCCCATATAAGTACGGCCGTACAACTTTTTTTCGGCCCATACGCCGAATGCCTGATTGAGCGACGTATCGGTATCGGCAATCAGATCGAACGGCAAAGACTGTTTCTCGATAAATTTCCGATGGGAAGCCTCGCCGTCTTTACTTACTCCTACAACTTCGTAACCGGCTGCACGCAACTCGTCATATCCGTTGCGTAAACTGCATGCCTCGGCTGTACAGCCCGACGTATTGTCTTTGGGATAAAAATACAACGCCACTTTACGACCTTTATAATCACTGAGTTTTATCTCTTTTCCTTCTTGATTGACGCCCCACACTTCGGGAGCTTTATCTCCTACTTTCATAAAAAACAGATTATCGAGATGCTCCAACCTATAAGCGAGCCGACAGATACCTGCACCCACCGATATGGCATAGAGCCACCTCCTTACCTCACAAAGATACGAATAAAAAACAGAGTTCACCAAATGCCATGAAAGTATCTTACAGTAAAAACATCTCTTATAATTTCTCAAAGAATGTATACCAGCGGTTTTGTAGCACGATTGTAACACGTTTGTAGTTTCGACGTAATCTGCGCACTTTACTTTTGCGCTCAAAAAGTACGACATGTTAGCAGAAACTCACAAAAAGAAAATCTCAAATCTATTATTCATCATTTGGGCCGGAGGTGCCGCCCTTTTTTCTTACGCCTTGGTATATGCTCTACGCAAACCTTTCACGGCAGCAACATTCGACGGACTCGAATTCATGGGTATGGATTATAAAACGACGACGAGTATTATACAGATTGCCGGCTACATGTTGTCCAAACTTTTGGGTATCAAATTTATCTCCGAGCTGAAAAGGGAATATCGTCTGGGATTCATTATAGCATCGGTTGCCATAGCCGAAATATCTTTGATTTTATTTGCCGTTTGTCCCGTTCCTTACAATATCTTTGCACTGTTTTTCAACGGGCTGTCGCTGGGGTGTATGTGGGGCGTGATTTTCAGTTTTCTCGAAGGCCGCAAATTGAGCGGTATCTTGGCAAGCATCATGGGACTGAGTATTGCTTTCAGTTCGGGGCTGGCCAAGTCGGTAGGTCTTTTCCTCATTAAAGATATGGGCATAGACAGTTTCTGGATGCCCGCAACCATCGGGGCCGTCGCTTGTGTGCTTCTTATCATACTGGCATTCGTATTGAACAAACTGCCTGCGCCCACCAAGAAGACATCAAATGCTGTACCGAACGTGTCCCGATGGACGCCCGGCAACGCAAGAATATTTTTCTACAATTCGCCCCTGTTCTCAGTATGTTGTTTATCGCAAACCTTTTTATCACCGTCATGCAGGATATTAAGGAAGACTTTCTCGTGAAACTCGTCGATACGACACAACTCTCATCTTGGGCATTCAGCGGAATCGACGCAACGGTAACCCTCATTATTCTTACGATTTTTCTGCTTATATCTTTGATACGGGACCATCAAAAGGTTCTTTACCTGATCCTGCTGCTGGTCATGACCGGTATGATGATGCTGGCCGGCGTGGCTCACGGATATGAAAAACTGCAACTACCACCTATGGTATGGCTGTTTATCCAAAGCCTCGGTCTATATACCGCCTACCTCAGTTTCCAAACCCTTTTCTTCGAGCGGTTCGTATCTTGCTTCAATATCAACGGTAACGTAGGATTCTTCATTATCACCATCGATTTCGTTGGCTATCTGGGTACGGTATGCGTTCTTATATTCAAAGAACTGTTTATTTCGGAACTCAACTGGATCGAGTTCTACAACACAATGGTCATGATACTCGGTATCGCCTGCTGTTTCCTTTTTGCCGGCAGTATTCTGTGGTTTATGCAACGCAGCAGTAAAAAGAGACCGGCGATTGAAAAGAAAAACGATATTATTTACAACTACGCAATAGAAAAACAGAATTGAAAATAGAAACGGAAAATGAAAGAGATTAAATGTGTTATCATGGACTGGGCCGGAACAGCGGTCGATTACGGCTGTTTTGCTCCCCTAAAAGCATTCCTTAAAGTTTTCAAAGAAGAAAAAGGCATCGAAATCACCTTGCGTCAAGCCCGGGAACCGATGGGAATGCTCAAAATAGACCATATACGGGCTATCTTGTCGATGGACGACGTAAGAAACAAATTCTCGACACGCTACAATAGAGAGTGGAACGAAACCGACGTCGACGAAATGTACCGAAGTTTCGAAAAACATCTTTTTGCATCTCTCTCCGAATTTACAACTCCCATACCCGGCGTTATCGAAACGATAGAATCTTTACGCCAGCAGGGTATAGCGATAGGCTCGACGACAGGATATACCGCCGCCATGATGGAAATCGTGCGCCCGGGTGCCGCAGCAAAAGGATATACGGTCGACAATCTGGTTACGCCCGATAATCTCCCGGCCGGACGTCCTGCCCCATATATGATTTATAAAAACATGATCGACCTCGAAATACCTTCGATACAACAAGTCGTAAAAGTGGGAGACACGATTTCAGACATCAAAGAGGGTGTGAATGCCGGAGCTTGGAGCGTAGGCGTCATCACCGGAAGCAATGAGATGGGACTGACCGAAGAGGAATACCGCCAATGTCCGGCTGAGGAGTTATCCCGTATGAAAAATGAAGTGAAACAACGTATGCTCGCTGCCGGTGCCCACCATGTTCTCGATAACATCACGGAACTCCCTCTGTACATCGCGACTCTTAACAAATCTCTCAACCAATGATTCCTATCCGACTATGAAAAGAAACTATTTATTATTGACCCCCGGCCCCCTAAGCACATCAGAAACCGTCAGAGAAGCCATGTTGCAAGACTGGTGTACATGGGACAAAGATTATAACGAAGGCATCGTTACGCCTTTGAGAAAAGACTTGTTAGCTATCGCCGGTCTGAACGAAGACGAGTACACCAATGTGCTGCTGCAAGGCAGCGGAACCTACTGCGTGGAAGCGACCATCGGTGCTGCCGTACGTCCGGAAGACAAACTGCTGATTCTCGCCAACGGCGCTTATGGAAAACGTATGGCCGAAATCGCCCGCTATTATCACATCGACCATGTACTCGTTTCTCTCAACGAGACCGAATTGATCACCGGCGAGACAGCCCGTAAGGCGCTGGAAGAAAATCCCGGTGTTACCCACTTGTCTATGGTGCACAGCGAAACGACGACCGGACTGCTGAACCGTATCGAAGAAGTCGCCGAAGTAATCAAAGGGAAAAATATCACATTCATCGTCGATGCGATGAGCAGCTTCGGCGGTGTACCTATCGACATCAAAGGTCTGGGTATAGATTTCCTCATCAGCAGTGCCAACAAATGTATACAAGGTGTTCCCGGATTTGGTTTCATCATCGCCAAGAAAGAAAAAATGTCGGCGACCAAAGGTAATGCCCGCTCGCTTTCCCTCGACATCTACGCCCAATGGGAAACGATGGAAAAAGGAAACGGGAAATGGCGTTATACCTCTCCCACCCACGTCGTACATGCTTTCTATCAGGCCATGCAAGAGCTGAAAGCAGAAGGTGGCATTCCCGCACGGCATCGCCGTTACGAAGAAAATCACCGCACGTTGGTCGACGGTATGCGCAATCTTGGATTTGAAACGCTCTTACCCGATGACAAGCAGGGTTGTATCATCACTTCATTTTACTACCCGACAAAAGATTTCGATTTCGTCGACTTCTACAATAAACTCAAAGCAAAAGGTTTTGTTATCTATCCGGGAAAAATTTCCGAAGCCGATACGTTCCGCATCGGAAATATCGGAGATATTTATCCGCAAGACATCGAAGCCCTTTTACAAGCCATCAAAGAAGTACGCAACTAATATCTTCTTATATATCGAAAATAGAAAAGCCCAGACTTGAAAGTCTGGGCTTTTCTATATAATATTCTCTCTTACAGTTCCAAATCGACATTGAACTGCTCATGCCAGAGCAGTCCTTGTTTATTGAGCTGTTCCATAAAGGGGTCGGGATCGAATTCCTCGACATTGTAAACACCGGGTTTCTTCCAAATACCTTTCAAGAACATCATGGCCCCGATCATGGCAGGTACACCGGTCGTGTAGCTCACGCCCTGCATTCCCGTCTCCTCATAAGCGGCACGGTGCGAACAATTGTTATAAACATAATAAGTAAGTTCTTTGCCATCTTTCACACCCCGTATGCGGCAACCGATCGATGTCTCTCCTTCGTAATTTTCACCGAGGTCTTGCGGATTGGGCAGCACGGCTTTGAGGAACTGCAACGGAACGATTTCCATACCGTTGTAATTGATAGGCTTGATACTGGCCATACCGATATTCTGTATCACCCGCAAATGGGTCAGATATTCCTGTCCGAAAGTCATCCAGAAACGGGCACGCTTGATAGTCGGATAATTCTTTACCAAACTTTCAAGTTCTTCATGATGAAGAAGATAACTTTCACGCGGTCCAACATTGGGATAAGTGAGCGGGCGGTGTATTTCAAGAGGATCGGTTTCTATCCACTTGCCGTCTTCCCAATATAATCCTTTCTGGGTAATCTCCCGTATGTTGATTTCGGGATTGAAATTGGTTGCGAATGCTTTATGATGATCGCCGGCGTTACAATCCACAATATCGAGATAATGAATTTCATCGAAATAATGCTTGGCGGCATAAGCTGTATATACGCTCGTTACACCCGGGTCGAACCCGCAACCGAGGATAGCCGTAAGACCGGCTTTCTCGAAACGGTCTTTGTAAGCCCACTGCCAACTATACTCGAAATGGGCTTCGTCTTTGGGTTCGTAATTGGCGGTATCGAGATAATTGACACCGGTACGCAGACAAGCCTCCATAATCGTCAAATCCTGATAAGGCAAAGCAAGATTCATAACGATATCCGGACGGAAACTCTCGAAAAGAGCAACCAACTGTTCTACATCGTCGGCATCGACCTGTGCGGTCTTGATCGCCTTATTCCCGATAGCCTCCACAATGGCGTCGCATTTCGATTTCGTGCGGCTGGCTATCATAATCTCTGTAAAAACGTCGGCGTTCTGCGCCACTTTGTGCGCGGCCACGGTAGCTACTCCGCCGGCACCGATAATAAGGACTTTTCCCATTTTACGTTATTGTTTATGAATTGTCGGTTTTAACGGTACAAAGATAGCTTTTTCCGATGAATATCGAGCAACTCTATCTTTACAATTTACATACTATTAAAACAGAGCCGCACGGCAGCTGCCGTGCGGCTTGAAATAGCACATGGCTGTTATTGATGCTGTTCGCGCAACAGATCGTTTACAGTCTTCACCGGATTGAACGTCGAAATGGGAACCTCGACAAAAAGCGTATTCCAGTCCGACATGGCTCCGTTCCACAACCCCGGTAATTCGAGAGCCTTCAAATCTTTTCCGTTCTTGGATTTGTACGAAATAAATCCGGTTTTCTTATCGACATATTTCGGAAGGTCGTATTTCTCGTTTTTCCCGTTTTTCACAGCACATACCAAATCGACAGGATTGAAGTGTGTCGACTTGTCGAACATCGCTTTCGAGGCAGGATTTTTCAAATCGATCTGCGAACTCTCCAATATCTGCGGAGAGAACGAACCGTCGGCATTATACACCAAGAAAGGTCCTCCGCCGGGTTCTCCCACATTCTTCACCATACCGCATACACGCAACGGACGACGCAATTTTTTCAGCAGATACACAACCAGCTCAGCATCTTCCATTTTCTTTATATCGGGGTGGCGGGTAAAGAGTTGCTGTTGCAGGAAAAGTATGACTTCCCGTACATCGTCCATCGTGTATTTTCCGCTTTCAAGCATGGAAACATAAGCATCGATCTGTTTTTTAAGAGAAACAAGTACTCCGCCTATGATTTTTTTGAAACGCACGGTATCGGGTTTTATGCGATCGGGTACGACATTATCGATATTTTTAATAAAAATCACATCGGCATCTATGTCATTGAGGTTCTCGATAAGGGCGCCATGTCCTCCGGGACGGAAAAGCAACTTGCCTTTGTCTCTGAACGGCTTATTCTCCATATCGGCCGCAATGGTATCGGTCGAAGGTTTTTGTTCCGAAAAACTGATGTGATATTTCACATCGTACTCTTTTTCATACAAGGCTTGTTTATCGGCCACGACTTTTTTGAAATAGGGCAAATGCTCATGGGATACGGTAAAATGCACATTCACGTCGCCGGCCTCGTTGCGGGCATACATGGCTCCCTCGGCCAAATGTTCTTCTATGGCCGTACGATCGGCATCGGGATAATGATGGAATTTGAGCATACCTTTCGGTAATGCCCCGTAGTTGAGCCCTTTCTCCGAAAGAAGATTTGCAACAATCTCTTTATACTGTCCCGCCGCTACCAACGCATCTATATCCCGGCCTTCTTTTTCGAGGCAAACTTTATTGAGGTCGGCGTAAAAAGCAAAATCTTTGATATGTGAGAAAAATTTCTTTTCGAATTCGGTTGTAGGTTCGGTATAATCGGCATCGACGAATTCAAATAAATTTTTGAACATACGGCTGGCCGCACCCGATGCCGGAACAAATTTCACAATCGTCGGATTCGATGCCAAATATTCGTCCCAAACGTCAAGATAGTGATCGATCGCCGTATCGTCGAGTGCCAAAATACCATTTCCCAGCCCGGCAGGAGCTTCCAATTTGAGATAGGGGAAACCGGTCTCGAAACAATGCAACTGTTCTTCAATCTGTTTTTCGGAAATTCCTTTCTGTTTCAGTAATGCTAAATCTTCGGGTGTAAACATAGTATCTATTTTTAGGATTGTCAAAATTGAAAACTTCTCAAAGTTAAAAAATTTTTTGGGAAAAACAATGGTTATTTGAGCAAAGTTTATATATTCGTTACAGTACATTTTCTATTACAATAAATACTTTTTTAAGACTGCAACAGCATGAAAGCAATTGTTATATATTATAGCCACAAAGGACGCACCGCCAACTATGCCCGGGAAATCGCCATGTACTTATGGTCGAAAGGAATAAGCGTAAGTCTGTGCTCCGTTTCCGACTTCGACCGTAATAAGGCCAAAGAAGCCGATCTGCTGTTGACCGGCTGCTGGACTTGCGGCTGGTTTATCATAAACCAACACCCCCATGAACAATGGAAATCTCTCGCCAAAACCATTTCAGGGATATTCCCGATAGAAAAGACGCTTTTCTTCACGACCTACAAAATAAGAACAGGTAGCATGTTCCGAAATATGAAACACGCCATGAACATACCCGCATCGACCCGGGTTCACCGACTGCAATCCCGCACAGGCAAACTATCGGAACACGATCGCGAACTTTTGAATTTATTTATCAATAAATAGTTTATCACCTAAAAAAGACAAAAAATGGAAAAGAAAAAATTGACAAGAGCCAATGGTGCTCCGGTAGCCGACAACAACAATGTCTCCACAGCAGGAAAGCGAGGACCAATGCTATTGCAAGACGTATGGTTTCTTGAAAAATTAGCCCACTTCGACCGGGAAGTTATTCCCGAACGACGCATGCACGCCAAAGGATCGGGAGCTTTCGGACACTTCACCGTTACCCATGACATCACCCGATACACCAAAGCGGCGATCTTCTCTGAAATAGGGAAACAAACCGAATTGTTCATGCGTTTCTCGACCGTTGCCGGCGAACGCGGAGCTGCCGATG
>HF999741.1:54722-54971 GCA_000434215.1 Bacteroides sp. CAG:144
CTGCCGATGCCGAACGTGATATTCGGGGTTTTGCCATCAAATTTTATACCGAGGAAGGGAACTGGGATTTAGTCGGTAATAATACGCCCGTCTTTTTCTTGCGCGACCCATTGAAATTTCCCGACCTCAATCACGTCGTAAAACGAGACCCGCGCACCCATATGAGAAGCCCCCGCAACAACTGGGATTTCTGGACTCTTCTGCCCGAAGCACTCCACCAAGTTACTATCACAATGAGCGACAGGGGCA
>HF999741.1:55062-60596 GCA_000434215.1 Bacteroides sp. CAG:144
CGGGAAACGCACATGGGTGAAATTCCACTTCCGTACCCAGCAAGGCATCAAAAACCTCACCGACCAAGAAGCCGAAACTATCATCGGAAAAGACCGGGAAAGCCATCACCGCGACCTCTTCGAAAGCATCGAAAAAGGAGATTTTCCCAAATGGACGATGTATGTGCAACTCATGACCGAAGAGCAAGCCAAAGCGTGCCCGTTCAATCCGTTCGACCTCACGAAAGTATGGTCGCAGAAACAATATCCTTTGCACGAAGTCGGTGTCATAGAACTGAACCGTAACCCCGAGAACTATTTTTCCGACGTAGAGCAAGCCGCTTTCAATCCGGCCAACGTCGTGCCGGGTATCAGCTTCTCTCCCGACCGTATGTTGCAGGGCCGCCTCTTTTCCTATGGNNNCAGGGCCGCCTCTTTTCCTATGGCGACGCGCAACGTTACCGTCTCGGCGTGAACCACTACCAGATACCCGTAAACCGCAGTCGCTGTCCGTTCCTCAACATGTACCACCGCGACGGAGCCATGCGCATAGACGGAAATCACGGAGGGACACTCGGATACGAACCCAACGGATACGGCGAATGGCAGGAACAACCCGAATACAAAGAACCGCCTATGGAACTCGACGGGGCTGCTTACCAATGGGATTTCAGAGAAGATGACTCCGACTACTATACCCAAGCCGGCGATCTATTCAGGCTGATGAAACCCGATGAGCAGCAACGGTTGTTCGAGAATACAGCCCGTGCCATGGGAGATATTCCCGAGGAAATAAAACTCCGCCACATCGGCAACTGCATGAAAGCCGATGAAAATTACGGCAAAGGCGTAGCAAAAGCCTTAGGCATAGACCCGGCAAAAATATCGAAATAAAAAGAATCTTCTATGTGAAAACCCCGTTGTCCGATCGGACAACGGGGTTTGTATGCTTCCATATCTACATACCGAAACAAATAATTTTGGCTGTATAAAATTCATTTTTTGTTTACAAATCACCACCTTCTCGAATAAAATGATTACTTTTGTTGTATTCCCTTGACTATTTTCTCGAAATGGCAGAATTTATGAACGAGAAACAATACTTTACAGCAACCGAACGCAAAGAATTCCTGAAAGTCTACCGGTCTTTGTTCGCCACAGCCCGTCCGCTCATAGGTGAAAAAGAATTCTTTTTCCTTCGCCAACATATTACCGAGGCTGTATTATCGGGCAGTTACCTGCGAGACAGTAACGGAATAAACCGCTTGTACCACGACATCGCCACTGCCCTTATCCTTTCACAAGAAGTGGGCCTCGACCGCAGCACGCTGGCCGCCGTACTTACTTGCAATCTCGTCGTCGAAAACCGGTTGTCTTTCGAGGCTGTCGAAAATCTATTCGGTACCGATTGCGTCAAAATCATACGGGGGCTCATCAAAGCCAACAGCCTATATGCCAAGCAAGAAACCGTCCAAAGCGATAACTTTCGCAACTTACTGCTCACATTCGCCGAAGACGTGAGGGTGATTATCATCATGATCGCCGACAGGCTATGCCTCATGCGCATGATCAATCATCACCCCAACAACAGATTCAGAGAAAACGTTGCCTACGAAGCCTCTTATCTCTATGCCCCTCTCGCTCACAGGTTGGGATTATACCGCATAAAAACCGAGCTCGAAGACCTCGCTCTCAAATATACCCAACGTGAAGAATACGACCGTATCGCCCACAAACTGAGTGAAACCAAAGAATCCCGAGACAAATATATCCGGGAATTTATCGCCCCTATCAAAGAAAAACTGGCAACTGCCGGATTGAAGTTCGAAATAAAAGGCAGGGTAAAATCCATATCTTCGATTCTGAACAAAATCCGGAAACAAAATGTCGATATCGAAGGTATTTACGATCTTTTTGCCATACGAGTCGTACTCGATACTCCGCCAGAAAACGAATCGGCCGACTGCTGGCACGTCTATTCCATCATCACCGACATGTACCGCCCCAATCCCAAACGGCTGAAAGACTGGTTATCGGTTCCCAAAAGCAATGGCTATGAGTCCCTGCACATCACCGTATGGGGCCCCGAAGACCGATGGGTCGAAGTGCAGATACGGACCAAACGTATGGACGAAATCGCCGAGCGGGGCCTTGCCGCACACTGGAAGTACAAAGGGTTGAAAAGCGAAAAAGGGCTTGACGACTGGTTGAACAATGTGCGCGATATTCTCGAATCGGGCGACGGAGGGCCTATGGAACTGATGAAAGAATTCCGCATGGACCTCTACGATAAAGAAGTATTCGTATTCACCCCCAAGGGAGACCTGTACAAACTCCCCAAAGGAGCGACCATGCTCGACTTCGCTTTTCTCATACACACCCATCTGGGTTGCCGATGCACGGGAGGGAAAGTCAATGGCAAGAATCAAACCATTCGATATAAATTACAAAGCGGAGACACGATAGAAATACTCACCTCTCCCACCCAAAAACCCAAACGGGAATGGTTGTCGATTGCCTGCACATCCAAAGCCCGGGTGAAAATAAAACAGACACTCAACGAAATCCAACATAAGGAGGCCGAGCTGGGAAAAGAATTGCTTGTGCGACGATTCAAAAACAGGAAAGTCGATGTCAACGATTCCATTCTCATGAAATTGATACGAAAAACCGGATATAAAACGGTAACCGATTTTTATTGCGCACTATCGCAAGAAAAAATCGACGTCAATCACATACTCGACCTTTATCATGAAATAGAACGTAAAGAAAGCGAAGAATCGAGCGAAAACCGCACAGCCGAGAATTTCGTTGCCACCCAATCGCCAAACGGGGATTTTGGAGAAGACGAACTGGTCATCGACCAAAATATCAAGGGACTCGACTATAAATTATCGAAATGCTGCAATCCCATCTTCGGTGATAAAATATTCGGATTCGTTTCTTCGCAAGGAAGTATAAAAATACATCGGGAGGACTGTCCCAACGCCGAAAACTTACGCACACAATTCGGATACCGTATCGTAAAAGCCCGCTGGTCGGGCAAACAGGGCTCTCAATATGCCATCGTATTGCGGGTCATCGGCAACGACGACATAGGTATCGTTACCAATATCACCTCTATCATCTCAAAAGAGAAACGCATATCGATGCGGAGCATATCCATCGACTCCAACGACGGACTGTTTCAAGGCCACATCACCGTCCTCGTCGACGATACAACCGCACTCAACACGCTGATAAAAAAAATAAAGACTATAAAAGGCGTGAAAAACGTAACTCGCGAAACACCCCTTTATTCACCGAAAGAATGACGAAGTCCCGTATTTTTCTCTTTTTAGGAAGCATATGCACGATATTCTGCCTCACATTATCGGCTTGCAACCGACACCCGAAAGCCGAAGCGCTTTATCTGCGTGCCGAAGAAGCTTTCGGAACAGGCGAATACCATACCGCCCAACGCATCATCGATTCCATACCCGAAAGCGATACACTTGCATTTGAATGGATACGCAAAGGCATAATCCTCAATCAACGCATTACATTGGAACAAAACCGTCGTAATCTCTCCTTCATAGACAGTCTTTTACCCCTCCTGTATTCCACAAGAGAAGAACTCCAGCCCCAATTCCGCTATATACAAAACAGCGATTATCAAGATGAAGGTCGTTATGTGTACCGACATGACCGAAATGCAGGGAAAGCCCACCACTCCTGCCTACGGGTACAAATAACACCCGATTACGAAGCTGAAATCATCAGTGTTTATTGCGGACGCAAACCCTTACGGCATATCTCGGCCAAAATAGAATTGCCCGACGGTACTTACGCTCTCACGCCAACAACGCCATATGACGGAGCGCAGAACTATCGGTTCACCTTTCAAGATGGTCGCCATTGTGAACTGGTCTGTTATTCGGGACGGGAATTGCGTCCCGTATTCGAAACTATTTTCTCGGCCGGGCAACAACCCATAAAAATATCTTACGAAGGAGATTTCCCATACACCTACACGCTGAGCCCAAACGATCGCAAAGCATTCAATGCCTGTTTTCGCCTCATCTCAATTCAAAAACGTATTTCGAATTTAGAAAACGAAAAAAAGAGAGCCGAAAAAACCGTTGAACTTCTCACCCGGCAACTTTCCCAGACCTCTCGTTCATAACCGAAGCAGAAAAAAATTTAGAGATAAAGGTTTGTATACTAAGAAATATTGTCGTACCTTTGCCCCGCAATTGAAAAAAGTATTAACCAATTCAATCACAAAACTATTATGAACCATTACGAAACCGTTTTCATTTTAACTCCCGTTTTGTCTGATGTACAGATGAAGGAAGCGGTAGACAAGTTCAAATCGATACTCACCGAACAAGGTGCAGCTATCGTGAACGAGGAAAACTGGGGATTGCGCAAACTGGCCTATCCTATCCAGAAAAAATCTACCGGGTTCTACCAACTGCTGGAGTTCGATGCAGAACCTTCTGTTATCGAGAAACTTGAAGTTAACTTCCGTCGCGACGAGCGCGTAATTCGTTTCCTCACTTTCAAGATGGACAAATTCGCAGCCGAATATGCCGCAAAAAGAAGAAATGTAAAATCAGTTAAAGAAGAGAAGGAGAATTAATCATGGCACAAGCACAATCTGAAATCAGATATTTGACCCCTCCCTCGGTCGATGTTAAAAAGAAAAAATACTGCCGTTTCAAAAAGAGCGGTATCAAATATATCGACTATAAAGATCCCGAATTCTTGAAAAAATTCCTCAACGAGCAAGGTAAAATCCTACCTCGCCGCATCACCGGGACTTCGCTCAAATTCCAACGTCGTATTGCACAAGCTGTAAAACGTGCCCGCCACTTGGCTTTGCTGCCCTACGTAACCGATATGATGAAATAATCTAAAAGTAAGGAGGACACAAGCATGCAAGTTATATTGAAAGAAGATATTCTGAATTTAGGATACAAAGACGATATCGTGAGTGTAAAAGACGGTTATGGCCGTAATTACCTCATTCCTCAGGGAAAAGCCGTCATTGCCTCGGAATCGGCCAGAAAAGAACTTGCCGAAAATCTGAAACAACGCGCTCACAAAATCGCCAAAATCAAACAAGACGCTCAAGATTTGGCTGCCAAAATCGAAGGCATAAGCCTCACCATCGCAACCAAAGCCAGCGCTACGGGCAAAATCTACGGCTCGGTTACCAATATCCAAATCGCCGAAGCTTTGGCTAAACTCGGACACGAAATCGATCGTAAGATCATTGTAGTGAAAGATGCCGTAAAAGAAATCGGTTCTTACAAAGCCGTAGTTAAACTGCACAAAGAGGTAAATGTAGAAATACCTTTTGAAGTAGTTGCCGAAGAAGCTGCTGCCGAATAATCCCGTATTATCGGAACAATAAAAATAAGAGGATAAGTTATAAAACTTATCCTCTTTATTATTTTGTACAAACTCGATTCAAGAACGGATCATCGTGAGCATCATCTTAAAACGTACATCGGCACGTACCGCATGAGGAATATTGGCCGGCATCATTATCATTTCTCCGCTATCCA
>HF999741.1:60685-62128 GCA_000434215.1 Bacteroides sp. CAG:144
TCGAAAGGGGCTGTATGTTCACTCAATGCCTGTCCTTCATCAAAAGCAAAGAGTGTAATGTTTCCTCCCTTATTATGCAATACCTCCCGACTCACAATACTCTGCGACGCATAATCGACCTTTCTTGCAGGAATAAAAGGTTCTTTGAAATCTTTTGTTTCCATAATCCGATTCTCTTTTAGTAAATACAAATTCTCTGTCGTCCCGACAAATCGGGTCGATATAGGAATGACAAAACAAACACAAAAATTGTTCAGAGACAAGACGGATAAAAAAAGAAGAAAAAGCCCAAGCTCTATTGCTGTTTTTCTTTGGCTTCTTCGCGAGGTATGAGAATGGCCGTATAGACTTGCAATACGGTGGCTATAATGAAGAGCACAACCCAATCGATGCCACCCCGCCAAAACATCAGCACAGCTGCTCCGATAAAAATGAGCGAAGAAAACAATTCCTGTCTGTAAAGACGACGCAAACGCAGATTCCGACCGTTATAACGACGGAAAAGACGTGTCAAAAACATTCCCAACGAGCCCGCAGCAAAAAAATAGGCTGGCAGATCGGGTATAAACGTATAGGTGGCGGCCCCCAAAAGCACGGCGACAGCCGAACATTGAAATAGGGCATTCAATGCGTTCTTCTCCATAAACAATCAATCATCGATAATGATAAATACGTCTTCATTATCCCGCTTCATCTGATAAGTTTCTCTCGCAAACTTCTCGAGGTTCTCGTCATTCGAACGTAATTCTTCGAGTCGGGCTTTACTCTCATCGACAATCTGCTGATAATGGTTGACACTTTTCCGCAACTGCGAAATCTGGCGATCGTACCGATAACTCTGAATGAAACTGTTCTCATCGATAAAGGCCATCTCAAATACCAACGTACCCGAAATATAAACCATCAAAGGCACACGACGCAGCAACGACCATATCTTCATGAACTTTCTCTTCATTTCAGGACGGAAATATTTCCACAAACGTACGTAAAGTTTTCGAAACAGGAAAGTTTTTTCCGAACGAATCGCTACCAAGTTCCCGAAGACAAATCAAGAAGAAAAAATAAATACACGGCAACAGCCGTATTATCATCGGGGTTTTGTATCTTTGCCGGCAAAAATTGCCGTCATGCACCTTGTTATTGACCAGGGAAATACAACCATCAAAGTTGCGCTGTTCTCGGGAGAAGGAATCCCCGACAGGATAGAACAAATACCACGTCTCAGCCGGACTTATATAGACAAGTTGCTCTCTGCCTACCCCATATCGAGTTGCATTTATTCCTCGGTTGCACACACCGATACCGATATGATGGCTTATCTGCAATCTCAAATCTCCCACTTCTACTATTTTACGCCCGATACGCCACTGCCCGTTATCATCGATTATCGCTCTCCGAAAACACTGGGAAGCGATCGTATCGCCGCCGTAATAGGGGCTCGTG
>HF999741.1:62139-81394 GCA_000434215.1 Bacteroides sp. CAG:144
CCGCCGTAATAGGGGCTCGTGCCGAAGCTCCGGATCGTGATATTCTGGTCATCGATGCCGGGACGTGTATCACATACGACATGATTACTGCCACAGGACATTTCCTCGGAGGCAATATCGCGCCGGGTATAAAGATGCGTTTGAGATCGATGAATAAATTTACCGAAAAATTGCCTGTCGTAGAAAAAAACGGAGATACTCCTCTCTTGGGCTATGATACGGAAACGGCAATGCGTTCGGGGGCGATTCTCGGAGCTTGCTACGAAATCGAAGGTTATATATCAAGTCTGCGACAAGAATATCCTGAGCTTTTGATTTTTTTAACGGGTGGAGATGCTTTTTTATTGGCAGACAAATTAAAAACCTCCATCTTTGTAGACGATTGTATTGTATTGAAAGGATTAAACAGAATATTGTATCATAATGTCTACCCATAAATCGGTTTTATACACATTTTTCATTGCCGCCTTGTTCATAGGGACACTTCCCTTACATGCACAAAGCAACATCGACAGCCCATACTCCCGTTACGGTTACGGCACGCTCGATAACCATACCATCGGAGCTTCCCGATCGATGGGCGGAATAGGTTATGCCATACAGAGCGGAAAACAAATCAATATAAAAAATCCGGCTTCCTACGCGGCTATCGATACACTCACTTTCCTATGCGACTTCGGTGTAAGTTTGCAATTCGATTACATGAAAGAAGGATCGCTGAAAGAACATAGGACAAATTGGAGTTTTGAATATTTTGCCTTGCAATTTCCATTAGCCCGATGGTTGGCGACAAGCATCGGCGTCCTACCATTTTCCACAGTAGGATATGACTATACCGGCGGTATCAAGAACGGCACGGTAAGACAGACCGGAGAAGGAAGCATCAATCAGGCTTATATCGGTCTGGGAGCTTATTTGTTCAAGGGATTTACGCTTGGAGTAAACGTCAATTACCTGTTCGGAGAAATCACCAACAGCTCGACATCGATCTCCAACATCGATGCTACCAACGCTACCGTTTTCGACAACACCCTCAATATCTCTGATTATCGCATAGATATAGGCCTACAATATGCCATACGTATCAACGAAAAAAACCGTCTTACCTTAGGTGCTGTTTACACACCGAACAAAAAACTTTTGGGAAAAGGCTATATCAGCGGAGGGAATTATAACACATCTTCGGGAAATACCTCTTACTTTCAAAACGATACCATAAAACTGAAAAACGGATATTCTTTACCCGCATCTTACGGGGCCGGTATAAGTTATACATACGACGAGCGATTGACAATAGGAGCAGATTTTACGTTCCAGTCGTGGAGCAAATCCAAATTTGAAAATTCGACATCTTATTTCAACAATTATCTCAATGCCGCTATCGGCGCAGAACTTCTCCCTCAAACATATTCGAACAAATTTTTCCAAAGTGTCCGTTATCGGGCAGGATTGAGCGTGGGACGTTCATATCCCCTCGTCAAGTCGTCAACCGGAAACAATGATTTGTGGGAAACAGGAGTTACTTTGGGTGCAGGAATACCCATGAAGCGAAACAAATCGATCATCAATATTACATTCGGCTATACCAACCGTAGAACGACTCCGACCCGACTGGTTACCGAAAATGAATTCAAAATTTCCGTAGGGCTGACATTCAATGAGATGTGGTTCTATAAAAGCCGTTTGCACTAACCGAAACACGGTGGAACAGTACGCCTGAATTATGAAGATCGGACATCATTCTATCGGGATTTCGCCACTTACCGTTACAATCATGCTCATAGTGATGGCATCGGTGTCGATACTGACCTCCTGCCAGAAAGAGAAAAAAGCCATTATCGAAAGTTTCGGAGACCCCAAAGACGTCCCTTCCCTTTCGACATTCGATGTCAATACCCTCATTTCCGACTCCGGCGTAACCCGCTATCGCATACAAACCAAAGAATGGAGGGTATTCGATAAAGCCGATGAGCCGTATTGGTTTTTCCCGCAGGGTATTTTCGTCGAAAAATTCGATTCGAATTTTGCTACCGAATCTTTTATATTAAGCGATACCGCCATATTCTTCAATAAACTGCAACTCTGGCGACTGAGAGGAGACGTCCGCATAGAAAACATGCAGGACGAACGATTCTTTACCGAAGAAATATATTGGAATCAACAGAAAAAGAGTATTTACTCCGACAGTGCCATACACATCGAACGGTCGGATAGAATTATCGAAGGCGTCGGATTCATATCGAACGAAGCCATGACGCAATATACCATACGACATACGACGGGCATATTCCCTATAAACCAAGATAAGAGCGACGAAAAAAAAAGCAAGCGGACCGATACTCCTCGCTCCCGAGAAAATAATGCAAAAAAATACACCCCGAAAAAATGACACCCGCCGTTATACTTATCATCATCTCGCTACTATTTTCATTTTTCTTTTCGGGAATGGAAGTAGCCTTTGTCTCTTCCAATAAAGTGCGTATCGACCTCGATGCTCAAAACCATACCGTCATCGGCCGCATACTCACCCTCTTCACACGACATCAACGACAATTCATCACAACATTGCTCGTCGGTAACAACATAGCCCTGGTGATTTTCGGTATCAGCATAGCTACCCTCACACGCCCACTGATTGCCGGAATTTGGGATCAGTCTCTATTTATCATACTCGGACAGACAATCGTTGCAACAATAGCAATTCTCCTGACGTCGGAATTCCTATCCAATGCATTGTTCCGGATCAACCCCAATTTCTGCCTACGATTTTTTGCTATACCCACATTCCTCATATACATCATTTTATATCCGATTACTCGTTTCTCGACTGGTATATCTGACAGTATATTGCGCCTGTCGGGAATAAAAATCGAAAAAAATATACCCGAAAACTCCGTCAGCATCGATGAACTCGACCAATTTCTGCAACAAAGTATAGAAGATTCAAACAACGATCAACCCGTCGAAACAGAAGTCAAAATCTTACAAAATGCTTTGGAATTTTCAACTCGAAGTACCCGGGAATGCATGATTCCGCGTCCGGAAATCATCGCCGTAAATATCGACGAAACATCGGAACACACATTGATAAAACGATTTACCGACACGGGATTTTCCAAACTTCTTGTATATAAGGACAATATCGACCACATCATAGGATATATTCATTCATCGGATCTCTTTAAACGTTCGGTCGACTGGAAAACATATATCCGCCCCATTACCCAAGTCGCAGAAACCATGCCGGCTCAAAAACTGATGAAGTCGCTCATGCAACAGAAAAAAAGCATTGCAGTCGTTGTAAACGAATACGGAGGTACAGCCGGTATCATCACACTCGAAGATCTCGTAGAAGAAATTTTCGGGGACATTGAGGACGAACATGATACCCCCCGTTATTTTTCAAAAAAAATAGACGACCGCACATACGAATTTTCGGGACGCATGGAAATAAGCAAAATCAATGAAATATATCATCTTGATTTGCCCGAATCGGACGAATATCTGACAATCGCCGGATATATCCTGCACGATCACCAGACAATCCCGCAACCGGGAGAAACCGTTGAAAACGGAAAATACTCTTTCGAAATCTTAGACCGAAACAATTCCCGCATAGGTCGGGTGAGAATGCGGATTGCCGAAACCGACTCCGTTGCCGGAGCAAAAGAGAAAGAGTGCGAAAAACGATAAAATTGGCTGTAAAATTCACAAACAAACACTTTTTTTTTGTATCTTCGTGCGCTTTAACATGGGAAACACCCTATAACCGAAACTTAAAAACAAAACACATAAATGGCTACTTTACAGAAAATCAGAAACAAAGCAGGACTTCTGGTCATCGTAATCGGTGTCGCCCTGCTCGCGTTTATCATAGGCGACTTCCTCAACTCGGGACAAGCCTTTTTCAGAATGTCGCAAGACAAAGTCGTAGTGGTAAACGGTAAAAAGGTTACAACACAAGAATTTTCGGAATTGGTCAACCGCCGCACCGAAGAAATGCAGGCCATGTTCCGTCAGCAATACGGCATGTCTTTGCCTGAGGGTTATTCCGCCCGCATCAATAAGGACGTATTCGACCAAATCGTACAGGAAATGGTTATCAGCGATGCAGCTGCCAATGTAGGCGTACAAGTATCGAAAGAGGAATTGACCGACTTGTTGCAAGGCGACCACATCGCTCCGCAAATCCAACAAATGTTCCCCAGCAAAGCCGAATTACTCAACTTCCTGCAAGTAATCTTCAACGATGACCTTTCGCAATACCCCGAAAACGTTATCGAACAAATCCAAGATTACCGTACCAAATGGATTGCTCTCGAACAAGATGTAAAAAAACAACGTCTCTCGGAGAAATACCTCAATTTGGTTCTCAAAACGATGGCTCCCAACAAATACGATTTACAAGCATCGTACGATAACGGACGTAAATCGGTAGAATTTGCTTATGCCCTGCAACCTTATTCCAGTGTTGCCGATAAAGACATCACCATCACCAACGAAGAATTGACGGCAGCTTATAACAAAGACAAAGAACGTTACAAGCAAGATGCCCACCGCACCATCAAATACATCTCAGTAGAGATCGTTCCCAGCGAAGCCGACTACAAAACCACCGAAGAAAAAATCAATGCATTGCGTGAAACTTTCGCTTCGACCAAAGACATGGGCGGATTCCTTACTTTCAACACCGATGTTCCTTACAGCGAAGCTTATGTGGCCGTAAATACGATGGACGACGAAATGAAAAATTTCGTACAGAAATCGCAAGTTGGCGATGTATATGGTCCCTTCTTCGAAGGTGAAGCATATAAAATGTACCGTCTGATGGGTAAACACAACGCACCCGATTCGGTCAAAGTACGCCACATCATGTTCCCCCTCAACAGCGATGCTGCTACCACAACTCGTATCGACAGCATTTACACAGTATTGAGAAACGGCGGTAATTTCGCAGAAATGGCACGCCAATATTCTGCCGAACGAAATTCCGGCGCCAACGGCGGAGAAATAGGTTGGGTTACTGAAACAGATGCCATGCAATTCGGCAAAGAATTCAACGACCTTTGCTTCAATAGCCGTAACAACGGCGTGGTGCGTATAGAATCGCCCTACGGTATTCACCTTGTACAAGTAACCGAACGCAAAGCAAACGTGGCCAAAGCAAACGTGGCCCAACTGGTTATGAACGTACGTCCCAGTTCCGACACATACAGTGAGCTTTACAACAAAGTAAGCCAATATATCGCCAACAATAATAAACTGGCCGATTTCGAAGCTAATGCGTCCAATGAAGGCTTGCTGGTAAATACCGCAACGTTGACTCCCGACGATATCAGCTTCGGAACACTCAATGATGGTCGCACGGTTGTAAAATGGGCTTTCAATGCGAAAAAAGATGTTCTCTCAGAAATATTCAATATCGAGAATAGCTTCCTCGTAGCTATGGTATCCGACATCTCCGAAAAAGGCTATATGCCCCAAGCTGCCGTAGAACCATATCTGCGTCAAGAATTGATGAGAGAGAAAAAAGCCGAAAAAATCATTGCCGACTTGAAAGCGAAAAATCCGACCAATATCGAAGCGGCTGCCAAAGCGATGAACTCAAAAGTAGAAGAGGCTAAATTTATCAGCTTCAATACATCTTCCATCGCCGGATTGGGTAGCGAAAATGCCTTGATAGGAGCCGCTACTACCGCAGCCAAAGGTAAACTCGAAGGTCCTATCGCCGGTAATCGCGGTGTATATATGTTTGCCGTAACCGGTCAGGAGAACAACAACGAACCCATCGATGCCGCTGCCGAGGCAGAAAAATACAATCAGAAGGTATACGTGCTCCTCAATCAATTCATGAGCGTACTCGAAGAAAATGCCGACATCGAAGATAACCGAATCAAATTCTATTAATAGAGACAATGTTCTCCACTAAAATAAAGCACCGCCGGACTTTATTATCCGGCGGTGCTTTATTTATATCCGGCGGGAAAAAGAGTATTCCTTTCTCAAAATCCGAAACAAATCCCTACCTTTGTGTTGTAAACTTCACTTTTAGAAATGGCAGACAAACAATATCTGGCCGGGAAAACCGGAGAAGAACTAAAAGAATTGGTCGCACAATACGGTATGCCCCGCTTTACTGCTCCTCAAATCGCCGCATGGCTTTATCGCAACCGTGTGAAAAACATCGCCCAAATGACAAACCTGTCGAAAATCAACCGGGAAAAACTCTCCGCTGATTTTGAAATAGGTTATACCGAACCGATCGAGGCAAATCGGTCGGAAGACGGAACAGTCAAATATCTTTTTGCCGCCGGCGAGAATTTCATCGAAACCGTCTATATTCCCGACCGAGAGCGTGCGACATTGTGTGTATCGTCGCAAGTAGGCTGTAAGATGAATTGCTACTTCTGTATGACTGGAAAACAAGGCTTCAAAAAAAATCTCACCGCAACAGAAATCATCAATCAAATTGTTTCCATACCCGAATTCGAGAAATTGACAAATATCGTATTCATGGGTATGGGAGAGCCGCTCGACAATACCGATGAAGTACTGAAAGCACTCGATATACTTACCTCGGAAAGCGGCTTTGCATGGAGTCCTCGACGCATTACCCTATCGACCATAGGTATTACTCCCAGCTTACGCCGATTTCTCGACGAAAGTCAGTGCCACTTGGCCATCAGTCTGCATCACCCGTTTGCCGAAGGTCGCCAAGAATTGATGCCAATACAAAAAGCTTTTCCCATATCCCAAACGATCGAACTGTTACGACAGTACGATTTCAGCCACCAGCGCCGTCTCTCTTTCGAATACATCGTTTTCGAAGGTATCAACGATACCCCTGCTCACATCAACGAACTGGCTCATCTGCTGCATGGCCTCGATTGCCGTATCAACCTCATACGGTTCCATACCATACCGCAAGTAAATCTGCACAGCCCGTCCGAAGAAAAAATGATCGCATTCCGCGATGCCCTTTCCCGCAAGGGTATCATCTGCACCATACGTGCCTCCCGGGGAGAAGACATCAAAGCAGCATGCGGTATGCTGTCGACCGCCCGAAAAGAACAAAACCGATAAAACGTGCTTGCAAGAAAGTAAACCCACAGTACACCCCAGAAAATGAAAATTTGTTTTATTCACGAAGAATAACTACCTTAGCATAATCGGGAAAACACTTTTCCGAATAAAAAAATTCGACATGGAACATAAACTGAAAATAGGTATTACCCACGGCGACATCAACGGCGTAGGATATGAAGTGATACTGAAAACGCTTTCCGATCCCCGTATCGTAGAACTCTGTACACCGGTCGTGTACGGCTCTTCCAAAGTGGCCGCCTACCATCGTAAAGCACTCGATTTGCCGCCTTTCAACTTCAACATCATTACTTCGGCCGAACAATGTGCCGCCGGAAAAATCAACATGATAAACTGCTTCGACGACGAGCTGAAAGTCGAATTGTCCAAACCTTCGGCACAAGCCGGAGAAGCCGCCTTTCTCGCCCTCGAAGCCGCGACAGCCGACTTGCAGGCCGGGCTTATCGATGCTATCGTTACAGCACCGATCAACAAACACACCATACAGTCGGACAAATTCGACTTCCCGGGACATACCGAATACTTTGAAAAGAAAACCGGAAACGGCCAGAAGTCGCTCATGATTCTCCTCAACGACCTCATACGCGTGGCACTGGTTACCACTCACCTTCCCCTATCGAAAGTCCCGTCGATGATCACACGAGAAAATATTCTCGAAAAACTGACAATCTTCAACCGAAGTCTGCATGAAGATTTCCGTATCGAGAAACCCCGTATTGCCGTCCTGTCTCTCAACCCCCATGCCGGAGAAGACGGTCTACTGGGTACAGAAGAAAAGGAAATCATCATACCCACACTCAAAGAGGCCGAAAATCAAGGGATATTATGTTTCGGTCCATACGCCGCCGACGGATTTTTCGGCTCGGGACACTTCGCCCAATTCGACGGAGTATTGGCCATGTACCACGATCAAGGGTTGGCACCATTCAAAACATTGGCAATGGAAGACGGGGTAAACTTCACTGCTGGACTGCCTATCGTGCGCACCTCCCCGGCTCACGGTACAGCATACGATATTACAGGACAGAACAAAGCCTCGGAAGAATCTTTCCGACATGCTCTCTATCTGGCGATCGATGTTACGAACAATCGTGTACAACATGCTGCCGACCACGCCAATCCTCTCCGCAAACAATACTTCGACAAAAGCGGAGACAGAGAGGTCCTCGATCTCAACGCTCCCGAGAAAGAAGACTAAGTATCACCCTCCTATAAAGAAAAGAGTTGTACCGAGAATGGGCACAACTCTTTTCTTTGATAACCACTTTTCTTCACCAATACCTGCCATCTTGAAAGTTCTGTCCACAACCTTCTCATGCAGGCAACAATTCAATTACCAATAAGAAGGAATAGATTCCTCATCGGCTATCGGCCTCACCCGAAATGACAAGAGGCTACCGCCCTTGAATTGCATGTCATGCTGAACGGAGTATAAGCGAAGTGAAGAATCATCTATCAAGAATCACAACCCTGTTAAGTACGTAGCCCCGAAAAATCCCCAACGATGAGATCTCTCACTTTCGTTCGAGATGACATATGTAGAGATTCCTCATATCCATTCGGAATAACACGTATGTCATTCTGACGACTGCAAGGAGGAAAAATCTCATTCCATGCGCATGTCATGCTGAATGGCTTCGCCTTGAAGAATCTCCGACCAAACGATAAGATTCCTCACACTCGGTCGACAGATCTAAGTTAACTTCATTTTCTTTCTTCTCGCCCCATCTGTTTCTGAACAAGCGTGTCATTCTGAGGTGCAAGAGCACCGAAAAATTTCATCCGATGAAAGAAGCAGAGATTCCTCGCATACGCTCGAAATGACATACATATCCACAATAATTTAAGAGCAATTACAACACACCATCTCCAATGTCTACATGTTAATAATTTATAAATAATAGTACTATGCAATACATAGTACTATTGTAATTATATATCTTTGGATAAACAAAAGGCAAAAGAAAAGCGTATGAATACCGAAAATCTCAAATCACAAATGCGCAAAGGTGTGCTCGAATACTGCACATTACTGTTACTCAGCAGGAAACGAGCCTATACATCGGACATTATCTCCGAATTGAAAAAAGCGCACCTCATCGTTGTCGAGGGAACTTTATATCCCTTGCTCACCCGCTTGAAAAACGATGGTCTGCTTGCCTATGAATGGGAAGAATCCACACAAGGCCCTCCCCGCAAATACTATGTCATCACTCCCGTAGGAGAAGCCTTTCTCTCAGAGTTGGAAGATACATGGAACGGCCTGAATAAAACCGTCAACCACCTCAAAGAGTTATAATAACAGTAGTAACAAATAAAATACATATATACAATGAAAAAGACATCTATTTTCAATCTGGGCGGAAACGCCTGTTACATTGATGAAGACGCGGCCGAGGTTCTGAAAAACTATCTCGACAGCCTCCGTAAACATTTCGGGGAAAGTGCCTCGACCAACGAAGTAATGAACGATATAGAAATGCGTTTATGGGAAATATTCAATGAACACAAACGGTACGGTATGCAGGTGGTTTCCATGCAGGAGGTAGATGAAGCCATTGCCGTATTGGGAAAAGTCGAAGACTTCGGCTCTATCGACGACAAAGAATCGGACACGAAAGAGGCAGCGACAAACAACTCCCGGGATAACGTAAACAATAATGGCGCATCTGCCCCTCTTTACCCCGAAGAAGATTTCATCAAAAAGAAACTTTTCCGGAATCCTGACGACAAAATCATCGGTGGCGTAGCTTCTGGGCTGGGAACTTATCTCGACATCAGCCCGATGTGGATGCGTATCATATTTCTTATCTTTTTCCTTTTCACCGGCTATGGCATCATTGTATACCTTGTCATGTGGCTGATAATACCTATGGCCCGAACAGCAGCCCAACGATTGGAAATGCGGGGTATACGCCCGACAGCCGAGAACATAAGACAATTTGTCTCCACCAATATCGAAAACGGCAACATCGTAGTCCGCAACACGGGAAACGGGTGTCTGCAAGCTGCCGCGATCGGTTGCGGAGGCATACTCGTGTTGCCGATTATCGCTTTGGCCTTGTTTATTCTGGTCATTGTCGGCGGAAGTCTCATAGCCATACCGTCTTCCATTGTAACCGACAGCGTCAGGTTCCACTTCGGAGATACTACTCTACCCATCGCTCTCTTTAATGATTGGTTCTCGATACTGTTGCTCAACGCCTTATGGATCGTTCCGCTGGTACTTATCATCGTCCTGCTCATCAATCGCTGGTGGCCACAAAGCCGTTCGATAATACGCAACATCGAAATTTCGGCTCTCATCGTATGGTTGCTTGCTCTTACCACACTGGCTGTAAAAGTCATACTTCAAATTCATTAAAAACGCCACACACTAAAAACGTCCAAGATGAAACCTATTTTCATTATATGCCTTACGATATTTCTCTCGATAGGATTTTTACAAGCCAAAGAAATCGTGCCGCAAGTAAAAGAAGAAATAGAACTCATGTCGGCACTCGCCCGATTGGCCGGATACGAAGAGTTCCGACCCGACACAGGCGGCAGCTATACGAACGATATCGACTCTTATCTGAAAAAATATCGCTTGCACAAAGCCGTTGAAATGATGAAAAACTTCCGCAATACGCACAAAATCGAGGCCGATGATGTCATGACTTTGGCACTACAATTCGAATGTCTTGGCGATCATATCGTCAAACTCGATACCGAAAATAATCATTCGATACCTTTAAATGATAAAGAAACCTCCGCATTTCTCGATGCCTTGAACGATTTTTACCGACAAAGCGACTTTCGGAAATTTTTCGACCAGCACTCCGACGTGTATGCCAACGGTATTCTTTCTTTTTACAATTCTGTCGTAAGCCATATCGACCCCTCCTGGTATTCCCGTTTCTACGGGACACAGCCGAATAAAGACCTGCATATCGTCATCGGGTTTGCCTCAGGAGGCAATTATTACAGAGCAACCCGCACCCGACAAGGCGGACCCGAAGAAATTTTCTCGATCATGTATTACGCCGTCGATAACAACGGACGACCGCTCTACGACAAAAGTGCCGTCGGAACCATCACCGAAGAGCTATGCCTCTCGTTTATCGACATAGAAAATAACGATGTAAAAACAACGCTGGAAAAAGCATGTGAAAACGTGCATCGATATACGAGAGAAAAACCTATTGCCGCCGTAACAGACAAAAGTATCATGGAAGAATCATTGGCTTACGCCTCTGCAATTTACTACCTTATCGACAACGGATCGAGCAAGAAGAGCATACGGAAAGCCGTCGATGAAGGAATAGAACGCGGTTTTTCCTGGACTCCTGAGTTGATAAAAAGAATATATTACTATACCGAAAACAGAAAAGAATTTCCTACTTTTGCTTCGTTCTACCCTGAGATAATAGAGTTTTTCAAAGATTATACAGCCAATTTAGGGAAAACGATATTGAAAGTTTTAAGATAAACATGTCTTGACAAACACCTTTTCTATCGATTTGCATCACTATTATTATCTACTATAAACCATGAAAAAAATCGCTATTCTGTTAGTTTTGATCATCTTCTATGCCTCCAATACATGGGCTCAAAAAATCGATCCTCAGGTCAAAAAGGAGGTAGAACTCATGTCGATTCTCGCCCGGCTGGCTGGATATGGCGAATACAACGATGATCGAGGAGGTCGTTACACAGCCGACATTGACTCCATTTTGAGAAAATACCGTTCGCACGAAGCCGTGAAAATGATGAAACAGTTCAAGAAAAAGTACGGGTTGGGATACGACCGTGTCATGTCGATCGCCTTGCAGATAGAGTGTCGGGGTGACAACATCGTCAAGCTCGATACCGGGAAAAAGAGTATCAGCCCGATAGGACAAAAAGAAACGCACGAGTTTCTGTCGGCACTCAACGACTTTTACCGCACCAGTCGCTTCAATGACTTTTTCAATACCCATACCGATATATATGAACTCGGATTGCAAGTATTCAACGACTCGGTCATGGCTCACTTCGATCAGGAATGGTACACCCGTTTCTACGGGACACCTCCCGCCGAGCAATTCCGTATCATTATCGGCTTTACCAACGGTCCATGCAATTACGGTCCCAGCCGCAAACTGACAGGGCAGCCCAAAGAAGTCTTTGCCATCATGAACTATGCTGTCGATGATAATGAACGACCTATCTTTTATAAAAAAGTCGTTGAGACCGTCGTTCATGAGTTTTGCCACTCATTTACCAAAATCAAGGGTGATACAGAAAAAGCTCTGGAAAAATCGGGTAAAGCACTACAAGAATACACTTATTTTTCTATGCGGCGACAAGCATACAGTACGTGGAGGAATATACTGGAAGAATCGCTGGTACGTGCCGCCACGATTTGTTACCTTATAGACCATGATTATGATGAAAAAGATATACGCAATGCGATCATAGAACAAGTAGACCGTAACTTCTTTTGGATGCCGGAGTTGGTGCAGACACTGCGTTATTATGAGTCGCACCGCAAGAAATATCCTACTTTCACGTCGTTCTATCCTGAAATCATACGCTTTTTCGATCGTTATGTGACCAATATGGAGAAAGAGATGAAAAAAGCCATGAAGTAGTTTCCCGTACAAAAGAGTATATCAAATAGTATTGAACTTGAGATGTCTGCAACCTCTTTTACGAGTACGATTCATAAATAGTTTTGAAATACAAGAAAGAGGAAAGTATATCCAATCAAAATTGGTACTTTCCTCTTTCTTGTTCTCAATAATTCGATAGTATCGGTTATTTATGCTTTTTTCATTTCACTCATTTGTGAATTTTCATACAGGAAAAAGCATTCATAAGATCCCACCGGCATCATCGATACAGCCAAAATATGTACTACATACGTCTTAGCAAGGCAATGAATCGAAATCTTTCGAATAAAAGTCTTTCGAGGAATACCACAAAACGAGAATAGGCAAGCACGTCAGGAGTAGATCTGAATATTGAAAACTTCGGGTTCCGACGCCGACCGGTATTCAAAAATAAAAAATCTACTTCAAGGCTTTCTGAATTTCCTTTTCCACATCGGCCACATAACGATCGAAAAAGCGTATGATTTCAGGATAGAACGACGTGAAAGTAGGATATTTCTTGCGGTGCGACTCATAATAACGCAGTGTCTGCACCAACTCCGGCATCCAAAAGAAGCCATGATTCATTTCATTCCGGATACCCTTATCTACCTTTCCGTCCCCATGTTCTATAAAATAGCACTTCTCGGCAGCACGTACCAGCGACTCTTCCAGTATAGTTTGCCAAGAGTCATACGCTTGCTGTTTCATGCAGAAGGCAGAATACGACTTTATGGTTTTTCCCGATTTCGCCAAAGCATTTTTCGTGTCTCCTTCGATTTTAATAAACGAGTGGTTGAATTCATGTACAACCGTTCCAAGATCGGCCATTAATACCGGCTGGCCTTTTCTATTGGCCGCATAACCGATAATAGAAAAGACCTCCTTGGACTGACCGACTAATTGACGACTCGGTCCGTAACACGACGGGCCATTAACAAAACCGATAACGATACGAAACTGTTCGGCGGGAGGTGTTCCGTAGAAACGGGTGTACCACTCTTGGTCGAAATGTTTCATTATCGAATCGTTGAACAGCCGGAGAGCCGGTCCGTACACATAGCTGTGAGCATCGAAAAAATCGTTGAAATGGCTGGTACGGTAGAAATCGTTAAGTGCCGACAGAAATGCCGGTGTCTCTTGTTCGCTTATCGGGCCGATACTCTTTTTCCCGGTATCGAGCTTGACGATGTTGTCACCCCGACACTCTATCTGCAAGGCGATCGACATGACACGGTCGTACCCTAACCCGTATTTTTCACTGAACAGCTTCATCATTTCCACGGCTTCATGCGAACGGAATTTTCCCAAAACGGAATCGATGTCGGCCGTATATCCTCTCGCATAATCGAACCCATACTCTTCATATCCGGCCAGCCGGGCAAGGACCGACATGAGTTCGACCTCCTCTTTGACCTGCGCTTCGATTTTTTGAGCCCATGTATTCGAGGCATAGAAGATGATCAAAATTAACAGAATAGCGATTTTTTTCATGATTTATATTGTATTTAAACTATATACAACCGATTTCCATCGGTCTTTATCGATGGAAATCGGCAAACATTTATCCCCTTATTTCCCTAAAAACTTGTGTTGAAGACGAAGATTCAAACTTATCTGAATACCGTCCCAAACGCATACGGGTATATCTACTCTTCCGACGTACTTTCGGAGATATTCCGGTCGGCCTTCTGACGTACTACCCACTGTTCTATCAAAAAAGACACAACCAACGCAAGCCCCCCGAAAAAAAGTACGGAAGAACCGTAAATAATAGGCAAAGACCCTTCTACCATATTGATATATGTACGATGTTTCGCCCTCGCCAAAACCACATCGTTGGTGTAAACATTTACGTCGGCAATAAAATATCCCACTAAGAGACCAACCCCTATACCCAAGAGTAAAAGTCCGATACGAAGGGCAACAAAATTCCATGACGTACCTACTCCGTAAGGTAACGGCAAACGACCGGAAAAACCGGAAAGATTCTGAACCGGAATTTCGGACAACTTTTCAATAAAAGTATTCCGCTCTTTCCGACGAACAAACAACTCGAAAAGCTTGTATATCGTCAAGCAAATCGTAGCTGTTACAAAAATCGGTGCCAAAAAATTAAACATAGCGATAAATTTTATGAGTTGAATAATTTCGTTTCTGTTAGGTTAGACGCAAAAACGGTAAAAAGGTTACAGGTAAAGTAAAAATATTTTTCCCTTTTTTCTTGTAACCTTTATCATAAATTTGCGTCTAATAAAGAAAACAAGGAACCATTTATTTCTTATCGAAGATAAATAATCATAGATTTTCCGCAGCAGAACCATACTGATGAAGACGGAAGAACAAGAGTATATCAAACGCATCTTGGGTGGAGAAATGGAGCTGTACGGCTACTTTCTCGATACCTATGGCCATCGTATCTTTACGCTGGTGCAACAGATGGTCTCCAATAGGGAAGATGCCGAAGATATCACGCAAGATATTTTCGTAAAAGCCTATGAATCATTGAAACGTTACCGGGGCGATTGCGAATTTATCACTTGGATATACCGTATTGCCTGTAACGTAACCGCTTCGATACTCCGCAAAAACAAACAGCGGCAAGAATATCTTTCTTTCAATGGGAATATACCCGAACATATCGGGAACGACGAGTCGGAGATTCCTTTCGATATAATCGATGAAAACGAACCCGATGAACGCATAGAAGATCTGCAACTTGCCATTTCCTGGCTCTCGGCCGAAGAACGGGCCTTGATCACGCTCTTCTATTATGAAAACAAAAGTATCGAGGATTGTGCTTATATCCTGCAACAGTCCGAAGGAAACATCAAAGTACGGTTACATCGTGTAAGAAAAAAATTATCTTTATATCTTTATCGCATCAAATATGGAAACGAACCGATATCATGATCTGATGAAAGAAGCTCTCGCCCGGAGACAATCCGCAGGATTATCTCCCGACTTTACGGCTCGTACACTATTACGACTGCAACGTGAAAAAGCGAGAAAAGAACATCGTACCGAAATATGGGGGCTTATAACGATATCAGTGATCTCGCTGGCACTCGTCGTCTCGGTAGGGTTTATACTCTATTTTTACGATATACTCCCTTCAAAAGAAAACGTAAACGATATTCTCCTGACGATAAAAAGAAATTTCAAACTCTACCTTGTCGAGAGCCTGCCATACTACGGACTGGCACTCCTTGCCGGCATACTTTTATTTGCCGACTACTTGTGGAGAAAACACTGGTACAATTCCCGACGAAAAGCGTCCGACACATAATCCTCTCACATACATACTTCTTGTACACTTCGCCCGACAATTACCGATCTTTATGGTCGTCGTACAAATTAAAGAGAGGGAATATCTGATTTAGGCAGACAGACTTTGCAAAACCGTGCATCGGATTGAATTGGCGAAATGTCAGCAAAATAAAAAACGGACTTCCATGTGTATATGAGATTCCTCGTCGGGTTTACCCCCTCTCTGGCATGACTCAACTGTCATGCCGAACGCAGCATAAGCGAAGTGAAAAATATCCTTTTCACAGTCCTCACGGTGCAATGTCATTCTGAATGGAACGAAGTGAAATGAAGAATCTCCCACAAAGAGAATGTATTGCAAGAGATCTCTCACCTGTGTTCGATACGACCAATATTTGGCCCTTATCCTCGAATCGGAGGCCACGAAAGAAATCAATGCATAGGCCGTATAAAGCAAAAAGGGGGTATCAAAGACAACACAATGACACCCCCTTCTTTTTTTATCTTACCACGTCTTTACTTTCCTAACAAATAACGTTTGAAATGCGTAAAGTCCGACGATAATTCAACGCTCCGCTTTTTGCCCTGCATAAAACGCTGCAACGTATCGGGAATATCCACTTTTTCCCCAATGATTTCTTCTACCGTCCCGAGGAACTTGGCCGGGTGTGCCGTTTCGAGAAAAACCCCGGTTTCTCCGGGTTTCAATCCTTCCGACAAAGCCCTATACCCGCATGTACCATGCGGATCGAGGAGATAATGGCAACGCCGATAAACATCAGCAAGTGTTTCACGTATCTGCTCGTCGGTATAGGAGGCCCCACTGATTTCGGCACAAACAGCGTCGTGAGAACCACCATACAAGTCGAGAATCCGCGCAAAATTACTGGGTGCCCCCACGTCCATCGCATTGGCAAGCGTAGATACCGAAGGTTTCGGCTCATACTTACCCGAACGAAGATATTGCAGGAAAATATCGTTACGATTATTAGCCGCTATAAAACGTCTCACTGGCAACCCCATACGTTTGGCAAAAAGGCCGGCTGTAATATTCCCGAAGTTGCCACTGGGCACACACATCACGATATTATCGGCCATACCCTGTTTGAGCAACTGGGCATAAGCATAAAAATAATAAAACGATTGCGGCAGGAAACGTGCCACATTGATGGAATTGGCCGAAGTAAGATTCATCATCTTATTCAAATCCTTATCCATAAACGCACTCTTTACCAGAGCCTGACAATCATCGAACGTCCCATCGATTTCAAGGGCTGTAATATTCCGGCCCAGTGTCGTAAATTGCTTTTCTTGTATTTCGCTTACCTTGCCTTTGGGATAAAGCACATACACATGTATGCCCGGTACGCCGAGAAAGCCGTTGGCGACGGCACTTCCCGTATCGCCCGACGTAGCAACCAAGACATTGACTTCCTTATTTCCTTTCCGCTCGATAAAATAACCGAGCAGACGCGCCATGAAACGCGCCCCCACATCTTTGAATGCCAACGTGGGACCGTGAAAAAGTTCGAGACTGTATATCGAGTCATGCACCCTTACCAAAGGAATATCGAAGCTAAGGGTATCGTAAACGATATTTTTAAGTACATCGGCCTCTACGTCCTCTCCGAAAAATGCTTCGGCTACAATAAAAGAAATTTCCCGAAGAGACATTTCTCCCATATTATGGAAAAAGGCGGGAGGAAGTCGTTTTATTTTTTCGGGCATATACAACCCTTTATCCGGGGCCAGCCCTTTTACCACAGCCTCTTCGAGCGAGGCGGGCGGTGTCTGCTTATTGGTACTGTAATATTGCATGATTATTTATCTTATTACTTTGGAGTCCTTTTTCCGGAGAAAAGGATTCCAGAAGAGCTTGCGGCTACCGATACAAAGATAGATTTTTTTCCGGGAACAGCTTCTTAAAAGAAGTTCTTTTTACGGGCATACA
Organism: Bacteroides sp. CAG:144; assembly: GCA_000434215.1. GTDB lineage: Bacteria > Bacteroidota > Bacteroidia > Bacteroidales > UBA11471 > Caccoplasma > Caccoplasma intestinavium. The sequence goes on from HF999741.1 coordinate 80,080, forward strand.
AAGCAGAATATTCTTGAAATATTCCAACAAGCGTTTCAATTATTTACTTATCACATTTTTAAAGATTAATTGAAAAGCCTCCTTTTTCTTAAATGCGGGAAAAGTTCTGCATTTTTAAGTGCCAAGAGCTTCTCTGCTCCACTGCAAGCCATAGCCTCGACAGGAAAAAGTCGAGCATTAAATGTAAAGCTCGTAACTCTTTCCTCATACACTTCCTCTATCCTATTCGGGGTCGGCAAAAAAAGCATGAATAAATTCATTACCCGACAATGTTCCATAATACCCGTCGGACACGCTATCTTCGTCATAAACCTGTACCGAGTCGGGGGTTTCCCCGGGTTTGTAAATAACAAACGGTATAGGGGCATTGGTATGTGTTTTCAACCGGCAGGGCGTCGGGTGATCGGGCAAAAGGGCGATCGTCAAAGGCTCTCCAAAAGAATCGGCCGCACTGAGCAACGGGCGGAGTACCCGATGATCGAGATATTCGACAGTCGTCTTCTTCAATTCGGCATTGCCCTCGTGGCCGGCCTCATCGCTCGCCTCGATATGCAGATAAACGAAATCATCGGTTTTCAATGCTTCGATCGCAGCAGCTACTTTCCCTTCATAATCGGTATCATAAAGACCCGTAGCACCGGGCACATCGATAGAACGTAATCCGGCATATACGCCGATACCCTTGATAAGGTCAACCGCCGAAATAACCGCACCACTCTTGATCCCGAAATGAGAAGACAAGGGTTCCATACATGGCTTATATCCGGGCGACCACGGCCAAATGCTATTGGCCATATCTTTTCCCTCGGCCTTGCGGCGCAAGTTCACCGGATGCAAGGGAAGAATCTCCTGAGAACGTATAATCAGACGGTTTATCAGATAAGCCGTATCGGTTGCTTTCGGATCGAGAGGCCGCACCAATACATCTCGGAAAGGTGCTCCGGGCACATCATGGGGAGGGGTACAATGCAAATGCTTGTCGCCACCTTTGATTTTCAGCAAATGCCGATAAGAGACTCCGGGATAGAAGTGTACAATTTCATCACCCAACTCCTGCTGAAGAACGTCAATGAGCTCATGAGCTTCTTCGCTCGAAATATGCCCGGCCGAATGGTTCTTTATTTTTCCGTCCTCGATGCAGATAAGATTACATCGCATGGCCATTTCACCGGGAAGAATATCCACCCCCATACTGGCGGCTTCGAGTGAACCGCGCCCCTCAAACACCGTCGGCAAGTCATATCCCAAAATAGCCATATTGGCAATTTCACTTCCCGGCTCGAAACCGGCTGGCACGGTATGCAATCTGCCGCAC
>HF999741.1:81442-81582 GCA_000434215.1 Bacteroides sp. CAG:144
GGCCGCCTGTATGGGGGTGCGACCGCCCAGCGAAGGGATCGGCTCATCGGCCATACCGTCTCCCAAAACAATAATATATTTCATCGCGTCTTATATTTATCGTATATTGGCAATTCCTATAATATCGGCAAACACACCGG
>HF999741.1:81595-86675 GCA_000434215.1 Bacteroides sp. CAG:144
ATCGGCAAACACACCGGCAGCCGTAACCGGAGCACCGGCACCATACCCCTTGATAATCATCGGATACTCGTTATAACGGTCGGTCGTTATGAGTATGACATTATTACTGCCTTCCAATTCATAGAACGGGTGTTCGCGACCCACGGCTTGTAATCCGATACGGGCCTTTCCCTCGGACAGAGAGGCAACGAAACGGAAACGTTTCCCCTGTGCGGCAACCTCCCTACGACGTTGCTCAAACTCGGCATCGAGTTCGGGAATCTCTTTCCAGAAATCATCGAGTGAACCCTCAAAATACTTTTCCGGAATAAAGAGGTCTTTCTGCACATCGCTCTGCTCGATACGATAGCCGGCTTCCCGGGCAAGAATCACCAACTTGCGAAGCACGTCTTGTCCGCTCAGATCGACACGAGGATCGGGTTCGCTATACCCCTCCTCTTTCGCCATGTGTATGGCTCGGCTCAACGGCACGTCCTCGCTCAAAACATTGAATATATAATTGAGCGTTCCCGAAACGACCGCCTCGATACGCAATATGGTATCGCCGCTGTTTATAAGGCTGTTTATCGTGTTGATAATGGGCAATCCCGCCCCGACATTCGTCTCGAAAAGGAACTTTACATCGCGCCGTCGCGCCGTCTGTTTCAGCCAAGCATAATTCTCATAGTCCGACGAAGCCGCCACCTTATTGGCAGCCACGACCGATACGTTATGATCGAGCAACTGCTGGTATATGGCGGCAATCTCGGGACTGGCCGTACAATCGACAAAAACCGAATTGAAAATATTCATCTTGATAATCGAATCGCGAATCTCTTCGGGTGTACTTTTTACGGGAGAAGCTTTCAATACCTCCTCATAGTTGTCGAGGGAAATACCTTCACGACAGAAGACCGACTGCCGGGAATTGGAAAGACCTACGATATTGATACGTAAAGATTTTTCTTTCAGCAAACGAGGTTGCTGACTGCGTATCTGATCGAGCAGATTGCTTCCCACCAAACCGATACCGGCGATAAAAACATTGAGCACCTGCGTATCGGAAAGGAAAAACGAGTCGTGTATAACATTCAGCGCCTTCCGCAAACTGCCCCGTTCGATGACAAACGAAATGTTGGTCTCACTGGCACCTTGTGCACAAGCAATGACATTGATACCGTTACGGCCCAACGTATTGAACAGTTTTCCCGCTATGCCGGGCGTATGTTTCATATTCTCTCCCACAATGGCGACCGTCGCCAAATCCCGCTCGGCAAAAGCCTCGCTCATCTCGCCCATCTCTATTTCGTGGGCGAATTCATTATTAAGAACGGAGATAGCCTTATCGGCATCGGCATTACGCACGGCGATCGAAGTATTGTTTTCCGAAGCAGCTTGCGACACGAGAAACACACTGATACCCGACTGCGCCAACGCCTTGAAAATACGATGATTGACACCGATAACACCCACCATACCCAATCCCGAAACGGTAATAAGGCAGGTATCGTTTATCGACGATATTCCCTTGATGGCCTTACCGTCGGAAGCGTGGGTCGCCTCGGTAATAAGCGTACCGGGTACTTCGGGATTGAACGTATTTTTTATAACAATGGGAATATTTTTGTGATAAACGGGATAAATCGTCGGCGGATAGATCACCTTTGCCCCGAAATTACACAATTCCATCGCCTCGGTAAAAGAGAGCTGTTCGATGACATAGGTATTGTTGATAACTCGGGGATCGGCCGTCATAAATCCGTCGACATCAGTCCATATTTCGAGACGGGAGGCATCGAGTGCCGCAGCGATAATAGCCGCTGTATAATCGGAACCGCCACGCCCCAAATTGGTAACTTCACCCGTACGGCTATCTGATGAAATAAAACCCGGCACCAAAGCGACCTGCGGGAGTTGAGTAAAAGTCTCATGTATAAGAGCGTTGGTAATCTCGAAATCAACTATATTTTTTTCAAACTGAGACTCGGTCTTGATGAATGTGCGCGAATCGTAATGCACAGCACCATCGATAATGCGGCTGATGATGAACGATGACAGACGTTCACCGTAACTTACAATGATATTCTGCGTCTTAGCCGACAAATCCCGAATAAGAGAAACACCCTTATAGATATTCGACAATTCGTCGAGAAGAGCATCGGTCTGGGCGCAAACCTCCTCTTGTCGCTCTTCGGGGACGACACCGGCAATGATATCATGATGACGGGCGATAATTTCACGCAAATTATCTTGATAATCGAGTGAACCGGCCGCAGCTTCCCGCGCCGTTTCCAACAATTTATCGGTAATCCCGCCCAGAGCCGAAACGACAACAATAACCGGCTCCTGACAAGATTCCACAATTTGTTTTACATTTTTCAAGCTCTTGACAGACCCCACAGAGGTGCCGCCGAATTTCAGTACTTTCATAGAGATGTATATACAAATTTCATGACTGAGAAAAATAGTTGACCTCACCCATTTTTCATCAGTACCATATTAACTAAAAATAAAAAAGAGAAAATTCTCCTCCTTTGCGGAGGATAGTAAAAACGCACGGAAAATAATAACTGACCCCCTAAGGGGTTGTCATAATAAAAAAAGTCGTTATATTCCGGTAGTGCATATATAATCTGAATTTCGTTTTCGACGGCAATATTACGTAAAATATCTCAAAACTCCTACATTTTTTTATTTTTTCTGCATCAAATGCAACTTTTTCTTATTACAAAACAGGAATTGCCTTCACGCATAGTCCGACACGCATTTTCCTGTGCAAACAGAATATCTTCCGGCATACCGGCTCCATTAACATTTTATTAACTTCTATCAACCTAAACCATTACAGAAGTTATCAGTCTAATTTTAAATCAAACAAGAAAAAACATTCACCTATTTTCCATCGACATGAAAAAACAAATCCTAAAAATCTGCGGAGTACTTCTTACATGTATCTCATTGCCTCTTCAAGCCCGGTCGACAGAAGCTATACCCGACTCGGTCTACAACGGACTGCCGTTCCCCATGAAAAAGGTCGTCCAACCTCAATTCCCCGATTATAAAGTATGCATTACCGACTTCGGCGCTACTCCCGACGGAAAGACATTGAATACCCAAGCCATAAACAACGCCATTGCCACCGTAAGCCAAAAAGGAGGTGGTACGGTCGTCATTCCTGCCGGTTTCTGGATCACCGGCCCCATCAAATTGCAGAGCGGAGTCAACCTCTATACCGAAAGAAATGCCTTCGTTCTTTTTACCGAAGACCACAGCCATTATAAAAAACCGAACGCCCCCAAACATGCATTGTCGCTTTCTCCCATATATGCCGATAATGCCCGGAACATCGCCATTACCGGGCATGGCGTTTTCGATGGAAACGGCAACACCTGGCGTATGGTAAAACGCAGCAAACTGACGGCCGGACAGTGGAAACAACGAGTTGCTTCCGGGGGTGTCGTCAACGAAAAAGAAGATGTATGGTATCCGAGTCAGGCTGCCAAAGAAGGTGAAGGACGACCCAACATGGTACGGCTCTACGAGTGCAAAAACGTACTATTGCAAGGTATTACGTTCCGTAACTCTCCGGCATGGTGCATACACCCTATTCACTGCGAAGAGCTCACCATACACCAAGTAACGGTTATCAATCCCTGGTACTCGCAAAACGGCGATGCCCTCGACGTCGAATCCTGCAACCGGGTAGTCATTTATGATTGCGTATTTGATGCCGGCGACGATGCCATCTGCATCAAATCAGGAAAAGACAAAGAGGGGCGCATGCGTGGCTGGCCCTGTCAAAACGTGATCGCTCGGAACAACGTCGTATATCATGGACACGGCGGATTTGTCGTAGGTAGCGAAATGTCGGGTGGTGTAAAAAATATTTTCATCGACAACTGTACATTTATCGGTACCGACGTGGGCATACGATTCAAAAGCACAAGAGGCCGTGGCGGCATTGTCGAAAACATTTACTGCAACCGCATCAATATGTTTGAAATCGCAAATGAAAATATTCTCTTCGACCTTTACTATGGCGTAAAAAATAGCGATAACCGACCTGTTCCTGTCGATGAAGGAACTCCGCAATTCCGAAATATCTATATCTCGGACGTAAAAGCAATCGGCGGCCGATGTGCCATGCTTTTCAACGGACTACCCGAAATGCCTATCAACAACATCAACCTGAAAAATATCTATATTTCGGGAACAGAAACTGGTGCAATCATTCACCAATCCGAAAATGTCCAAATGGAAAACGTTACCATTGCTCCCAAAAACCAAAAGTCCATTTCCCTGCAAAACGTGAAAAAAGTTTCGATTAACGGGAAATCAATAAAATCGGTCGGAGAAAAAGAGAAAATCATGGATTAAACAAAACAAGACCTCCTTCGATATATGCCGATGATAAGCAAAAACAGCGCAATCCTTTCAAGGATTGCGCTGTTTTTATTTAAAGAAGTGTATTTTTAATGTCCTGCCAATTTCTTCAAAATCAAGGTCAGATGATTCCAGAATTTCTCCACGGCAGGAATGTGCATTTTCTCGTCGGGAGAATGCACACCTCTCAACGTCGGACCGAACGAAATCATGTGAAGTCCAGGATTCTTTTCCAAGAAAAGGCCGCATTCGAGACCGGCATGAATAGCTTTCACGGCAGGGGTTACATCGTATAGTTCCTCATAGGCCTTTACTGCCACATCGAGCAAAGGAGATTTCAAGTTGGGCTTCCAGCCCGGATAACCGTCTCCGTGAGCAGGGACAGCCCCTGCCAAAGCAAACAGGTTTTCTATCTGCCCGGCAATATCTTTTTTGAGCGACTCGACCGAACTGCGCTGGCTGGTAGCCACGACGATCGTATTCCCCTCTTTCATTTTCACCGATGCCAGATTGGTCGATGTCTCGACCAACCCGGGAATATCCCGGCTCATACCTATCACTCCGTGCGGACAAGCATATAACGACCGCAACAAAGCGACGGCCGTCGCTTTATCGATACACTCCGACGGAGCATCGCAAGAAGCAAGCGTTATCTCCACTGCGGGATCGGCCGCCGCCAATTCCGATTCTATAACCGACTGATAGATATTCAGGTCTA
>HF999741.1:86768-92823 GCA_000434215.1 Bacteroides sp. CAG:144
ACGCAAGTTCCCCCCGTCGATCGCACACAACTGCATATCGTACTTACCGATACACTGACACAAGAAGCGCGCCAAAATCTTATTGGCATTTCCCCGGCCCTCGTTTATATCGCTACCTGAATGTCCGCCTTGCAATTTCGATACAGAAATACGTAATGCCACATACCCGGCGGGGAAAGGATAAGTCGTATATGTAAATGTAGAAGTCGTATCGATACCGCCGGCACAACCGATAAATATTTCCGCCTCATCTTCCGAATCGAGATTGAGCAAATATTTGCCCGAGATAAATCCATCTTCCATGCCGAATGCACCCGTAAGCCCGGTCTCTTCATCGACCGTAAAGAGCGCTTCAAGAGACGGGTGTACAAGATCGTCGGAGGCCAAAACAGCCAAAGCCGCCGCCATACCGATACCGTTATCGGCTCCCAGAGTCGTACCCCGGGCTTTCACCCATTCGCCATCAATATATGCATCGATAGGGTCTTTATCGAAATCATGCTCCACACCGGCATTTTTTTCACACACCATATCCATATGCGACTGCAAGATGACACCCGGCCTATCTTCGCAACCGGGAGTAGCAGACTTACAGATAAGTACATTTCCGGTAGCATCGGTACGTACCGCCAAATTGTGTTTTTTTGCAAAGTCGAGCAGATAGGCCCGTATTTTTCCCTCTTTCTTCGAAGGACGAGGCACCCGAGTTATTTCATCGAAATAACTCCAAATCTGTTGAGGTTTCAGGTCTTTAATTCCCATCGTTCTTATTTTTATGAGACTAGACCAATTTACCAAGAATCCCCATTTGTTAAAAAGTTTTATAAATTAATATAAACCCCCAAATCGACCGGTAAAAAGTATCAAGTCTCTGTTTCTTATATATATTTGCATACAAATATATGAATTATATGGTAAAAGTTATTCTACTCACCATAATAATTGTGGCCGTCTCGATATTGTTACTGGGTATAAAAATTTTTTTTGTCAAAGACGGACGTTTCCCTAAAACTCATATCGGAGATAATCCCGACATGAAAAAAAGAGGGATAACCTGCGCTCTTTCTACCGATTACGCCGACCGTAACACGAAAGGCCTCCATCAATAAACCGATAATTGCATTATTCACCAAAACCAAAATAATAAATATGTACAAATATTTTACTCTTTCCACGGCTATCGCCGGAATACTCCTCGCCACGACAAGCTGCCAAGAACCGGCAAAAACTGCCGTCGAAAAGAATAACGTTCCCGCCCAAACAGTCGACTTTTCGGGCCATTTACCCATCGCTTATGTCGAAGTCGATTCTTTGTTGAGCAATTATAATCTGGCCAAAGACCTGAACGAACAAATGCTTACACGACAAGAAAATGCTCGGGCTACGGTAAATGAAAAAGGACGCCAACTGGAAAAAGAAGTCGCCGAGTTCGAACGGAAAGTCAAGAACAATGCTTTCCTTTCGCAAGAACGATTTGAACAAGAACAACAACGTCTCCTCAAAAAGCAGCAGGAATTGCAGGCTTATGCTCAACAACTCGAAAACGAATTGTTGCAAGAGCAACAAAAGATGCTTATCCAAGTAACTGATTCCATCACCAACTTCATCAAAGAGTACAACAAAGACGGCAGATACGAAGCGATACTCAACAATAGTAGCGTACTCTATATTAAACCTTCTTATAACATTACTCCGGAAATTACACGATTGCTAAACAATAGATATACCAGCAAACAAAAATAATTCAAAAAACGACAAATAGACAAGCGGAGCGGTTGTGTACAACCGCTCCGCTTGTATTTCAATGCAAAAATATACCGGATAAAAATCGTCCGAATAGCTTTCCTCCGGCCCGCCGAGAGGAAAAGAAAAGATCATTCCGGGTATACGTGCAAATTCCTGCCACAGAAATATGCTCGTCTCGAATTCCCGCAGAAAGCAAATCGGCACAGTTTGCCACCCATAAATCGATATGATGGCGACCGTTGTCTCCCCTACGGGGAGAAATTATTTTGCGACGATGTACCGGATAAGCCGTAGCAAACGCATCGGCAACCTCATCGCCAACCTCAAATGCCGATTCTCCGATAGAAGGACCGATAGCCACATAAATATTTTCGGGGTTACTACCATAGATACCCTGCATTACCTCGACCGTCCGCAAAGCGATATGCCCTACCGTACCCCGCCAACCTGCATGAGATGCGCCTATCACCCGACGGCGAGAATCATAAAACAACAACGGGACACAATCGGCCGTAGAAACCGCCAAACACACGCGAGGCAGATCGGTTACCAAACCATCGGCTCGCGAAACATATTCCATTTGTTCGGTATCTTTCCATGACAAAAAATTGGGAGGTATCGACAAAACCTCATTACCATGCACCTGACGAGGCTGTACCAGAGCCGACGACGGAATAGATAAGGCCCGACACAAGGCCGCCCGATTTCTCATCACCCGAGTCAAATCTTCTCCCGAATGACGTCCTAAATTAAAAGAGGAAAATGGATCTCCGGGATGATTTTCTCCTCGTTGCGTAACAAAATGCGTCAAGCCGGGAAAAACATCCAATGACGGAAAAGTGCAGATACCTATTTGCCCTGGTAAATGACGAAAAACAATTTCAGACTTTATCTTCATCCCAGTCATACTCATCGTAATTCTCTCCGTTATCCTCATCTATATACTCGTCATCATCGAAACGGGTATCGAGATTATGATGCGTAAGAGTATCAGTTTTATTGTCTTCACTGTTGACAGCCTCCCAAAGCAGATCTTTCAATTCGGCGATGCCCTGACCGGTAACCGAAGATATATACGCAACCGGGAGTTCGTCGGGAACGGTTTTCTTCAAATCGGTCAACAATTCATCATCGAGCATATCGCATTTCGATACGGCAAGGATACGATGCTTGTCGAGCAACTCGGGATTATACGCCGCCAATTCACCCAACAGAATATCATAATCGCGGGCGATATCGTCTGAGTCGGCCGGGACCATAAACAAGAGCACCGCATTACGCTCGATATGACGCAAAAAACGCAAACCCAATCCCTTGCCTTCACTTGCCCCCTCGATGATCCCGGGAATATCGGCCATGACAAAAGATCGATTATCCCGATAAGAAACTATACCGAGATTGGGCTCCATTGTCGTAAAAGGATAGTCGGCAATCTTGGGCTTTGCCGCAGAAACGGCCGATAACAGAGTCGACTTCCCGGCATTCGGAAATCCGACAAGCCCTACATCGGCAAGAAGTTTCAGTTCGAGAACGACAGTTCGTTCTATGGCCGGTTCACCGGGCTGTGCATAACGCGGAGTCTGATTGGTAGCACTGCGAAAATGCCAGTTGCCCAATCCCCCGCGACCACCTTTTAACAACACGATTTCTTGTCCGTCATCGGTCAGTTCACAAAGATATTCACCCGTAACCGCATCATAGGCAACCGTCCCGCACGGCACTTCTATAACACGATCAGCACCATCTTTTCCTGTACTGCGACAGTCGCTACCCGACTCTCCGTTACCGGCATAGACATGACGCTCATATCGCAAATGCAACAAAGTCCAATAATTGCGGTTGGCCCGCAAAATAATATGACCTCCCCGGCCGCCGTCTCCGCCATCGGGACCACCCTTAGGTGTATATTTAGCCCGGTGCAAGTGCGCTGAACCGGCACCGCCTTTTCCCGAGCGACAATAAATCTTTACATAATCGACGAAATTTGATTCGGCCATAGTCTTCTCTTTTACAAATATAAAATAACCCGTCTAATGATAAACGGTTTACAAAGATATACTTTTCTTTTTCTCCGACAAAACTGCAAGTAAAATGAAAAATCCCTTCTGCCTCACAAAGACAGAAGGGATTATGCAACGGATAAATCCGTTATCGTAAAACGATATATCAACGGGCAAACTCGTCGAGAGCTTTACTTATCGTTTCAAAGATAGAATCGACAGTCCCCATACCGTGAATGGCTTTATACTTGCCGTTCTTTACATAAAACTCTTTGAGAGGAGTTGTCTGGTTATGATATACATCAAGACGTTTTTTGATGGTTTCGAGATTATCGTCGGAGCGTCCAGATACCTGTCCCCGCTTGATAAGACGATCTATCAATTCGGGTTCATCAACTTCAAGACCGACAACGGCCGACAACTCCATACCACGATCGAGCAAAAGAGCGTCCAAAGCCTGAGCCTGAGGTATCGTACGAGGGAAACCGTCCAAAATAACACCTTCACGTGCCTCGGGAGTCGTATCGAGCAACTTGGCAAGCATATCGATAATCAGAGAATCGGGAAGTAACTGGCCTTTGGAAATGTAGTCATCGGCGATTTTTCCCAATTCGCTGCCGGCCTTGATTTCTTTACGCAAAAGGTCCCCGGTAGAAATGTGGTACAATCCATACTTCTCGATCAACTTCTCACTCTGTGTTCCTTTACCCGAACCCGGAGCTCCGAAAATAACAATGTTCATCATAATTTTACCTATTTCTTGTTTTTCTTTTTTATCTCGTTACCCGCAAAAAGGTAACTCAGTCTAATTATCTATAACATAAATATCTTTGAGATTGCGTCCCTCTTCTTCATAATCGAGACCATAGCCGACAATAAAATCCCGGGGGATTTCAAATGCGACATAATCGACCTCGAAGTCATACAGCAAAGACTCCGGTTTGAAAAGCAGCGCCGCTATTTTTATGCACTTCGGACTTCGCGCCTGTAAATTCTGCAACAAAGCATGCATTGTGGTACCTGTATCCACAATATCCTCGATGATAATAATCGTGCGCCCGTCCACATCGACGCCAATATCCTGCAACAAATCGACTTTTCCTGTCGTAACAGTTCCTGCATACGACTTCATGCGCATAAATGCGACTTCACAAGGGAATTCCATTTCTCGCAACAAATCTGAAGCAAAAACAAATGCCCCGTTCAACATAACGATAAAAAGCGGACGTTCGTCCTTTACATCTTCGCGTATGCAACAAGCCACCCGCACCACCGCACGGGCGATTTCATCACTCGATATATAAGGTTTGAACGTTTTATCCTTGATGCGTATCTTATCCATTCCCTTTATAAAACAGTGCAAAGGTACAAACTTTTATCGTAACAAAAATATAGGAATCTGAGCTTTTTACCGAAAATCGGAAATACATTCTCCCCATAACGGTTTTTCTACAACAGAGAAGTGAAATTCTCAAAAAAATATTATCTTTGTTTGGGTGAAATTCGATACATTGCAATATGATATGAAGATATTTCCGACCGAAAAGATAAAGAAGATAGACCGCTATACCATCGACTACGAGCCTATCGCCTCCATCGATTTGATGGAACGGGCTGCTTCGGCAATTACCCGAGAAATCATCGACCAATGGGACAATCGCCGACAAGTCGTTGTTTTTGCCGGCCCCGGAAATAATGGGGGCGATGCCCTCGCCGTAGCCCGTATGCTCACACAAGGCGGTTATACGGTCGATAGTTACCTCTTCAACCCCAAAAATCACTTGTCTCCCGATTGTGCAATCAATAGAGAACGCCTGAAAAAAAGTAACGCAAAACTGCATGAAGTCATCAACGAATTCGTTCCACCCCGACTTCACAAAGACATGCTCGTCATAGACGGCCTGTTCGGTTCGGGCCTGCAACGCCCGCTCGAAAATGCATATGCTTCGGTCGTACAATACATCAATGCTTCGGGAGCAATCATCGTATCAATAGACATACCTTCGGGCATGATGGGTGAAGACAACAGGTTTTGTAGCCGGCAAAACATCATACATCCTGCACTCACCCTGACTCTGCAATTTCCCAAACTCGCTTTTTTTACCTCGGAAGAGTGTCCGTTAACGGGAAACTGGAAAATTTTAGACATCGGACTACATCACGATATCATAGAAAAAGAGGATACCCCCTATTACTATATACAGCCGGCCGAAGTTGCCGAATGGATAAAAAAGCGGGAAAGATTTTCGGACAAATACGACTACGGCCATTTACTGGTCGTTGCCGGCAGCCGGGGTATGGCAGGGGCT
>HF999741.1:92962-95507 GCA_000434215.1 Bacteroides sp. CAG:144
AAGCCGATGACAATGAAAACCATATAAGCGATATCCAACTCACTCGTAGATACAACAGCATTGCCATCGGTCCCGGACTGGGGACGCACACCGACACAAGAGAGGCCTTTATCCGCCTATTACCGCAACTCACCTACCCCATCGTAGTTGATGCCGACGCACTGAACCTCATGCAGGGAAATGCGACAACGCTCAGCTTATTACCCCGGCAATCTATCATTACCCCTCATCATAGGGAGTTTGACCGGCTCTTCGGGGAAAGTACCACCCAATATGAGCGATTGCAAAAAGCGGTGGAAATGAGCCGCCATTACCAAATCGTGATCGTATTAAAAGGGGCGCATACCGCTATCGTTTCGCCCGAAGGAAAAATTTATTTCAATGGTACGGGAAATCCCGGCATGGCGACCGCCGGCAGCGGCGATACACTTACCGGCATCATCGGTGCACTCCTTTGCCAACGTTATGAGCCGTTGAAAGCAGCTATTCTCGGTGTCGTACTCCACGGACTAGCCGGCGATATAGCCGCCCGCAATGAATCGGAAGAATATATCATTGCCGGGGATATTTGCCGGTGCTTGGGACAGGCATTCCAAGAACTTCACGCTTACAAAAATTCAGAAATCCAATAAAAACATCATTATGAGAAAACTTATGTTGACACTGGGCTTGTTCGCCGCCTTAGGTGTATGCGCACAAGAGACAATAAAAACCACCGCCAATAAATTCAACGGCTACGGTATCGTCTATTCACTGCCCCGGACAGCCCTTGACATTGAAGTAACGGTTACCCGTTCTGTCGAGAAAGCCGGTCCGTTTGCCAAATACGCACAAAAATATTTGGGCACGGCTCCGACTGCCAACACCGACCGTTCCGTCTGGAAAATCGACGGCATCAAAGTAAACCCTATCGGGAAAGCCGATCCCGACAAACAGTTTGCCATTCAACTGAAAGGTGAAAACTCCACATCTTTTTATCTTGACAGTGAGGGCATACTCGTGGCAATAAACGAACAGCCGAAAAAAAATAAGCACCCACTGGCAAACAAACCACACAAACCAAACGATGCCCCAAAATACACTTTCGACAAATCGGATTATGCCCAACTTTATACCGAGGAAATGCTCGTTGCAGGATCAACCGCCAAAATGGCCGAATCGGCAGCCAAACAGATATATCTTCTCCGTGAATATCGGCTCGACCTACTCACCGGAAATTCCGATGAAATTCCACAAGAACGTTCTTTTGAAATTCTACTCAACGAAATGAATAAAAGAGAAGCACTTCTCACCTCTCTTTTTATGGGAACTGTCGAAACGGAAAGCTCGGTAAAACATATTATTTATCTTCCTCCTGTAAACAGTGAAAAACACACGTCCAATGAAATCGCTTTCCGATTTTCCGAACGTAACGGTATTGTCGCCCCCGACAATCTCTCGGGTGAACCGATATACATATCTGTAAACGGGACACAAATCGGAACCGTACCGACCGATGCCAAAGGAAACACTATAACTCCGGTAAAAGGTGCGCTCATTTATACCATTCCCGGAAAAGCCGATGTAAAAATTTCTTACAAAGGGAAAACGCTTTGTACCGAAAATCTACCGCTATCACAACTCGGTGTCGATTTCGGTTTAGATCCAACTCTCTTTACCGGGAAGAATCCCATGCAGGCTCTTTTCTGCCCGGCCACAGGAGCTCTCATAAATATAAAATAGCCAAAGATTTTCCGATTACATAAAAAAGAAGGGTGGATCTATGATCCACCCTTCTTTTTTTCAAAACTCAAAACCGACTCGCAAAGCAATACTGTGATGCACATCAACAGTCGTTCCGAAATAACGCTTATATCCGTCATCGTATGAATAATCGGTACTTTGCGATTGCAATACATAAGCTATCCCCACATTTACCGCATGACAACTTTTCAAAGCAAGTCGCAAACCCAATGACGGCGAGCAATATGCCCCCATCGCCCAAGACGAACCGTCTTTCTTTCCGGGAGAGAAACCCACACGTACACCGACATAAGGAGCCAGCCAACTATCGCGCAAAGTAAATCGGGCAGCAGCATAAACAGGAGTAAAAAGAGCATCTCGATAGACATCGCAAGCTAGCCCTGCTCCCACAAAGACAAACGGGTTGAAACAATATCCATGAGTCGTCGACACAGAAACGGCACTTTCACCCGTCATCGTTGCCAAAATAGAGGCATCGACAAATCCTGCATATCCGGCTTTTACTCCACCTGCGAGCGTACGACAAAAACTGTCTACGGCATTATATGTCGCTTTCATCAATCCTTTCTTACCTTCCCCGACCTTTCGGCTATCCCGAGACAATAATACCGATGCGGCACTTTTATCCGCACAGACCCATGAACTTTCGGCCGAAACAGGCAAGACATACATCAACAGGCAGATAGTTGCCCAAAAAGTTTTTTTCATTTTATTTTTTATCAAAGACTTTACAAAAGTAGACAAACTCACTCACATACGGATAGTTTTGAAGAAAATAATGTAAAGCATTTGAAAACTAAAT
>HF999742.1 GCA_000434215.1 Bacteroides sp. CAG:144
AGCCGATAGGAAAGCTTTAAAAAAGTCCGTAAGTCTTACAGATTTGCTTCGATTTTTGCTTTCAAGTCGGCTTTTGATGAAGCGCCTACTTGCTTGTCGACGAGTTTGCCACCTTTGAAGAAAAGTAAGGTAGGGATATTGCGTATGCCCATTTCGCTGCTCAATGCGTTGTCGTCATCGACATTGTATTTGCCGATAATGGCTTTTCCTTCGAATTCGGCTGCAAGTTCATCGACAGCGGGTGCGATGCTGCGGCACGGTCCGCACCATTCTGCCCAAAAGTCTACGACTACGAGTTTGTCTTGAGCCAAAAGCTCTTTGTAATTAGCATCGGTAATTTTCTGTGCCATAATAATAATTTTTTATGTTGTTGAATCTTTATTCATGCAGGCTCAAAGATAATAAAAAAACAGTAGATACCCGAAAATGGTTTGTAAAAATCTTCCGGTTATCGGTCAGGCGATTTCGCTTTCCAATTCGAGTATGGTTTCTTCATTTTCTTCGTCAACTTCTGTCGGATTATCCGACAAGTATTTGATGCCGTTTATTTTAAATTCTATATTGCTGTTTATCAGAAATTTTGTGATTTCACTGATGTCGGATATCTTGAAGGGCCGTGCAAATAAGTTGATAGTATGTTCGGGATCTCTTTCGTCGATAAGTTCGAAATAGAGTTTGGTTTTTCCTTCATTATCGTTAGGCAGGTTCTCATGGAGAACGTCGACCATGGCTCGGTCCACCGATTCGCTGGGTAGAACGATGGTCAGGTTTTCGATGATCCGGTCATTTACATCCGGCAGTAATTCTATCGTGTTTATTTTTACGGTGAGCATCGTGCTGTCGCGGAATCGGGGTTCGACGCGACCTCGTATATAGACGTAGAGATTGGAAACCCCGAATTTGTGGAAATTCACATAATCGTTGCCCATCAAGAAAAATTCGCCGATGCCGGAATAGTCTTCGACTTTGATTATGCCGAAAGACTTGTTGTTTTTGGTGATTCCTTCCCGGTAGCCCACGACGATACCGCCCATCGAGAGGTCGCGACCTTTGAGTGCTTCGAGATCGTCCAGTTCTTTCATGCGGGTGTTGCAGCCATATTGTAAGGCTATGCGGTATTTATCGAGCGGATGGGCTGATAGATAGATACCGATCAACTCTTTTTCTTTGTTCAGTTTTTCCAAATCCGACCACGCTTCCGTCTCGGGGATTACGGGACGGGCTACCTCTACGGCGTTGGTGGCGCCGAATAGAGAGTTGCTTTGCATGTTTTGGTCTATTTGGTATTTATTGCCGTATCGGACGAGAATTTCGGAGAAACTCTCGCTCTTACTGTTTACCGACATGTAACATTCCCGTTTTAACCCAAAGCAATCGAATCCACCCGACATGGCGATGCATTCGATGTTTTTACGGTTGCAGGCCGACAGGTTGACCCTTTGCACGAAATCGAAAATATCGGTGAAAGGACCATTTTTTTCCCGTTCTTCGATGATGCACCGGACGGCGTTTTCACCGACGCCTTTCACTGCACCGAGTCCGAAACGGATATTACCTTCTTTGTTTACGGTGAATTTCAGGTAACTTTCATTTACATCGGGGCTGAGTACTTTGATACCCATACTTTTGCATTCGTCCATGAACTTCGTGATTTCGCCGATGTCCGAAATGTTCCGGCTCAGTACCGCCGCCATGTACTCCGACGGATAATTGGCTTTGAGATAAGCTGTCTGGTAAGCAACCCATGAATAGCAGGTCGCGTGAGACTTGTTGAATGCATATGATGCGAAGTCTTCCCAATCGGCCCAAATTTTTTCGAGGATTTTACGGTCGTGCCCGTTTTTCTCTCCGCCGCTGATAAAAAGCGGTTTTAACTCATCGAGTTTTTCCTTAATTTTTTTACCCATCGCTTTACGCAATCCGTCGGATTGGCCTCGGGTGAAGTTGGCCAGCATACGGGAAAGCAACATCACCTGCTCTTGATACACGGTAATACCGTAAGTATCTTTCAGATATTTTTCCATGATGGGGATATCGTAGGTGATTTTTTCTTTTCCGTGTTTACGGGCAATGAACGACGGTATATATTTCATTGGCCCCGGACGGTAGAGGGCGTTCATGGCGATGAGATCTTCGAAGGTCGAAGGTTGCAGTTCCCGCAAGTATTTTTGCATGCCCGGCGACTCGAATTGGAATGTGCCTATCGTGCGGCCTTCTCCATAAAGTTTATAAGTGGCCGGGTCGTTGATATCGATGTTGTCGATGTCTATATCGATACCTCGTGATAACTTGATGTTGGTCAATGCCTCTTTGATGATAGAGAGGGTCTTCAATCCGAGGAAGTCCATCTTGATAAGTCCGGTATCTTCGATGACCGATCCTTCGTATTGGGTTACCAGCAGTTTTTCTCCGGTTTCCTTATCGTCGGCCGTGCTTACAGGAACCCAATCGGTAATATCGTCCCGGCAAATAATTGTCCCGCAGGCGTGTACGCCTGTGCCTCTTACGTTGCCTTCGAGCATTTGAGCGTATTTCATCGTGTTGCGTGTACGTTCGTCTTCGCAAGCGGCCCGTAAGTCGGGAACGGCGGCAATGCAATTTTTTATATTTATTTTGGGTGATTTGCCGTTGACTTCGGGCAGACGGTCGGGAATGAGTTTGGTGAGGCGTATCGACTCGGAGAGAGGCAATTCCTCCACACGGGCTACGTCTTTGATGGCCATTTTGGTTGCCATCGTGCCGTAGGTGATGATATGTGCTACTTTTTCATGGCCGTATTTCTCGGTAACCCACCGCAAAACTTCCCCACGGCCGTCATCGTCGAAATCGATATCGATATCGGGAAGGGATATACGGTCGGGGTTGAGGAAGCGCTCGAACAGCAAATCGTATTTAATTGGGTCTATCTGTGTGATACCCAGGCAATAAGCGACCGCCGATCCGGCGGCCGAACCACGGCCGGGACCCACCGATACGCCCATGTTGCGAGCGGCGGCTATAAAGTCCTGCACGATGAGGAAGTATCCCGGGAAACCCATCGTTTTCATGATGTGCAGCTCGAAGATGATACGTTCTTCTATCTCTTTGTCGAGCGGATTTCCGTATCGCTTGTAAGCTCCGTCGTATGCCAGTTTTTTGAGATAGTCGGCTTCGAGTTTGATTCGATACAGTTTGTCATACCCGCCCAGAACCTTGATTTTTTTCTCGGCTGCGTCTTGGGAAAGTACGACGTTTCCGTTTTCGTCTTGTGTAAATTCGTCGAAAAGGTCTTTTTCGGTATATTTTTTACGGTATTCTTCTTCTGTACCGAAGTCGGTCGGAATTTCAAATGTCGGCATGATAGGTGCGTGGTCGATGCTGTATGTCTCGACTTTGTCGCATATCTCGATCGTATTGGCGAGAGCCTCGGGCACATCGCCGAATACTCCGTTCATTTCTTCGGTTGTCTTCAACCATTCCTGTTTCGAGTAACCCATGTTCGGGTTACTCTCGTGTATGGTACGTCCCGTATTGAGGCAAATGAGGCGTTCGTGGGCATCGGCGTGTTCTTCATTTACAAAATGCACGTCGTTGGTACAAATGAGCTTTATCCCGAATTTTTGAGCATATTTCAATAATTGCTCGTTTACTTCCTGCTGTCTCTCGAACGTTTCGTGGTTGGCGTTCGGTACGGTGGCTTTATGCCGTTGCATTTCGAGATAGTAATCTTCTCCGAAAATATTTTTGTACCATAAAATCGCTTCCTCTACCTCTTCGGGTGTACCGTGCATGATTTTCTGTGGAATTTCTCCTCCGAGACAAGCCGATGCAATGATGAGCCCTTCGTGGTATTTTTCCAGCTCCACGCGGTCGGTACGAGGACGCATGTAGAAACCCTCTGTCCATGCTTTCGAGACGAGTTTGATGAGGTTATGATAACCTTTCTCGTTTTTGGCGAGTACGATCAAGTGGTATCCGCTTTGGTCTTCTTTCCCGTTTTTATCGTGCAAACGTTTACGGGCGACATACATTTCACAACCGATAATGGGCTTGAACGGCTTTTTCGATTTTGCTTTTTCGAGTTGGGTTTGCAGCTCCGCCAGCTTGTTCTCCTTGTCGGGGTCATCGTCGGTTACGGCGGCAATTTTTTGCTCGATTTCCTGTATGGCGCTTTTCAGTTTACCGTTTTTCTTTTTGATGTAGTTGTAAAATTCCTTCACACCGAACATATTTCCGTGGTCGGTCAGGGCGATTCCCGGCATACCGTCATCGTGCGCTTTGTCTACCAGCGCTTGTATGCTTGCTTGCCCGTCGAGAACAGAATATTGAGAGTGAACATGCAGATGTACAAATGGTTGCATAATGATTTTCGGGATATGATTTACGAGGTAAAGATAAGAAAAAGAGGGATAATAAAACCTATTATCCCTTATAAAAATCGTTTGTCTTGTCTTCTTTACATCTCAATCATTTGGTTTAGAGATTGAAACGGACTTGTGGAGAAAAGCAGATATTTATTTGTGTAATCTGCTTATATTTGCCGGTAAAATTACAGTATATGATAAGACCGGTAAAACAGCAGGATATATCCTTTATGGCCGATATTTATAACGAATATGTCGTACACGGTACGGCAACTTTCGAGGAGGTTCCTTTGACCGAAGAGGAGATGAGTCGCCGGATTATAGACATTTCGAGTCGCTTCCCTTGTTTGGTCTGTGAGATCGATGAGAGAGTGGTTGGTTATTGTTATGCCCACTTGTGGAAAGGATATGGGGCCTATAAACATACGTTGGAAACGACGGTCTACCTGTCGCCGGATTATATAGGAAAGGGAATAGGTTCGCTGTTGATGAGCGAGTTGGTTGCAGAGTGTCGCAGGCGGGGATACAAGGTATTGATTGCTTGTATAACAAGGGGAAATGAGTCGAGTATAGCATTACACCGAAAATTGGGATTCAGAAAAGTTTCTCATTTCGAAAAAGTCGGACAGAAATTCGGTCGTTGGTTAGATGTCGAAGATTACGAGTTGTTATTGGATTGTTGATTCCTCATTTTTTCTCTATTGCGAAGAAGTTACCAAGAAAGGTCGTCCACCGGTTATCGGGAACTCCTGCCTCTCGCTTCATTCGCCGGCGGGGCTGCGGAACTCGCTGTGCTCAAACAGTCCTCGTTTTTTTATATTCTCCTTTGCTCTCGCCAGCCCGATAAAGGTGGGCATTTTTCCATCCCGATACTATCAGCCGTTGAGGGTGAGGGCGATAACCCGACGAGGAATCCCAGATTTTACTTCCCCGGCAGGAGATGTTTCGCGACCGCATAGTAAGATAATCCGATGTCATTCCGAACCGAGACCTATGGTCGAGTGTGAGGAATCTCCTCTTTCTATTTTCCTTGCAATAGTAGCGATTGCACTCTCGCTTTATCGGAGATTCTTCGGTACTTTGAACCTCAGAATGGTAATAATGTCATCTCGAATGTAGGTGAGAGATCTTATACAATAACGCTCGCTTTGAGGGAGATTCTTCCTCCCTGCGGTCGTCAGAATGACAAGCACTTGTCAAGGGATTTTTCACTTCACCGCGTTGCGTTCTTCATGACAGTCAAGTGTCATTCCGAGCGTACGCGAGGAATCTCTCTCTGTCATCCCGAACCCGCCGCAGGCGACGTGAGGGATCTCATGTTTTTGCTCGTTTAGTAGGAGATTCTTCATTCCGCTTACGCAGCGGTGTGAGGGATCTTTTGCTTTTGCTCGTTTAGTAGGAGATTCTTCATTCTGCTTACGCTACGTTCAGAATGACAACCGTGTCATTCCGAACCGAGACCTATGGT
Organism: Bacteroides sp. CAG:144; assembly: GCA_000434215.1. Lineage (GTDB taxonomy): Bacteria > Bacteroidota > Bacteroidia > Bacteroidales > UBA11471 > Caccoplasma > Caccoplasma intestinavium. The sequence continues at coordinate 5,812 of HF999742.1, forward strand.
CGAGTGTGAGGAATCTCCTCTTTCTATTTTCCTTGCAATAGTAGCGATTGCACTCTCGCTTTATCGGAGATTCTTCGGTGCTTTACACCTCAGAAAGACAGTAATGCCATCTCGATCCCGAAAACACCTTTCCTATACCTATTGTATCGATGCCTGTTCCCGGAAGTCCAAGTATTTCAGCGGATTGATTGGCCAATATTTTTTTGCGGTAACCAAACTTTTATACTTCTTCATCTAAAAATTTTTTGATAAAAAGTTTTTGTTATTTGAATTATATTATAACTTTGCAATGTGAATTTAAAAATACACAGATATGAAAACAATACGATTTATCTCTTTTTTGCTTTTTGTCGCCTTCTTACCGGCTTGCGACAAAAATGATGGTAAAAATGATTATAAAAACGATGTATCCGACGGAAATATCGTTATCGACTATTCGAAAGTCAAATCTCGGGTAACGGTCGATGCTGCAACAGGCGACGAGACGAGAGAGTTTTACTCATTCGATGCCGAAGGGAAACAAACCGGTTATGAGAAGTATGTCAATAACAACCGTATCACCTTATATACCAATTACCGTTATGGAGACAAATCGTTGACGTACGATCAGTACGAAGGTGCATATAGTTATGAGGTGGCTTATGTTTTTTATAAAGATGACTATGATACCCAGAAATATACATCCAAAACAATCACCAATGTCATAACCGGGAAAAAAGAATCAGATGTTTATGAATATGATTCGATAGGCCGTCCGATTTGGTATGAGCATACTGCTGTAACTGGTTATACATATGGTTATCCGGCTTTTTTTAAATATTTTTATCCTCAATCTATGGATGGTAGGGAGTTTAATTTTGATAAAATTGACTATCGGTATGATGGGTTGACTTTGACCATAGAACCGCAGACAAACAAGTATGAAGTGGGAAGTCTCGAATGGGAGAATTGTAGAGATTCGTTGATTTGTGAGTTTAATAGTCTTAGTTACGCTTTGGTGAGAGATTTTTTAGAGAGGAGACCAAGATGTGTTATTCGATTCTATGACGAAACCTTTACAAAAATCGTCTCGGTAGAGCGTATCGCCAATGATTATGTGTCATATTCCATTCAGAATGAGTTCGATTTAAAAGGAAATCCGATTAAAGAAGAAAGTAGCTCTACCACCTCGTACTATACGTACGATGTAGACGGCCGGCTTATCGGATATGATTGTTACAAAGGAGATGTTTTGACTCGCAGAAGTAATTACGTTTATGATGGGAAAAAGTTGACGTATGATGAGAGGAAATATAAATCCGATAGCGGAGAGAAGGTTTCCGAGTCGAGAGTGTATATCGAGTTTTATTGATAATTTATGTTTTTAGCAGAAGTGTAACGAATGCGATGTTTTTATGAAAAAACAGACAGGTGATATTTTATTACGCAAAATTGCTTTGCCGCCGCTGGTGGGAGAAGATCCCGAAACACTCATTTTGGGAACGTTACCCGGCGATGAATCGTTGCTTCATTGTGAATATTATCGAAATCGGAGAAATCGATTCTGGAAAGTATTTGCTTCGTTAACTCGCGAGTGCCTCGATTTGTATGCCGACAAGGAGCGTGCCTTGATGTCGCGGAGGATTGCTTTATGGACTGTGCTTGAATCGGCTGAAAGGAAAGGCTCGACAAATCGGAAGTTGCACAATGTGAAGCCCAATGACATACGGGCTTTCCTTCAAAAATATCCGACTATAAACACTATCGTTTTTAATGGGCGTGATGCTGAAAAATATTTTTCAAGGTATTTTGCTACATCTT
>HF999743.1:0-196 GCA_000434215.1 Bacteroides sp. CAG:144
GTTGTTTTTCTCGGCCGACTACTCGCAAATCGAACTGCGCATCATGGCCCACCTCAGCGGCGACCCTGCCATGACCGAGGCCTTTGTCTCGGGACAGGATATACACGCCGCCACAGCCGCAAAAATATACAAGGTAAACATCGATGAGGTAAGCAAAGAGATGCGCCGTAAAGCAAAAACCGCCAATTTCGGCATT
>HF999743.1:272-12436 GCA_000434215.1 Bacteroides sp. CAG:144
CCGCAGTGAGGCCAAACAACTCATAGACGGTTATTTCGAAACCTTTCCCCAAGTAAAAGCCTATATGGAACAAAGTATTGAAACGGCCCGGCAAAAAGGGTATGTCGAGACTTTGAACGGACGTAAACGCATGTTACCCGACATCAATTCGCACAACAGCGTTGTACGCGGCTATGCCGAACGAAACGCCATAAACGCTCCTATACAAGGCAGTGCCGCCGATATTATAAAAATCGCTATGGTGCGCATTTTCGAGCGTTTCGAAAAAGAGGGATTACAAGCTAAAATGATCTTGCAGGTACACGATGAGCTAAACTTCTCAGTCCCCATCAATGAAATTGATGTCGTAACCCGCATCGTGAAAGAAGAGATGGAGCAGGCTGCCGTTTTGCGCGTACCTCTTATCGCCGATACCGGGACAGGCTCCAATTGGCTCGAAGCGCACTAATCATATCACCCGCAAGACACCGGAAACACGACATTTTATGCGTGTACGTCGGCAAAATTATCCGTAAGGCTTTCTTAGGCGGAAGCATTTCCGTTATGCCCCTTTTTCTTATGACGGAATCTGCCTTCCCGACGAAATTTCGGCCTGCAACACATAATCATAGCCCGAAGCATTCTGGTAAATACGCAAGTCGAAACGAGAGGCCGCAACGAGAATATGCTCGACGATTTCGCTCTGTACCGACTCGAAGTCGACCCACGCCGTAACCGTTGTAAAACAGTATATTTCAAAAGGCGTACCATTTTCCGTAGGTTCAAGCAAACGAGCCATCACTTCGAATTGGGAGGTAATCGACGGATGATGCAATAGATACATATTGACATAGGCTCGGAAAAGGCCCAAGTTCGTGTCGATAGTTCCGTTTGCAAGCCCTTCGGAGTTGTGGGTATTCTCTACACGACCCTCTTCGCGCTGCTTCTTCTTCGCGGCAATGTAATCCTTCATATACGGCAGGTCGGCATAAGCTTCGAGTTTTTCGTCGGTACAAGCCGTAACCGAATCATTCTCGATAAGGAAAGCCCGTTTTATACGACGACCTCCGCTCTCGGTCATTCCCCTCCAATTCTGCATCGTCGAAGAGACCAATGTATAGGGAGGCAATGAAATAAGCGTATGATCGAAGTTGCGGACCTTTACCGTATCGAGCGTTATATCCTCCACCACTCCGTTTACCATGCCTCCCGGCAAAACAATCCAGTCGCCCCGACGCACAAGGTCGTTCTCGGCCAACTGGAATCCGGCCACAAAGCCGAGAATGGAATCTTTGAAAACCAACATCAAAACGGCAGCAAAAGCCCCCAACCCCGTTATAAGTTTCAGAGGAGATACCCCGGCGATTATCGCCGCAATCAGAATAACGGCAACACCTATAAATATCCCTTTAAGCAGCTGTACGATACCTTTCAACGGACGGTCGCGCCACTCATCGCGCTGAGAAAATATATGCCAGAACGTATCGATCGTGCGATTGATATAAAACCAAAACACACCGACAAATACAATACTGCATATCCGCTCTATCCACCTTATCAAGTGAGGTGCATCTCCATATACCCACGGCAGAAAAGCCAATACGATAAGCGGGAAAAAGATATAAGCGACACTCGAAAAAAGGCGACGTTTTATCATGATCTGCAATGTTTTGTTGCGCGTATGCCGCGACAGCCGCACAAAAACACGGTGCAACACGATACGCAGCAACCAAGTAATAACGAGAGAAAGCAACAATATCAACACCAGATAAATGAGGCTTTCCCATCGGTCTACGTGCCCGGAATCCATACCCAGACTTTTCAACATATCTTTTATTCCTTGCAGCAACGGTTCGGCTACCCGATACGACTTATCTTCTATATACTCCAAATTCTCCATATACATTAAATTTTAACTCCGACAATAACAATAGCGATACCCGAGACCACAACAAATAATCTCCCTCACTTCTCCAAAGATACAAATATTTTCTTACACGACTTTCTCCGGGGGTATCCACACGCTCTAAAAAGCAAGAGAGACCATTCTATAAACCGCTAAAAGACAAAAAAGATTTAGAACCCGAAAGATTTGGGCAATAGGATAGTTCGACGTTTTTTTGTACTTTTGCGGTCAGAAAATAAAAAAACGAAATAGAATGGCATTACAATGCGGTATAGTCGGCCTGCCCAACGTGGGTAAATCGACGCTTTTCAACTGTTTGTCCAACGCCAAAGCGCAATCGGCAAACTTCCCCTTTTGTACCATCGAACCCAATGTGGGTGTTATCACCGTACCCGACGACCGGCTCAATAAATTGGCCGAGTTGGTACACCCGCAACGCATCGTCCCCACGACGGTCGAAATCGTCGATATAGCCGGGCTGGTAAAGGGTGCCAGTCAAGGAGAAGGCCTCGGCAATAAATTTCTCGCCAACATACGCGAGACCGATGCCATACTGCACGTTTTGCGATGTTTCGACGACGACAATATTACGCATGTCGACGGCTCGGTCGACCCCGTGCGGGACAAAGAAATCATCGACTACGAACTGCAACTCAAAGACCTCGAAACCATCGAAAGCCGCATAAGCCGGGTACAGAAACAAGCACAGACCGGCGGCGACAAAGCAGCCAAACTGGCCTACGAGGTATTGAGCCGCTATAAAGAGGCCCTCGAACAGGGAAAAGCCGCACGCACGGTAACATTCGAGACCAAAGACGAACAGAAAATCGCCCACGATCTTTTCCTGCTCACCAACAAGCCGGTCATGTACGTCTGCAACGTCGATGAGGCCAGTGCAGTCAATGGAAATGCCTACGTCGAAAAAGTGCGGGAAGCCGTAAAAGACGAAAACGCAGAGATTCTCATAGTCGCTGCCAAAATAGAATCGGAAATAGCCGAATTCGAAACCTACGAAGAGCGGCAGATGTTTCTCAACGAGATAGGCCTCGAAGAATCGGGCGTATCGCGCCTCATACGTTCGGCCTATAAATTGCTCAACCTCGAAACCTACTTCACCGCCGGAGAACCCGAAGTACGGGCATGGACTTACCTCAAAGGCAGCAAAGCCCCCCAATGCGCAGGGATTATCCATACCGATTTTGAGAAAGGTTTTATCCGTGCCGAAGTCATCAAATACGACGACTATATCGCGTTAGGTTCAGAAGCCGCCTGCCGTGAAGCCGGAAAGATAAATATCGAAGGGAAAGACTATATCGTGCAAGACGGCGATATCATGCACTTCCGTTTCAACGTATAACCGCCTCGCCCCGTTCCCATGAGAAAGATTCGTTCGGTCTGTATCTATTGCGCTTCAAGTTCCCGTGTCGCCCCCGCCTATTTCGAGGCAGCACAGGAATTGGGACAATTGCTCGCCCGTAAACACATACGATGCGTATATGGTGCAGGCGGACAAGGATTGATGGGAACACTGGCCGATGCCGTCATGCAGGAAGGTGGAGAAATCACAGGCGTTATTCCGCAATTCATGTACGACAACGGTTGGAATCACCCGGCTTTGAAAGATTTGATCATTACTCCCGATATACACAGTCGCAAACAACGCATGGCCGCCTTGTCCGACGCCGTCATCGCTTTGCCGGGAGGCTGCGGTACATTTGAAGAATTACTCGAAATCATTACATGGAAACAGTTGGGTCTGTACCTCAACCCCATTATAATACTCAACACCGACGGATATTACGACCCATTGATAGAAATGCTCGACCGGGCAACCGACGAATACTTCATGCGCCCCGAACACCGGGACATGTGGTGTGCCGCCAAAACACCGCAAGAGGCCATAGATACACTATATTCCGCACCCGAATGGGACGGGAAACTATGTTCGCCGTTATATAGATGATGATGTAATGCTCCTCTACGACTTGCCATATCGCCCTCGCCCCGAGATACCCGACAGCGTCTCCGCTCCCGATATGACAATACCGTCCGACAGCATCGAGTCAAAACCGTTCATCTCTCATCAACTCGAAAAACAAGATACAACGCAACTCCCGGCAGATACTACGACAACTATTCCGATAATCGAGCAAAGCGACACGACGATACGCCACACACAATTACCGGAACAAGTTCCTGCCTTCCCCGCAAACGACACTCTTGTTCCGGAGCAACAGCCAATTCCTGTAATCTCCGATACAATCCGACAAGCCGCCGGGGACTCATCATATCTGCTGTCGACCGATACGGCAACAGTTCCCGAACAATCCTTTCCCGATATTCAGGCTCAAACGAGAACGGATTCGATACTCCGGGCCGACGAATCCACACAAAAGCTATCCGAGAAAGTTGCAGACGATACCACAACAACAATACAAGAGAAGTTATCACGACACGACACGATCGTCATGACCGTAAAACCGGGCAATATCGAACAAACAGATACCGTAAGCCCGAAACCACACTCTCTACAAGCCGATACCGATACAATACAAGAAGTAGGGATAACGTTCTTATCGACAGATTCGACCCCAATTGCAACCGATACGACAGCAGCCCAACATCTTCTCCCGGACGTATATATTCCAATTGTCGAGATACGGGAAGGTCTGCCGAGTCGCCAACGCCCTGAAAACGCACCGTTCCGCGACGGAAGTTTCTTTTCCCTGCTCTTAGCAGGGCTCATTCTATTTGTCCTTTTCATACGCTATCGCAAGAAAATCTTCTCTTGGCAGACCGACGGGGATTCCGAACATCATCGGGAGGGAAACCGTACCAAACACCTCATCGGTATCAACGCCCACATACGTAACCTGTTCCTCTCTTATACGTTTGTAACCGAAGGTGCACTGGGCATCATCGCCTTTTTCATTTACAACCTCCCCCTCCCCTTCCCGGGAGGATATGCCGCGAACGCTCTGTTACTGGCTCTCCCGGCAGCATTCTATTTTCTGCTGCAACAAGGTATTTTCCTGCTATTGGCCACTGTTTTCTCGACCGATGCCCGAGGTCGGGAATGGTGCGACACGCACATTATCATCAATCTTCTCCTGGGAATATGTCTTTTCCCCTTCGTCTTCTTATCGACTTACCTGCCCGAAATCGGAGAGAGTTGTCTCTTCTTATCGGCTTGTCTCTATCTGCTCTCCCGCATACTCTTTATAATCAAAGGTGTAAAACTTTTTTTGCGAGATTTTAGATGTTTGCTCTACTTTATTTTGTACCTTTGCACCCTGGAAATAGCACCCCTTCTTCTCATAGGAAAAATGGGGGGTCTTTTATAAGCACTTTATCATTAACCAATAAATTTTACCGATTTGAAAATCAAGAAGATACTGGTTTCACAACCCCAACCATCAGAGAAATCGCCCTATTTCGATATAGCCGAAAAATACGGGGTAAACATTGTCTTCCGTCCTTTCATCAAAGTAGAAGGATTGTCGTCTAAGGAATTCCGGCAACAAAAAATATCGTTACCCGAGTATACCGCCGTCATCTTCACCGCACGCACGGCGATCGACCATTTCTTTACTTTGTGCGAAAGTCTGCGGGTAACCATACCCGAAACCATGAAATATTTCTGTACGACCGAGGCGATCGCCCTCTATCTGCAAAAATACACCGTCTATCGCAAACGGAAAATATTCTTCGGGAACACCGGAAAACTCGACGACCTTATTCCCTCGCTCAACAAGCACAACTCCGAGAAATTCCTGTTACCCGTCTCCGACGTCAATAACGGTGAATATCCTTTGCTCGACAAGCACAAAATCAACTATACCAAAGCAGTCATGTACCGCACGGTAAGCAACGATTTCGCTCCGGACGAACCGTTCGACTACGATATGCTCATCTTTTTCAGCCCGGCGGGAATACAATCGTTGCTGAAAAATTTCCCCGATTTCGAACAAGGAGATATAAAGATAGGTACTTTCGGCCCGACAACCGCCAAAGCCGTTCACGATGCCGGTCTGCGCCTCGATTGCGAAGCTCCGCGTCCCGAAGCCCCGTCGATGACGGCAGCATTGGAATTATTCCTCAAAGAACAAAACAAAGCGGCCAAGAAATAACGGTTTTTAATCCCTCTGATTTCTACACCTTGCTATACGTTCCTCTTTCGGAACGATATAGCAAGGTGTACTTTTTTCCATAAAGAAATAATTTCTCGATATATTCCAATAAAATTGGAAATCTCTGTTTGTTCTTGTTATCGAGTTTTTTTCTATTTTTGCAATCGGAGAGAGAAACTCTCTCTCCGACATATTGGAATTTTAAGAAGCGTTATGCTTATCTTGTAAGTTGAAAACCTGAGAAACTTTCAAACGTGTACAAGGATAGCATAGTGGTTCTCACGCAATAGCGTGGGCTGCTATTACTACATTCGTACACAAGGTTTCTCAGGGCCTCAACTTAGGAAGTAGTGCATTGCAGTTCCACGCTTCGTGGTTTAATAGAAACTGTCTTTGAGGAACTGGAAAGACGCCATATTCACATTATGATGAAAACGAAATTTTTACTCCTCGCAATCCTTGCCTCAACAATGGCAGCTTGCAGCGACAACGATGAGAATGACCAAAAAGAAATTACAACTCCTCCCGAAGAAACTTCTCATGCCATTGACATGGGTATGCCAAGCGGAACGTTGTGGTGCAGTATGAACGTAGGAGCTTCGACCCCAACAGATTTCGGGGACTATTATCAGATGTCTTATAGTAAAGATGTCGCCACAGAAAAACTGGGAGCGGGCTATTCCACGCCGACAAAGGAGCAATTTGAGGAATTGATCGCGCATACCACACAACAACATACAGAGATCAACAATGTGAAAGGCATGCTTTTCAAGGCATCGAATGGGAACTCTATTTTCTTGCCTGCCGCAGCCCATCTTTCCGGCAGCTCATGGGAGATAAATAATGAGGGTTCAGGAGCATATTGGACGGTAACGCCATCAACCGAGGAAGACTATTTTTATTTCCTTGAATTTAGCAAAGCAGAAGACACACCGTGGTTCGGAGATCGAGATATAAATACCAACAAATTGCCAATCAGAGCTGTTTACAAAAAATAAAGACAAGCTGTACACTATCAACCTTTTAGAACCACACCTTTAAACAGAAAAATCTATACAAAACGATGGCCTGCCCAACCCGGATATGGTTGGGCAGGCCTTTATATTCCGACTTTGCTTTCAAAAAGAAAAAACATTTTAAAATCTCATATTTCCGAGAAAAGTCGTACATTTGTCTTTGAATGAGTTCTCTGATAATAAACGTTTGAAATAAATCAAACTCTATTAAAACACAGAAACAAAGATGAGCGATAACCGGCTTACACACGACGAACGCCTGCGGGGAGAAATCCGTGTAAACGAACTTTTTCTCTCCGGAGAATCGTTTATCGCTTACCCTTACCGCATCGTCTACAAAACCGGAGACTCTGCAAGACCCGTATCTTCGGCCATATTGGTAAGTATTCCCAAGAAACGTTTCAAACGGGCTGTAAAACGCAATAAACTGCGCCGCCGCATCAAAGAGGCATTCAGATTGAACAAGTCACTCCTCAACATCCCGTTGGAAACTGCTGGGAAAACAATCGACATGGCTATTATCTATCTCGATAAAGAGGTACAACCTTATGCCTTTCTCGAAAAACGCATGAAAGAGATGCTACAAAAACTGGCCGGTAAAATCGTCCCTGCAACGACCGACGAAGAAAAACAACCGTAAACGATCGAGTCTATGTTACGGTTCGTCAAGAAACTTCTCTCCTCCTTTCTCCTACTCCCTATTTATTTTTACCGGGCCTGCATTTCTCCTCTTAAACCGCCCAGTTGCCGGTATGTCCCGACCTGCTCGCAATATGCCATCGATGCCATACGTCTCCACGGCCCGGGACTCGGCTTGTGGTTGGCCGTAAAACGTATTGCCCGGTGTAACCCGTGGGGAGGCAGCGGATATGACCCCGTACCGAGTATCATACGGTACGACATACACACGCACCATATCCGCTCCATTACCGCTCGAGAATATGCCGTTTGCGACCCTTATCCCCTCTATCCGTTAGAGATTGTGCACAAACGTCCCGACTGCCGTTTCTCGGTAGGCATACACCCGTATGAAAGCGCCGTTGTTTCCGAAGAAGCATGGACTGCAATAACCGAAGCCGCCGCTCTCGAACACGTCGTCGCCATCGGCGAATGCGGTCTCGACGCAACCCGGGACATACCTATGTCCCGACAACTCGAAATCTTCGAAAAACACATCTTCCTTTCCGAAAAACTGAAAAAACCGCTTATCATACATTGTGTCAAAGCCTTCGATTCCCTCATTGCCACACGCCGTAAAACACGCCCGTCCCAACTGTGGATTATTCATGGATTCAGAGGGAAACCCCAACAAGCCGAACAACTGCGCCGGGAGGGATTGCTGTTGAGTTTCGGAGCAAAATACAACCCCGAAACCCTGAAAATATTCCGCCCGGGTGAAATACTTTTCGAAAGCGACGATGAGACCCTCTCTATCGATACGATTTACCGCCGTGCCGCCCGATTGTGGAAAATACCCCGTTATCTCGTCGTAGCGCGCACGGCCGAAAGCGCACATGACATATTGCATACAGCCGACGAAGAAGGGTAAAAAACATCTCTATAAGAGTGTTTTCCCCGCAAATTCATTATCTTTGCCGATATTCCCGTGAAAATAAAGCGCATTCGATAGGAAGCGAAACCGTTTTTTCCCGCTCCTCTCCCGCTCCATTTTTACAACGGGCAAAAAAATTAACTTTAAAAATAAAATAGTACTTCGATGAATTTCGTAGAAGAATTGGAATGGCGCGGCATGGTACACACCTTGATGCCGGGCACGAAAGAACTCCTCGAAAAGGAGATGGTTACCGCTTATCTGGGTATCGACCCCACGGCCGATTCGCTGCACATCGGACACCTCTGCGGAGTGATGATGCTGCGGCATTTCCAACGTTGCGGACACAAACCCATCGCATTGATAGGCGGTGCCACCGGCATGATCGGCGACCCGTCGGGCAAATCGCAAGAACGAAACCTGCTCGACGAAGAAACTTTACGCCACAACCAAGCTTGTATCAAAAAACAGTTAAGCAAGTTTCTCGACTTCGAATCGGACACACCCAACCGGGCCGAACTGGTCAACAATTATGACTGGATCAAGGATTTTTCATTCCTCGATTTTGCCCGTACGGTGGGAAAACACATTACCGTCAACTACATGATGGCAAAAGAATCGGTGCAAAAACGCCTCAACGGTGAAGCGCGCGACGGCCTTTCGTTTACCGAATTCACCTATCAATTACTACAAGGCTACGATTTCCTGCATCTTTACGAAACCAAAAATTGCAAACTGCAACTGGGAGGTTCGGACCAATGGGGCAATATCACCACAGGGGCAGAACTGGTACGCCGTACCAACGGCGGAGAGGTCTATGCTCTCACCTGCCCACTCATCACCAAAGCCGACGGCGGGAAGTTCGGGAAAACCGAGTCGGGTAACGTTTGGCTCGATGCCCGCTATACCTCTCCCTATAAATTCTACCAGTTCTGGCTGAACGTAAGCGACGAGGACGCCGCCAAATACATCAAAATTTTTACGGCACTCCCCCACGACGAAATCGAAGCCCTCGTTGCAGAACAACAAGCTGCGCCACACCTGCGCCCGCTACAAAAACGGTTGGCTCGCGAAGTAACCGTCATGGTACACTCCGAGGAAGACTACAATGCAGCTGTCGAAGCTTCGGGCATACTCTTCGGTAACTCTACATCGGAACAGTTACATCGACTCGACGAAGACACCTTATTGGCCGTATTCGAAGGAGTTCCTCAATTCGAGATTTCCCGGGAAGAGCTTGCCTCGGGCATACGCGCCGTAGACCTGCTTACCGAAAAAGCTGCAGTATTTCCCTCGAAAGGAGAAATGCGTAAAATCACGCAAGGCGGTGGCGTCTCGATCAATAAAGAGAAACTCGGTGAATTCGACACTATACTCAACGCCGACATGTTGCTCAGCGGAAAATATCTTCTCGTGCAAAAAGGAAAGAAAAATTATTTCTTAATTATTGCAAAATAAGAACGATTTTTTCTTGCAGATAAAAAATCTTGCGTTATCTTTGTCGCGCTTTTAGGGATTTTCCCTTTTAAAGACAAGGATTGTCTTATGGTGTAATGGTAGCACAACAGGTTTTGGTTCTGTTTGTCTAGGTTCGAATCCTAGTAAGACAACAAAAAGGAGTCATTCATAAGAATGACTCCTTTTGCTTTTCATACAATATTCCTATTTTTCTTTCCAAAAGTTATCTGATTATATATTTTACTACCTATATGTAGGTATTTTTCATAATACATGACAAAAAAATATACTTCATATCACTTTTTATATTTACTTTGCAAAAAATTTCAGAGAACCTAAACAAAATGAAAATCCGGGCCTTTGGCACTCAAATAGTCATTTTCGGTATTCTATTATTTATAAGCAATTCTGTATCAGCTCAAAGTTCATCACATAATACAGGAGAGCCTATTGATAAATCACACCACCGCACAACCGAAGATACAAGAGGAAACAAAATCCTTTCGGGGGAGATGTTACGCCGAACCAGCATCGGAAACCTTTGGAACGCTATTTTATCTCTCGAACCGTCTCTAACCGACGGTAATAGCGATCTATACGGAGACGTACCCTACTATATTCCCCAAAATACCTCTTTACAAGGTCAAACAGCATGGTCTCTTTCGGGTCAACCCTCATCGATACTATTTCTTATCGACGGAGCACAAGTATCGGCTTACCAATTCATGTGCCTCAATATAAACGATATAGAAAAAATCATCATTTATAAAGATGCGCAATCGCTCACCCAGCTGGGAACAAAAGGCGGTAACGGAGCTATCGAAGCGATATTGAGAACACCCCAAATGGGAAAATTACACATCAATTACCTTTTCGACGCCCAAATACAAACGGCCGACCAAAGCCTCCAACACCCAGCCGCCGATGTAAAAGACATAAAAGGTTTCGACTGGAAAAATACGCCTATACGCACGGCATTCAGCCACAGACACAAACTCGACATCGGCGGTGGAGACCGTTATGTAAAATATAATTTTTCGGTCGAGGGCGACCCTTCGGGAAAAGGGGTTATGAAAGACGACTACCACAAAACACTCGGATTAAGCAATTATATCTCCTATCGGCGCAGTATATTCTCTATATCAAACCACCTATCGTTCTATCAGACCAAAAATAATGCCAGCCCATACGGGACTTATGACTATTACCGGAATCTGTCTCCTGAACTGTCGCCCTACGATGCAAACGGCAAAGCAACAACTCTCCTCAGCAATGGAGCGATAAATCCTCTACACGAGGTCTCGACAGGCTCTTTCAACCGGAAAAAAATCCATACCATACAAGACCGCCTGAAAATTGAAATTGCGTTACCTGCCGACTTGCATCTCGACGGAAATTTCTCTTTCATTCGCGAAACAGGTCAAAACGACGTTTATCTCTCACCCTTATCGGGACACTACGCCAGTGCCGAAGAAAGCAGCTACACCGGCCAGTATGATATTACCCGCGACAACCAGCTCTCTTTCGAAGGCGGCCTGTCTCTCCGATACGACAAAACTTGGAAAAAATCGGTCATCGGAATCTCGGCCGGAATAAATTTTCTTAGCAATAAATGGTACGATGAGACATTCAGTGGAATAGGGATTCCCACCGACCGAATGGCATATATCTCATTTACACAAAGTTATTATAGTTCAGAGACTTCACCCTCTGCTTCGCGTTACTACGACCACAATTTATCCGGCATATTCTCGGCTCATTATCTTTACGACAACCGGTACGGACTCTCGGCGGGTACCCGCATCGAAAAGTCTTCACTATTGGCCAGTCGCGCTCGCACAGCGGCATTTTATAGCGCCGGTGTTTTTTGGAACATACATAACGAATCGTTCATGCAGAATACCGGCATCGAACAACTTACTTTGACCTTTTCGCACGGAACGAGCGGCGGCATAGGTTTCTCAAACAATGCCTACACCGTTACCTACGATAGCAACGTAGGCAATGAATATATTTACAATTACTATCTCGTCGGCACCTCCATTGTATTGATGCCCAACGACCGGCTGCAATGGTACACTGTCATGCGCAACGACCTGTCCTTATCGGCCCGTTACAGAGGC
>HF999743.1:12476-24517 GCA_000434215.1 Bacteroides sp. CAG:144
TTACTACACCCGCCGTACAACAGATCTGCCGATAATAACCCCATTGCCGTTATCGACCGGTTATCCCCATACATTCGACAACGGCGGACAAGTCAGCAATCGGGGGATCGAAGGAACTGTTTCCGTCGACATTTTACCCGATAGTAAAAATCTATCCCTGCTGACATTCGCAAGCCTTGCATACAACCGCAACCGCATCGACAAACTCCCGACATACTTTGCATCGATCTATAACGAAGCGATAGAAAAAAGCATGGAAACAATCGGGATCTCGCCTTCGACAGGTTTTCTCCAAGAAAACCGCACCCTTACGGAATTATACCGTATCGACCCGACAAACGGAGAACTCGTCGCCGAAGGTTCGACTGCCCCGACGATACGGGGCAACTGGGGTTTCTCCGCCACATACCGGCAATGGCAATTCAATCTCGTTACGACTTTCTCGGCCGGAGCAAAAGCATACGATATGAACAGAGCGAAGACCGAAGAAAATCCGTTCGTCCGGGACAATCGCTTTTCATTACGCAACGTGCAGTTGGCCTATACATTCCCGGCATGGAAAACATTCCGCCTGATGTTGCTGGCTTCGGGAGAAAACCTCTTCCGTTACTCCTCGTCCGATATAGACTTGGGATATTACTACCCTTATGCGCGTACTTACACGTTAGCTTTACGCATACAACTCTGAAATGAAAAAGATACGACACATATTGGCCCTTTTTCTTGTTCCGTTGGTCGCCTGCACCGACTGGTTCGATGCCGTACCCGACAACGGAACGATCCCCGATAAAAAATTTTTCGGAGACGAGAACGCCTTTTATAATGCACTCATCGACGTCTATACGCAACTACGCAGCAACGACCTTTACGGAGAGAATCTGACTTTGGGCATGCTCGAATTTATGAGTCAGGACTTTATTCCTTACGACACACCGAGCACCGACATCAGCAAATTCCGTTACGATACGCCCGAAAATAGTACACGCATCGCCACGGTCATGCGGGAAATGTACCGTGCAATCGCATCTTGCAACAAAATTCTCGAAGAAATAGAGCATACCGACGTCTCTTTTTACAACCCGGGACAGAAAGAGATCATCACCGGTGAATTGTACGCACTGAGAGGGGCTCTACATTTCGACCTTTTACGGCTGTTCCATCCTACCGTTACCCGAGAACCCGGCTTCTCGGGGCTACCTTACATGACGCATTTCGGCACAGAAACGAGCCGGCCGCAAACATCATCGCAACTGTTGCGCCTTATCCTCGACGATCTCTCGCATGCTGCCGACTTGTTGAGAGAATATGACCCTATATTATCGGGCTGGAACCACTCCTCCGTGGCCTTGGGACAAATCGATAACCGGCTGCGGACATTTTATCTCAACTATTATGCCGTAACCGCCCTGCAAGCCCGCATATATCTTTATATGGGAGACTACAAAAATGCTCTCGAAAGAGCACAAGAAACTTACTCCCATTTGCAAAAAGTAGAGGTTTCTTCCCAATTATTCTACTTTGTTTCTCCGGGAAAATACAACAGCGACTTTTGTTTCTCACGGGAACACATTTGGGGAATATCGTCCATGCCCGACGGATTTACAGCGTTATCCGATACGATGTTCCGAACGAATCTGATAACAGTGCGCAGCGACATATCGGCCGTTTTTCCCGATGCCAACGATACCCGTTTCCGTGAATGGTTCACCCGCCAAAGCAATGGAAGCTATACATTGCAACATAAGTTCGGTTCGAGTACTTTACTCTCGGGATATATTTACAGCTCGAGCGGTAGCGAATCGGATCTGCCGGCACGCATTCCCGTCATCAAACTGGGAGAAGTGTCGCTTATCGCGGCCGAAGCCCTTAACCGGGACAACAAGCCCGATGAAGCAGCCGAATGGCTCATCGAAATGCAAACATCGAAAAGGAACTCCATAGTCGAACAGATGAAAGCCAACGGAAAAATTTCCGTCGAAACGATAGATGCCGCCATACGCGACGAATATCAGCGCGAATTTTGGGGAGAAGGCCAACGCTTTTTCTTCCACAAACGCATGAACGATACCCGCATCGTCTCCTACAACGGCGACAGCATCGATATTTCCAGCGAACAATATACATGGCCCATACCGGCCGGAACGATTTCGGTAAATCCAGAATAAATGAAAATGCGCCCCCTATATCTCCTGCTGATAATCCTATCGGGAATACACTTTTTCTCGATGGAAAAATCTTACGCCCAAAAAAAGATGTCGGTGCATCTGCAACACAAAACATTGAATGATGTACTGCTTACAGTACAAAAAAACGGAAGATATTATCTTTATATCGATCCTTCCATAAATACAGAGAAACGCATCTCTATATCTACACAATATACCGATCCGGTCGCTTTCCTCCAACAAATCGACAACAGCCTTTCTTACGAAATCATCGATAATACCCTTGTCGTAACACCTCAAAAAGATAATGCCGGCCGCTTATTCGGCCTTGTACTCGATGAAAACGAACAACCCGTATCGGGAGTCGTCGTACATTGTGGAAACGGGAAAAAGAACGGTGCCGCCCTCACCGACTCAGACGGGCGTTTCTCGCTCCCCGCCGGAACCGTAAACACCACTCTCACCGCAACGTTCATCGGATACAAAAAACAAAATATCGAAGTCGGAAAGAAAAAATTCTTCTGCATACATCTCGAAGCCGATGTAAATGAACTCGACGACGTAATTGTTACCGGATATGCCCCCAAAGCAAAAAACAGTTTTACCGGTACTGCCGTACAGGTAAAAGGAGAGGAACTGCGTACTATCAACAATACGAGCTTTTTCGATGCGTTGAAAGTTTTCGATCCCTCTTTTAAAACGGTCGATTCCCGAGAACTTTTCGGTTCCGACCCTAATCATGTCCCCTCGCAAATCGAGATACGCGGACAAAATAGCTTCCCCGACATATCGGAAAACAACCTGCGTACCGAAACCAGCCTGCCGGTATTTATCCTCGACGGCTTTGAAGTAAATGTGGAAAAAGTGTACGACCTCGACATGAACCGCATACAAAGCGTTACCATACTCAAAGACGCTTCGGCATCGGCCATCTACGGGTCTCGCGCCGCCAACGGAGTAATCGTCATCGAGACAAGAAGTCCCGAAGCCGGAAAACTGCAAATCAATTACTCGCTTACCTCGGGCGTGCAAGTTCCCGACCTCTCTTCCTATAACCTCATGAATGCCGCAGAAGCCCTCGAATTCCAAAAAGCAGCCGGGGTTTTCAACGCCACCAACGAGGGAGAAGACCCAGGAACACGGCTCAACTCCTATAACGTCATCCGACAAGAAATCATGAGCGGAACCGATACTTACTGGCTTTCCAAGCCCCTGCGGGTGGGATTCCAGCATAAACACTCCCTGCTCATCGACGGTAGCGTAAATAACGAAAAAGCCGAGAAAGAAGAATTTGGGAATATCCGTTACTCGGTCAATCTCGCTTTCGGACAGAACAACGGTGTCATGAAAGGCTCGGGTCGAACTACTTATGAAGCCGGCACAAAACTGCTTTACAACAGTAAAAAATTATATATCACCAACGACCTGCAATTCAGCATGGTCAATAGCGACGAATCTCCTTATGGCGATTTTTCGAGTTATACGCAAGCCCTTCCCTATCATCGGGAAAAAGATGCCGACGGAAAATATTACCGCACCCTATCGCTTGCCAACGTAGCCCCCGAAGGTATGAGCCTGTCTATTCTGGCACAACAAGAAT
Organism: Bacteroides sp. CAG:144; assembly: GCA_000434215.1. GTDB lineage: Bacteria > Bacteroidota > Bacteroidia > Bacteroidales > UBA11471 > Caccoplasma > Caccoplasma intestinavium. The sequence goes on from HF999743.1 coordinate 16,242, forward strand.
CGCCCGTTTATGAAGCAAAATACCTCAATTCCTTTACCGAAAAAGAGAACTACAACGTAACCAATAATACCAGCATCAACTGGGAAGTTTTCTCCGATTTGCGTGTACGAGCCAATTTCTCGGTATCGTATGACTTCAATCGTACCGACGGATTCATTTCCCCCCAGAGTTTCTCCTATATCAACAGCGACGATAACACTTCAACGACTCCCAGCGTACTTTACAATCGGGGGAAATACACACTCAGTAACAATTCCTCTCTCAGTTATAAAGGCAACATCGTAGTCTCTTATTCCCATTCTTTCGGAGTCCACGACATACAAGCCATCTGGGGCGGCGAAGTCAGTCAAAACGAATACAACAGCGATGGCTATACGCTTACGGGATTCCTCGGCGACGCGCTCAATTATCTTTCCTACGGAGTACAATATGAGTTGTACGGACGGCCGTCGGGTAGTGAAAGTATGGTACGGGCAGCGGGTACTTTTGCCAATATCAACTATTCCTATCACAACCGTTATCTGGTCGACCTGACTGGTCGTATCGACGGTTCGTCGATTTACGGAAAAAACCAGCAGACAGCACCCTACTGGTCGGTAGGATTCCGATGGAACATGCACAACGAATCGTTCTTGAAAGGCAACGATATGCTGCAAAAACTGGCCTTGCGACTCAATGTGGGCACAACCGGGAACCAGAACTTCTCCAAAAGTCAAGCCACGAGCCTCTATACATTTCTGACATCGGTTTATGGCGGATATTTCGGCGCATTGGTATCGACTCTGGGAAATCCCGATCTGAAAGGACAACTCACTTACAACCGGAACATCGGGATAGAAGGCACTCTCTTCGGTAATAAGTTCAACTTCGACATCAACTATTACTACAACACGACCGAAGGAAACCTTACCGATATCACCATAGCCCCATCGATAGGTTTCGATTCCTACAAAACCAACATGGGAGATCTGACAAACCAAGGCTTTGAATTCAGTTTCAGTTACACCCCTATCCGCACACGGGACATCACCCTCAATTTCATGCTCAACGGCGCACACAACACCAATCGTATCACCAGTATCTCCGAAACATTGCGGAAGTACAATGAGCAGATAAGCAAAGATGCAGAAAAAGGTACGGCCAATGTTTTCCTATTCAAAGAGGGAGAATCGATGAATACCATCTACGCCGTGCGCAGCCTCGGTATAGACCCCGGTACAGGTAAAGAGATATTCCTCACCAAAGAGGGGGAAAAAACATTTACGTGGAGTGCCGACGACCAAGTTCCCGTAGGTGTAAATGAACCGATCTTACAAGGATATATCGGAGGAAATTTCCGTTATAAAGCATGGGAAATAGGTACGACATTCAATTATTCGTTCGGTGCCGACCGTTACAACTATACTTTGCACGAAAAAATAGAAAATGTCGACTATATGGTCAATAACGACCGGCGTGCCCTGACCGAACGCTGGAAACAACCCGGCGACGTAGCCCGTTACAAAGCCATCAGCGACAATAGCGTAACGCAATCGACTTCCCGATTTGTACAACGGGAGAGAATGTTGAGCCTCACCTCTTTGCGCATAAGCTACACTTTGCCGCAATCGATATTGCGCGGACGCAAACTATCGATGGTAAAACTATCCGTTACCGGCAACGAAATATTCTACTGTTCGACCATCAGGCAGGAAAGAGGTCTCACCTACCCTTACGCACGCTCGATCAATTTCTCGGCTTATATAAACTTCTAACCGTATGAAAACCGTCAAATATCAAATATTACATATTTTCCCCGCTTTTTTCCTCGCAGCGGTTTTATCGGCCTGTTCATGGCTCGATGTCGGCTCCAAATCGGAAATAGACGGGGACGAAATGTTCCTTTCTACCGAAGGCTATTATACGGCAATCACAGGCGTATACATCAATATGGGCAGTACCGAGTTGTATGGCGGGAATCTTCCGCTCTCGGCCCTTGAACCGCTTACCCAGCAATATACACAACCCGATGATGATACCGACCGCACCAAATGGGGACAATACAACTACACGACCGACGGAGCCAAAACCATCATCGATGATGTCTGGGGGACGATGTACAACACCATCGTCAATTGCAATCTGCTCATCGAAAATCTCGAAAGGGAAGATTGTCCTGTTTTCGACGCCGGAGTATGGGAAATTCTCACAGGTGAAGCTATCGGTCTGAGAGCTTATATGTTCTTTGACCTGATACGCCTTTACAACGAAGCATATTGCGTAAATCCCGAATGTAAAAATGTTCCGCTGAAAAAAGATTTCGGCTTCAATCTCGGCGAGCAGGCCACGACCCGGCAGGCTCTCGATTACCTTGTGGGCGAACTCAACCGGGCACAAAAACTTTTGCGGGAAAACGACCCTATCGTTTCGGGTAAAAGTTACTCCGACAAATATGTCAATTACGATCGCCGTTATCGCATGAACTACTATGCCGTAACAGCTTTGCTGGCCCGTATCGAACTGTACAGGGGAGAATACGCCGCTGCATACGGTTATGCCGAAGAGGTCATCGGAAACTCCGATTTCCGATTTATCGAAGCCGACGAAATCATTGAAACCGATGCGTATGGAAAAGAACAAAAAATCGACCGCCTTTTCATGCCCGAAATGATTTTCGCTCTCGGGAACGAGAATATTCTCACTACGTCCCGCTCCGACTACGAAAGTTTGGGCGGCGACTTCATCAAATCGGCTGCCTGTTATGACGAAAACGATGTACGCCGCAACTGGATTTATACCAATCCAAGCGCCAACAATAAAATAAACCTTATCCGTTATCAACGCTCGACGCTCGCCGAAGATGCTTATCTATACGACATACCGGCCGTACCGTTACTTAAACTCGGTGAAATGTATCTCATCGCGGCAGAAGCTGTCTTGAACAACCCGTCGGCAGGAGATAAAAATCCGGGCGAATGGATCAACACATTAAAAGGGCATCGCAACACTTCGCTCCTTCCCGACGGTGCCGATAACAACGCGATAGAGACCCAGATCACGCGCGAATACATCGGAGAATTCAAAGGCGAGGGCCAACTGTTCTTCTACTACAAACGCCGTAACATGTCGGCTATCGACGATGGATACTATACGGGAAACACCGTAAAAATGAACTCGTCATACTATACATGGCCTTTACCTGAATATGAACAGGATTTCGGCCACGGAACCGGAAAATAAGAGAGGAGATCAAAACCAATGAAAAAATACATTTACCTGCTTCTTATTTGTTACTTTGCAGTCGCATGTAAAGAGGACGTTATCGACCTTTACAATGCCGAGCGTCCTGCCCTCAACTTCGCCAAAGGCGACTTCAATCCCGGAACTTATCCCGAAAGTTACTCGTTCAACGCCTATTTTCTGGGTGTAGGAGCCGGAGATTATACGTTGCAAATTCCCGTGCGGCTATCGGGAACCATCGATAACGAGAACGACCGTACCTACCATGTGCAAGCCAATGAGGGAAAAAGTGAGAACTCCGAAAACGGAATACATTACACCCTTGCCGGAAACCAAATTTTCAGAAAAGGTCTTTATCAGGACTCCGTATCGGTTACGATACATGTAGGGGCGCTCGATACCGAACATGACTATCGCATCTGGCTCGAACTCGTTCCGAGCGAAACTTTCGATGCCGGCATTCCCGAGTACCAGTACGTCGTCATCGACTTCATGAAAAACCTCAATACCATGCCCGATTTCTGGGCCAATAACAGCAAACTGGCCAAGATACCTTACCACCCCAAGAAATGCGAAATTTTCCTTGAAATAAGCGGCATTACCGACCCCGAATGGGTAGATGCCGGAGGCACGATACAGCTGGAATACTGGATAAACCTCTGTACGCAATATTTCCTCGAAAACGAAATTTACGACGAAGAAACCGGAAACCGTATCTACTTCGATTTATGAAAAATAGATTCGCCTTATACATTGCTTGTGTTCTATTGTCCGGTCTGTGCAGTTGCCTGCAAGACAAAGACAGCGTGGCATCGTGGACACCCGATCACGTCATTCGCGTATCGGGTATCTCAAAAGACGGATATACGCTTTATCTGGGCGACCGTTTCACTTGCAATCCGCAAATCACTTTCTCCGACAGCACACGGGCCGGAGACTATGATTACCGGTGGATTATCGGTAAAAACGAAATCATTTCCCGCGAAAAAAATCTCGACTGGGAAATAGCTTTGCCGACCGACTATAAACTCAACAGCGAAATCCCCGGCGTATTTGTAGTGCATAATACGGTCAACGACCTCGAATTCCGCCAAACGTTTACTCTTACTCTCCTCACTGGATATACGCCCGAGTATATGGCCATATACGAGACCGATGAGGGAAATATCGAATGGATGTCGTTACAAGGAACACCTTATGAGTGGACACGCACCTACGAAGACATGATAGAGCGGGTGAATAGGACTACCGTGCCGGGACCTTTTATCGGGGCATTCAACTCGACCGACGAACTGGCTATTTTCAGCGGACACGAACCCGATTACGGAGTTACCGTAAGCATGATCGACGCCGACGAAGACGACGACTTCGTAGCCAATGTAGGAGAAATCGTGGGTAATATCTACGGACGCGTGTATCTGGGCAACGCCTCCCGGCTCGACATCAAAGATGTAACTTACGGGGAAGGAGCCAGCAAATACCTCATCAGCAACGGTACGCTGCACGTCTTCAACGGTCTTGAAAAACGTCTGCCCATGTACGACGAAAATACCTACATAAAAAGTACCGAAGTCGCTCAGACTGTTTCGTCGAAACAATTCATGCGTTTCAAGAAAGCAACTTTCGTACGCCATAATGACGGCCGTATAGGTTGTTTCCACACGTATAACGACCAAATGGAATGGATAACGATCGGTGGCGAACCGTTCATGCTCGACACGATTTGCGGGTGTTTCACCCAAGCGACGGGAGAGGGCTCGAACAAACCTTATGACGTGTATCTTATCGGCGGACGCGACAATACGTATAAAATATATCGCTTCCACGTCGATTACATCAAAACCCAAGTACAACCTATCGTCTATGACGACAGTTTCGACATACCGGCCGACTTAGTAGAAAAGGTTCGTTACTGGTTCGGCTCGTTTGGCGAGGAGTATGCTTTCTATGTTACCCAAGACGCCATTTACCGGTTTGACTACCATGACATGACGACCTTTACTCCGGCAACGGCACCACTGATACAGTTCGACGGCGACAAAGAAATCCTCGACCTGTTTATTCTGCAAGGCAGTACCTTCCGCGACGAAGACGACTGCACGGTGGCCTTCCTCTACGACACGAAAACAAGAAAAACCACACTCTACGTCTACGACACGGTAACCGGCCGCAAATATGCCGAATACATCGATCTGCTACCGGGTCGTGGCGTATTTTTCACAGCTCGATAATAAAAACACCTAATCCTGAATATATGAACGAAGAACGTCCCGTCATCGAATGTAGAAACGTTACACACTACTACGGCAAGAAACTCGTTTACGAAAACCTGAATATCGTCGTTCCCGAAGGCCATATCATGGGGCTTTTGGGGAAAAACGGCGCAGGAAAAAGTACGACCATAAATATCCTGAACGGTTTTCTCGAACCCCGTTCGGGTCAATGCCTCATCTATGGAGAAGACACGCAGAACCTCTCTCCCGAAACGAAAAAACGCATCGGATACCTCATTGAAGGGCATATCCAGTACAGTTTCATGAACGTACACCAGATAGAGAAATTCTATTCGGGATTTTACGAAAACTGGAAAAGCGACGCCTATTGGTCTCTGATAAACCGATTGAAAATCACACCGAAACAAAAAATATCGACCATGTCGTGCGGACAACGAGCCCAAGTCGCACTCGGACTCATTCTGGCACAAGATCCCGACCTGCTTATCCTCGATGACTTCTCGCTGGGTCTCGACCCCGGCTACCGCCGCCTCTTCATCGACTATATGCGGGAATACTGCAAAGCCGAACATAAAACCGTGTTTCTCACCTCACACATCATACAGGATATGGAACGGCTCATCGACGACATCATCATCATGGACTACAACCGCATGCTGGTACAAGGCCCAGTCAAGGACTTCACCGACCGCTTCAAAGGATTCACTTTCGACCTCGACCGCGATGACGTAGTTTTCGGGAAAGACGAAGCCGCAAATGTAGAGCATATCAACAACCATTACGAGTTCTATACCTACGACGACGAGAATACCGTCAAAGAACTTCTCGACCGAAAAGGACTGGCATATAAAAATTTCGACCGTCTGCACATGACGCTCGAAGATGCATTTATAGGTCTCACCGGCAAATATTAAAGATTTATGAAACCGATATGGCATCTTTTCTATAAAGAGTGGATCAAAACCCGGACAGCTTTCTTCTGCTCGCTTTTGGTAGGCGTGGGAGTCGTATTCTATATTTTCATCGGCGTAGAAAATAAAATCACGCTCATGGGGGCTAAAAATTATACCCTGAATATTCTTTACAGCAACCCGCCCGTCATCTACTATTCGTTGTTGCGTTACTTGCCATTGCTCGCCGCCGTAAGCATCGGCATATCGCAATATGTTCCCGAAGTCGCCCAACGACGCATACGGCTCACTTTGCACCTGCCGGTAGGCAATCGCACACTTTTCATCGGTATGGCTTTCTACGGATTGTTGCTCATCACGATTTTCAATGCGATCGTTCTCGGATTTTTCCTCTGGAAAAACAGTTTCATTTTTCCGTCCGAAGTTACTATACCGGTACGTCATACCGTATGGGGTTGGTTTCTCGCCGGGTACTGGGTATACAACTATATCGCCTTTACAGCGCTTGAACCCAACCGTCTGCGCCAATTATTTTATGCGCTGACCGGTTTAATCGTGCTCTCGCTCTATTTCTACGATGTACCTTTCCACGGGGCTTACGGCTCATCGACACCCGTTCTTGCACTGCTGGCATTGCTTTCCTGCCCTCTTATTCTATTCAGCGGATACCGATTAAATAAAGGAGAACGATAATGACACATAAGATACTGCACATCATCGCCGTTCTTTTTACGGCATTGGCCGCCGCACTGATACTGCCGCGTTTTTGTAAAAACAACCGGTCGTATTTTTCTCATCTCTATTCCGAGGCGGTCTATTCCGAAATTCTACAAGACTTCATTCTTTCCCATTACGAATACACTCGGGAAAACGGCCAGATAAAAGCTTTTACGGCCTACCGCGATACACGGGGAAACGCCATAGACTACAAGGCGCTCGACTCGCTCTGTCCGTTGAACAATGCCGCACAATTGGCGTTTGAAAACCGCTTTCCCGACACAATCTGCGGGCAGGAAGTTACACCCCGAGAGGCAGAAGAAGCTGTTTTCCGTCATCGCATCTCCGCACCTTCGCTCGATTACGGACTCTATGACCTCATAGACCGTTACAGCTACCGGTCGCAGAAGTTCAATACGCAAGACCTTATGCGGTTTACCCAAGAGGGCATAGAGTTTATTCTGCCCGAAAGCAACCGCATCGATACGGTAAAATCCGGATTGTTCAACCGGGCTTTGGCGCAAAACGATTTCGTCCCGCCGATGACCCGTATATGGTCGCCCGCTAACCGTACCGACCTCGAACAACAAGGTTTCTTCCTGAATGACAGTAAAGGAAATCTCTTCCGTCTTTCCATGTCCGAAGGCGCACCTGTCGTCGAGCCGCTCAACCGCCCCGACGACAAGGAAATACTCCTTATGAGTTTCTGCGATGAAGAAGACTTTCTCGCCCTCGCCGTTACGACCGACGGAGACAGCTATCTGCTGCCGCGCGACAGGTCGGGATACAGCCGATTGCCGTTACCCTCATTCTTAGGGAAAAGCGTATCTCTGTCGGGTAATCTGTTCTACTATTTCTTTACCCTCGAATCGGACGACTCGACACAATACGTCGTTATCGACAAATCATTACGCCCCGTAAACAGGTACACGACCAAGCAAGTTACTCCCGAACCGGCGTTCGACTTCTCGGCTTATCTTTTCCCGGTACGTATCACGCAGTCGGCCTACACCGGAATCAAAGTCCGGATAGGCGATCCTGCCAAATTCCTGTTCGTGAACCTTCTTTTGGCCCTACTTACTTTTTGCATACGCCGCCGGCAAAAATATTCCGTGGAAGTACTACTCATCGACACACTCATCGTCGCACTGTTAGGCATTTACGGAATGGCGGGAGCATTCGCCATTCCTTACCG
>HF999743.1:24575-36802 GCA_000434215.1 Bacteroides sp. CAG:144
ATGACACGCACGCAAATAAAACATCTTCTCTATAAAGAGTGGCTCAAAACACGCTGGTTTGCTGCCGTAAGCCTTCTCTTGGGGATTATCCTCTCGACTTACGCCTGCATCGACGCTCTCTCATCGTTCCACAGTCTGGGAGGCGCATTCTTCTACTCGACACTGCTCTCGGGCAACATTTCCCTGATGGGCCAACTCAAATATCTGCCGCTGGGCGTGGCTCTGCTCATCGGATTGTCGCAATTCATGCCCGAAATCACCAACAAACGCATACGCCTCACCCTACACCTTCCCATCGGCGGGACGGCTGCCGTCTATACGATGATATTGTACGGCGTCGTTCTCTTTTGCTGCGCGCTGTTGCCGGCGGTTCTCATCACGACGATAACGATGGCGGTATGTTTTCCCGCAGAAATAACCATACCAGTATGGCAGACGCTGTTTCCCTGGTTGCTGGGAGGAATGACAAGTTATTTCTTCGTAGCCATGATTGCATTTGAACCCATTTGGAAATTCCGGTTTTGCTATATGCTCGTCGCTTACTTCATTTTGCGATTCTTTTACCTCGGCTATGGTACGGGAAACGCCGTAACCGCCTATCCGATACTGCTGGTCATCACACTTATATCCAGCCTGTCGGTTATCTATACGTCGCACCGCTTCAACAAAGGAGAACTCTGATTATGGCAAAGATTGTACGATTTTTACTGATACTGACGACCATCTTCACGCTGTCGTTTTACCTGCCGTCGCTCTACCGCCGGACGGTCGAAAAAAGACCGCTGAAAACAATGATTTATTTCAGCGAAGTATCGCGCGATTTCGTCATCGCCCGCGAAACCGTCGACTCGGCCTCGCAGCAAGGTTCCATGCTCTATTACGATGGCCGGAACAACCTCCTTTCCGAGACAGAATACATGCAACTCCTGCCTTTCAACAACCGGAGGAAGCTGAAACTCATGGGCATCATGCCCGATTCCCTCAACGGGGTGGAATTGACGACCGATGTCCTGAAAAACGTAAAACGTAGCATGCTGATCGCCGACCGCTCATTTACGTATCAAATCGACCCGCTATTCGAGTCCGAACCCGAACGGCTGGGTGTAACCCTGCCCGATGATCTTTTCCGTATCGGAAAAAACGGCATCGAATTTATCGATTGCGAGACGGGAGAGATACGGAAAGAAAAAAGCGAACGTTTCGAAGAAGCCATGCGGGCAACCGGGTTCGAAGCCCCGGCAAGCGGTATTTATGGCATACCTTCGGTCATCAAACGATGGGACAGCGGGTATTTCATCACCGACCGCAATGGGCGGCTCTTCCACCTGAAAATGGTAAAAGGCGCTCCTTTCTGCCGGAAAATCGAGACCGGATTCGACGTGAAAAATATCCGGTGTCATACCGATGAAGAAATATTTTGCCACTTGTTCGACACCGAAAACAACCTCTACGTCCTCACGACCGATTATACCTTGCACCGTCTTCCGGTAGAAATTCCGTCGGGACGATGTTTCATGACATCGAACAGCTTTTTCCGCACCTACAAAACGACCGAGAAAGATTCGAGTATTCTGTTCGTACTCGACCCCTCATTCCGTTTCGTAGCCCGATATGCCGAGAAAATCGACCATTACAACGACACTCCCGAGGCTGGGTGGGAGAGAAGGCTGTTTTCTTTCTCCACGATGAAGACACCCGGGTATGCCCATTTTATTCCGCTGTTCAACCCGATACGCGATTTTTGGCCCGTCAACGCGATATGCCTATTGGCTTGGATTGTATCGAAACTCTATCGGCGACGTTCGTTGACACGACCCGAAAATATAGGCGACGCTATTGTCATTCTCCTCTCGGGTCTTTACGGACTGATCGCCGTGTGGATATTTCCTAACCGAAAATAAAGATTTGCACCTAACCCTATAACTCAAAATCAAAAACATCTATGGAGACAATCACAGTAAAAGCCAAGAAACCCTCATTCATCGGATTCGCGGCATTTATGATCGTTCTTTTCACCATGCCTCTGGGACATGCCGCCATGATTATCATGGAAAAAACGCTGGGAGAGAGCTATCTCACTCCCGCAGCATTCCTTTTGGGACTGGTCGGCGCCGCACTCGCCGTCTGGGGCTTTTATATGAAAAATGAAAATGCCGCAACTTTCTCGGGACTCATCGGCGGACTGATGGTATGGACCGGCTGGATCGAATTCACCTTTGTTTACTACGCCCACCGTTACGATGTAGCTCCGCTTATCGAAAACGGAGAAATCGCCACCAAGCCCGAATACCTCATCATGATGTCGTCGATCGGGTTCTTAGCCATCATCATGATGTTCTACATTTTCAGCGCACGCACCCGTTGCGTATTTTTCTGTTGGGTACAGAAAGTACTGCACATCAACCGTCATGAAGAATCCCTGCAAACAGTACACCGCAACCACTCCCTCACCACTTTCATGGAGACCAACATACTGTTGTGGGCCAGTTATATGCTGCTTATGTTCGCTTACGACGACCATATTCTGGGCGACCGGCATCCGGTAACGGCTTTTATCGCATTCGGCAGTCTCGTATGGTCGGCCTATCTTTTCGTAAAACTCATGAAAATACGCAAAATAGGATATGCCATACGTTATGCGATCCCTACGGTAATCATCTTCTGGACTTTCGTAGAGATATTGGGCCGCTGGGATCTTTTTCACGAAATATGGGTGGAACCGGGAAAATACAAGACCGAAATCATCACCATGTTCGTCGTATTCCTGCTTTTCTCGGCATACCTGTTCTTCCGCAAAAAACATGAAACCAAATAAAATGATTATCAACCTTTAATTCAGTTTTATATGAAAAAAATCTTACTCTTTTCGGCATTCCTCGGTTGCTTTGCCCTGGGACATGCCCAAACAAAAAACGTGGTTGTAGAAACCGCCGGAACATTGAGTACCCTCATTCCGGCCGAAGAAGTATCTACCCTTACGACATTGACGGTAAGCGGAAGTATCAACAAAACCGATCTCGATACCCTCAACGGTATGCCCGCTCTTACGACACTCGATCTGAGCCAAGCCAACATCGAAACTTTTACCGAAAAGAAAACGACAACTATCATCGATGGGGAAACAAGTAAAGACACCATTATCGAAATTATTTATCCGGACAATGAAATTCCCAGCAACGTATTTGAAAGCAACGAAATTCTCGAAAACATCGTTTTCCCCAATTCCCTCGAATCAATAGGCACAAATGCTTTCTCCACTTGCAGGGCGTTAAAAAATCTCAATTTTAGCAACTGTCCTGAATTGAAAAAGATAGACTCCTATGCTTTCGGATCGATACAGGAAACACTGACTCACGTTTCTTTCAACGGCTGTTCCAAACTGACATCTATCGGAGATTACGCCTTTACACAAGGAAAAGCTATCGAAACCATCGATTTCACCGGTTGTTCGGCTCTTACTCACATCGGTAACCGGGCTTTCCTCAACGTATGGACTGTTGAAACGATCGACTTGAGTTCCTGCACGGCACTTTCGACAATTAACGATAACAGCTTCCGCGGAACAAAAAAAGCTTCTTCTCTCATTCTCCCCGAGAATGTGAAAGTCATCGGCGAAAATGCTTTCTACCAATGCAATGCTCTCGAAACGATTACAATTCCTGCTTCGGTCGATTCGATAGCTCCGTACGCTTTCTACCAGCCCAAAGCCTTGAAAACCGTTATCTGCAAAGGTACGGCTACCCAAGCAGCCGAAAGAGCCTTTACAAGTGTAACGTCTACCAGCAAACCTGCCGAGGAAAATTATAGCGACCCAGGGTATAAACTCATCGTACCGAAAGGTTGTGCCGATACCTATCGTGCCGGCATCGAATGGGCTAAATTCCCCACCATCGAAGAAGCCGAATCGGGAGCCATCGACGCCACCGAAATCCTGAGCGATGTACACGTCTATGCAGCCGGCAATGCTGTTGTCGTAGAGGGTGCAGCCGCCGGGACACAGGTATCGGTAATCGGTCTCAGCGGATATGCCGCTCAAAATGCAGTTGCAGACGGTTCGACGCTTTCCCTGACAATCGAACAAAAAGGTCTGTTCCTCGTAAAAGTCGGAACCTCCGTATTCAAAGTGATACTTTAATTGTTTTTTCCTTGCAAAACAGGCCTGCGAGCGAATCGGCTCGCGGGCCTGTCTCATTTTCCCGATGTTATAAAAAAACAAGAATTGCAGAGAATCGTAAAAAACAAAAAAGGTCGCCGACTGAATGTCAACGACCTTTTCGCTCTTCAGGTAGGACTTGAACCTACGACCCTCTGATTAACAGTCAGATGCTCTAACCGACTGAGCTACTGAAGAATGTATGGTGTATTTTTGGTTTCCGCACCCGGAAATTTTTTCGCTCTTCAGGTAGGACTTGAACCTACGACCCTCTGATTAACAGTCAGATGCTCTAACCGACTGAGCTACTGAAGAAGATAACATTCCTAAAAATGCACGGCAAAAGTAATGCGTTATTTCCAATTATGCAATATATTTGTGGAAAATTTTCTTTCTCTTGTTTGAATTTAATGATGGACAATATGCTCAAAATACCGTCTTTCCGCTCCTTTCTGCTCCTTTCTTCCCTGTTATTTTTCACAGGAAACGTTTCGGCTCAAGATAACGACCGGGCTTTTGAAACAGCCAAAAACATATCGATATTCAATTCGGTACTGAAAGAACTGAATACCCTGTACGTCGATACGTTCGACCTCAACAAGATGGTAGAGAAAGGTATCAATACCATGCTCTACACGCTCGACCCGTACACGACCTACATTCCCGAAACCGAGACCGAGGATTTTAAATTCATGACCACCGGCGAATACGGCGGCATAGGTTCGCTCATTACCTACCGCGACAGTTTTACCTACATCGCCGAACCCTACGAGGGATTGCCCGCACAACTCAGCGGACTGAAAGCCGGCGATAAAATACTCCGTGTCGATTCGATCTCGGCCGTCGGGGTGCCCTCCGACAAAGTCAGCGAACGGCTGAAAGGGCCGGCCAACACGATCGTGCGTATCGTTGTGGAACGTCCCCATACGCTCGATACACTTACTTTCGATGTCGTCCGTAAAAAAATCACCTTGCCGGCCGTACCCTATTACGGCGTGCGTGAAGGCGGTGTGGGATATATTTATCTGCAAAGTTTCACCGATAAAGCCGCTTACGAGGTAAAAGAGGCTTTCCTCGACTTGAAAAAGAATCATCGCATCAAGTCGCTTATCCTCGACTTGCGGGGCAATCCCGGCGGTATTCTCGACGAGGCACTGCAAATCATCAACTATTTCGTTCCCAAAGGAACGGAGGTGCTTTCGACCCGCGGTCGCATCGGCCAATGGGACAAAACCTATAAAACCACCCAAAAACCAATCGACGAGAAAATTCCTCTGGCAATCCTCATCAACAGCGAATCGGCATCGGCCTCCGAAATCGTCTCGGGAACATTGCAAGACCTCGACCGTGCTGTCGTTATCGGCGAACGCTCGTTCGGCAAGGGACTTGTACAGACCACACGCCCGCTGCCTTATAACGGCATGATAAAGATCACTACTTCGAAATATTACATACCCAGCGGACGTTCGATACAGGCCATCGACTATTCGCACCGCAACGCCGCCGGCCGTCCCGAACGTATTCCCGACAGCCTCACGACGGCCTACACCACTGCCGGAGGACGTATCGTGCGCGACGGCGGAGGAATCACCCCCGATGTGAAAATAGAGCTGCCGCAAATCCCCAATATCGTGTTCTATTTGGTAAACGATATGTACACGTTCCGTTTCGCCACGCAGTATGCACAGAAACACGATACCATTGCCCCGATCGAAAAATTCGTTATTACCGATGAAATATACGACGAATTTAAAGATTATGTCAAAGACAAAGGCTTCACTTATGACCGCCGTACCCAGAAAGTTCTCGATGAGCTGCGCAAGTGGGCCGAATTTGAAGGGTATCTCTCCGATATAGACGTAGAAATAGACTCATTGTCGAAAAAACTGTCGCATAATCTCGACCACGACTTCGCCAACTTCCGGAAAGAAATCGCCGAACAACTTGCATTCGAAATCGTCAAACGGTACTATTACCAGAAAGGCGAAATCTGCGAGAGTCTCAAAAACGACCCTATCGTGGAACGGGCCGAGGAGATACTGCTCGATCCGAAACAATACCGGGCGATATTGCAGCCGGCCGGAAAATCGTCCGAAGAAAAAAGCAAGAAACAATGAACGGCACGACACCTCTTCTGAAACCGTTCCGTTTCTGCCCGCAATGCGGGTCGGAGAGATTCATCGATAACAACGTCCAGTCGAAACGTTGTCTCGATTGCGGGCTGATATATTACATCAATCCCAAAGCCGCCGTCGTAGCTCTCATTACCAACGAACAGGGCGATATTCTCGTGTGCCGGCGCGCCAAAGATCCGGCACGGGGAACTCTCGACCTCCCGGGCGGCTTTACCGATCTCGACGAGACGGCCGAAGAAGCCGTCGCCCGCGAAGTGCGGGAAGAAACCTCGCTCATTGTTACCGAGACCCGATACCTCTTCTCCCTGCCCAACCTCTATGCCTACGGCGGTCTCGTCGTACCCACGATGGATCTCTTTTTCGAGTGTCGCGTAGCCGATACCTGCGGACTTTCCGCCCACGACGACGTAGCCTCCGCACGCTTCATGCCCCGCCGGGAAATATCGCCCGAGCTGTTCGGTCTCGAATCGATACGCCGGGGTATAACCCGTATACTGGAAAGAAGCAAATAGAAAAGCCTCTACGAAACGCAGGAGGCAATAACAATCCCGAAATCCGGATACGAGGAGAAATACCGAATGAAAGAAAGGGAGATACCGTTCATATACCCGATTAAGTTCGCCGATAAAACTTTTTACGAACCGGCATAACCCGAGGCTCTCATCGTCGTTGACTTTTCGTCGAAAACAAGAAGCGATTAAGCATAAAAAAATAAACAAGCCCTTTTTTCTACTCTTGCCTTTCACTATCTTTGTAAGCAAATCAAAACAAGAATTTCCGTGGCAAAAGAGATGGTAGAAACCCCGCTGATGAAACAGTACATCGAGATGAAAGCCGTTCATCCCGATGCCATATTGCTTTTCAGGGTAGGGGACTTCTATGAAACATTTTCCGACGATGCCATTACCGCATCGGAGATACTGGGTATCACCCTCACACGGAGGGCCAACGGATCGGCCCAGTACGTCGAACTGGCCGGATTCCCACATCACGCACTCGATACTTACCTTCCCAAATTGGTTCGCTCGGGAAAACGGGTTGCCATCTGCGAACAGCTCGAAGACCCGAAACTCACCAAGAAACTGGTCAAACGAGGTATCACCGAGCTGGTCACGCCCGGCGTTTCTATCGACGATAATATCCTCGACCACAAAGAAAACAACTTTTTGGCCGGCGTGCATTTCGGGAAAAACGGGACGTGCGGAGTCGCATTCCTCGACATTTCGACGGGAGAGTTCCTTACGGCCGAAGGCAACTACGATTACATCGATAAACTGCTGGGTAACTTCCAGCCCAAAGAAATTCTTTTCGAACGCAGCAAGCGAAAAATATTCGAAGAACATTTCGGAAACCGATATTTCACCTTCGAGCTCGAAGACTGGATTTTCACCGAAGAAGCGGCCACCGAACGGCTGTTGCGGCATTTCGGGACGAAAAACCTGAAAGGATTCGGCGTACAAAACCTGAAAATGGGTATTATAGCCTCGGGTGCCTTGCTGCATTATCTCGACATCACCCAGCACACACACATCTCGCATATACTCTCGCTCTCCCGCATCGAAGCCGACCGTTATGTGCGCCTCGATAAGTTTACCGTGCGCAGCCTCGAACTGCTCTCCACGATGAACGAAGGCGGGAAAAGCCTGCTCGACATCATCGACCGCACCGTATGCCCGATGGGAGCACGGTTGTTGAAACGCTGGATAACCTTTCCCCTGAAAGAGACAGGCCCTATACGCGACCGGCAAGACGTCGTGGAATTTTTCTTCCGCCACCCCGACGCCAAAGAACTCATCGACCGCCAGCTGTGCCTTATCGGGGATCTCGAACGTCTCATCTCCAAAGTCGCTGTCGGACGCATCACACCTCGGGAGACCGTGCAACTGCGCGTCGCTCTCGCCGCCATAGAGCCGATACGCGACTGTTGCCAGTCGGCCGACGACGAAGTCTTGCAACGTATCGCCGCGCAACTCAACCCCTGCACGCTTATACGCGACCGCATCGAACGGGAAATATCACCCGATGCCCCCTCGCTTACCAACCGGGGCGGAATCATCGCCAAAGGCGTGAACGCCGAACTCGACGAACTCCGCGAAATCTCCGGTTCGGGAAAAGATTACCTCCTGCACCTGCAACAACGGGAAAGCGAACGGACGGGCATTCCCAGCCTCAAAATAGGATATAACAACGTCTTCGGCTACTACATCGAGGTACGCAACACGCACAAAGACAAAGTTCCGGAAGAGTGGATTCGCAAACAGACGCTCGTCAGTGCCGAACGTTACATCACACAGGAGCTGAAAGAATACGAAGAAAAAATTCTCGGAGCAGAAGAAAAAATCCTCGCCCTCGAAGCGCAACTTTTCAATAATCTGGTACAAGCGATCGCCGACTACATACCGGCCATACAACTCAACGCCAACCTCATCGCCCGTATCGACTGCCTGCTGTCCTTTGCAAAAACGGCGCAGGAAAACCACTATATACGCCCCGACGTAAACGACTCGTTCACCATCGACATCAAGGAGGGCCGGCACCCCGTTATCGAACGGCAGATGCCCCCGGGCGAAAGCTACATCTCCAACAGCGTGATGCTCGACAACGACCATCAGCAAATCATCATGATTACCGGCCCCAACATGGCAGGTAAATCGGCGCTCCTGCGGCAAACGGCGCTCATCGTCATCATGGCGCAAATAGGCAGTTACGTGCCGGCCGAGGCTGCCAGCATAGGAATCGTCGATAAAGTTTTCACCCGGGTCGGAGCTTCGGACAACATATCGCTGGGAGAGTCGACATTCATGGTCGAAATGAACGAGGCCGCCGATATTCTCAATAACTTATCCGACCGCAGTCTCGTTCTTTTCGACGAATTGGGACGCGGCACCAGTACCTACGATGGTATCTCTATCGCGTGGGCCATCGTCGAATACATACACGAACATCGTCGCGCACGGGCAAAAACGCTTTTCGCCACACATTACCATGAGCTTAACGAAATGGAGAAAAGTTTCCGTCGCATCGCCAACTACAACGTTTCTGTCAAAGAGGTCGACAACAAAGTTATTTTCCTGCGTAAGCTCGTCAGGGGAGGAAGCGAACACAGTTTCGGTATACACGTGGCCAAACTGGCCGGTATGCCGCAAACTATCGTGCACAGGGCAAACGAAATCCTGCACCAACTCGAAAGCGACAACCGGAAAAACGGAATCGCCCTTCCTCAGGAAAAGAAAAAAGAACCGACAGGCGGTGGTATGCAACTCAGTTTTTTCCAACTCGACGACCCCGTGCTTTCACAAGTCCGCGACGAAATATTACATACCGACATCAACAACCTCACTCCGGTCGAGGCACTCAATAAACTCAACGAAATACGTAAAATCATCACCGGTAAATAATCCATGACCGTAAAAGATTTCGAAATCATGGCCCCCGTGGGCTCGTACGAATCGCTGACCGCCGCCATACAGGGAGGAGCCGGTTCGATATACTTCGGTGTCGAAGGCCTCAATATGCGGGCTCGGAGTTCTAATAATTTCACGCTCGACGATTTGCGTGAAATAGCCCGTATATGTCGGGAAAACGGTATGAAAAGTTATCTCACCGTCAATACCGTCATCTACGACAACGATATAGAACTCATGCAACGCATCATCGACGCCGCTCGCGACGCCGGCATTTCGGCCATTATTGCCAGCGACATCGCCGCCATGACCTACGCCCGCAGCATCGGCGTGGAGGTGCACTTGTCGACCCAGCTCAATATCACCAATGTCGAGGCTCTCAAATTCTACGCCCGGTACGCCGATGTCGTCGTATTGGCCCGGGAGCTCAATCTCGACCAAGTAACCCACATTCACCGGGAAATCGAGCGGCAACACATCACCGGCCCGGCAGGTAAACCGGTACGCATCGAAATGTTTGCTCACGGCGCACTATGTATGGCCGTATCGGGCAAATGCTATTTGAGTCTGCATGAAATGAACGCTTCGGCCAACCGGGGTGCCTGCATGCAAGTATGCCGTCGCGGGTACACTGTCCGCGACAAAGAAAGCGACATCGAACTCGATATCGACAACCAATATATCCTTTCCCCCAAAGATCTGAAAACCATACATTTCATCAACCGTATGATGGAAGCCGGCGTGCGCGTGTTCAAAATCGAAGGCCGCGCCCGCAGCGCCGAATACGTGCGAACGGTCGTCGAGTGTTATCGCGAAGCCGTAGAAAGCGTTATCGACGGCAGTTACGGCAAGGAAAAAATTGCGGCGTGGGACACACGTCTGTCCAAAGTCTTCAACCGGGGATTCTGGAACGGTTACTATCTCGGGCAACGGTTGGGAGAGTGGAGCCACACCTACGGTTCGGAAGCGACCCGCGTGAAAGTATATATCGGCAAGGGGATAAAATACTATTCCAATCTGGGAGTCGCCGAGTTTGTCATAGAGACGCAATCGCTGCATGTCGGCGACGAAATCGTCATTACCGGCCCTACAACCGGAGCCATCATGACAACCGTCGAAGAAATACGGGTCGACCTCAAACCGGTAGAAGAAGCCGTCAAGGGCGACCATTTCTCCATAAAGTTAGGTCAAAAAATCCGTCCGTCGGACAAACTCTATAAATGGGTTTCTCCCGAAACGCTCAAACGATGAAAGATGAAACACCTGTAATGACCATCACCGCCGACGGCTCTCCGACTCTTTATCTGCCAACCATCGACGAACATTACCACTCGGTAAAAGGTGCCGTAGCCGAGTCCCGGCATGTCTATATCGACATGGCTCTGCGAGCATCGGGAAAGAAAGAGATAGACCTCTTCGAATGCGGTTTGGGAACCGGACTGAACGCTTTTCTATCTTTACTCGAAAGCGAAAAAAGCGACTGCCGCATACGCTATACCGTAATCGAAGCCTATCCGCTCGCTCCCGAACAGGCGATAGCTCTCGGATACCCCGACATCATCGCCCCCGAATACCGCACTCTTTTCGAGCAGATACACAGCTGCGACTGGGGGAAACCGGTAAATATCACCCCTCGCTTTTCTTTGCATAAAATAAAAGGCGACCTTACGACTTACCCGTTGGAAGAAAACAGCTACGATGTCATCTACTTCGATGCGTTTGCTCCCGAAAAACAGCCCGAAATGTGGAGTGCCGAACTATTGGGACGCATCGCCCGTTCTCTCAGGGAAGAAGGGATTCTTTCTACCTATTGCGCCAAAGGCGAAGTACGCCGCCGTTTGCAGCAGGCCGGGCTCACCGTGCATCGCACTCCCGGCCCGCCCGGAGGAAAGAGAGAGATATTGCAGGCCATACGCATTCCTTCCCAAAACCGGTAATATTCCCCACATAAAAAAATAAGTTAATAAATCGGCACCCGATAGAGCTATCCGAAGTTTTTTCTATTTTTGTTTCAAAGATTTATCGTCATGAAAAGAAGAACTACACGCTATATAGTCTGCGCCTTGTTATGCAGCGTCGTATCATCGCCTTTAACGGCACAAAAAGCCGTCCGCATCGAGCAACCGTCCTACACGTTCGACCGCGCGCAGCAAATGTACCGCGAAGGCAATTACGCCGGGTGTATCGACCTCATGACCCAGTTCAGGGAACAGGCAACCCGCACCACCGACAAAGCCAAAGCCGACTATCTGATTGCCGTCTCGGCCTATGCCGCCAAAGAACCCGATGCCCTCGACCGAATCGAAAACTACCTCTTCTGCCACCCGAAAACGCCGCATACCGGGCAAGCTCAACTTCTACGGGGACATATCTACTTCGACAAAGGAATGTACGACAAAGCCATCGGAATATATGAAGCCATCGACCTCGATAAATTGACACCCGACAACCAAGCCGATTTGTTGCTGCATCTCGGCAGCGCATACGCAAATACAGGGCAGAATGATAAAGCGGAACCTTGTTTCACCGCCATTA
>HF999743.1:36896-41439 GCA_000434215.1 Bacteroides sp. CAG:144
AAAGAATATGCCCAAGCCGAAAATGAACTTGTAGAAATCGCCGGAGACAAAAACTTCTCCCGCCCTGCTACGGCATTGCTCGCACAATCGTTCTTCGCACAAGAGAAATACCCACAGGCCATCGAAGCGGCCGGCCGTTACATGGAGACCTATCCCGCCGACTCGACTTATTACGAAATGGAACGTATCCTCGGTGAAAGTTATTACCGCAAAGGAGATTATCAACAAGCCATCAAATATCTCTCGGGCTACACCACTTATTGCACGCAACCGCAACGCGACAGTTATTATGCATTGGGTATGGCTTACTACAAAACGGGAAACTACACCGAGGCCGTACAACAGTTAGGACTGGTTACGAGTAAAAAAGATGCGTTGGCCCAAAGCGCCTACCTCTTCATCGGACAGAGTTACCTCCGCCTCAACGACCCGACCAATGCACGCCTCGCTTTCGAAATGGCTTCGCAATACGATTTCGACCGAGAAGTACAAGAGGTAGCTCTCTACAATTACGCCCTTTCGTTGCATGCGGCAACTTTCTCGCCCTTTGCCGAGTCGGTTACCGTATTCGAACAATTTCTCAACCTTTTTCCGAAATCCCGTTATGCCGATACCATCAACGATTATCTCGTCGACGTGTATATGACGACCCGCAATTACGGGACAGCTCTCAACTCCATCAATAAAATACAACGCCCTACTGCAAAAATACTCAAAGCCAAACAACGCATTCTGTATCGGTTGGGAACCGAACGATTTGCCGATAACGACCTGAACGGTGCCGCCGATTACTTCATACAAACCATTCGCCTCGGCAATTACGATCCGGAAGCAAAAGCCGATGCCTATTTGTGGCTGGCCGATTGCCTCTATCGCGGGGAGAACTTCTCCGGAGCCATAGAAAACGGCTTGGCATATCTGAAATCCGCCCACCCTGTAAATCCGCTCGCTTACTATAATCTCGGATACGGCTATTTCAAGCAACACGATTTCGGCAGTGCACAAACGCAATTCTCCCATTACATCAAAGTCGAGACTCCGAACGATGCCAATCTGCCGCGTATTGCCGACGCCTGTACCCGGCTGGCCGACTGCCTCTATGCGCAACGCCGCTTCACCGACGCCGAATCGACCTACGACAAAGCGGTAGCCCTCTATCCCCCGACGGGCGACTACGCTTTGTACCAAAAAGGATTCATGGCCGGATTGCAAAAAAAATACACCGAGAAAACAGCGATCATGCAGCAACTGCGGGAACGCTATCAGCAATCGGACTACGTCGATGAATCCCTGCTCGAAGAGGGTCTCGCCCACATCGTTTTGCAAAACGGGAAAGCTGCCGCCTGCTTCAATGCCCTGCTCGAAAAATATCCCGATAAAGAGACTGCCCGCAAAGCCGGCCTGCAACTCGGTATGCTCTATTACAACGACAAAAAGCCGTCAAAAGCCATCGCCACCTACAAAAGCATCATCGCCGACTACCCGGGTACCGAGGAAGCCCATATCGCCCTTCAAGACCTCAAAGCAGTATATGTGGCACAAAACGATGTGAACTCTTATGCCGCCTATCTGAAAACCCTCGGCGGAAATGTATCGAGCGAAATCTCGGAACTCGATTCCCTTTCGTTCCTGACTGCCGAACGTGCATTCTTGCAAAAACCGAATGCTGCCTCGGCCACCCAAATCGAACAATACATCAAAAAATATCCCAAAGGGGCTTATACATTGCCTTCGCACAACTATCTGGGACTTTACTATTACGACAGAAAAGAATATGCCAAAGCCCGAAAGGAACTCGACATCGTTCTCAAACAGCCCAACAGTCCCTATGCCGAAGAAGCCCTCACCCGCATGGCCGACATACAAGAACGGTATAAAGAATACCCCGAAGCATTTGTAAGTTATCAAAAACTCGAACGTCTCGCCCAACGTAAGGAAAGCCGGCAAAACGCCCGCCTCGGTATGTTGCGCATGGCCGTAGAACTGGGCGACAACAAAGCAGTTATCGATGTCTCGAAGAAATTGCTGGACGATCCTACGCTCTCTCCCGAACATATCCGCACGGCACGAGCCGCACGAGCCGAAAGCTTCCTTTCACTTAACAAACCGGCACAAGCCGCTGCCGAATGGGAAAAACTAGCAGAAGACCCGCGTACCGAAATCGGAGCCAAGTCGGCCTATCTTTTGGCTCAATATCATTTCGACAAAGGCAATGACACCCAAGCCGAAGCTGTCGTAAACCGCTTGCTCGAAAACGGTACTTCGCATCAATACTGGCTGGCCCGAAGTTTCATCGTACTGGCCGACATACACACACGACGAGGAGACTCATTCAAAGCCCGGCAATACCTGTTGAGCCTGCAAAACAACTACACGGCCGACGATGACATCAAAGAATTGGTAGCCGTCCGTCTCGAAAAACTTGAATCCACAGCAAACACCGACGCACAATGAAAACCCGATATATTCCCGCCCTGTTTCTCTCACTGACCCTGTTCGGGGCAACAGCCCAAACGGACAACAAAAAATCGCTGCAACGTGCCGTAACCATCGAAAAAGAGTTTACGCCCATCGTGCAAGACGCATCGAAAATCAACTCTATTCCCGAAATGGAAGTTTCGGCCTCGGAACGTCCCGATATCAAATATACCGAATGGAAAAACGCCCGGGAAGAAACTCCGTCGGTAACGATATTGCCGGCAGGAGACAATGGGGTAGAAGCTCCCGACCGACAACGGGGATATGCTCGGATAGAGATAGGAAACTATCTCAACATCAATGCAAATGCAGGAGTACGCATCATCGATAAAACCCGCGATCAGCTGCTTTTCTGGTATCAGCACAACTCGACCAACGGCACGCTCTCTTACCTCAGATACAACAACTCTGTAAACACGGGCGATGACGAGACGAAGCAACGTCGTAACGACAATAAATTGAATCTGAAATATACCCACATATTCGACAATTTTTCGTGGCAGACGTCTGCATACTACCGTTACAACGGATTCAACTATTACGGGAAACCCCTGTATAAGTCGAAAAAAGATATTTTCGGACTCGCCTCCACGACCGACCAACAGACCGTACAGCATTACGGCATCGACACGAAAATCGTCTCCAAACCCAATAAAAGCATCAATTACACCGCCGAAATCAATTACAAAGGGTACAACAGCGACCTCGGTCTCTTTTACGGACAGCGGGGCGTCCTCGAAAATCACCTGACAACCCGTATCGACGGAAATGCCCCTATCAACGAATTCTACAACATAGGTATCGCCGTGAGTATGGACAATCTCATCTACAACCGCTGCGATAAAGAAAGTTACACGATACTGAGGGCCAACCCCTATTTCGGCATCGAAAAAGAAAAAATACGTTTCAAGGCAGGACTCCTCGTCGACCTTTCGTTCAATGACAATACGATCTTCCGTATCGCACCCGACTTACGGTTCGAATGGGAATTCGATAAACTGTGCTTCCTCTACGCTCAACTTACCGGCGGGAAAAGTATAAACAGTTGGGAAAAAATGAGTACCCTCACTTCCTATATCGATCCTACCAGCTCGATGGCCAATACCTACACTCCGGCCGATTTCACGGTAGGGTTGCGTACGACAACTTTCAAGAAATTGCATTTCACCCTTTACGGTGGCATAAAATACAGTGTCGATGCCTTGTTTGACTACCGTCAGCAAATTATCGACGTAACCGGCTCCACCGGACGGCTCACCCGTCCCGTCATCAGTTTCTATGCAACCGATGCCTATGCGTGGAAAGCTGGATTTGAAATACAATATGCACCGCGAGATTTTCTGAAAGCGCATCTGGCATGGGAACATAACGAGTGGCATCGAAAAGGGGGTAAAGAACGTATTCTTTCATCGCAACCCCGTAACGAATGGAAAGCCGGCGTAACGGTTATTCCTATCAGACCGCTCGATATAACAGCCGACTTCTATATGGCCGACGGTCTCGGTTATCGCAACCGTGTCGAAGGAAATATCAACTATCCCGAAGCCGGAAACCTGCCCAACATCGTAACCCTCAACTTAGGCGCCGTGTACCGGTTGAACAAACAGATCCATTTCTCGGCACAACTCAATAACTTGCTCTCGAAACGTACCGACCTGTTCTACGGAATGCCGGCACAACGTTTCCATTTTCTTGTCGGGGCGGGAGTAGTTTTCTGAGGTTTTTCGAGAGACTATAAAAATTTTAACTACAAAATAGCTGATTGTCAACCTCTTTTTTCTACTTTTGCAGTCGAAAAATAAAAGCAGCGACAAAAAATGCCGAAAAATTTAGTTATAGTAGAGTCTCCTGCTAAGGCAAAAACCATAGAAAAATTTTTAGGAAAAGATTATAAAGTCCTATCGAGTTACGGTCATATCAGAGATCTGAAAAAGAAAGATTTCAGTGTAGATATCGACCATGACTTCACTCCTATATACGAAATTCCTTCCGACAAAAAACGCCTTGTCGAAAACCTGAAAGAAGAAGCCAGCAAAGCCGATATAGTATGGCTCGCTTCCGATGA
>HF999743.1:41473-46480 GCA_000434215.1 Bacteroides sp. CAG:144
CGAAGGAGAAGCCATAGCATGGCACTTGTACGAAGTATTGGGACTGAACCCCGAAAAAACCCGCCGTATCGTCTTCCACGAAATTACCAAAAGTGCAATCCTCAATGCCATCGAACACCCGAGAGCGATCGACCTCGACCGTGTAAATGCACAACAGGCACGCCGAGTACTCGACCGTATCGTGGGATTTGAACTCTCGCCCGTGCTGTGGAAAAAAGTAAAACCAGCTCTCTCGGCCGGCCGGGTACAATCGGTAGCCGTGCGGCTCATCGTAGAGAGGGAAAAAGAGATAGAACAATTCCGCAGTGAAGCCTCTTATCGGGTCATCGCCACTTTTGCCGTTCCGTCCGAAAACGGAGAAAGTATCGAAATGAAAGCCGAGCTCAACAAACGGCTGAAAACCAAAGAAGAGGCCATCGCCCTGCTCGAAGCATGTAAAAACGCAGACTTCTCCATCGAAGATGTACAGATAAAACCGGCCCGTAAATCGCCCGCCGCACCGTTTACCACATCGACACTCCAACAAGAAGCCTCGCGCAAACTTGGTCTTTCGGTGGCACAAACGATGATTATCGCCCAACGTCTCTATGAGTCGGGATTCATCACATATATGCGTACCGACTCGGTCAATCTGTCGAGCCTCGCCCTCAACACGTCCAAGACCGAAATACAGGAAACATGGGGAGAGAAATACCTCCATACTCGAAATTACCATACCAAGACCAAAGGTGCACAAGAGGCTCACGAGGCCATACGACCTACCTATATCAATCACCACGAAATAGAAGGTTCCTCACAAGAAAAACGGCTCTACGAACTCATTTGGAAACGAACCATCGCCTCGCAAATGAGCGATGCCGAGATAGAGAAGACGACGGCCACCATAGAAATATCGGGACGTCAAGAAAAATTTATCGCCACCGGAGAAGTCTTGAAATTCGACGGTTTCTTGCGTGTGTATAACGAGTCGTCCGACGACGAAAACGAGAACGGCGAAGGTAACAGCAAAATGCTTCCGCCTTTGCAAACGGGCGAATCCCTCCCGGCAACGGTAATCGAAGCGACCGAACGTTTCACTCAACGCCCCTCCCGTTACACCGAGGCATCGCTGGTACGCAAGCTCGAAGAGCTGGGAATAGGACGACCCTCGACCTACGCACCTACCATATCGACCATACAGCAACGCGATTATGTCGAGCGGGGAGACCGTCCGGGTATAGAACGCACTTACAATACCCTAACACTCAAAAATGGGAAAATCACCGATAAAGATAAAACCGAAATTGTCGGAGCGGAAAAAAGCAAATTGCTGCCTACCGACATAGGTATCGTCGTAAACGATTTCCTGACCGAACATTTCCCCGATATTCTCAACTATAATTTCACGGCGCAGGTCGAAGGGAAATTCGACGAAGTAGCCGAGGGAAAAATAGAATGGAACAAATCGATCGAGGACTTTTACGAACTTTTCCACCCCGTCGTCGAAGACGCTCTTTCTTTACGTCTCGAACACAGGGTAGGAGAGCGTCAACTCGGTACAGATCCCAAAAGCGGACGCCCGGTTTCGGTAAAAATCGGACGCTTCGGTCCTTTGGTGCAAATCGGTGTTCCCGACGACAAGGAGAAACCGCTCTTTGCCTCCCTGCAAAAAGGCCAGTCTATCAATACCATCACCCTCGAAGAAGCCTTGAAACTCTTTGAATTGCCCCGTAACCTCGGAGAATACGAAGGAGAAGTCATTTCGGTATCGACAGGACGTTTCGGCCCTTATATCCGCCACAACAACAAATACGTCTCGCTGCCCAAAGAATATACCCCGCAAACCGTTACTTTCGACGAAGCCGTTGCTCTCATCGAGAAAAAACGGGAAGAGGAGAAAAACCGCATCATCAAAACGTTCCCCGAAAACAGCGACCTCGAAATACTCAACGGCCGCTTCGGCCCTTACATCGCTTATAAAGGGAAAAACTACAAAATACCCAAAGGCAACAAGCCCGAAGAGCTGTCGAACGACGATTGCATGAAAATCATCGAGAGCGACAGTAAACCGAAAGCCAAACGCGCTCCTCGGAAAAAATAATGAAATGCCTTTCTTTATAAAAAAGCGCACAATCCATTAATGGACTGTGCGCTTTTAATTTATATCAACAACCGGGGTATCAGTCGGCCGAATCCTGTAACAAATCTTCCACCCGGTCGAGAATAGGGTAGAGGTCGGCCAAAGTTTCGGCCCGAAGCATGGCGATACGGGTTTCCCTAAAATGAGGAATACCCTTGAACAATGATGTCGCAGCCAAATGGCGACGGATATGCAAAATACCTCTGCGTTCGTCGAGCCGTTCCACACTCTCCCGCAACTGGCGGCGCAGCACCTCCATTTTACAAGATATCGGCAAAGATGTTACCCGGCCTTCCCGCAAATACTGTTTCATCTCCCCGAAAATCCACGGGGCACCGATAGAAGCCCGACCTACCATTACGCCGTCCACTCCATAGCGATCAAAAGCCGCACACGCACCTTCGGGCGTCGTGATGTCGCCGTTTCCTATGACGGGAATCGTCATACGGGGATTTTCCTTGATCTTGCCTATAAGCGTCCAGTCGGCCTCGCCGGTGTACATCTGGCTCCGGGTGCGACCGTGGACAGCCAATGCCGCGATGCCGCAATCCTGCAACTGCTCGGCCAGTTCCACGATAATACGGGAATCATGATCCCAGCCCAAACGGGTTTTCACCGTTACAGGCAATTTTACGGCATTTACCACTGCGCGTGTAATGGCAAGCATCAGCGGCACATTCCGCAACATTCCCGAGCCGGCACCTTTACCGGCCACTTTCTTTACCGGACAACCGAAATTCAAATCGATGATATCGGGCCGAGCCTCTTCGCAAATACGCGCGGCCTCAACCATCGAGTCGACATCGCGGCCGTAAATCTGTATTGCCACAGGTCGTTCGGCATCGCTTATCGACAACTTGGCCTGCGTCTTATCGACAGCCCGTATAAGTGCATCGCTCGACACGAATTCCGTTGTTACCATATCTGCGCCGAATTCCTTGCACAGAAGCCGGAAAGGCGCATTGGTTACGTCTTCCATCGGAGCCAGAAACAAGGGGCGGTTTCCTAAATCGATCGAACCGATTTTCATCTGCAAATGGTTATGGATTGAAACGCAAAATTAGATATTTCCCGCATACCCGCCGCACAAACCGGCCGTTTTTCGCAAATATCGGAGTACTTGTTTCCGGGAGAAACTTTCAAATCATCGTAAAATACGGGTTCATGACAACCATATCCTTTTTTTTATTACTTTTGCAACGCATAAATAGCGTACAGTACGCGCAAAAAGAAATAACGATGGACTACAATTTCAGAGAAATCGAGCAGAAATGGCAACAGTATTGGAAAGATAACCACACCTATCGGGTTACGGAAAACCGTCAAAAACCCAAATTCTATGTGTTGGATATGTTTCCCTATCCTTCTGGTGCCGGACTGCACGTAGGACACCCCCTCGGATATATCGCTTCGGATATCTACGCCCGCTTCAAACGCCTCAAAGGTTTCAACGTGTTGCACCCTATGGGTTACGACGCTTACGGGCTGCCCGCCGAACAATACGCCATACAGACGGGACAACACCCCGCCATCACCACCGAAAAGAATATCAACCGCTATCGGGAACAACTCGACAAGATAGGATTCTGTTTCGACTGGGACCGCGAGATACGCACATGCGACCCCGAATATTATAAATGGACGCAATGGGCTTTCATACAGATGTTCAACAGTTACTACGACTACGATGAGCAGAAAGCCCACCCCATCAATGCTCTGGTGGAAGCCTTCGAGACAAACGGAACCGAAGGCGTACACGCAGCCTGCACCGAAGAACTTTCTTTTACCGCCGACGAGTGGTGCGCCATGAGCGAGGAAGAACAACAGAAAACCCTGCTCAACTACCGCATCGCCTATCTCGGCGACACGATGGTGAACTGGTGTCCCCAACTGGGAACCGTGCTGGCCAACGACGAAGTGAGCGAAGGCGTATCGGTACGCGGCGGATACCCCGTCGAGCAAAAAGTGATGCGTCAGTGGTGCTTGCGGGTATCGGCCTACGCCCAACGTCTGCTCGACGGTCTCGATACCATCGATTGGAGCGACTCCCTCAAAGAGACCCAACGTAACTGGATAGGTCGTTCCGAAGGCGCTGAAATGGAATTCAAGGTCGTCGGTTCCGACGTTACCTTTACTATCTTCACGACACGCGCCGACACGATTTTCGGCGTTACGTTCATGGTGCTCGCCCCTGAAAGCGAATATGTGGCACAGGTAACGACACCCGAACAAAAAACGGCCGTCGATGCTTACATCGACCAAATCAAACACCGTACCGAACGCGAACGCCTCATGGATAGAAGCGTAAGCGGTGTCTTCTCGGGCGCATACGCCGTTAACCCGCTCAACGGAAAAGAAATACCCATCTGGATAAGTGATTATGTATTGGCCGGTTATGGTACAGGTGCTATCATGGCCGTACCTGCACACGACAGCCGCGACTATGCTTTCGCCAAACATTTCGATTTGCCGATTGTTCCCCTTATCGAAGGTTGCGATGTCTCGGAAGAGAGCTTCGATGCCAAAGAAGGCATCATGATCAACTCCTGCGGAAACGGACTCGACCTCAACGGCCTTACCGTAAAAGAGGCGATCGCCAAGACCAAAGCCTTTATCAAGGAAAAAGGTATAGGCCGCGTAAAAGTCAACTACCGGCTGCGCGATGCCATTTTCAGCCGCCAGCGTTATTGGGGCGAACCGTTCCCTGTCTACTACAAAAACAACCTTCCCTATATGCTCGACGAGAGCCGCCTCCCGCTGTTGTTGCCGGGAATTGACAAGTTTCTCCCCACCGAACAGGGAGAACCGCCTCTGGGCCGGGCAAAAAATTGGGAAACCGAAGACCATTATCCGCTGGAATTGTGCACCATGCCGGGATTTGCCGGCTC
>HF999743.1:46497-52195 GCA_000434215.1 Bacteroides sp. CAG:144
CACCATGCCGGGATTTGCCGGCTCGTCGGCTTATTACCTCCGCTATATGGATCCCCACAACGATGCAGCTCTCGTATCGGAAGATGCCGACACCTATTGGCGCAATGTCGACCTCTATATCGGAGGAACCGAACATGCCACAGGACACCTTATTTATAGCCGATTCTGGAACAAATTCCTGTTCGATTTAGGATTTGTCTGCGAAGACGAACCGTTCAAAAAGCTCGTCAACCAGGGTATGATACAAGGTCGTTCCAACTTTGTGTACCGTATCAAAGACACCAATACGTTCGTCTCGTACAATCTCAAAGGTCAATACGAAACGACTCCCATACACGTAGATGTAAACATCGTAAGCAACGATGTTCTCGACATCGAGGCTTTCCGTAACTGGCGGCCCGACTATAAAAATGCCGAGTTCATACTCGAAGATGGCCGTTACATCTGCGGCTGGGCCGTAGAAAAAATGTCGAAATCGATGTACAACGTCGTCAATCCCGACGACATCGTAGAGCGTTACGGAGCCGATACGCTGCGCCTCTACGAAATGTTCCTCGGGCCTATCGAACAAAGCAAGCCGTGGGATACCAACGGTATCGACGGCGTGCACCGCTTCCTGAAAAAATTCTGGAATCTTTTCTTCGACGGCGACCAACTTGCCATTACCGACAGCAAACCTTCGAAAGAGGAACTCAAAAGCCTGCACAAACTTATCAAGAAAGTAAGTGGCGACATCGAGACATTCTCTTACAATACGTCGGTAAGCGCCTTTATGATATGTGTCAATGAGTTGTCGGCACTGAAATGCCGTAACCGCCATATTCTCGAACCGATTGTCGTACTGCTCGCGCCTTTCACTCCGCATCTCAGCGAAGAGTTATGGCACGCTTTGGGACACAATACGACCGTATGCGATGCCCAATGGCCTGCATATAACGAAGAATACCTCAAAGAAGATACCGTCAATTACGCCGTATCATTTAATGGGAAAGTACGGTTCAATCTCGAATTTCCGTCCGAAGCCCCCCGGGACGAGATAGAAAAAGCAGTACTCGCTCACGAAAATTCAGCAAAATGGCTCGACGGGAAAACTCCTAAAAAGATTATTGTCGTACCGGGTAAACTCATCAATATCGTCGTGGGATAATACCCGATCAATCTTTTCTTCCCTAAAAGGCTGTACCAAGAATGGTATAGCCTTTTTTATCATCGTTGCAAACAGAAGCATAGCCTCTTGCTCCCAAATACCTGATCCATAAAAAGACAACGCAGATAATAAAGACCCATCAGGTTGAAACTTTTACTCAAAAAGACAATATATGATGCTATGCAGAGCGATAGCAAAACATCTTCCTCGAACATGTTTTACAGTTGTGTCATTCTGAATAGGACGAAGTGTAATGAAGAATCTCAACCTAAGTAGTAGTAACATGAGATTCCTCGCTAACGCTTCGGAATGACAAAAGGCTACCGCCCTTGAAAACGCATGTCATTCTGAACATAACATAGCGGAGTGAAGAATCTCTTACCAAAACATGTCATTCTGAATGGAACGAAGTGAAATGAAGAATCTCAACCTAAGTAGTAGTAACATGAGATTCCTCGCATTCGCTCGGAATGACAAAAGGCTACCACCTTTGAAAACGCATGTCATTCTGAACATAACATAGCGGAGTGAAGAATCTCTTACCAAAACATGTCATTCTGAATGGAACGAAGTGAAATGAAGAATCTCAACCTAAGTAGTACCTCGCATTCGCTCGGAATGACATAACTGTCATTCTGACGACCACAAGGGAGGAAGAATCTCTTTTCAACGAACGAGTGCACCGGGATTCCTCTCACTCGACCATAGGTCTCGGTTCGGAACGACAAATGAAACCGAATTGTCATACAGTTGTTACCGAAACGTCAACGCTTTGCATTTATCCTGTAATGAGAAAGAGCGACTTTTGCTGTCGAAAAATTATGGGAATCAAATGAAACGCTTTACAAAAATTATCACTGTCATCTGCCTTCTTCTCACCATGCCTGTCGCAGCCCGGTGCGCTGTGATAAAAGGTACTGTAAAAGACATCTCTACCGGTGAACCTCTGGCCGGAGCCACTGTATCGGTCGTAGGAACGACCACTGCCGCTTTTACCGACGAAACAGGAAGTTTCGAATTGAAAAATTTGAAAATAGGTTCTTATACCCTTATCATCAACTACATTTCTTATCAAAGCGAAACGCTCTCGGACTTGAAAGTTCTCGAAAGCACGCCACTCGTTCTCGACATCAGACTCAAACCCGACGATCAGACCCTCGATGAAGTCGTCGTCGTAGGACAAATGCGTCGAAATACCGAACTCGGCATGATAGCGGCGACCAAAACCAGCCTCGTGATACAGAACGGTGTATCGTCGCAACAAATAAAAATAGCTCAGGACAAAGATGCGTCCGAAGCCATACGCCGCGTACCGGGTATCAGTATCATCGACAATAAGTTTGTGATGGTAAGAGGCCTTTCGCAACGCTACAACAACGTTTGGATCAATGGCAGTGCCGTACCCAGCACCGAGGCCGACTCACGAGCATTCTCTTTCGACATCATACCCAGCTCGCAACTCGAAAACATTGCCATCGTAAAATCGCCCGCACCCGAGTATCCGGCCGATTTCAGCGGCGGATTCATTCTGCTCACAACCAAAGATCTGCCTGCCGAAAACAGCTTTACGCTATCGGTGGGGGGAAACATCAACGATGCGACCCACTTCCATGACTTCAAGCATAATAAAGGTAGTAAAACCGACTTTTTGGGATTCGACAACGGTTTGCGCCATCTCGACGGTGGTATGGACGCCGCACTCAAACCCATAGCCGGCGACGGTATCGACTTGCAAGGAAACGGATTCAACAACGACTGGAAGGTACGCACCATGCACCCGGTCGGCGATCTGAGCATAAGCGCCGATGTAAGCCGCATACGCCGCCTTTCGGCCGGAGGGAAAATAGGTCTTATCGGAGCCATCAATTACAGCAACAGTTTCAAAACCTACCTCGATATGGAAAATTCGATGTTCGGCGCTTACGATACCGACAACGACCGCAGCAATTATCTGCGACGCAGTGTCGACGATCAGTACAACCATACAGCCCGCATAGGTGCGTTGCTGAACATAACGTTCATTCCCAAAAACGAAAACAACCGCTTCGAGTTCAAAAACATCTTCAACCAAATAGGTACCGACCGCTATACCTACCGTACCGGCATCAGTGCGCAAAACAATCACGAAGAAAATGCCGAGTACTATTATAGCAGCCGCACGACCTACAACGGACAATTTACGGGTAAACATACATTCGAAAACGATTATTTCGATTGGAGTGCAGGATATGCCTATGCCAACCGCCTGTTGCCCGACCGCCGCAAATATCTCATAGATGACGCGCTCGAAACCGGCGTTCTCGCACTCTCTACCGGAAACGACATCACACGCGAATTTACCCGTCTCGACGAGCACATCGCTTCGGCAAACGTCAACTACCGCCACGATTTCGAGTGGGGAGCTTTCAACCCTTCCATTAAAGCAGGAGCGTATGGCGAATACCGCACGAGAAGTTACCGTACCCGTAGTTTTATCTATAACTGGAATTACAACCATAACACGCTACCCGAAGGGTTCCGCCACATGGACCTCCCCACCGAACTGCTTACCGATGCAAATTACGGGGCCGACAAACTCTATTTGCTCGAAGAGGTGAAAATGCGCAACAACTACGACGGCAACAATCTGCTGGGTGCCGGGTATGTGGGCATAAACCTGCCGTGGGGCGGTTTCAACCTTTACGCCGGTGTCCGTTTCGAGCACAACGATATGGAACTTATCCGCAATACCCGGGATTACGAAAAAAGCCCACAAAGCACACATTATAAATACAATGACTTTTTCCCTTCGGTAAACGCTACCTACAAGTTCAACGAGGAACATCAGTTGCGCGCCTCTTACGGTAAATCGGTAAACCGCCCCGAATTCCGAGAAGTTTCTCCTTCGGTATTTTATGATTTCGATCTCGCTTCGAACGTACAAGGTAATACCGAATTACGTCCCTGCTATGTGCAGAACATCGACCTGCGTTACGAATGGTATCCCACAAAAGGCGAACAAATATCGGTCGCTCTCTTCTACAAACATTTCGATGACCCCATAGAATGGACCTATACCGTAACCGGGGGTACCGACCTTGTTTATTCTTATCGCAACGCCGACGGAGCATACAGCTACGGACTCGAAGTCGACATACGCAAAAACCTCGCATTCATGGGTATGCCATCGTTCGACTTCGTATTCAACGGCGCCCTTATCAAGAGTCTTGTAGAATTTCCCGAAGGAGATAGGGAAGAAGACCGTCCCATGCAGGGACAATCGCCCTACCTCATCAACACGGGTCTTTCCTATCGTAACGAAAAGACAGGCATCACTGCTGCCGTATTCTACAACCGCATAGGTAAACGCATAGCTGGTGTAGGCCGCTACATAGGAAGCAGCGGTAACGAAGAGACCGTTCGCATACCCGATTCCTATGAAATGCCACGCGATGTCATAGACCTGAGCCTTTCATGGAAAGCTAAAAAACATTGGGAAATAAAATGCGGTGTCCGCGACCTGCTGGCCGACAAAGTAACATTTATGCAACGCGACAAAATCACGACCAAAGACGGACAGAAAAAAGAAATCGAAGAAATAACCCGACAGTACAAACCGGGCCGTAATTTCCACCTCTCGGTAAGCTACACGTTCTAAAAGGATAACCATTTCAAAATAGAATCATAATTGTTCCGAAAGGAATTATCAAATCAAAAACAAAACAGAAAATGAAATCAAGAAAATTTCTGAGTTGGGCATTCATTGCCCTCTTATGCGGAGCCGTTACGGCTTGCAGCGACGACGATGACAACAACGATGGAGGAAACGGAGGAAACCAAAGCAGCAACGGTCTGTTGTTCGACGGCAACGTTATCGGCAACGGCGATCAGGAGTTCGTCTTTACCGGAAAACAAACACTCTCCGAAGGCACTTACTTGCTCAAAGGCTGGGTTTACATCGCCAGTGGAGCCGAACTCACCATCGAACCGGGCACCGTCATCAAAGGCGACAAACAAACCAAAGCCGCTCTCATTGTAGAACCCGGCGGAAAACTCTATGCTCAGGGTACTGCCCAGAAACCCATCGTATTTACCTCGGAAGAGGCCAAAGGCAACCGTAAACCGGGCGACTGGGGCGGACTCATCATCTGCGGTAACGCCCGTAACAATCAGGGACAAATGCAAATCGAGGGCGGTCCCCGTACCAAACACGGTGGCAGCAATGACAGCGACAACTCGGGTATCATCAGCTATGTACGTGTAGAATTTGCCGGTTATCCTTTCGAACGCGACAAGGAAATCAACGGTATTACATTCGGCTCGGTAGGTAGCGGTACGCAAGTAGACCACTTACAGGTATCATACTGCAATGACGACTCTTACGAGTGGTTCGGCGGTACGGTCAATGCCAAATACCTCGTCGCTTACAAAGGTTGGGACGATGAGTTCGACACCGACAACGGATTCTCGGGCAAGGTACAATTCGGCCTCAGCGTGCGCGACTCCCGTATTGCCGATACATCGCAATCAAACGGCTTCGAATCGGACAATTGCGCCGACGGCGCCGCTGTC
>HF999743.1:52256-56331 GCA_000434215.1 Bacteroides sp. CAG:144
ACTTTCATAGGCCCGATGGCTGTCGATGCCAATTTCGAAAATACCACCGATTACATCAATGGCGGTGAAGCATATCCCAACAATGGTTCGGCTCTCGGCAAATTCCAAGCTGCCATGCAGATACGACGCAACAGCCGATTGAACTGCTTCAATTCTATTGCCGTAGGTTATCCCATCGGTCTCATTCTCGACAACCAAAAAGGAGATACCCAAAGCGCCGCTACCAACGGATTGTTGAAACTCCAAAACATCTGGTTTGCCGAAATGGGCATCACCGGCAGCGATGCCAACAAATCGTACGAGGACGTGTTGGTAACCGGCTATGACAACGACGGCAATCCTATTTACGACAATACGCAGACCTCATTTTCGAGCCGTTTCTTCCTCGCTCAAACCGGTAACCGGGTAAGTACGCTCGACGAGATGAATCTCGTGGGTGCCGATACCGAAGTAGGAACCAACTATCGTCCGGCTACCGGCAGCCCGCTGCTCACCGCCGCTTCGTTCGACGACAGCAAGCTCTCCTCGATGGAACAGGTAAATTATATCGGAGCTTTCGATGCCAATAACAATTGGCTTGAAGGGTGGACCGAATTTGATCCCCAAAATGCCGACTATTAATAAATAACAAAGCTCACCGGTCCACTTGTACCCCCTGCATTCGTAGGGGGTACTTTTTCTTTTAAATCTTAATATTCAAAAAAAAAGAGATAGAATATAAGCCATTCCGAAATTTATTATCTTTGTCGCATCATTACGCAAATGGACAAGCTGCTAAACCTTATATGTCATGACTATGAAATTATCTCCCCGCGACATTTGGAATGAAGTAAAAGACTACACGATCATCACACTGGGTCTGATGTGCTACGCTTTCGGGTGGACAGGTTTTCTCGTGTCGAACGAAATAGTAACCGGCGGTACAACCGGTCTATCGGCTCTTATTTTCTTCGGTACGAAAATACCCATTCCCGTTACTTATTTCACTATCAACGGAATTCTTCTCATAGCAGCCATACGCATCATCGGTTGGCAATATTGCATACGTTCCATATTCGGTGTGCTGATGACTACCATACTCCTCTCGATAGCGACCGTATATATCAAAGAACCGCTTGTAAAAGACGAACCTTTCATGTCGTGCATCATCGGCGGTATCATGTTGGGAATAGGTATCGGACTGGCTTTCATCCACAATGGCAGTACGGGTGGAACCGATATTGTCGCGGCCATCATCAACAAATACAAACCCATTACGTTGGGACGCAGTATCCTCTACTGCGACTTGTGCATTATATCGTCATCGTATCTTATTTTCCATGATTTTGAAAAGATTCTTTTTGGTTTTGTCGTATTAGCCGTTTCGACTTATACGTGCGACTTGATTATCAACGGTATAAGACAATCGGTACAACTCTTTATCTTCTCCGACAAATACGAGGAGATAGCCGATCGCATAAACCATGACATAAACCGGGGTGTAACGATTCTCGACGGCACGGGCTGGTACTCCAAACAACCCAAAAAAGTAATCGTCGTATTGGCCAAACGTACCGAATCGAACAGTATTTTCCGTCTCGTGAAGCAGATCGACAATCATGCTTTCATATCCCAATCCAATGTCATCGGCGTTTACGGGGAAGGTTTCGATAAGATAAAAACATAAACGTCTTACGGAATAAGGCAATAATTTGCGGCAAAACATCGTTATAAAAACATGAAACAACTTGTCTTTGCCACCAATAACGCCCACAAACTCGACGAAGTACGAAAGATTTTGGGCAATACATTCGATGTACTCGGTATGGAGCAGATCGGTTGCCACGACGACATACCCGAGACAGCTGACACATTCGAGGGAAACGCCCTCATCAAAGCCCGTTATATCAAAGAAAAATACGGCTACGATTGTTTTGCCGACGATTCGGGACTCGAAATCAACGCTCTCGGAGGAGCTCCCGGCGTGTTTTCAGCTCGTTTTTCGGGTGAAGCCCACAACTCCGAGAAAAACATAGAGAAAGTACTCTCTCTCATGCAAGGCGTAACCGACCGTACAGCCCGTTTCCGTACCGTCGTGGCCCTTGTTCTCGATAACAACGAATATACATTCGAGGGAGAAATCAAAGGCCTTATTCTCAATGAACGCAGAGGAGAAGGTGGATTTGGTTACGACCCTATCTTTTTACCCGAAAACGAGACTCTCACATTCGCCGAAATGAGCGACATACAGAAAAACGCAATCAGCCACCGTGCCCGTGCCGTGAAAAAACTGGCGACTTTTCTGCTCGAAAATTCATGAAAAAATTCCTCCTCATATTATTTGCATGTGCTTTTTTATTGCCTGCATCGGCACTTCAACCGGTGGGTAAGTGGGAAGTTTATGCCACTTTCCGCACACCCAAGCAGATATGCGAGGGAGGAAATAAAGTTTTCTTTTTGGCCGATAATTCATTGTTTTCTTACGGGAAAAACGATAAAGAAATAAGGGAACTTTCGCGGCTGAATATTCTATCGGACAATAACATCATTCTCATAGCCAAAAGCGACAACGACCTACTGGTTGTCGTTTACAACAACAGCAATATCGATCTCATCGATATGAACACCGAAAAGACTCATAATCTTCCCTACATAAAAAACGCTTCCATCACCGCCTCCAAAACCGTAAACGACATATCTTTCTTCGGCGACGAAACTTATCTGGCAACCGACTTCGGCATTGTCGTATTGAACAACGACAGAAAGGAAATAAAAACAACTTACACTTTCAACGAAAAGATATACACGGCCGCCCGTCAAGGCGACTATCTCTATTGCATACGTGCCGACCGCAAATTATATCGCTGTCGCGTCGACGGAATCCCTTACGACATAAACAGCTGGGAAGAGACGCAAAACTCTTACATAAAAAAATTGCGTCCTTTCGGCGAAGGTTTGCTTATGCTGCATGATAACGACAATCTTTATTATCTGATCGAAAACAGCGAAAATGCAACTCTGTTCCTACCTGAGAACAAAACGAAAAAAATAGAAACCCAAGACAATAGATTGCTCATATATACCCATGACAAACAGGTATATTTTTATGATGAAGATCTTCAACCTACTACCGTCCTCTCTCTCGACAATATAGGTTACGAACCCGTAGATGTCTCTTGCAGCAACGACCAAAACCGCCTGTGGATCATCGAAAGCGAATCTGTCGTTTCTCTGAAATACGATCGCTCTTCCGTACTCTCACAAGAAACGGAAATACCTTGCAACATCTATCAAAAGGTATATAATCCTTTTTCATTGACCATTGCCAACGGACGGGTATACGTCTCTCCTGCCGGAGTGGGTTATCTCAACGATGAACAAGATATAGACGGCTATATCTCCATTCTCGAAAACGGAAAATGGACAAACATACTTCCCGAAGGCATACCGGTATCGAAACACCCATCGATTACATGGGGAAATCTCTACAACATAGCCGTAGACCCCGACGATAAGGAAACATTTTATGTGGGAACATGGTTGGAGGGATTGTATCGCTTCAAAAACAATCAATACGATACGCATTGGAACGATGAAAACAGTACCATAGGCAACGCTTCCGACTGGGCCTACAAAGCGGGATTTATCGCTTTTGACAAGCGGAAGAACCTGTATGTTCTCAATCTCAACACCGAATGCGGACTCTCTGTCATGCAACGTAACGGTACATGGTATCAACTGGCTTACAATGACTTGAAAAGCCAACGTAACCTCAATCAGATTTTCATTCCTGAAAAATCTTCGGCCAAATGGATAACCTGTCCGGCATACAACTCTTTTGTTTTTGCTTTTGAAGAAAACGGAACCGAAAGCATTTCCGACGACAAAACACGTAAATTTACCACTTTTACCGACCAAAACGGCGAAAGTATTGACGGAAACATCTTTTATGAAATTGCCGAAGACCATGACGGGAAATTATGGATAGCCACCAATCGGGGCCCTATCGTCATTGCCAATCCCGACAATTTCGCCAATAGCAATTTTACTTGCAACCGCATAAAAATAGCCCGAAACGACGGTACTAATCTGGCCG
>HF999743.1:56370-76687 GCA_000434215.1 Bacteroides sp. CAG:144
CTCAATGACGAAACGATACAAGCTATTGCCATCGACGGCGCCGACCGCAAATGGTTCGGTACTAAAAATTCGGGAGCCTACCTTGTAAGTAAAGACGGGCAGGAAACCATTTATCATTTTACTTCGGACAATTCTCCGCTTCCTTCCGACAATATCTACGACATCGCCGTACATCCCGAGACCGGAGAGGTATTTTTTGCGACCGAGAGCGGCCTTGTCTCTTTCCGGGCCGAAGCTACCGAACCCAAAGACGATTATTCCGACGTGTATGTATTTCCCAACCCTGTGCGACCCGATTACGAAGGGAATATCACCGTTACGGGGTTACAGGAAAATTCATTGGTAAAAATCACCGATACAACGGGAAATATCATTTATCAGAATTTTTCGACCGGCGGACAACTTGTATGGAACGGACTCACTCGCAGCGGCGACCGCCTGCGCAGCGGCATCTATCTGGTCTTTGCATCGGTCGATAACGGTGGAGAAGGAGTAGTGGCCAAGTTTGCCGTCGTTCGCTGACCTTTCATCTTACCATTCTGGAATAAATCTTTGTCCCGACTACCAAAATTTCACTCGGAGCAGAGATAACAATCACATCAAGAAATTTCTGTTTCGACGTCGTGCACAAAGTTAGGAATCAAAGCCAATGTTCCTTTTTATACCATGCGACAGTCTCTGCAACACCGCGGTCGAGCGTATAATCGGGAACGAAACCGAGTTCTTCCCGAGCCATAGAAGTATCGCATATCCAATTACGTTGTTTCATGATGCGATACTTGTCCTTGTTCAGCGTACTCGATTTTCCCACTATCCCAGCCATGAACTCGGCGATATACGAAACGGCTTTCAGTACAAACAGCGGAACGCGTATGGGTATGACGAACCTCTTAGGCAAAGAACGAGCTACGTAACGACGAAACTGGGAAGAAGTATATACTTCACCGTCGGAAAGAAAATATCCCCGTTGTTTCACCCCTTTATCGATAGCCAAAAAGACGGCCTTTACCAAATCCTTGACATAGATAAATGTCAGAAGTTGACGTCGGTAACCTACCGAAAAATCAAATCCCGCCTTGATGGTCTTCATCATCAGGTAATAGTCTTTCTCCCGAGGGCCGTAAACGCCGGTAGGACGCATGAAAACATAGGGAAAATCAGGAAGCGATTGTAAAAATTTTTCAGCTTTCAACTTACTTTTTCCATAGAGGGTGTCGGGATGGGGTACATCGGTAGGACGTATAGGTACATAATTCTGCTCATCGCCCGCTCCCCATGCACCGAGACTGCTCATCATGACAAACTGTTCGGGTACGCTGCCTGTTTCGATAAGCGCTTCGGCGAAATTTCTTATGAATCCGTAATTTATTTTTTCAAAATCGTCCACATCTTTACACTTGGTAACGCCCAAATTGTGAATGATAATATCCCATTTGCCGACCTCGGAAGTTTGAAGAAGAAGTTGTTGTTTCAGCTCATCTTTGTTTCCGAAAGAAAGGTTGATGAAACGGATACGTTCATCGGTAAGATATGCACGACTTGTCGAAGGCCGTATTCCGGCCCATGTCTCATATCCTCTTTGCAAAGCCTCTTCAACGATAAATCCGCCTATAAATCCACCGGCTCCGGTTACCAAGATTCGTTTTTGCATGATTTTGGAAGTGTAAAAAAACAAAGCTTAAAAATACGACGATTTATCGGTTTTTCATTCTATCGGAGATATTTTTCGGATTTTTCGACCTATAAATAGGCTTATACGATGATTATTACCATCTTTTAAAAATATAAATGGCTTACTTTTCCTATATTTGCGCCTATATTTGTTATAATTTAGATATTCTACCATCATATTATCATGAAACAATACCGATTATTAAACAACATTTGCGGTTGGATAGTCTTTGTGATTGCAGCCGTAACGTATATCCTTACGCTCGAACCGACGGCGAGCTTCTGGGATTGCGGAGAATTCATTTCGTCGGCATACAAACTCGAAGTGGGACACCCGCCGGGAAACCCCATCTTCATGCTCACCGGACGCTTCTTCGCCAATTTTGCTTCCGATCCCTCGCATGTCGCTTACATGATCAATCTCATGTCGGCATTATTCAGTGCAGCCACCATATTGTTGCTTTTCTGGACTATCACGCATCTCGCCCGTAAAATCATCGTAAAAGACAGCGGCGCGATGACGCTTGCCCAAATGATTGTTATTCTCGGTTGCGGAGCCGTAGGAGCATTGGCCTATACATGGAGCGATACGTTTTGGTTCTCGGCCGTCGAAGGAGAGGTATATGCCTATTCTTCATTCTGTACGGCACTGGTATTCTGGCTTATTCTCAAATGGGAAGATGTAGCCGACGAACCGCATTCCGACCGTTATATCATACTTATTGCCTATCTGATAGGTATTTCCATTGCCGTGCACCTGCTCAATCTGCTTACCATACCTGCATTGGTACTGGTTTACTATTTCCGCAAGTTCGGCAACCCTACGACCAAAGGAGCTTTGATAGCTTTGTTATTGTCATTCGCTGGCATCGTATTCCTGCTTTACGGCCTCGTTCCGGGGTTTGTAAAAGTGGCCGGTTGGATCGAACTGTTATGCGTGAATATACTAGGTATGCCTTTCAATTCAGGTGTCATCGTCTATTTCTTCTTGGTGATAGGCTGTATTTCATGGGGTATTTATGAAACCTACAAGCAAAACAATATCAACAGATTGCGAATATCGTTCCTCATCAGTGTCATACTGGTGGGATTGCCTTTTATCAGCGGAAAAATATTCATAGGCATATTGATTTCGCTGGCTCTGGCCATATTCCTTTTCTATAAAAAACAGTTGCCCATACGATTGCTCAACATGGTATTGGTATCGGTATTGGTCATTTTCATCGGATATTCTTCTTACGCTCTTATCGTCATACGTTCGACAGCCAATACGCCAATGGATCAAAATTCACCCGAAGATGTCTTTGCTTTGGGCAGCTACCTCAACCGTGAACAATATGGCGATCGTCCTCTGTTCTATGGACAGACTTTCGTGGCCGACGTCGAAAGAAAAGACGGAGTTCCTCAGTATGAAGAGGGTGCTCCCATATGGGCTCGCGTTATAAAAAAATCGGAAAATGAGCCCGATCGCTATGAAATCATCGACCATAAACGCAACTATATCTATACTCCCGAACTTTGCATGTTCTTTCCTCGCATGTACAGCCCCGACGGACGTCATGTAGGAGCTTATAAGGAATGGTCCAATTTCAAAGGAAAACCGGTAAGCGTAAACGGGCGCACGGTACGCAAACCCACTTTTGTGGAAAACATGCGTTTCTTTATCGATTATCAGGTCAATTTCATGTACTGGCGTTATTTTATGTGGAACTTTGCCGGACGCCAGAATGATATACAAGGAAACGGCGATGCTGCTTATGGAAATTGGATTACCGGTTTCAATTTCATCGACAACCTGCTTGTCGGTGATCAAACACTCTTGCCGACCGACTTAAAAGAGAATAAAGGCCGTAACGTGTTCTTCATGATGCCTCTCTTACTGGGTCTTTTGGGTCTTTTCTTCCAACTCTATTCCGGCAAGAAAGGTCTTGAAAGTTTCTGGGTAGTATTTTTCCTCTTCTTCATGACGGGACTTGCTATTGTCATTTATCTGAATCAGACGCCTTACCAACCCCGTGAACGAGATTACGCCTACGCCGGTTCGTTCTATGCCTTCGCCATCTGGATAGGATTGGGAGTAGCGGCTATATACAAACTGCTATCCAAAAAAATAAATCCTACACTATCGGCGGGAATAGCTGCTGTCATATCGCTTATCGTTCCCATACAGATGGTGAGTCAGACGTGGGACGATCACGACCGTTCGGGTAGATATACATGTCGCGACTTCGGAAAAAACTATTTGACATCGGTCGATGAAAACGGTATCATCTTCACAAATGGAGACAACGATACCTTCCCATTATGGTACGCTCAGGAAACCGAAGGTTACCGTACCGATGTGCGCGTATGCAATCTCTCCTACTTACAGACCGATTGGTATGTAAATCAGATGAAATCACAAGCCTATGAATCGGATCCATTGCCTATATCAATGGAAGAATTGCAATACGGCAATAAAAAACGCGAATACGCTTATATTTTAGATCGTGTAGACTATCCTGTTTCCGTGAAGATGGCAATGGATTATTTCCTCTCCGACGATGAAAGAACCAAAACGATTCCAGGATATGGTAAAATCAATCATCTGCCTACCGGTGAATTGTTTATAGACATAGACAAGGAAAAGATATTGAAGTCGGGTATCGTTCCGAAAGGCTATGAAGACAAAATAGTAGATCGCATAGACTTGTCATTCAAAGATAAAAACACACTTATCTTGAATGATCTTGCCATTATTGATCTGCTCAGTACGAATGCCGAGACTGGATGGAAACGTCCCGTATATTTTGCAACGACCGTAGACCCCTCTTTTTTCACAGAAACAGATAAGTATTTCATGCGTACAGGTATGGCTTATGAAGTAGTTCCAGTGAAGTTGGAAAATACGCCGGGACGTTATCAAGTCAATACCGACAAAATGTATGACAATGTGATGAACAAATTCGTCTGGGGTGGAATAGATGTCAATCCCGATATTTATCTCGACGAAACCATACGACGCATGTGTTATTCTTACCGTATCATGTTCATCGATCTCATCGATCAATTGATACAGGAAGGAAAAACCGATAAAGCGCTGAAAGCTCTCGATTATTGTATGGAGAAAATACCCGGCGATGTTGTTCCTCACAATTACATATCCTTACAATTGGCCATGGATTATTATTTCTTGAAACAAAATGAAAAAGGTAAAGCCTTGCTCGAAAAAA
This sequence comes from Bacteroides sp. CAG:144, assembly GCA_000434215.1. Classification (GTDB taxonomy): domain Bacteria; phylum Bacteroidota; class Bacteroidia; order Bacteroidales; family UBA11471; genus Caccoplasma; species Caccoplasma intestinavium. Next base: position 61,254 of record HF999743.1, read on the forward strand.
TAGCTGATAGCGCCATAGAATACGTAACATGGATAAACTCACTCGACAACAATAAAAAACGATCGGTACAACGCGATTACTACTATAACGAGAGAGCTTTGGCAGAACAAGCCATTCCCATGTTCTATCGTTTCGGCGATGAAGAAAGTGGTAAAAAATATCTGGAAAAAGCCGCTCTTGCTGGTGTAGACATCAACAGATACTTCAAAATAGATACGAGCAAAACAAACTAGACGGAACTCCACCGTCTCGAAAAAACTCCTTGTCTTAATCGGACAAGGAGTTTTTTTATACATATAATTATAGAAAAAGCCGTGCAGCATTTTTTTCAATGATTACATCTATTTTATAAATCAAAATTTCATAGGCCACACTATAACCATGTTCATAGAACGTCCCCCTTTATTCTATCGTATGCTGTTTCCCGAAACGATATGGAGACTGCCGTGCAAAGAAAAAACGATATATCTGACTTTCGATGACGGTCCTGTACCCGAAATCACTCCGTGGGTACTCAATCTGCTCGATTATTACAATGTAAAAGCCACCTTTTTCTGTGTAGGTGAAAATGTAGCACGAAATACCGAGTTATATGCCGAAATATTGAAAAGAGGACACCATACGGGTAATCACACCATGAATCACATTCAAGGCACAAAATACAGCGTAAAAGATTACATACGTAATGTCGATGCCGCCAATGAGCTTATACATAGTGCACTCTTCCGTCCCCCGCACGGACACATGTGTTTCGGACAAGCCCATGAATTGCGACAGAAATACAAAATCATCATGTGGGACGTCGTTACACGGGATTACAGTAAGAAATTGAATGGAGAAAGAGTTTTCAATAATGTAAAAAAATATACCCGCAACGGTTCTATCATCGTCTTCCACGACTCGTTGAAAGGAGAAAAAAATCTGCGCCATGCACTACCCAAGTCGATAGAATGGCTCAAAGAACAAGGATACGACTTCAAACTTTTATAAAAACAAAAAGCCCTATTATAAAATAGGGCTTTCTTATTGGAATAGATATTGTTCTTACAGTCCCAATGACGCCGATATATCGAGCATGCGTTGTATGGGTCGTATCGCTTTCTCGGCTATTGTCTTGTCTACCGTTATTTCAGGTGTTTCGTCTCGCAGACAATTTCTCAACTTTTCGAGCGTATTCAACCGCATGTAATTACACTCGTTACAAGCACAAGTACTGTCTTCGGGAGGAGCCGGTATAAATCCTTTATCGGGACATTGCTTTTGCATTTCATGCAAGATACCCGATTCGGTAGCCACGATAAACCTCTTTTTATCCGATTTCACGGCATATTTGAGTAGTGCTGCCGTAGAACCTACCTTATCAGCCAGTTTCAACAATACCGACTTGCATTCGGGATGAGCCAACACCTCGGCATCGGGATATTGTTTTTTCAATTCTATGATTTTGGCGACAGAGAATTGTTCGTGGACATGGCAGGCGCCGTCCCACAAAATCATTTCACGACCGGTCAGACTATTGATATAATTGCCAAGATTACGGTCGGGTCCGAATATGATCTTTTCATCTTTCGGAAAACTTTCCACAATCTGTCTGGCATTGGTAGATGTTACGACAACATCGGTATAGGCTTTCACAGCAGCCGAAGTATTTACATACGATATGACCGTATAACCCGGATGAGATTTGACAAAAGAGGCGAATTCATCAGCCGGACAACTGTCGGCCAACGAACAACCAGCTTCAAGATCGGGAACCAACACCTTTTTACCGGGACATAATATTTTGGCCGTCTCACCCATAAAATGAACACCGCACATCACTATTATATCGGCATCGGTCTTAGCGGCCCATTGAGCCAATGCCAGACTATCGCCTACATAATCGGCCACGTCCTGCAATTCTCCTCGCTGATAGTAGTGCGCCAGAATGACAGCATTCTTTTTTTTCCGTAAATAGTTTATCTCTTCTACCAATGATTTATTGTCGGATAGAGTAGTATGACAAACATTCATCATATTATAATTTAATTTTTTCTTTAAAGAAATTCTATGCTGATGATATTATCCTGTTGATAATACTCGTAACTTTTGTCTCTTTTATTTGTTTTTTTCGTTATGAAAGTCGTATAATCACTTATAAATAAATTATAAACTATATTTTGTTCTCATTATAAAGTATTTACAGACTTATTCCACAACTGTTTATATTGGACAAAGTTATGAATTTTCTTTCAGATATATGACAAGTAACGGTTTATTTAGTGTCTTATATATCTATGAAAAAAAGATATTTTGTTTTTTGGAATTTTGTACCGGTGGTGGTTATAAAATAGTTTTTGAGAACAACGTGGTTTTTTCATTATTTTTTCAAAGCATTTTATATACTGCTTTTCAACAGTTATCAACAGTTTATTATCGAATGATAGATATTTCCTATCTTTGGAGGGTCGATTATAATTCCTATATGATGAAAAAGAAAAGTATTCTCGATATGCAACGCATTACAGCCCGGGAATTTAAAGAAGCGAAGAAAATACCTTTGGTTGTTGTGTTGGATAATTTGCGTAGTTTGAACAATGTAGGGTCGGTATTTCGCACGAGTGATGCATTCAGGGTATCGGCCATTTATCTTTGCGGAATAACTTCTACGCCTCCGCATCCCGAAATACACAAAACAGCTCTTGGTGCGGAAGATAGTGTAATGTGGTATTACGAGAAAAATACGGTAGATGTCATAGATAGACTTCATAAAGACGGATATAGGGTCTTTGCCATAGAGCAGGTAGAAGGGAGTTGCTCATTGATAGATCTGAGTCTCGATGAAGGAAAGTATGCTGTCGTTTTAGGAAATGAAGTCAACGGCGTACAACAGGAAGTTGTCGATAAGTGCGATGCTTGTATCGAAATACCTCAATACGGTACGAAACATTCGTTGAACGTATCGGTAACAGCGGGACTGGTGATATGGGATTTTTTCAAACAACTATTCAAATAAGCGTAAGAGTATGAAAAGAATATTTTATTTCTTTGTCGTGAGCTGTATGTGTTTTTTATATTCTTGTAAAGATGAAAATTATACGACAGTGATCATGGAGGGTTTTTATAACAGTAAAAAAGCTGTTCAAGTAAGCAGTACGAGTACGATTTATGAAAATATGGCAAGACAACCCGAACTCGCCGATGAGTTGATAAACCGTACATGTGTATTGGCAGGATACAAAGATTTCATGCATCTGTTGCCGTTTGAGAGCAGAGAAGAAGAGCGGCAGGTGGGAATGGCTCGCGGAGAGTGTTTGTCGGCTTTTATGACATCGGTAGCTCGTCAGCCCGACATGTATGAAAAACTCGATTCGACCGCTATTATTTTTTTAGGTACAGCCGAGACTCTTTCTTCCATGTCTGTTTTACTTGACTATTCTTGTTATAACGCCATAGCCGGATACAATGAAGCATTGACCCGACAACCCGAAATAAAAGATACGTTGGATATTATATGTCGTAAATTCTTGGGTGTAGTGTTAGAAAAATAGATTCTGGTCGGATCTGTTTTTGTATTGTTCAGAGTTGGCCGTTTTCTACAAGAACGACGATTTCTTCGAGTATGCGGTCTTTGCCTTCCGGTTCCCATTCCTTGCGAAGACTTACTCCGAACATAGCACCGAACGTTTGCCAGAATGTTGCCCTGAAACCTCCCAAGAAGGCTTTTATAAGGTGATAGGAAGATTGGTTGCATTCCCGGTCTATGAGACGTATCAACAACTTGGCTTGGTTGTAGGTAAAAGTTTTCAGTACAGGCTTGTATTCCTCGAAGAGTTCTTTTTCCATGCGTTTTAAATGTTGTTCGCGCTGGTCTTCGGGAAGAGTCTGTATATATTCGTAAGTCTCTATCAGTGCTTGGTGGACGAGTTTGGCGTAAGGAAGTACTTTTTTCACATCACGCACATTTTTCCAATAATATTCTTTTTCTTTTTGACTTTTGAAAGTTCTTTTCGGAAAAATATAGACAGGTCTGAGAATGATCATCGTGGCGGTATCGCCCGCATCGGTTACAATACGTGTGATACGTTGATAATATCGTGATTGTTGGGCGTATATGCCGTAACTGCACAGAATTCCTGATAGTATGAGAATAATGTAAACCTTCTTCATCGTTACAAAAGTAGTATATTGCATGCGAATAAGCACTTAAAAAGACTTATTTTCTCTTTTCGTAATGTTGATAACTTATAAATAAACTGTTTGTATTTTTATTATAATATTTATAATATACTGTATATCAAATATATAATATTAAATATTTAATTATGAACAGCTTGTTATAATTCAATGAAATAAGCTTTGGAAGACTTTTTTTCGTTCCTTTGTTTTTTTATAAATACTCATGATATGAGGCAGAAGGTTTATTATTAAAGTATTACTTTTGTATATCGGTAAATAAAAAGAAAAAATGTCGACCATTTTGTTTGATGAAATTGTTTTCGGGCCGGTGCATAGCCGTCGGTTGGGTGTTTCTTTGGGTATGAACTTATTGCCCGTGGACGGTAAAGTATGTTCTTTCGATTGTATCTATTGCGAGTGCGGTTATAATGTCGATCATCGAGCGCATAAAGGACTTCCTACTCGGGAAGAGGTATATGAAGCTCTTGAAAAACGCCTTGCTGCCATGCATGAAAAAGGTGAAAGACTCGATGTTATTACTTTTGCCGGTAACGGTGAACCGACATTACATCCGCAATTTGCCGCCATTATCGACGATACGATGACTTTACGCAATATTTACTATCCCGATGCAAAAGTAAGTGTACTTTCCAATGCCACCCGCATAGATCGGCCTGATGTTTTTGATGCTTTAAATAAAGTAGATAATAATATCCTCAAACTCGATTCTTGTTTCGACGAGACGGTTCGTCTCATCGATGTACCTGCTTCTGCTTCCTTTTCCGTCGAAAAACTAATAGAGGGATTGTGTCGTTTCAAAGGAAATCTTATCGTGCAAACGCTTTTCTTACAAGGAGAACATAATGGTAAGATTATCGACAATACTACCGAAAAAGAATTGTTGCCTTGGCTTGAAGCCCTACGTCGTATCGCTCCGCAAGAGGTGATGATATATACCATCGATCGGGAGACACCTGAGAAAGCTTTACGGAAAGCTGCTCCCGAAAAACTCGATGAAATAGCCCGCAGGGTAGAGGCTATGGGTATAAAAGCACAAGTGTCGTACTGATTTTTAAGGTACGACTATTTTGGATGTGTGTTTGTCATATACTCCTATATATATTCCCGAAGGAAGATATATGCAGCACTCTTTGTTTTTAATAGGGGTTTGCAAGTGGAGTTTTCCGTTGAGATCGTAAACAGAGAGTATTTCGTTCTCTTCTGCTCCTTCTACATGGAGAATGCGATTGTTTTTGTCCGAAAAATAAAGTATGTTTTTATTAGGTATTTGAGTAGAGGAAATAGAACTTTCATCGGCTTTTCCTTTTATTTCTATTTTATCTATACAAATACTTCCTACATCGTGTAATGTACTTTCGAACATAAGTTGAATCGTCGAAACGTGGGTGAACGATAGGTTGTGTGAACATTCTATCCATTTATTTTTTTCCGGAGAAAAAGTTTCGGCCAGTATCCATTCTTCTATTTCATTCTCCCTATAATAAAGTTTCAGTTTATTCTTATCATCTTTCACGCCTGTTTTTTGTTGCATATAGAAAGATATTTCTGTCGACGTGCAACCTTTCGGCACGATGACAGGAGATATGAGTCTGTTTATATACGATGTTGTATCGAAATAGTTATTTTTTATGACATACGCATATTCATTGTCGTATGGTATGGGTAATAGCGGGTCGAGAAGCGTTTGCATGTTACTTACGTTGAGAATGTTCCATTTGGTATTTCCCGATGCAATTTCTTCACTCCATATAGCCGATATATCGGAATGGTCGAAATTTTCTTTCCATACGATGTTTTTTTCTTCCTGTGTTTCTTTCTGAAAGTTTATGACGATATTTTCGTCCTCCCGATTGCTTATGGTCATATCGATGTTTGTTGGAGTTCCGTCCCAACAAAAAGCAGCCGGCGTGGTTTCGTCGTTCCATCGGGTTACATTATGGCTACCCGGGAAAGGACATGATGCGTGATTTATGTTTCCGTAGCTGCTGGCATTGCTTGTCGGTATGGAGTAGGACGATCCTGCGCATACGATATAACAGCCTTGCGGGTGCGAAGCATTGATGCTATTTGTCGATGCTTGTTTTTCGATGTCGGCGTGAATATGATAAATGAGTAATCCTTCTCCCGGATTATGTATGTCGAATGCTTCGAGCCGCCGATTTTCGATAAGATAGTATTCACCCTCTATTGGAGTATTTATGCGGTATATTTCATCTCCACTGTGATTTGACGGTCCAATGATGTTGTTTTCTTTTGTCGAAATATCTTGTGCTTTGCACCAGCCGAAATCATGGGTTTTTACATAAGGATTGAAATTGGCGGGGGTGATGCCGTCGTTGTTCCAGCTGCCCGATGCCATGACGTCCCATTTGCCTGTACCTTCATATTCTCCTTCTGCGCTGTAATCGGTGTCGTAATAATCCATCGCTCCCAGAGCATGTCCCATTTCATGGCAGTGGGGGCCTATGCGCGAAATACCTGCACCGCTATTTCCCCGCAATTCGGGTGCGCAGGAATACTTGTTTATTTTCATATTTTGTATGGTAATGGGCGAGAAAGTCATCTCGTGCGACCATATCGTGTAAGCAGGTGCACCTGCTTCTTCACCATGTCCGGCAAAAATAATGTGTATGTTATCTATGTATCCATCTCCGTCGGCATCGTATTGTGAGAGATCTTTTTCTTTGGCGGCATATTCTATGGCTTCTCTGAAAAGTGCATACGGATTTATATCATTTCCTCCTGCGCCGGAGTTTGATCCGTAATAACTTATATTGTGTCGGGCGGTGTACGGACCTGTGAGGTCGCAAATGAAATTCAGTTGTCCGTATGATGCATAGTCGAAAAAATCATGTACGCTTCCCATTGCCCCATCGGTCGAATATCCCTTTTCATTGAACAGGGCATCAAGTTCCCGGTATGTTTTTACAAAAGAGAGATCGGCAAATTGCATGAGAATGACCAATGCCCGACGATTTCCTGTAACTGTTTTTGCAGGAGGATTTTCATTGTTTCTAAAAGATGAGCGTATTGTATTTTTTCGAACGGGTATGTTTTTTTTGATGGAGGAAAGAAATGTTTTCAGATGATTTTCGGAGTCCGATAGTTTGTAGCAGGAGGGAACAGCATATCCGTTTGCATCTTCTTGTGCATATACCCAACCCGAAGAGTCGGGAAGCAGCGTATAATTATCTTCGGTCATAGCCCATTTGGTATGTTCATCGCCGTGCAGAGTTATGTATAGCGTGCGGTCAGAGGCTTTTATTTGTATTTTACGCGGATAGGCCGGAACAGACTTTGCAGGAAAATAAACGAACGAACATAAAACAATGAAAATAATTATACGCTGCATAATGTGTTAATCTTTAATACCTGTATAGGTCATCATGTAACCACCAACCGTTAGATAATTAATATTCAATGTTTTACCTGTTACGGTGATACTTATGTTTGGATCTGTTTCATTTGAAAATACATAAATGTTTCCTTGCAAAGATACATTGTAGTTTTCACTACCACTAGAATAAAAATCAGCTGAAACTTGAACACTTGTTGAAGTAAGTCGAGAAATTCTAACAATATAGGCATCAGAAACAACAGTTGTTCCAATGGTACGTTTTCCTGTATAAGTACCAGAAACAGCAGTTGCTACATCGGTATTTCCGGTTATAACGCCGGTATAAATATCATTTTCTTTTTCGTCATCTTTACCGCAAGAAGTAAAAGTAAAACACAGAGTTAAAACAGTGGCTATCAATATAGCCATCAGATTGATTTTTTTCATATTAGATTTTGAGTATTAAAAGTTAAACATGTTGCAAAGATATATATTAATTATATATTTGAAATATTTTAGACAGAATTTTTTAGAAAAAAGAATTATTTTATTTGACAGGTAGGATATGTTTATTACACTAAATATTATTATATTTGTTCAACATATATGTTTGTTATGATAGCGTGCAGAAATTTTGTTTTAACCATTTGCTTGTTGGCAATAGTATTTTCTTGTGGTAGAGAGGCGAGAAATGCGGTTGAGATTTTTTCATATCGGTATGATCTGCAATCGTCGATCTCCTTGCAGAAAGAGAGAATCTATTACGGTATGCTTCTCCAACCGATTGTCAAAGATGGAAAACTGTCGCTTCCTTCTCTTGAAAAGGAAGACAGAGAGAATCTTCCCGATGTATATGTGTCTTATGTATCGGATTATGTAAGTCTTATCAATACTTATTTGAATAAGTTGCCCGAAGAACAGAGAGGGAATATTCTTTCGTTCTATGAAGCATGGTCGATACCCGATGTCGTGATGAGCGATTATTTGGCGTTTGGCGACAGTGTTGTTTTTTCGCTTGGAGAGATGCAGGCTGTCGAGATGGGAATACCGGAAGAGAATTATCGATCCATGCTTCAAACGGTAAAAAATTTCAATACTCTTGGAGCAAAAGGTAAAGTGAATTATGAAATGAAGAATGTCGGCAGTTTATTTATGAATCATGATTTATTCGATGAAGTACATGAATCGCTGGCACGGGATTTCGATGAGCTAAATCGAAAATACGGGAATTGAAATGTTTTTTACATTGTATGAAAGAAAGAAAAAAGAATGATTTATAAAAATTTGCTATGAGATAATTGTACCTGTAGAAAAATCTGTATATTTGCTTTCGTAACCGAAAAAATATTTTGCTTTCGAACCTGATTGTTCACATACCGCATTTTCTGAATATCTGATACCGCAAAGTATCGGAGGCGTATGTACAACGCCATGTTGTCGTAACGTTTTTTTCTGCATGCGTATTTAGTACCTATTTATAATGAGAAAAGAGATTATAAACAGGGTACTAATAAAAATCAGAATTTTACATTTTAAGAAATTATGGGATTAATGTTATTATACCTTTTCATGGCATTAGGTATATCGTTTACATGTTCGGTACTGGAAGCCGTGTTGCTTTCGACACCGATGTCGTTTATTACGATGAAAGAGCAGGAAGGGGGCGGTAAATCGGCTCTCTTGTTGAAAAAATACAAACAGAATATAGATAAACCCATTTCTGCGATTCTTTCGCTCAATACCATTGCACACACCATAGGAGCGGCGGGAGTAGGAGCCGAGGCGGTAAAAATATTCGGTCAGGCCTATTTCGGTATCATATCGGCTATACTTACGATACTCATTCTGGTGCTTTCCGAGATTATACCCAAGACGATCGGTGCTTCGTATTGGCGGCGATTGGCGCTTTTTTCGGCGCAGGTCATACGGGTATTCGTCTACATCTGCTATCCTCTGGTGCTACTGTCCGAGTTAATTACCCGTATTTTTTCACCCAAAGAAAAAGAGGTTTCGGTGAGCCGGGAAGAAGTATCGGCCATGCTTACGATGGGTGAGGAAGAAGGTGTTTTCGAGTCGAATGAAAATAAAGTGATACAGAATCTTATCCGTCTCAACAATGTAAAGGTAAAAGAAGTGATGACACCTCGTGTGGTAACGGCCGTGGCGCCGGAAGAGATGACTTTGCGGGATTTTTACAACGAGAAATCGTACCGCTTCTATTCCCGCATTCCGGTCTATGGAGACAACAAGGATTATATTACCGGATATGTGCTGCGCCGCACGGTACTCGAAAATCTGACCGAAGACAAGTTCGATATGAAACTCAAAGATATACGTCGCCCCATACCGTATTTTTCCGAAAATAAATCGGTATCGACCGTATGGGAAAAACTCCTTGAACATAAAGAGCAGATCGCTCTTATCGTCGACGAATACGGTTGTTTCCGCGGAATCATCACGATGGAAGATGTCGTGGAGACGATATTCGGTCTTGAAATCATCGACGAAACCGATACGGTAGTCGATATGCAACAACTTGCCCGCGACCGTTGGAACGCCCGCATGGAACGCTACAAGGAGATGTAGCGGCAACAACCGTGTTTTACAAGACGGCCTGCACACATTTGTGGCAGGCCGTCTTATTTGTCGATGATTTCGATATGAGAATTACGGCGGAGTAGTTCGCTCACGAAAGCCTCGCTTTCCTTAGGAGATAGGCGTATAGGTCGCTTGTCGTTACTGAGGCACAACATGACGTTCCGACGGGATAATACATAGGAAGAGAAAATAGCTTTGTTATTCTGTCTCGTGCAAATGCTTTTGATTTCGGTTACCGCGATACGACGGGAAGAGAGGTAGCCCGACCGAAGACAAAGCGTACCATCGTCGAGGATCACATATTCCGTGCCGATGATTTTAGCGATGAGGAATACAGCCCACAGCATCGACAATATCCACAAGACGACATATCCCACCCATAAGGAGTAAAGCATTACAGAGGTGGCTGCAACCAGTTGCGGATAGAATATGATACCGTCGATTTGAGACTTGAACGTGCGCATGCTGTGTAGTTTTTCCAAAGATACGGTAATCTTTATATACGGAAAAAACGAATACGGAAAAGATCTTGTGAAAAAGAAATAAATTTTCGCGTTTGTCTCTGTATTGCTTTTTGAGAAAGAATATGAAATAATAGAAAGCTCGAAACATTGTTAAATATAAATCTGTATATTTGCCGATAGAATACCGGAATAAATACCGGAGGCAGAAAGAGAGTTATGGTATATAAATACGATTTTTTAGTGATCGGATCGGGCATTGCAGGAATGAGCTTTGCCCTGAAAGTGGCGCATAAAGGGAAAGTCGCTCTTATTTGCAAAGCCGGCCTCGAAGAGGCAAATACCTATTTTGCGCAAGGTGGCATTGCCTCGGTAACCAATCTTGCCGTAGATAATTTTGAAAAACACATCGAAGATACGATGATAGCCGGCGACTGGATCAGCGACCGGCAAGCCGTAGAAAAGGTGGTACGTGAGGCTCCGGAACAGATCAGACAACTGATCGACTGGGGCGTGCATTTCGACAAGAACGAGAACGGCGAATTCGACCTGCACCGCGAAGGCGGCCATTCCGAGTTCCGTATCCTGCACCATAAGGACAATACGGGAGCAGAGATACAAACCAGCCTTATAGAGGCGGTAAAACGGCACCCGAACATCACGGTATTTAAAAACCATTTTGCGGTCGAGATCATCACTCAACATCACTTGGGAATCATCGTAACCCGACATACGCCGGGTATCAAGTGTTTCGGTGCATACGTGTTGAACGAAGACTCGGGCGAGGTAGATACTTTTTTGTCGAAAGTTACGGTCATGGCTACGGGCGGTTGCGAAGCGGTATATCGCAATACGACCAACCCATTGGTTGCTACCGGCGACGGTATCGCTATGGTATATCGTGCCAAAGGTGCCGTGAAAGATATGGAATTTATACAATTCCACCCTACGGCGCTTTATCATCCCGGCGACCGCCCCAGTTTCCTTATTACCGAGGCCATGCGTGGTTACGGAGCGGTATTGCGCAATCTGGCCGGGGAAGAATTCATGCAGAAATACGACCCGCGTCTTTCGCTCGCTCCGCGCGACATCGTGGCGAGAGCTATCGACAGCGAAATGAAACAGCGGGGCGAAGACCATGTGTATCTCGATGTTACACATAAAGATCCCGAAGAAACGAAGCGCCATTTCCCCAATATTTACAAGCACTGTTTGGGTATAGGCATAGATATTACCAAAGATTATATTCCTGTTGCTCCGGCTGCCCATTATCTGTGCGGAGGCATCAAAGTGGACCTCGACGGACAATCGAGCATCAGGCGACTTTATGCCCTCGGCGAGTGTTCTTGTACAGGGTTACATGGTGGAAACCGCTTGGCTTCCAATTCGCTTATCGAAGCCATTGTGTATGCCGATGCCGCTGCCCGACATGCCTTGAACGTACTCGACCGTTACGACTTCAATACCGATATTCCCGAGTGGAACGATGAGGGAACCATTACCAACGAGGAACGTATTCTCATCACCCAGAGCATGAAAGAGGTAAATCAGATCATGGAGTCGTATGTGGGTATCGTGCGTAGTAATGTGCGTCTTACCCGGGCGTGGAACCGGCTCGATATTCTTTATGAGGAAACCGAGAGCCTGTTCAAACGCAGCAAGGCATCGCGTGAAATTTGTGAGTTGCGTAATATGATAAATGTAGGGTATCTCATTACCCGGCAAGCAATGGAGCGCAAAGAGAGCCGCGGGCTGCACTACACGATCGATTATCCTCGCGAAAACTGAATTTTGAAAGATGGTTATCTTGTTGGGCACATTTTCAAAAACTCTGTCATTCTGAGACGCGAAGCGCCGAAGAATTTCCCACTGAATGATAGATTCCTTGTGGGCTATCGCCCTCGCTCGGAATGACATTTGGCTGTCATTCTGAACGGAACGCAGTGAAGTGAAAAATCTCCCGTCAAGTGAGCCTATTGTAAGATCTCTCCCTTACGTTCGAGATGACAAGTATGTCATTCTGACGACCGCAAGGGAGGAAGAATCTCCGTCCAAGCGACAGTAACACGAGATTCCTGCGCTAACGCTTCGGAATGATAATAATGTCATGATGAGCGTCAGTAAAGCATCTCTACCAAATGATGAGTTCCTCGTATATACTCGGAATGACAAAATATGGGATTCCTCGCGTGTGCTTGGAATAACAGAGAGTGCTGCTTTCAAAGTTCCTGTTATTCTTCACATCACTTTGCTTCGTTCAGAATACCAACCCCTAAAAAGGTAATTCGGGATTCAACTGTCGTTCGGAACGATAGGAAGACTACATCTACTTTCTTTCGGTGGGAAAATGTTTCATCGACCTGTTCCCGGCCCGTCGGTAACATAAGTAAAGAAATCGAAATCGGCTATGCCGCCGTCGGCTTTGGTGTTATAACTATAAACCCCTATGCGGGTTCCCTTCCAACTACCGAATTTAAGGGAATAAGGCTTTCCCGCTTCGACATAGCGTTTACCGTCGGTACTGTAATAAAGCCGATGTTCATTATCCGGATAATCGATAACAGCCCGTAAGTAAACGATTTTATCGTTGATGGATTTTATCTGCTCAGTACGGCCGTTTTGTTCCAGATAAAGGAAACGTTTTCCCTCCCGGCACATGACACCTATACCGTTGAAAAGATTCCCTGTGCAAAGCATACCGGCTCGTTGTCCGTCGGTCATGCGGGAAACATCAAGGCGGGTCGTTACTTCGGAATGGTATCCCATCGTTTTTTGCGAAAGCATATTGTGCGATACCTTTAAGCTGTCGGCCTGTAAAGCCACGAGACGCAACCAGCCTTTCCTGTCGGTAAGCGATACGCATTCGGGACGTGGATTATGATTGTATTGCCATTGTACACCGAGGCTTGGCGACGAGAAATCGTCATCGGTCTGCGGACGAGTGATGGCGGCTGCGGCAACTTGCGGTTTCGTCCATGTGCGCACCGGTTCTCCGATACCGTTCATGTCGATGTCCACACCGATGACCGGCCAACCGTCTTTCCAATGGGCGGGTTGCAAGTGCACGACACGACCTATCGGATCGACAAACTGAAAATGATAGAACCACCACTCCCCGTCGGGCGTATCGACCAAAGCCCCCTGATGAGGGCCGTTTATGTCGGTGCTACCCTGCTCCATCACCACTTTCTTCTCATACGGGCCGTAAATATTACGTGAACGAAGTATGGTCTGCCACCCGCCTTTTACACCGCCTTCGGGAATACTCAGGTAATAATAACCGTCACGTTTGTAGATTTTGGTTCCTTCGGCGACAGGACCGGTATATACGGTAAAACCGTCATCGAGCAGTTCCCAGCCGTCGGGGCTCATTTTATGTATGATAATGGGACCCGCTCCATGCTTGCTGCGCCCGAGATAGGCTTGCCCGTCTTCGTCCCAGAAAGGACAAGGGTCTTCCCATTTCTTTACCTTTTTTACGCAATGCAGCGGAGACCACGGGCCATGCGGATCGGTAGCCGTACTCATGAACAAGCCTTCATGTGGTGTGCAGAAAAAGACCCAGAATTTCCCGTCGTGGTAACGTATGGCCGGAGCCCACGATCCGCCGGCAAAACGCTCGTTGGTATCCCATTTAGGGTAATCGAATCGGTTATATACTTGGCTGATGATTGTCCAATTGACCATATCGGTCGATTCCAAAACGGGCATACCTATGTAATGGAAATCCGAACAAACCATATAGTATTTTTCTCCCATCCGTATTACATCGGGATCGGAATAGTCGGCATTGAGAATAGGATTTACATAAGTGCCGTTACCCTGGTCTCCCCAAGCGGCTGTCTGCTGGGCGGAAGCATACGTTGTTGCAAGCAGAAACAATATAGCAAGCAGATACTTTTTCATGATATTCTTTTTTGTTTTATCGGTCGAGAACAAATATACTTTTTTTCCTTCTATCCGAAAACTTTTACGCTGTTTTTTCCTGTTTCATCTAAATCTCTATTCTTTATTTTTACTAAAATTTTTATGATAAAAACTGTAATTCCATAATTAAATTATATCTTTGCTCATTAAAATATTTACTACACAAAAAAATCATTGTATGAAAAAGCATCTTTTTTTATCTCTGCTTGTGGCAGGTAGCTTTGCCGGGGCAGTTTCTGCACAGTCTTTGATACCTGTTTATCAAGGTATTTATGATTCTGAAAATGAAATCTATCGAGATATTTCGTTCGTACCGAAAATTTTTACAGTTGCCGGCCAATCCCAATGTTGGGAATGTGTGGAGGAGAATGGGAATACTTCTCTTTCTTTGCTGGACGAAGATTTTCGTCCAGCAGGGAAAACAATTTCTTTCAACTCGGGCGAAGCGTTACAGCTCTACACTCTTTATGAGGAACGGAAATATGTCGATACACCTGAGGGTGGAGGATATACCGGGGAATGGACGGAACGTAAAGAAAGTAATGGAAATATCTATCGATCGAAAAGGTTTCTATCCATAGAGGGTTTTTATGATATAGATGATGGTCATGAAATGGAATCGGGTTTTGATTTGACTCAAAATCTATTCAATACCGACGATAAATACGAATATTTATGCGCATATTATGAACTTGTGAAAGGTTCGACCCAAGAACACGACCGGGACGGAGACGGTATGATCGATGAACGAATCACTTACTACCATACGGAAATTTCCAAAATAGCGTGTGAGTCGGAAGGGGGAAAAATCCTTTGGCAGATAGATGCCATCGATAGTTATGCGTATATTTATAAATGGCATGGAAAGTACTATTTGTATACCGAAAGTGCTCTCTATCTTATCGATAAAGAATCCACCGGATTAAAAACGG
>HF999744.1:0-13474 GCA_000434215.1 Bacteroides sp. CAG:144
CCATAAGGGGATATATCCGATTAGCAAAAGATTCTTCCTTCCTGCGGTCGTCAGAATGAAATCATGTCATTCCGAGCGTATGCGAGGAATCTCCATAATTATTAATGGAAGAGGTTTTCTCGCTTTTCCTTATAGAAGAAGTTGGAATTTTTCGCAACATTTTGTACGATGCGGAAAGATGGTTGCTCCGACACGGTATAAAACAAAAGGCTATTCATATTGAATAGCCTTTTGTTTGTGTATCAAGGTTTCCCTATCGAATAATTTTGATAACGGTAGGAGTCGCCGTGTCCGGATTCTGAACTTTCACGAAGAAAATCCCGGTAGGTAAATTATCGATCTGCACCGCTTCTTTGTCGGCTATCATTTCCCTGATTATCTGCCCGGCAGTATTGTATATCGTAATACGATTGCCTGTGCAGTTACCTGTGTGCAGTATTCCGTCGCTGTACCAGACGGGGAATTTTTCGGTTGTCGTTTGCGGTATGGCGCTGGTAAATTGGTCGTCCATCACTTCGCCCATGAGACTGTTGAGGTAGACTTCGAGAGCCGTATAGCCGTCGGCATTCACGTAATTATTGTCGGCGACATTCGGGTTGAGACCGTGGGCCTTTTCCCATTCGTCAGGCATTCCGTCTCCGTCGCTATCTGCCGGAACTACATAATCGGTCGAGTAGGAGAAGAACCCTTCGGCGTCGTTTTCCGAGTCGATGATACCGTTGCCTTTACTTCCGCTGTTATTGGTTGTCGTACCCGATCTTACCTCTTCCACGATACGGCGTTCCACGGCGTCGCGGTTTATTGTTCCCGCTTGGGCAAGAACTGTTTCATAAGCCTCTTGTGCTGTTTCATAATCGCCGGCAGCATAAGCGTAAGTATCGAAGTCGTACTCGCCGTAACGCATGGGAAGAGTCCATTTGTAGTAATTGAGTTTCGGAATGATGAGGGTATCGACACGGAGTTGAGCTTTTGTATAAGAATTTTCATCGGGAGAAACTCCATTCCAGTTATTGGAGGTAACAGATGAGTTGCCGTGCATGATATTTCCAGAGATGTACCATTGCGACGGTCCCCAAGATGTAGCTCCGTCGCGTTTGTAAGAAGGTGCGACAAAAGTCTGGCTCGTGGTGTTTTTACCCGGGCGGTAGTAGTTATTGACGAAGTTGCATTCATGAGCTGCGTTCAGTCCATTGTATTCGGTGATATTGGCCGTGTTTTCGCCACCATAACAGCCCAACCGGCTTCCCCAGTTATAGTTGACGTTGTTGAAGTATTCGATATATACGACATAGTCTTCCCCGCGAGCACCGTTGAAACGGCAGCTCCGGCTGTTGTTATGAGCCAGCAGGTTGTGATGGTAGGTAGCTGGTGAACCTCCCCATTGGCAACCATATCCGCGAGCTCCTTTGGAATGTCCGGCATTGTAAAGACCTTCGTGTATGATACAATATTGTACGGTATGGAAGTGCGAATCGAATACATTCATGTTTTCCTCTACCGACCAGCCGAATGTGCAATGGTCGAAGATGAAGTTGGTACAGTTTTCTGCCCCGCAGGCATTCTCGGCAATGATATTACCGTTGACGTCTTTTTGTCCGATACGGAATCGGATATTGCGTACAATGAAATTTTCAGAGCTTCCAAAGTTCACTTTGTTGTGAGTAATGACGATACCGTCGCCGGGTGCGGTTTGTCCGGCCAATGTCCAGTTCTTCCGGTTGACTTTCATTTCCGATTTCAGGACGATTTCTCCCGATACAGCGAAAACAATCGTCAGAGGGTCGTTTTTGTATTGTTGGAATGCCCAGCGCAACGACCCTTCGCCGTCGTCATTGAGATTGGTAACGGTTACGACTTTACCGCCTCGGCCTCCCGATGCATATTTGCCGAAACCTTCGGCTGTGGGAAAAGCAGTCAGTTGGGCTTTGCATTCGACGGCTTGACTTGTAATACCGCGTTTCGATACAGATTTTACACTCCATGTGGAGGTCTCGTCATCGATGTTATAGGTATTACTTGTTGTGAAAGTTACGAATTTCCCGTCTCGTAAAATCATATATCCCGCGGCTTCACCCGATGCCTCCCAAGAGATGGTGTGGCCCGAAAGCGAAGGGTTGGCCGGCTTGTTTATTGCTGAGAAAAGAGCTTCGGGGTCGAATATCTCTTCCGAATTTTGCTCCGAAAAGAGAAATTTTGTGTTGAAATAGGCCTCACGTTCCGTCTCGGTGGCTTGATGGCTCCAAGAAGCTCTTCCCGATGTATTGACGGGATTCCCGTCGGGGTCGATATTTTTGTACTCATAATATGATGCCGAATTTTCGGCGCCGTTCCAAGCAGCCCAACCGACACTTTTGATATGATTACCGAGTGTACAGTTCATAAAAACGGTTCCGCACTGTTCTTTCCACGGGCGTCCCAAGTAGTACGAGCCATCGGCAACTCCCGCATCGGCAGTGATATTGCAATTGTTGAAAAAGAGACCGGCGTAGAATGTCTCATTCGAGAGCGAGGGGTAAAGGACTTTTGTCATTTTCAAAGAAGCATCGGCTGCCGCGGTGATGTATCCGCCGCCGGGTACGCAGTTGATCGTACATGACTCGAACCATTCGAGTCCGCTGTCGTAGATAAAATCGGTCGCACCTTCGATGAGGCAGTTGTAGAAATACCCCCGACTGCCCGAGTTCGATTTATACGTATCCTGATAACCGCTCAATGTACAATTATTGAAGATGTGGGCATCTCCGGCTGTGTAAAGAGCTTCGGCTTGACCTACGTTACCCGACGTATTGCGTATGGTAAGGTTCTCGGCGTAGAATTTCTTGACAAAAACATTCAAAGCTGCACAATCCAGATAGTTATTGTCGGGATTCTTCTCTCCGCGGTCGATCGAAGAAGTGAGTATCGTCCCGTCTCGGCTTTCTCCGATAAGGCTGATGTATTTGTTTTTATCGACCGATGTCCCGGCGTAGATATTTTCATCATATACACCGTTGCGTATGAATATGATTCCGCGCGTACCCTCCGCTACGGCATCGATGGCTTCCTGCACCGAGGTGAAATCGCCGCTGCCGTCTTGTGCTACGGTACTGAATGTGCAGGCCGTATCGCCATCTTGGTCGTTATTGCTTTCGTCATCGTCGGGGTCATCGTAAGTAATATCCCCCACATCGGAAACCGGATTTTCCCGGGCATATTCGGCCTGTGCGGCCGAAATCGGTTCTCCGAATATCTGTATCTTGTGTATTTTTACGGGCTGTTGCTGTCCGTAAGGATCGATAGCCGTATTGAAGGCGGAATTTCCATCGGCATCGGTTTGGAATGTCGTCGTTCCGGGGTCTCCGTCCCAGATGCGCCAACGTAAAGAAACGTCGTGAGCGTCGATGATATTCTCCATGAAATAACCTTGATCGCTGTACACGGTGTATCCGTTTTTTTGTTTGTTGCTACCCATCCATACAAGGGGTTTCCATTCGCCGTCTCCGATTTTGTAATCGCATTTTACCCCGCGTCCCCATGATGATGACGACCATGACCATTGCACGCGCTCTACGTAGGGTATATGGTCGATTTCGAGCCAACCGTGCATACTGACTTTGTTCCCGGCCGAGTCGGTCGTTGCCCCGTCGCGGCATAAGTGCGCATAACCGGCTATGCCGTGTGTCGGTTTTCCTGCGGTATAAGTAATGCTGTCTTCGAGATAGACGGTGTGTCCCGGCTGGGTCCAGTCGTGTTTCTGTGTGGCGTTCTGTCCGTCGTAGAACTGGCGGGCAAATGCGGCCGTGGCAGCTGCAAAACCGTTGTAAGAGTTTTTGTTGGCAAAGGTGCTGTTATGAAAAAGCAGCGGGTAGGTATGTTCGCTTGTTTGTCCGTTCTCATATATAGGTACTTCGAGAATACCGTTATAGTATCCGCCCGTACTGTATGACGGACAATCTGTTCCCGTTTTACCTTTCCATGTATCGGGCATATCGGAGTCGGAAAAATCAATGTCGATAACCTTGTTGTAGGTCGATGCATTACTCCATTGTTCGACCACGCAGGGTGGATCGTATTGTTGAGCCTGTGCGTTGAATCGACAAAGCCCCAAGAGTGCTGTCGCACCTAAGAAGATGAGTCGTTTTTTCATGGTAAATTATTTTGTAAGTTTTTATATCAGTGTTCAAAGATAGTATATTATATGTATAAGGAAGTGTCTTTTTTGTGCAAAAACGTAAAAAAATTGGGCGAACTACCACATGTAGCCCGCCCAAATGAAGTCGGAATATATTTTTTAGTAAGCGAAGAGGGGATAAGCCTTCATTGTTTCGTTCACTTTTTCGCGCACGTCCTTAATGACCGAGTCGTTTTCGGGAGCTTTCAGTACCGTATCGATCATTTCTACGATTTCGAGCATGAGGTCTTCTTTGGCACCACGAGTTGTGATGGCAGGAGTGCCGAGGCGTATTCCCGAAGTTTGGAACGGTGAACGGCTGTCGAAGGGAACCATATTCTTGTTGGCGGTGATATCGGCGGCAACGAGAGCTTTCTCTGCAACCTTACCCGTCAATTCGGGGAATTTGGTACGTAGGTCGATGAGCATGCAGTGGTTGTCGGTACCGTTGGAAATGATTTTATATCCTTTGTCGATAAATGCTTGCGCCATGACGGCCGCATTTTTCTTCACTTGTGCCTGATATTCTTTGTATTCGGGTTGAAGAGCCTCTCCGAAAGCAACAGCTTTGGCAGCGATTACATGTTCGAGCGGTCCTCCTTGTACACCGGGGAATACGGCAGAGTCAAGGAGTGCCGACATTTTCTTGATTTCTCCTTTGGGTGTGGTTTTTCCCCACGGATTATCGAAATCTTTACCCAGCAAAATAATACCGCCGCGCGGTCCGCGAAGTGTCTTGTGGGTGGTGGAGGTAACGATGTGGGCGTATTTCAACGGATTGTCGAGCAACCCGGCTGCAATGAGACCAGCGGGGTGAGCCATGTCTATCATGAGGATTGCGCCTATTTGGTCGGCGATGCGTCGCATACGGGCGTAGTCCCATTCGCGGGAATAAGCCGATGCTCCGCCTATAATCAGTTTCGGGCGTTCACGCAGAGCGACCTCTTCCATCATATCGTAATCGACATATCCGGTATCTTCTTTTACGCCGTATTCGAGAGGTTGGAACATCAGTCCCGAGAAATTTACGGGAGAACCGTGCGACAAGTGTCCGCCGTGCGACAAGTTCAACCCCAAGAATTTATCACCGGGATTCAAAACTGCCATAAATACGGCCATGTTGGCTTGTGCACCCGAGTGGGGTTGTACGTTGGCCCATTCAGCTCCGAAAATTTCTTTCAACCGGTCTATGGCGAGTTGCTCCGACTGGTCTACCACTTCGCAACCTCCATAGTAACGTTTCCCGGGATAACCCTCGGCGTATTTGTTGGTCAAGCAAGAACCCATGGCCTGCATGACTTGGTCGCTGACAAAATTTTCCGAAGCGATAAGTTCGATCCCCTTCATCTGGCGTTGGCGTTCGCGTTCGATGATGTCGAAAATGGCGTTGTCTCTCTTCATTGTTTTGTGATTATAAATTTTAAATTCGGTGAATTTTTGAGAAGTGGCAAAGATAATCTTTTTTTATGGGTTATAACGTATGGCTGGGGAAAAATCGTTCTCATTTTTTCTTGACCGACCAGCCGAAATTTCCGATGGCTTCGCCTGTCTTGTAATAGTGTCCGTGAGAATATACCAGAAGTCCGGCTTTTTCCATATCGAATGCTCCCGTTTCAGGGTCGATATATGCGGTATCGGCGAGAACGCCTTCTACATCGGCTATGAACATATCGTGGCTACCCAGATGCAGGACTTCTCGCACTTTGCATTCGATGCTCAGGGGCGATTCTTTGATATAGGGGGCGGCGACTTTTCGGGAAGCGACAGGGGTGAGTCCGCATTCGGCAAATTTGTCATAGTCTTTGCCCGAGCGTACGCCGCACCAATCGGTAGTACGGGCCAACCCTTCGGTGGTGAGATTGATGACGAAAGCCATATTGCGTTCGACGATAGCGTGGGAGTAGCGTTCGGGACGAATGGAAACATAACACATGGGCGGATTACTGCATATCGTTCCTACCCAGCTGGCCGTGAGTACATTGTATTCTTTCTCGGTGGCGCCGCAGCTGATAAGTGCCGCCGGCAACGGGTAAATCATCGTACCCGGTTTCCACTCGACCTTTTCGCCCGAAGGAGCGATGATTTCTTTTTTCATGTGCAAATTATTTGAGCTTGATTTCTTCTTTCGAGATGGATTGTTCGCAATAGCGACATTTTACGACGACGTTGTCCTTGTCGATTACATCGAATACTGTCGCCATCGGTTCGTTGTTGGTGATGCATTTGGGATTGGCACACCGTATGATGTCATGCAAAGTATCGGGTAGACTTACCGTCTGTTTGTCGGTTACGGTGTAGTTTTTGATGATATTTATTTTTGCTTTGGGTGCCAGAATCGCGATTTTGTTTATATCTTCTTGTTTGAAGTATGTGTCGGCGATTTTTATGATTCCCTTTTTCCCTATTTTTTTACTACACAGGTTATTGCCGATCGTAATGTTCTTATCGAGGTGGTCGAGGTGGAGTAGCGACACGACTTTGAACAATTGTTCCGAAGGTATATGGTCGATGACCGTGCCGTTTTCGAGGGCGGCGACTTTCAGTTCTTTATCCGAGAGTTCCATAGTAGATGCGTTTTTGAGGTTTAGTCTTCGATTTTTATTCCAAGAACTTTGCATATAATGGCTTGGCGGGCGTAAAGGCCGTTCTTGGCTTGTTCGAAATAGTATGCTTTGGGATTGTCGTCGACGTCGTAAGCAATTTCGTTGACGCGCGGTAGCGGGTGTAGAATACGCAGGTTGGGTTTGCTGTTTTCGAGCATTTGGTTGCGCAGGGTATACACGTTTTTCACTTTTTCATATTCCATCAGGTCGGTAAATCTCTCGCGTTGTACGCGGGTCATGTACAGAATATCAGCTTGATTGATGATGTCTTCGGTAAAGTCGAGATGTTCTACATAGGGAATCCCCAGTTTATCGCAATAGATTTTGTATTCTTCGGGCATTTTCAGCTCTTCGGGTGCTACAAAATGGAATGTCGGGTGGAAATGCGACATGGCCATGAGCAGCGAGTGTACCGTGCGACCGTATTTCAAGTCGCCGACCATGGTGATATTGAGATTTTCGAGAGTACCTTGTGTCTTGTAGATGGAGTAGAGGTCGAGCATCGTCTGCGAGGGGTGTTGGTTCGAGCCGTCCCCGGCGTTGATGATAGGCTTGGGAGATACCTCAGAGGCATATCGGGCGGCACCGTCGAGATAGTGCCGCATGATGATGAGGTCGACATAGTTACTTACCATAATGATGGTGTCTTTCAGTGTCTCTCCTTTGGTGGAACTGGTCGTCGATGCGTCGGAAAAACCGATAACGCGGCCTCCCAAACGGTTTACGGCGGTTTCGAAACTCAGTCTTGTACGGGTCGACGGTTCAAAGAACAAGGTGGCGATCACTTTGCCATCCAAGACATGTCGATTGGGGTTTTTCTCAAAGAGTTTGGCTGTTTCCAGCACTTCCAAAATTTCTTCTTTGGAATAATCGGTAATAGATACTAAACTCTCGTTTCTTCTCATAGCGTTTATTGTTAGAAGGGGTAGGACACAAAAAAGACCGATACGGTCGCTGGGAGCGTCTCGGTCGGTCGACGTTTGGGGGTGGAAAAAATAGAATCCTTTGCAACGAGCTGTCGCTCCTTACTGCTGTTACGACCCTATGTTTCATTGCCCCATTCATACTCATTACAAAAGTACAAAAAAAATGTTTCGACAAGCGTTTCCTTCCGAAAAATATTTCTTTTTCGCACACTCTTTTTATGTTGATATTTCTGTTTTACGTTCTGCACCACAAACAAAGAAAGAATCTCTGATCTTCTAATATATGTAATTGATTGCTAAAATCGGGATATTTATATAACTTTGCTTCGTAAAAATACTGTTTTGTATGATAGGAAGCAAGAAAGTCGTTGTTGTGATGCCGGCCTACAATGCCGAAAAGACATTGAAGCAGACCTACGACGAGATACCTTTTGATATAGTCGATGAAGTCATTCTCACCGATGATTGCAGCAAAGACAATACCGTGGAGGAGGCCGGTCGCCTCGGAATCAAGGAAGTTCTCGTACATGAACGGAACAAGGGGTACGGCGGCAATCAGAAGACCTGCTACAACCGGGCGTTGGAATTGGGTGCCGACATTGTCATCATGTTGCACCCCGATTATCAATATACACCCAAACTTATCGCATCTATGGCCTATGTCATAGCCAACGATGTCTATCCGGTCGTGCTGGCCTCCCGCATTTTGGGGAAAGGGGCACGCAAAGGCGGTATGCCGTGGATAAAGTATGTGGCCAACCGGATTTTGACTTTTATACAGAATGTACTGCTCAATCAGAAACTTTCGGAATATCATACCGGTTACCGGGCTTTCTCGGCCGAAGTTTTGCGGGCTATCGATTACAATGTCGATTCAGACGATTTCGTTTTCGATAACGAAATGCTGGCACAGATTTTCTGGGCGGGATATGAAATAGGCGAAGTAACGTGCCCCACAAAGTATTTTGACGAGGCATCTTCTATAAACATGGTGCGCAGCAGTATTTATGGCTTGGGGGTACTTAGGGTCTCGCTGGTGTACCGTCTGTGTAAATGGCATGTATGTAAATCGAAACTTTTTCCTAAAAAATAAATGGAGTGCATGATGAAAAAATATCTCCCTTTTTTGTTGATGGCCGTTGTGTTTTTTGCTGTGTATCAGTATTGTTTCGACTCAAAGCTCGACCTGAACGGCGATAATGCCTCATACATACAACTGGCCCGGACGCTTTCCGACGGGCATGGATATTCCAATGTGTCGCCATTGGGCTTTACTCCTGCGAGCCATTTCCCGCCCGGTTATCCGGTATTCTTGGCTTTTTTCGTATCACTGGGTCTCGATAACCTGATTTTCTTTAAGGTCTTGAACGGGATATTGTTGTTTGCCTCCTTGATTGCTTTGTTCGGGTTGTCCCGCCGTTTGTCGGGCCATACGACGGTTGCGCTTACGGCCATGTTGTTGGCTTGCTTTTCTCCGCATCTGATGCATTTCGCTTCGATGGCCATGTCCGAAATGCTTTATTTGGCTTGTACCGTTGCGGCATTTGTCGCACTCTATTTTTATGCTGTCCGCAAACCGTCGGCATTTTATTGCTCTCCGTGGTTTTATGCGGCGTTGTTGGCAGCCGGAGCGGCTTATTACGTCCGCACGGTAGGAGCATCGATACTGTTTGCCGTCGTTTTGTTTTTCTTGTTCAGGAAAGAGTGGAAAGCCTCTATCGCCGCAGTCGGGGGTATTGTGCTGATGCTCCTGCCCTGGTCGTTGCGCAATGCTGCTTGCGGTATAGAGTCCCGTTATTTCGGAACCATCATGACGGTCAATCCCTGGCGTCCCGAGATGGGTACGGTGTCGAGCGTCGGCGAGATGTTCTCGAAGATGATTACCAATTTCGACGAGACGGTTTTGAAGGGATTCCGTGAAATTCTGTTCCCGTTCCTTTCTATCGATTATCAACACCCGTCGGGATTTACCGGTATTGTGGCCGGATTGCTTGTGCTGGCGGTGGTTGTTTACGGTTGCTGGACGTTGGGCGGCAAGAATCTCCGCTTCCCGTTCCTCGGCTTCCTTTTGGCGAATATAGGGCTTTTTGCTTTGTGGCATGGCGGTAACGGCAGTCGTTATGTGGTTCCCGTCGCACCGTTCCTGTTTCTGTTTTTCTATTTCGGTCTTTATGACCTTATCGTATGGGTGGGCCGCCGATTTTTCAAGAAATCGTTCGATGTCGTTTTGTCGGGGCGGTGGGTATATCTTTTGCTGTTGTTGGCTATTCCCATGATGACGCCGGTCTCGGCGCAATCGGCATCGGCGCGTAGGCCGTTCCCTCCTGCATATCGCAATTATTTCGAACTGGCCAAAGCTATGGAAAAGCAACTCCCGGCCGGTGCGGTGGTTGCTTGCCGTAAGCCCGAACTGTTTTCTTATTTCGCCCCTTCGCATTTCCCCATGCGCTATCTGTTCTCGCAGAATGCCGATGCGGTAGTTGCCGATTTGGTGAAAAATAAGGTCGATTATGTGATACTCGAACAGTTGGGATATAGTTCCACACCGTTGTACCTTTACCCGGCCATACAGAAAAATCCCGAACTTTTCCCGGTTGTCTCGCGGTTGCCGGCGCCCGATACCTACCTGTTGAAATTCGATCGTAAGGCAGCTGCCGCTAAATTTTCTCTGCAAGAGGTAAAATAACTCTCTTTTCGGAGTGTCGGCATATAATCTTCCCCTTTGAAAAATAGGGGGAAAGATATTTTGTATTATCTTTGACGCGGATATGCGAACGTAGGGCGGCATTGTTGTGCATACGGTGTCGCGGAATAAAATTTTAGGATAGAATGTCTGTGTCGTTTCATCAGAAAAAGAAAAACAAATCTGTCTCGGAGAAAAAGTCCGGGAAAAAAGATATAACACGGTGGATCGTTATTGCACTGTGGGCACTCTTTGTTGCAGTGTCGGTCGGTGTATACTGTCTGTTCAATGCCATTTCCAAAGGACGCATAGGTTATATGCCTCCCATCGAGGAGTTGCAGAATCCGAAAGACAAGTTGGCTTCCGAAATTTATTCGGCCGACATGGTTCCCATCGGGCGGTATTATCTCGAACAGGGAAACCGTATATCCATCGACTACGACCAGATATCGCAGCCGATGATCGATGCCTTGCTGGCAACCGAAGACGTGCGCTTTTACGAACATTCGGGAGTTGATTTCAAGGCTTTGTTGCGTGCCGTCGTGAAGCGTGGTGTCCTGCGACAGAAGAGTGCGGGGGGCGGTAGTACCATAACGCAGCAGTTGGCCAAGTTGTTATATTCTCCGACGGCGGGGAATGTGAAAGAGCGGCTTTTCCAGAAACCGATCGAATGGGTTATCGCCGTGCAGTTGGAATATTTTTATACCAAAGAGGAAATTGTGAATATGTATCTCAACAAGTTCGATTTCCTTTTTGAAGCGGTCGGTTTGCAGTCGGCGGCCACCATCTATTTCGGCAAGACGCCGAAAGAGCTTACCGTAGAGGAAGCGGCCGTATTGGTGGGTATGTGTAAAAACCCACGATTGTATAATCCCATTCTTTATCCCGACCGTTCTCTCGAACGTCGTAACGTCGTTCTTGATCAGATGTATAAAGCCGGCTATCTCTCGTTGGCCGAGAGGGATTCGTTACAGGCACTTCCTATTGAGACCCATTTCACACGTATCAGTCATGAGGCCGGTATCGCTCCATATTTCCGCGAGCATATTCGCCAGATGATGACCGCTCGCGAACCCGACCGCAAAAATTATCGCGGTTGGCAGCGGCAGCAGTTTGTTGATGACTCGATTGCATGGGCAACCAATCCTCTTTACGGCTGGTGCCGGAAAAATCGTAAAGCCGACGGTTCGCCTTATAATCTGTATACCGACGGTTTGAAAATTTATACGACCATCGATACCCGCATGCAGGCTTATGCCGAAGCGGCTGTCGCCGAGCATTTGGGCGGGCATTTGCAACCCCGTTTCGAGGAAGAGAAACGCAATAGCCCTTACGGGCCTTTTACCGAAGATCTTACTCCCGATGAGGTCGAAGCAATCATGAATCGGGCCAAAGAGCAGAGCGAGCGATACAGGGTGTTGAAAGCCAATGATGCCACCGACGAAGAAATCGATTTATCTTTTTCCACTCCCGTTCCGATGCGTCTTTTCTCGTGGAAAGGTCCTCTCGATACGACGATGACCCCGATGGACTCTATTCGGTATTGCAAGACGCTGCTGCGCACGGGTATGATGTCGGTCGATACGCGAAGCGGTCATGTGAAAGCGTATGTCGGCGGCATCGATTATCGTAATTTCAAATTCGATATGGTATCCGACAGCCGTCGTCAGGTAGGTTCCACCATCAAGCCTTATCTCTATACGCTGGCGATGGAAGAAGGATACTCGCCGTGCGACCTTGCTCCCAATGTGCAACCCAATATTTTCGACCGCGCAACAGGAGAAGTTTGGTCTCCCCGCAATTCTACCAATGAAAGAACCGGTGAGTATGTTACGTTGCGATGGGGCTTGTCCAAGTCGGTCAACTGGATTTCGGCCTATCTTATGAGCCGTCTTTCTCCGCAGTCTCTGGTGCGGTTGATGCACTCGTTCGGAATCCGGGGATATATCGATCCTGTCATGGCGTTGTGTCTTGGATCGGCCGATGTCTCGGTCGAGGAGATGGTAACGGCTTATACGGCTTTCTCCAATCACGGGTTGCGTATCGATCCTATCTATGTCTCGCGTATCGAGGATAACTTCGGAAATGTGATAACCGATTTTGCCCCGCAGGTGTCCGAAGTTTTCAGCGAGTCGACCTATCTCAAAATGTTGCCTATGATGTGCGATGTCATCGATCACGGTACTGGCATACGGTTGCGTTATCGGTATGGGATCAAAGCGCAGATGGGAGGGAAAACCGGTACGACCAACAACAACTCCGATGGCTGGTTCATGGGTTTTACCCCGTCTTTGGCCACCGGTGTGTGGGTAGGAGGGGAGGAACGCTCGATTCATTTTGATAAAATGGCTGACGGGCAGGGGGCCAATACGGCATTGCCTATCTATGCGTTGTATATACAGAAGGTTTATGCCGACTCGACTCTTATGTACACTCCGGCCGATACATTTGCCGTCGACTCGACGATATTCATACCTTGCGAGGGGCTTATCGATCCCAATGTGCCGAAAGAGAATTTGCCGGAACCCGAGGTCAATCTCGAAGAAGAAGCTATTGAAGGGATTTTTGATTAAAAGTAAAAAGAAAATGTACCTTGCTTTTTTTGAAAACCGGGGTACATGTAAAATAAACAGATATGGGATTTTTTGATTTTTTTCAAAAAGAGAAAAAAGAGACTCTCGATAAGGGGTTGGCCAAGACCAAAGAGGGTATGTTCTCGAAACTTGCGCGTGCCGTAGCGGGAAAGTCGACTGTCGATGATGATATATTGGATAATCTCGAAGAGATTCTGATAACCTCCGACGTCGGAGTAGAAACGACGTTGCGTATCATCGAACGTATCGAACAGCGGGTGGCTCGGGATAAATACCTCTCGACATCGGAGTTGAAAAATATTTTACGTGAAGAGATCGTATCTCTGTTGGCCGAGAACAATACGGGCGATGAAAGCGACTTTATCATACCGAAAGGTGCTTCCCGACCTTATGTCATTATGGTTGTGGGGGTAAATGGTGTGGGAAAGACCACGACAATCGGTAAGTTGGCCTATCAGTTCAAGAAAAACGGGTTAAATGTCTACTTGGGTGCCGCCGATACGTTCCGTGCGGCGGGC
>HF999744.1:13484-32814 GCA_000434215.1 Bacteroides sp. CAG:144
GCCGATACGTTCCGTGCGGCGGCCGTCGAACAGATTTCGATATGGGGCGAACGGGTAGGCGTGCCTGTCGTGAAACAGAAAATGGGAGCCGATCCGGCATCGGTGGCTTTTGATACGTTGAGTTCGGCGAAAGCCAATGATGCTGATGTCGTGATTATCGATACGGCCGGTCGCTTGCACAATAAAGTAGGCCTTATGAATGAGTTGACCAAGATAAAGAAGGTAATGGATAAGGTTGTTCCCGGCGCACCGCAAGAGGTATTGCTTGTTCTCGACGGTTCGACGGGGCAAAACGCATTCGAGCAGGCACGCCAGTTTACGGCAGCTACCGAAGTAACGGCTTTGGCGATTACCAAACTCGACGGTACGGCCAAAGGAGGTGTCGTGATAGGAATCTCCGACCAATTCAAGACACCTGTGAAATATATCGGTTTGGGTGAAGGAATAGAAGATTTACAGCCTTTCCGCCGCCGTGAATTTGTCGATTCGTTGTTCGGAGACAATTGATGAGCGTATGATCAAGAACCGTATCGACGTTATTACCCTCGGTTGTTCCAAAAATTTGGTCGACTCGGAGTTTCTCATGCGTCAATTCCGCGAAGCCGGTTATGATGTGCATCACGATGCCCCCGAAGTGAAAGGCGAAATCGTGGTCGTCAATACATGCGGATTTATCGGCGATGCCAAAGAAGAGTCGGTAAATATGATTCTTTCGTGTGTACAGGCGAAAGCCCGCCGCAAGATCCGGAAGCTCTATGTGATGGGATGTCTTTCTCAGCGTTATATGACCGAGTTGATGGGAGAGATACCCGAGGTCGACAAGTTCTACGGAAAATTCGATTATACCTCTTTGTTGGCCGATTTGGGCGAGGCCTACCATAAGGATTTGCGTTTGCAGCGGGAGCTGACTACCCCGCCGCATTATGCCTATGTGAAGATAGCGGAAGGGTGCGATCGCATGTGTGCATATTGTGCCATACCCATTATTACGGGTCGTTATGTGTCGCGTCCTATGGAAGACATTCTGGCCGAGATGGAAATACTCGTTTCCCGGGGGGTAAAAGAGTTTCAAATCATCGCACAAGACCTTACTTATTACGGGAAGGATCTGTATGGCAAGTTCTGTATTGCCGAGTTGGTAGAGCGTATGGCTACTCTTCCCGGTGTGGAGTGGATTCGTTTGCATTATGCCTATCCCGACCGTTTTCCGGTCGATTTGCTTCCTGTCATGGCCCGGCACGATAATATTTGCAAGTACCTCGACATTGCTTTGCAACATATCAGTGATGGCGTGTTGGCGCGAATGCATCGTCATGTAACCCGCAAGGAGACCGAAGAACTTTTGACTCGTATCCGCCGGGAGGTACCCGGTATCCATTTGCGCACGACGCTTATGGTCGGTTTTCCCGGAGAGACCGAAGCCGATTTCGAAGAACTGTTGCAGTTTGTGCGCGATGCCCGCTTCGAGCGTATGGGTGCGTTTGCCTATTCCGAAGAAGAGGGTACTTACTCGGCCGGTCATTATGCCGATGATGTGCCCGATGAGATAAAACAACGGCGGCTCGATGCCTTGATGTCGGAGCAGGAGGAAATATCGTTGGAGGTAAATCGCGCGAAAGTCGGTCATAATGTTCGTGTGATTATAGACCGGGAGGAAGCCGATTATTATGTGGGTCGTACCGAGTATGAATCGCCCGAAGTCGATCCCGAGGTACTCATAGAGAAAACGAAGCCTCTTGTAATCGGTGAATTTTATGATGCAACGATAACCTCGGCGCAACCGTTTGAGCTCTTTGCCGTTGTATAATAATAGGGGGAATGAGGCATAATCGAAAAGAAGAGTCTTTTGGAGTCGATTGATGTCTTGGAAGAGAGATTTCTACAAGGTTTCCGATCGGAGGTGTATTATTTCAAGTGAAACAAGAAATGCCTCTTGTAATAGTAGATCTTTTTCTATAGATTTTCTCCGATTGAGAGAAAAAGAGAAAAAACACAAATTGATTTTAGAATAATTGTGTATTTTCGTTTTGATAGGAAGCTTTTATAAGTTTGAAAATGAAAGGTATATTTGTTTGTATAATGGTTGTTGTCGCTTCGGCTTTTACCTCTTGTATCAACGACAAAAAGAGTTGCCAGTGTACGGGTGTCGCCGAGGAGGTAACGGCTGTTACCGTCGAGTCGTCCGAAGATTGCGCTTCGGCCTCTTATACAACTGTGGTCGACGGAGTTACGGTCTCTATCGATTGCGAGTAGTACTTCCTCTCTTTGAAGGTTGGCGTATCGGCAGAATCACGCTTGTGCGCCCATTTTTATTTGTCGGGAGATGAGCGGGAAAATTTTGTATATGGCGAAATGTTTGCTGGGAGTTTTGTTTATCCTCTCGGCTGTATTGAAGTTCATATCGATCGATGCGTTCGAACGTTATCTTTTCAGTTTCACCCTTTTCTCTTTCAATTTTTGCTCCTTTGCCGCCCGGCTGGTTATCGCCGCGGAGAGCCTGATCGGTTTCGCCTTTATACTCAATTATCGCCATAAGTTGTTGTGCCGCATTACGGCGGTTGTGTTGGCTGTATTCTCTTGTTTTCTCCTTTACCTTGTTTTTGTCGGTAATGAAGAAAATTGCCATTGTTTCGGAGAAGTCATCGATATGCGACCCGAAGAATCGTTGTCCAAGAATGTGGGTCTGGCGATACTTCTGGCGGTTGTTTGGCGTTATTCCGGGAAAAAGGAAATTTTGTCCCGTTGGTTGGCGCATATCGTTTTCGTAGCGGTATTTATTGCTCCGTTCATTTTTTCTGTTCCCGATTGTTTTGTACGTTCTGGCCGGAGGAGCAAAGATTTGGTACAATCGGTATATCGTTCCGTTGCCGATTCCCTGCACTTATCGACGGGTAAGCACATGGTGTGCTTATACAGTGTGCATTGCTCGTTTTGCAAAGCGACTGCACAGAAGGTTGCTGCGATAGCACGGCGGCATCATCTGTCTGGCAATGAGGTCCGATGCCTTTTTATACAGACCGAGGAGAATATGCAACCCTCCGTTTCGGCTTTTTTCGCCGGAAACGGAGGGCAGGTTTTCCCGTATGATATTATAGACCCATTTGTATTTCTCGATATGACGGGCGGGGTTATGCCTATCGTGTTGTTGACGTCAGATACGGATCTTGTGGCCGAATATAATTATCGTACGCTCGATGAACGGGCTATTGCCGATTTTTTCAATCACTGATTCCGTTTGATTCGTGTAGGGCTTCGAGCAGTTTTTTTATGGCGCGGTCGGTATCGCATTCTTCTCCCAGCAGTGAGACGAATTTACTGCCGATGATTGCTCCTGAGGCATGGGCACAAGCCGTTTCGAAAGTTTGTCGGTTGGAAATCCCGAATCCGATCATTCGCGGTCTCTTCAATCGCATGGATTCTATGTGGCGGAAGTAAGCTTGCCTCTGCTCGTCGAAGTTTTTTTGTGCGCCGGTGATGGCCGCTGACGATACCATGTAGATAAATCCATCGGTATGATCGTCGATAAGGCGTATGCGTTCTTCGCTCGTTTCGGGAGTGATGAGCATTATCATTTTCAAGTCATGGCGTTCGGCAATTTCTTTGTAGTTCTCGATGTATTCTTTAAACGGCAAATCCGGAATAATGATACCGTCGATACCGCATTCCCGACATGAATGGCAGAAATTCTCGAATCCGTATTGCATGATGGGGTTGAGGTAACCCATGAGTACGAGTGGAATTTTCACGTCGTTGCGTATCCCCGAAAGTTGGGAGAAAAGGACCTTCAACGTCATACCGTTGTGCAGGGCTTGCGTTGCCGCGTGTTGTATGACGGGGCCGTCGGCCATCGGGTCGCTGAACGGTATGCCTATCTCTATCATGTCGATACCATTCTGTTCAAGGTTTTTTATGATTTCCCGGGTCCCGTCGAGAGTCGGATATCCGGCACAGAAGTATATCGATAATATACCTCTTTTCTTGGTTGCGAATAGTTGGTTGATTCGGTTCATAAGATGGTTGTTTTTGTAGGGTTATTGTCATATATGGAGCGGAACTCCCGAATGAACGCTTTCAATTTTTCTGCGTCTTTCAGGGCAGGAGCCGTTTCAAAGCGGCTGTTAAGGTCGATTCCCGCCCAGCGAGGATGAGAAAACGGGCGTAAGGATCCGATATTTTCTGTACCTATGCCGCCGCTGAGCAGGAAAGGTGTCTTTCCGTTATACCGGTCGAGCAATTTCCAGTCGAAAACCGCTCCCGACCCGCCATATCCCGGCGTAGGCGTATCGAAGAGGAAATAGTCGCAAACATATTCGTAGTTGCGGCATGCCTCTAAACAGAAACGGTCGCGTATCGGAAACGCTTTGATAACTTTCACTCCGCTCGACCGCAATGCTTTGCAAAGGTGTGGCGGTTCATTTCCATGTAACTGCACGCCGTAAAGACCGTATTCGGTGATACGGCTGCGAATATTTTCGAGCGTTTCATCGACAAATACGCCGATACGTCGTATTTTATCGGGCAAGTATCCCGGCTTTTTTGCGACAAAACGGGGAGATTGCGGGTAAAATATAAATCCCATCATGTCGACGGTGCATTCTTCTACGGCGCGGATATTTTCGGGCTCGCGCATACCGCATACCTTTATAATCATATCAGTTTCCTTATAAACTGTTGTAAAGTATCACCCGGATTTTCGGTTTTCATAAATGTTTCGCCGATGAGGAATCCGTCGAATCCGACATCATGTAAGGCTTTTATCTTTTCGGGGTCGGAGATACCGCTTTCCGATACTTTGACCATTTCCCGGGGCAATTTTCCGATCAATCGGAAAGAGTTTTCCACGTCGGTGTGGAAGCTGCCCAGATTGCGGTTGTTGATACCTATCATATCGATATTTTCGTTTATGTAATCGAGTTCTTCCTCCCGGTGGATTTCCAGCAAGACTTCCAGTTCCAGTTCGTGGGCTTTGGCTGCCAGTGCGCGGCATTTTTTCGGGGTAAGGGCTGCTGCGATAAGCAGTACGGCGTCGGCTCCGATGATGCGTGTCTGGTAGAGCTGGTACTCATCGATGATGAAATCTTTCCGTAAAATAGGTCTTTTGGTAAGCGGACGGGCTGTGGCAATATCGTGTAACGAACCTCCGAAAAACGGAGTATCGGTAAGGATAGACAAGGCCGATGCGCCGTTCTTTTCATAATCGGGCGGGATAATGTCGCTCCGTCCCTCTTTTTTTATCCACCCTTTTGACGGGGATTTCCGTTTGAATTCCGCAATGATTCCGTACGGAACAGAAACCAATGCTTTGCGCATACTCCGGCGAGGGCGTTGTGCCAGACAGTTGTCGCAAAGAATATCCTCTTTTACTATCTGTCGCAGATTTTCGATTTCCTTTTGTTTGCAGGCGATGATTTCTTCGAGAATATCTTTCATGTGGTCAGCTGTTTAGTTCGATGAATTTTTTTAGTGTTCTCAGTGCTTTTCCGCTTTCGAGCGATTCCCGGGCTATGGCGGTGCATTCGTCGATGAGTTTGGTCGGTTCCAAAACTTGTATGGCAAATGCGGCATTGTATAGGACGCAGTCTTTTTGCGATCCAGTCGCCCGGTTGTAGAGAATATCGTCGAAGATACTGGCGGCTTCTTGTGGGGTATTTCCGCCGAACAGCTCTTGGGGTTGCAGCGACGGAATACCCATTTCTTCGGGACGGTATATGCGTTCGTAATGTTTCATGATGACTTTGAATTCGTTGGTGAGCGATATTTCGTCGTATCCGTCGAGACTGGTTACAACGGCAAATTCCATATCCAATGCCTGAAAGACTTGTGCATAAAGACGCATCAGACTCAAATTGGCTACACCTAATAATTGATTAGGAGGCAATACCGGATTGACAAGAGGCCCGAGCAGGTTGAATATTGTGCTGACTTGTAATGATTTTCGTGTGGGAGCAACGGTTTTCAT
Source organism: Bacteroides sp. CAG:144 (assembly GCA_000434215.1). Lineage (GTDB taxonomy): Bacteria > Bacteroidota > Bacteroidia > Bacteroidales > UBA11471 > Caccoplasma > Caccoplasma intestinavium. The sequence goes on from HF999744.1 coordinate 19,444, forward strand.
GGCCGGATTGAAAAGCGGTGCGTGCAGATAGGCGATGTTGCATTGCTCTATCGAACGGCGCAGTTTGCTTTCGTCGTTGGTGAATTTTACCCCGTGCTGCTCGATGACATTGCTCGCACCGCTCACCGATGTTGCGCCGTAGTTTCCGTGTTTGGCTACTTTGTAACCTGCACCGGCAACTACGAAACAGGCGCAGGTAGATATGTTGAACGTATTTTTCCCGTCGCCGCCCGTACCGACTATATCTATCGGCGAGAATTCGCTCAGGTCTATGCGTATGCGGCTTTCGAGCAGGGCTTCCCTGAACCCGATGAGTTCTTCGACCGATACCGATCGCATTTTATACACGGTGAGGAGTGCGGCGATTTGTGCTTCGTTGTATAGCCCGTGTGTGATATTCAGGAGTATCTCTTTCGATTCTTTCCGGGAGAGTATTTCGTGATTGAAAAGTCGATTCAGAACTGTTTTCATATTCTTTATGCATTTAAAAAATTGGCGATAATACGTTTCCCTTGCGGGGTGAGTACCGATTCGGGGTGGAATTGTATGCCGTGTATATCGTATGTTTTATGGCGTAGTGCCATGATAAGACCTTCTCGGCTGGTTGCCGTGATTTCGAGGCACTCGGGCAATCCATTAGCATCTACAACCCATGAATGATAACGCCCTACGAGGATTTCATGTCCTAACCCGTTGAAGATAGAATCGTTGCCGATTATCTCGACGGGTGTTTGCACACCGTGAAATACCTCGCTCAGGTTTATGAGCTTTGCGCCGAAAGCTTCGCCTATCGCTTGATGACCCAGACATACTCCCAGTATGGGCTTTTCTCCGGAATATCGGTGAATCACGGCCGGCATCAGTCCGGCTTCCCGGGGAATACCAGGCCCCGGTGAGAGAATGATTTTGTCATATTGTGCAATGGATTCGATGTCGAAAGCATCGTTACGCAGGACATCTACGTCGACGCCCAATTCGTTTACTATATGTCTCAGATTATAAGTGAACGAGTCGTAATTATCTATAATGACGGATTTCATGAGGGTAGATTTAGAGTTGTTCGGCTATTTCTATGGCTTTTTTCAATGCGCCGAGTTTATTGTTTACTTCTTGTAATTCGTTTTCTACGTTGCTTTGGGCAACGATCCCGCCGCCGGCCTGGAACCATAGTTCGTTATTGCGGCTTACGAAAGTACGAATGGTAATTGCCTGATTCAGATTTCCGTTGAACCCGATGAAACCTATGCAGCCGCCATATGCGCCTCGCGAGTGCGGTTCGTATTCGTTGATAAGTTGCATGGCTTTGATTTTGGGTGCCCCCGAAAGTGTTCCGGCCGGGAATGTATCGATAAATGTCTTGATGGGGTCGGCATCCTCATGGAGTTGTCCGCTTACCCGACTGACAAGATGAATGACATGACTGTAATATTGTGTTTCTTTATAGAAATCAACTTTTACATTGTGGCAGTTCCGGCTCAGGTCATTGCGGGCAAGATCGACCAGCATGACGTGTTCGGCGTTTTCTTTCGGGTCGTTTCGTAAGGTTTCGGCAAGATGTTTGTCTTTTTCCCTCTCTCCGGTGCGTCGGGTAGTTCCGGCAATCGGGTCGATGTAGGCGTGGCGGTCTTCGATGCGGCAGTGAGTTTCGGGAGACGATCCGAAGATGCGAAAGCCTCCGAAGTCGAAATAAAAAAGATAAGGCGACGGATTGATGCTGCGCAGGGCGCGGTAAAGTTTGAAATCGTCGCCGGTATAAGATTGTACAAATCGACGGGAGAGGACTATCTGGAAGACGTCTCCTCGTAGGCAGTGTGCGATGCCGCGCCGTATATTTTCCCTATGTTGGTCGTCGGTAAGCGGACTTGTTGTCGGGCCGACCGCATGGAAATCGTATGTCGTATAATTGCGGTTTCCGATGGCTTTTTCAAGAAAATCCATTGAGCTTGTTTCGTTATCGCCAACCAGTTCGAGCAATACCATTTCGTGCTTGAAGTCATTGAATACGATAATGTATTTGTAGAGTATGTAAAGCAGGTCGGGAGCGTCGTTACGTTCATCGCGACTGTCGGCGACAGGAATGTTTTCGAAATAGCGTACGGCATTGAAGGAGGTATATCCGTACAGGCCACAGTAATCCTTGAACTCACCTTTTACATCGAAAGACCGGATAAATTCGTTGATGACGTCCTCGCATCGGTAAGAGTCGTTAATTGTGTGCTCAACTGTATAATTGTCGGGGTATCGGAGTATTGCTTTCCCATGATTGATTCCGATACTGGCAATCGGGTGTAAACCGATGAACGAGCGGGAATTTTCACCTCCGTGGTAATCCGAACTTTCCATCAAAGCACTTTGGGAAAAGAAATCTCTTACTTTAAGATATGTACTCACCGGTGTATGCAGGTCGCCGAGTATGAGTTTGTGGCAGGTTTTATAACGATAGGTTTTCATTTTACTTAGGCATGTGTTTTAAGTAGGTTTCTATATCTTTATCTCCGCGCCCCGATACGGTAAGGACAACAATATCTGTCGGCTTGAATGCTATTTTGGACAATGCACCTAAGGCATGTGCCGATTCGAGAGCCGGAATGATACCTTCTAAGCGGGTCAGTTCATAGGCGGCAGCCAACGCTTCGTCATCGTTGATAGCCAATACGGTGGCGCGTTTTTGTCGGGAGAGATTGGCATGTAGAGGTCCTATTCCCGGATAGTCGAGTCCGGCCGATATGGAGTAGGGTTCTTGTATCTGTCCGTCTTCGTTTTGCATGACGAGAGTGCGGGCTCCGTGTATGATTCCTTCGCGGCCCAGTTGTATGGTCGCTGCCGACATGGGTGTGTCGATACCCAAGCCTCCTGCTTCGGCCAGTACGATTTTTACTCTTTCGTCATCGATGTAATGATATATCGTTCCGGCGGCGTTGCTTCCGCCTCCTACGCAAGCCATCAGGTAGTCGGGGTAATCGCGGCCTTCTTGTTCGAGCAGTTGTTTGCGTATTTCTTCGCTGATGACCGATTGCAGCCGGGCAACCATGTCGGGGTAGGGATGTGGTCCTACGGTCGAGCCTATGATATAATAGGTGTCGGCCGGGTGGCAACACCAGTCGCGTATCGCTTCATTGGTTGCGTCTTTCAGTGTCATGTTACCCGATGTTACGGGTTGTACTTTCGCTCCCAGCATTTTCATTTTTTCAACGTTAATGTGTTGTCTTTCCACATCGGTTTTTCCCATGTATACGATACATTCCATATTCATAAGGGCACATACCGTCGCTGTGGCGACGCCATGTTGCCCGGCACCGGTTTCGGCGATAATCCGGGTTTTTCCCATGCGGCGGGCCAGCAGTATCTGGCCTATCGTGTTGTTTATTTTATGTGCGCCGGTGTGGTTCAGGTCTTCACGTTTCAGATAGATTTTACAACCGTATTTTTCCGACAATCTGTTGGCCCGATAGAGAGGAGAGGGCCTTCCTACGTAATTACGAAGCAATTCGTCATACTCGCGTTTGAACGATTCGCTTTCGATGACTTCGAGATAGCTCTTTTGCAGTTCTTCTACGCAACGGTGTAGAATTTCGGGAACGTAAGCACCTCCGAATTCTCCGTAATACCCCTCGCTATTTACATGAAATGTTTTCATTGTGTTTGTATTTTTAGTTTATGATTTTATCCGGCAGATACCAAAAAAGGCCCGTCGTAATTACGACGGGCCTTTTATTCTTTTGGGATATCTTGTTATCTATACATATATACGGCACATCTCCTTACGACAATTGTTGCTGTAAGTAGTGCCACCACCAAAAGTTATTTTGTATAGAATAGAACATGTCGATATTGTTTCTGTTTCAACGGCCAAAATTAATATCGTTGAAAAACAAAAACAAGAGAAAACGGGATTTTTTTTCAAAAAAACTTTTTAAGGACGGTTTTCAGAGTAGAAAAGAATAATTTTATATCGATTACTACATAATTGTAGGGAGTGAAAGATTTTAAATCCCTATATTTCGGTATTGCCTCAGGAATAGTAACTCCGTACCTTTGCTATGTAAAAATGAAAATGCTATACTTGATATAATAGGATTTGGGTTTAATAATAATGTAGTGTGTAAGTCGAGGTCTGATGGGAATCGGATCTCGTCCTTTTTATGGTCGAGTGCATTTTGCTTTTATAGTATGTAGGGTAGATTATTGGAATAAATTCCCTATATTTCGGTATTGTTTTGGGAATAGCAACCCCGTATCTTTGCTGTGTAAAACAAAAATGCTATACTTGATATAATAGGATTTGGGTTTAATAATGTAGTGTGTAGATCGGGGTCTGATGGGAATCAGGCCCCGAATGTTTTTAATTGGACAGCAAAACTCGCAGGAAATAAAGGAGTGGTGGTAGTGCTAACCTTTCTCTTTTTATTCTGTTTTGAGGTCGGCAAAAAGTTTTTTATGCTGATGTTTCTTGTGCTTTTGCGTCATTCTGAACTGAAACTTTCTATTGTTTGAGATTCTTCACTTCACTCCGTTCTGTTCAGAATGACAATAATGTCATCTCGAACGTAGCTGAGGATCTCATACAATAACGCTCGCTTGGCGGGAGATTCTTCAAGGCAAAGCCTTTCAGAATGACACTGTACCGTGAGGGCTGCATTACTTGACAAGGGATTCTTCTCCCTTGTAGTCGTCAGAATGACATGCGTTTTCAAGGGCGGCAACCCTTTGTCATTCCGAGTGAGGCCGGCAGGCCGACGAGGAATCTCCTTCTTCTTACTCACAACAGTGGCAATAGTATTCTCACTTGGTGGAGATTCTGAGGGGTTTCACCCCTCAGAATAACAGCGTTCCGTAATTTCTTTTCCACCGCAAAGAAGTAACCCAGAAAGGTCGCCCGCTGGTTATCGGGTTTTCCTGCCTCCCGCTTCGCTCGCCGACGGGGGCTGCGGAACTCGCTCCGCTCAAACAGTCCTCGCCCGCTTTCCGTCTTCTCCCTCGCTCCCGGCAGCCCGATAAAGGCGGGCATTTTTCCTCTCCGATATTACCGGCTATCAAGGGTGAGGGTGGTAACTATTTGTCATTCCGAGCGAGGGCGATAGCCCGACGAGGAATCCCTTGCTTTTACTCGCAACATAGCAATTGTACTCTCGCTTGGTGAGAGATTCTTCGGTGCTCCATACCTCTGAATGACATCATACAAGCAAAGGACTATAACACTTTGCATGAGATTCTTTCTCCCTGTGGTCGTCAGAATGACAAGTACTTGGTAAGGGATTTCTTCATTCCACTTGCGCGGCATTCAGAATGATAGTGTACCGTATAAGAAGTTTTTCTTTCCTTGATCGTTGACTGGAAGGTTGGGTTGTTATCGGAAAAAAAATAATAAAAAAAGGCTGCGTCATTTCGACACAGCCTTGCTGTTCCTTGCATAAAGTGTATTTTATTGAGCGGCGTTTTCTCCAGCTTCGGGAGCTACTGGAACTTGGGTTTCAAAGTTGGGGGCCGGAATTTCGGTATTGATGGCATCTTTGATTTCAGATGTTGCCCCGAGATTGCGGTTAGGAAGGAAAGCCGCTGCAACGATACTCAACACGATAACGATACCGGCGAGTGTCCAAGTGGCTTTTTCGAGGAAATCGGCTGTTTTGGGAGCTCCCATAATTTGGTTCGATGAAGCGAAACTCGAAGCCAAACCTCCACCTTTGGAGTTTTGTACCAAAACTATGAGAATCAGGCATACAGCTGCGATAAGGATCAAAACGGTGATGAACACGTACATGGTTATTCTGTTTTTATGTTAATAATCAATTTCTCCAAAAATCGAATTTGGTCTGCAAAGTAAATATTTTTTTCCGGATATTTCAAACTTAATTTCCGAATAATTTCCAGCGCTTTGGCATAACGCCGTTGTTTTATGTAGATTTTAGCCAGACTTTCGGTCAGGAACTCATCTTCCGGTATATCTTCATCTGGTTCATTGATGTTTTGGGGAGAGGGGATATCCGGTTGAAGGGAGGCCGGAGCAATAGTTTTCTCTTCGGGAGATTTTTCGAGAAAAGCATCGATGAGGTCGAAAGAGGATTTTTCGCTTTTCCCGGCAACCGTTTCATACTCTTTTTGCGCCGGATTTTCAGTGGAAATTTCCGTATCGATGCGGTATATTGCCCCGCTTTCGGGTAAATCGGCATAAATCATCTCTTTCGATGATAATTCGCTCGCATGTGATTCGAGATAGGAATCGATAAGGTCGAATGCATTTGGCCTTTCGGCGTTTTCTTTTTCTGTTTCGGAATATAACCGGCTCCATATCTGACGGGCCCCCTCTAACTGATAAAAGAGAGATTTGCGGTCTCCCGCATAGATGACGTTCTCATGCAGGGCATTTACATATCGTTCGGGAAAAACGTGTTGCAGTTTTTTCAGATAAAGAAATCGTACCGCTTGAAAATAAGGATAGTCGAGCTGAAAACGTAGCAGATCATCGACGGAGAGAGCCGGTACGTCGCGGGTGAAATCTTGTCGTAAAAGTTCTCCTTCTGTCATAGTATTACCAGTTTCCTACCGTGGCATTGAAAATAAGGTCGGCAAGTTCTTGTGTGATTTCACTTATCAGTTCGTCTTGCACATCGGTGAGCATACGGGTGCTTGAGAAATCCCTATATGCACTGAATGTGCGATCCAAGTCGTTCGAAGGTTTCTTGGTATCGGTATATCGCACGCGTACGGTTACGGTAAGTCGTGTCTGGGAAGCATAAGCGTCTTCGGTAACGGCTTGCGGTGTAAGGTTATAACCCGTTATTTCTCCTTCGAGAACAAGGTCACCTCCGCTGTTTACGAGACTTAGTCGTGTTTGGCGGGTATATGCATCTTTCAGCGTTTCATTGAATGTCGTGGCAAGAGGCGGGTATACCAGTGCCGCCCGTATGGGAAAGTCGTTGATGGTAATGGTTTTTGTCGTATTGTAGTCGATCGATGCTCCATTGAATTTGTACGAAATCGTACAAGCTGTCGTGCATACGATGAGAAAAAGGGCAAGGAGTCGTTTCATGGTCAGTCGCTGAGATTGTATTCTTTTATTTTACGGTAAAGGGTTCGTTCCGATATTCCCAGTTCTTCGGCCGTTTTTTTTCGTTTCCCGTTGTTCCGTTCCAGCGATTTGCGTATCATTTCCCGTTCGGCATCTTCGAGGGAGGGTATGGCCGAAACGATTTCTCCCGGAATAAAGTCCGATTCTTCATGGACGATTTCCCCGTCTTCCTTGTCTATATCGTGTGGAAGATGTCCCAGAGGCTGTATGGTGCGGGTGATGGGTGCCAAAGCGTCGGGTTTGGAGTATATGACAGGTGTCGTTGCAACAGCGGCGGTTGTAACGGCATGATTACCGTTACGGTTCATCGATTCTATGGTGGCCCTTAATTCGTCGATCTCTTTTTTCATTTCGAAGACGAGATAAAGCAGCTCCCGTTCATTCCCGAGAGGTATGGATTTACTGTTGGACGAGTGGTTGAGTATCGGCAATCGTTCTATGTCGTGGGCCGGCAAGTAGCTATGTAATGTCTCTGCATTTATTTCACGAGAGGTTTCAAAAATGGAAATTTGTTCGGTTACATTTTTGAGCTGCCTTATGTTGCCCGGCCAACGGTAGGAAAGCATGATTTTTTGTGCCTCCTCGGTGAGTTGTATGGGCGGCATGTGATATTTCTCTGCAAAATCGGCGGCAAATTTCCGAAACAGCAGCAATATGTCGTCCATACGGTCGCGCAGAGGGGGTAACTCGATAGGTACCGTACTGAGTCGGTAAAAGAGATCTTCCCTGAAACGACCTTCGGCTATGGCCTCCATCATGTTGACGTTGGTCGCAGCGATGATGCGGACATTGGTTTTCTGTACTTTCGATGAGCCTACTTTGATGAATTCGCCGTTTTCCAGTACCCGCAACAGTCGGGCTTGGGTAGTCATGGGCAATTCGCCGACTTCGTCCAGAAAGATGGTACCCCCGTCGGCTTCTTCGAAATATCCTTTACGGTCGGATAATGCTCCGGTAAACGAACCTTTTTCATGCCCGAATAATTCCGAATCGACTGTCCCTTCGGGTATCGCACCACAGTTTACGGCGATGTAGCGGCCGTGTTTGCGTGCGCTGTTGGCATGGATTATCTGAGGAAAATTTTCTTTACCCGTACCGCTTTCTCCGGTAATGAGAACCGATAGGTCGGTGGGCGCGATTTGCAGGGCGCGGCTTACGGCACGCAACAATCCCGTGCTGTTTCCGATGATACCGAAACGTTGTTTTACTTGTTGTATTTCTGCAGTGGCGACCATATTTGTGCGGAATATTTCAATGAACAAAGATAGCGAAAAACTTGGAAGGACTCTCTGTTTGCCATTCTTTTTTTTCGTCGGGATATTTTATATGTTTCATCGGAAACATTTCGGTCGTAACATTGTTTCTTTTGTGGGTAATAAAAGCAATAACCTTTAAAAAATATATGATTATGGGAAAAAAAGCAGTTGAAATTGTAGATTTGGACGTGAAGAAGTTGATTGAGATTCTCAATCAGGCTTTGTCAGAAGAGTGGTTGGCCTATTATCAGTACTGGATCGGGGCTCGTGTTATGAGCGGGCCTATGCATGGCGAGATTGAAAAAGAACTTTACAAGCATGCCAACGAGGAGTTGAATCATGCCGAAATGTTGGCTAACCGAATTATCGAACTCGACGGAACTCCCGTCCTTTCGCCCGAAGATTGGCCGCATTTGGCAAAATGCAAATATGAAGCACCGGTCGATGCCTACATCGAGTCGGTATTGAAACAGAATCTTACCTCGGAACGCTGTGCCATTCAGCGGTATGAGATGTTGGCGAAGTTGACCGACGGGAAAGATTTTACGACTTTTGCTATTGCTACACAGATTCTTGCCGAGGAAATCGATCATGAAAACGATATCGAATCATGGCTCGAAGATATACGGGTATTCCGGGAATCTTTGGTGGCGATGTCGGTATAACCAGTATGTTTTTGTATTGGCGTACGAAGAGTACGGGTCGGCTTGTATATAAAACAGGGCCGGCCCGTTGTCGTTTTTTTTTATTTTGGCCTTTTTTCTTCGAAATAGTTGTTTATATTTGTAAAAATGATCGGACGTATGATGACCGGGAAAGCGAGAGGTAGCAATGTCTTTTCTAAGATATTTTATTTCTATTACGACGGATTCAAAGCTATGACGCTGGGTAAAACGTTGTGGATCATCATTCTTGTCAAATTATTCATCTTTTTTTTCGTACTGAAACTGTTTTTCTTTCCCGATTTATTGAATACACGTTTTGATACCGATGATGAAAGAGCCGAACATGTTTCAGTCGAGTTGACAAATCCTTATGTAAAATAATTTTATTTTTTTTGATGTATGGGCGATTTATATTCTCTTGTTGATTGGTCGCGGGCTCAATTTGCATTGACGGCGATGTATCACTGGCTGTTTGTCCCGTTGACGTTGGGGCTGGGTCTTATCATCGGTTGTATGGAGACGATTTATTATCGTACCCGGGACGAACGGTGGAAACGGATTACCAAATATTGGATGAACCTTTTTGGCGTGAATTTTGCCCTCGGTATTGCTACGGGCATTATTTTGGAATTCCAGTTTGGTACCAATTGGTCCAATTACAGTTGGTTCGTAGGCGATATTTTCGGAGCCCCGTTAGCCATCGAAGGTATTTTGGCGTTTTTTATGGAGGCGACTTTCGTGGCTATCATGTTTTTCGGTTGGAACAAGGTAAGTCGAGGTATGCACTTGACGGCGACATGGCTTACAGCGATAGGTGCCGCTCTCTCGGCGTTGTGGATTCTGGTGGCCAATGCATGGATGCAATTTCCTACGGGTATGCAGTTCAATCCCGATAGCGTGCGCAATGAAATGGTCGATTTCTTTGCCGTCATATTTTCTCCTGTGGCGATCAATAAATTCTTACATTCGGTATCGGCCGGTTGGGTCTTAGGGGCTATTTTCGTCATTTCGATTTCATCGTGGTATTTACTCAAAAAAAGAGAAGATTTTTTAGCCCGGAATAGTATGAAAGTCGCTGCATGGATAGGCTTGGCCGGTATATTGCTGGTGCTATACACGGGCGACGGTTCGGCTTATTGGGCCGGGAAAAAGCAGCCCATGAAGTTGGCTGTCATGGAAGGTGTCTATGAAGGAAGCGAAGGCCGGGGATTGATAGCGGTTGGTGTACTCAATCCCGAAAAGAAAACCTATGACGATGATGTAGAACCTTTCCTGTTCAAAATAGAGATACCCAAATTACTTTCGATCTTGGCGACCCGACATGTCGACGGTTTCGTTCCCGGTATCGAGAATATCATTGAAGGCGGTTATACCGAGGTGAATGAAAAAGGAGAGGAAGTCGTAGCCCTATCGGCCGAGGATCGTATAGAGCGAGGAAAACTGGCAATACGGGCATTGGCCGATTACAAGCAAGCCCGTAAGGCGGGCGATGAGCAAGCCGCCGATGAGGCGCGTCTGGTTTTGGAAGAAAATTTCCCGCATTTCGGCTACGGTTACGTAACCGACTTGTCGCAGCTTGTACCTTATGTGCCGCTGGTATTTTATTCGTTTCACATCATGGTGCTTTTGGGAATGTATTTTCTTTTGCTTTTTGTCGTTGTTCTCGTTCTTTCTTATCGTAAAAGCATTGCTTCTTACGCATGGTTGTTGTGGATATTCTTGTTTTCGTTGCCGTTGGGCTATATCTGTCTCGAATCGGGTTGGGTAGTGGCCGAGATGGGGCGGCAGCCGTGGGTCATACAAGACATTATGCCCACGTTTGCGGCAGTGTCGCGTATCGAGACGGCCGCTGTACAGACTACTTTCTGGCTTTTTGCCGCTATCTTTACCGTGCTGCTCGTTGCCGAGATAGGAATCATGTTGAAACAAATCAAAAAAGGATCTGAACAAAAATAATGCGACTATGGAACTGAACGAAATTTTTTACCAACATTACTGGTGGTTTCTTATCTCGACGTTGGGTGCGCTGCTGGTATTTCTTCTTTTTGTACAAGGTGGGCAGACGTTGTTGTCGACCCTTGCCAAAGAACCGATAGAGAGGTCGATGCTCGTCAATTCGCTGGGGCGTAAATGGGAATTTACGTTTACGACGCTGGTCGTTTTCGGCGGAGCTTTTTTTGCCTCGTTCCCTCTATTCTATTCTACGAGTTTCGGAGGCGCATATTGGTTGTGGATGGCTATCTTGTTCAGCTTTATCATACAAGCTGTCTCGTATGAATATCGTTCTAAGAAAGGAAACTTTCTGGGGCAGAACGTGTACGATGTATTTCTGCTTATCAACGGTATAGTGGGTGTCGTGTTGATAGGCGTGGCAGTAGGAACGTTTTTTACCGGTGCCGATTTCCGGGTCGACAAGGCCAATCTTTACGATGACTTGTCGATGCCGATTATTTCGACTTGGCAGAATCCCTGGCATGGCTTGGAGGCGGTTCTCGATTGGCGTAACCTTTTGTTGGGAATTACATTGTTTTTTCTGGCTCGCGTGCAGGCGTTGCTTTATTTTATCAACAATATCGATAGCGAGACGATTTATGCACGGGCACGTCGTCAGTTGCTTTACAATGCGGTTCCGTTCGTTGTATTTTTTCTTCTTTTTGTGGTTGCTACTCTTTGTGCCGACGGGTATCAGCTCAATTCCGTATCGGGCGAAATATCGGTGCGCGCATATAAGTATTTTTATAACCTGATGGAGATGCCGTGGGTATTGTTTCTTTTCCTTTTGGGGGTAGCCGGTGTACTCTATGCTATTGTGCGGTCGGTTTTTTTCAAAAGGTGGATTTATGGTATTTGGTTCAGCGGTATCGGTACGATATTCGTTGTGTTGAGTCTCTTTTTCCTGGCCGGTTATAACAATACGCCCTATTATCCTTCGGCGGTGGATATGCAGAGTTCGCTTACGATATATAACAGTTCTTCGAGTCTCTTTACACTGGAAGTGATGAGTGTCGTATCTCTTGTTTTACCGGTGGTTGCAGGGTATATCTTTTTTGCGTGGAGGGCAATGGATCGAAAAGCAATTACGGCCGATGAAATGAAAGACGACGATCATATCTATTAGAAAAACCTCTTATTGGGACTAATGGAGTAATTTATATACTAAAAGTCTTGTGTTGCTTGTATCACAAGACTTTTAGTATATATTTGTATCAAAATAAGAGGATTTATGGATAAGAAAGTTTACGATATATCTTTTTCGGATATGGTCAATAATCTCGGTAAGAGGGTCAGCAGGAATGATGATTTGGCATTGATCGAGTTCGATGACTACGATTATCAAAAAATAAAAGAATGGCTTACGAAAAATCGTTTGTCAGGGAATATCGAGTTTTTGAGAAGTAAAAATCAAGGTCAATTTTGTTGTTTGCTCGAAGGGTCTATAAGTTTGGAAGTCAATAGGCGGAGGTATGATTTACAGGCGGGAGAAGGCTGTTGTATGCTCGAAGGAGACTATTTCCGGTTACTCGATGCCTCGAAAGATTCCCGTTGGTTTGTCATCATAAGCCGGTCGGGCGATTCGATGATGTACGGGATAAATAATGCCTTGTTGTTGATGTCGTTCAAAAATAAGCTCGATAGTAAGCGGTGTTTCAAAATGAAGGAGAAAACAGCACGTATTATTTTTACGTTGTACGGCTTGATGAGGGAGACCCTCGATGACAGGGAATTGTCTTATAGAGATGCGATTATCAAGAATTACATGCATATCATGTTCTATCACATGTGCTCCGATTTCTTCGATGAGGAATCTTATCCCGATATGCCGGTACCTTCGAGGCGAGATGAACTGTTGTTACAGTTTACCAAGATGGTATCGGAAAATTATAAGGAACATCGGAAAGTCTCTTATTATGCCGACAAGATGTGTCTTACACCCAAATATCTCTCGACAATCGTGTATGAGGTGGGTGGAAGATATGCAAGGGATATCATTGCAGAATTTGTGATATGCGAGGCCAAACGGTGCTTGTTGAATACCTCCATGACGGTGCAAGAGATCAGCGACTATCTCCATTTTTCGTGCCAAAGTTTTTTCGGAAAATATTTCAGGGAACACACCGGCATGTCGCCGCAGGCTTATCGGCAATCGCCCAATCAAATATTAGAGGAGAGGGGTGTTTGATCCTTATTATAGAAGTCGGTGTCATTCCGAACCGAGACCTTTGGTTGAGCATGAGGAATCCCTACTCACCACACCTACGGCCAGAGATTTTTCCTCCTTACGGTCGTCAGAATGACAGCGTTCTGTAACTTCTTTCCCACCGCAAAGAAGTTACCAAGAAAGGTCGCCCGCTCGTTATCGGGTATTCCTGCCTCCCGCTTC
>HF999745.1:0-12453 GCA_000434215.1 Bacteroides sp. CAG:144
CTTTCACTATAATCTCTGGGATTGAAAGTCTAATGCTCCACTTAAATCCCAGTACTGGAAAAAGAATTCGGAATAGTCGAGACCGAAATGAAGCCGGTTTGGGGGATTTCAGTTGCTTATTGTTTTGAATGGCTTCATCGTATGGGCGTACAATAGTTCCGATTTCCGGTAAAATCTCTTTATAGAGTTTTTGACCTTTTGTGGTATTCACTAAGAATAACGATATTCCGGTCTTGGGATCGATTGGCACTACCGAACGGTCTATACCCCAAAAATCACCCAACGTAATATCGCCAATACGTCGGGATTGTGCAAACGGACATATGTAACAACTGTCTCGATAAAATAGCCCTACGAAAAAACCTTTTGAATAATAATCCCTATTAAGAGGTCGTTCAAATATCGTTAAGTCTCCTTTTTTTACAGAGAATAGATAACGAGTACTTTCTCTGAAATCGATGCGATCGGCATCGGAATTTAAAATCCTTTTAGGAAGACTAGCTTGTAGCATCGCATTTGATGGCACACCATGACAAACCAAATCTATTGTCATTAAATTTTCATCATGATTTGCAAAAGCATTTTTTATACCGGCAACCTGACAAGGTGTTCCAATAAAAAGAACTTTCAATCCATTCTTTAAATCATTGGATATGTTTTTGTAAATACCGCGCATATTGCTTTGTACATATTTCGATCCACGCAAGGCATCTAACTCTTCATGTGTAGTGCAACGTATATGATTGAAGCGAAACCCGGATACAAAACTTGCTCCGTACACAATACCACCGTTATTTATCACATATTCGGACAATACTGTCGCCAACCCGCCCGATGAACTTTTAATACGTATCGGTTCACTTTTTCGCCAAGCAGCTAATACTTCCACGGGATATTTTTGTTCCGGTAAATTGTTGACAGGGCAGATTTTTACACAAGATTTACAGTCGATACACTTTGTCGTATCGATTTTCGGAACAAAATGTCCTACGGTATTTTGTTCGAAATGTATACATGATACAGGACATTTGTCGATACATGCAGCACACCCGAAGCATTTTTTTTCGTCACAAATTTTGTCCATGTCAGGATTCTGTTAATGCCATTTGAATAAATGTTTCTGAACGATTCAAAAATCGGGATTTCATAGATTCTATTTTTACCCAATCAATTTCTGATATTTGCTCTCCTATATAATCACCTGCAGAATGAATATATCGATTCGAAAGTTCAAACATAGATAATAAACTTTCCATACGAGAATTCACTTTATGTCTGTTTCTCCCAAATACATAAAATGGCTTATGAAACATAATAGAAAATGCTGTCCCGTGAAATGAGTTAGACACAAAAGCACTGCAATGGTAAATTAATGAGATAAACTCACAAGGGCCGGTCTTGGTAAAATGTTTATCGGCATAACGAGTCTGATAGGCCCTATCGGATATAGAATACATTTTCAGCCCTTTGTCTTTTGCATATTTGATCGCGAAATTTTTAAGTTCGTTGTTTCCCTCAAAATCGTATATCAACAGGTAAGGTTCATTAGTTTCATTCATAGGCTTCATCAATTTTTTCCACTCATCGACCGAGAGTAAAAAAACAGGATCCAGAACCCAAGTTCCGTCTATCCCCATTGTTCGTAGTATATCTATTCCATGATATTCTCTCACCGAAACAGCATCGAATTTGCTAAGAGAGCGGGCTATGCGTTCACAATTCTCTTCATCGATATCGATATAAGAGAAACTAGCCGCATATGATATGCGTTTTCCTGAATCGACAAACTCCAAATAAAATACCGGATCTCGACCAGCTTCGTAAAATATATTCCATATCTGGTCACTGCCCACAATATACACATCGGCTTCCGGTGGATTTTTTTGCAACTCATCAAATGTATGATAAAGCTGTGTCGTCTCGTGCAACATATGGTGAGTAAAATTATCGAACAATCGTTTGTTGGCCAATGTCGTTTGGCGTTGAAGGAATTTCAAGATACGATATACAACGCGGGTCAAAGCATAACGACTCATTTTTGACTCGGGATTGACCCACTTGTAATTATATTTTCGGGTTAAATACTCTGGCTGATAGTTTATAATCTCTACATCATGACCTAGTTGCGAAAGATAAGTCATCAATGCATAAGCTTGTAACGAAGCTCCGTAATTATAAACATTATATGTTGTTAGCGTCTTTATTTTCATAATTTTTCAATATGATTAATAAGAGATTTCATAAAATCTTCATATTTATATAACATCATATTATTCTTTAACTTTATCGGATAAACGACCGATATTGAAGATGAGATATTCTGCATCAACATGGTTAATTCTTTTGAAACCATAGGGTCAAAAGTATATCCGTTTTTCCCGTTCTTAACTAAACAAGAAGAGCCGGCTTTATTTGAAACAAGTGCAATACACCCGGCCAAAAGTGCTTCATTGGTTACAGCGCCAAAAGGCTCTTGATAGCTGGCTAAAACAAAGCAATGAGC
Organism: Bacteroides sp. CAG:144; assembly: GCA_000434215.1. Taxonomy (GTDB): domain Bacteria; phylum Bacteroidota; class Bacteroidia; order Bacteroidales; family UBA11471; genus Caccoplasma; species Caccoplasma intestinavium. Next base: position 2,504 of record HF999745.1, read on the forward strand.
GATGTTGTACCATACATTTAGATCATCTCCTTCTAAACGCCCCGTAAACAAAATATTTACAGATAATTTTTTAGCTAATTCTTTTAATAGAATACTTTCCGGACCATCACCTACAATGATTAATATGTTTCTATTTTGATCAAGTTGTGAAAATGCTCGTATTATAATATCGACATTTTTAATCTTTACCAATCGCCCGACATATAGGAATACGCATTTATTTTCTAGATGTTTGTCTTTTAAAATCTGATTACTTAAATCAATGGTTCGGGTATATTCTTCACGAGCCTTATTATCTGGTTTTATGATGGGAAACCAAACACCTTTTTGGTATTTATCTTGGTACCACTTTTGCACCTTTGGTTCTACAAGAATTATTTCATCGATTAGAGGAGCTATAATTTTACGAGACCACTTATGGAATTGGGAAAAATCGTTGTTATCTGCAACCATATTGTAACTATCATCGCATATCGATACAATTTTATAATTTCCTCTCGTAAAAAAACGATGTAATAAAACAAATATCGCACCGATACTGAATTCTTCTACAAAAACAACATTTGGTCTAAACTCATTCAATACTTTCCAATATCCCGAATTAAATGTTCTGCCTTTCCATTGAAATAACTCTTTCAAATAAATGGGAGAGAAACAGAATTGCGAAGAAATCCTCTCATAGTCAAATTGCTGCGAACGAAGATTCTTATAACGCAAACATATCTTTGTGTCAAAAGCCTTGTACAGGTCATTAAAAAATGATATTCTATATGGAGCTATTGTCGAGTGGAAGATTAGCAACTTTTTCATTCTTCTGTATTTCAATCAATTCTATTAGTTATCAAACTAAAATATTCACGACCTTTATCAGATATTACTTTCGCAGGTATTCCAACGGCTACACTATTATCGGGAATATCTTTGGTCACAACAGCATTTGCACCAATAACGACATTACTACCAATTGTTATATTTCCAAGAACCTTACAACCGGTATATAAAACAACATTATTTCCTATGGTTGGCGCCCCCTTATGTCCATGTACAGTTCCTACTGTTACTCCATTATATATGATAATGTTATCTCCCATAATAGCAGTAGATGCTATTACAATATTGGAGAAATGCGCAAAAGTAAGACCTTTTCCGATTTGAGTGGTCACAGGAAGCTGAATACCTGTCAAGTACTGATTGTGTTTATATATGATATATGATATATGATATATGAACTTAAAAAATAGCGATTTCTTGGATTTAAAATACCCGCACACTCTGTACCAAAATGTAATTTTAAATGAAGCATTGAATAATAGACGTTTTAAACAATTCCATTTGGAGGGAGGAGACAGTCTTGATAAATCGCTTTTTATTAATACCTTAAGATGGTTATATTTCATCACAGATTAGTTATTTGCTTGCTTTTACATGTTTAAAATAAGATAAATAGGGGGACATATAACCCAGTATATGGGATATATAATTTTTTCTTGAAAAGATCTTTTTCCATTGATCTGGATAAATATCATTAGGATATTTCCCTTTTTGTAAAGGCCAAATTGATGGACAAAAGGTATTGCTCAAAGTATTTGGATCCATCAATGCTGCCATAATGCTAAACGAACTATTACAAACAATGTGATAATCGCACGATGAAATCATTTCAAAATCTACTAAGAGAGAATGATGTGTCAATACACTCTCATATTTTTCCGAGAAAGATTTTACCAATGATGTCAATTTATCATAGAAAATTAAAAATACAATAGGTTCATTTCTTTTCTTATTTTTAAGTATTTCATTTGCGGCATTGTACCAATAATCTTTATTAAGCATGAATCCTTTGACTCGGTAATCGAGAGCATTTCTGAAATGTATCGAGCAAAATTTTGTGTTCGGAGGATATTTTGCCTTAATTTCTGACAATGCTTTTTCTGCTTTTTTCAGAATTTCTGCTGGCAACGTAAACCATTCTCTTACTTCGTCAATACGATGCATAAAATACAAAGGGGATATATAATGCCCTAACATTAATGTATTATCCATTACTTCGTACGCTGTTTTCTGTATTGAACTTTTGGATTGATAGTTGGTTATTTCTTGAAAATTAGCATAATTCGATAGCTCCGAGACTATCTCTTGTCTAATTTTAGGGAAAATAGATGTCAGAGTATTTCCAAACTTCTCATCTGTATCATTTTTAAGAAATTGATTATCATATTCATTGCATACACCAAATTCAAACCCTTTATCCAATGCAATACTTTTAACTGCTGCATAAGCAAACATTTGGTTACCTAACTGATCGCTTAATTTTACAACTAACATATAGAACTGAGAATTTTATTTTTTTCATTGAACACAAATACTTAGAATATTTATTGTCTTTTATGTGATAAAGGGAAAATAACATGATAATGAATGGCTAAAAAATGTATAATAGCAGAAAACAAACCTTCATATTTTCTATAGTAATGAAAAAATTCCAAAGGATTTGAATATCCCAATGGGTGATATAACATTTTACATCTTTTATAAAATGCCTTTAAAGAGTTCTTTTCTACAATAACATTCGAATCATTTACACATTCTCCGGTATATTTAGGTGCTAAATATATTGGGAAATGATGCTTTATTACATTCTTTGCATAATCAATATCCCCTAAACTATGTCTATAATAATAGTCTAATTTTCCACATTTTTTATATATAATTCGCGGTATCAATACACAATTACCCCCAAAGGCATCGCATTCTTGAAGAGTTCCATTGGGGTGAAGAGCTTTCTTTTTGTAATCCGCACCAAATGTTGTAAGATTATGGTTATCAGGAGAACAAGAAGCCCCAACTATTAATGCTTTATTTTTCTGAAGATTCGAGCATTCCAACATCATAGATAATGTGTCAGGAAAAAGATATGTGTCGTCATTGAGCCATAAATAATATTCATAATCAATTTTCTCTGCTACACTCCATGCCGTGAACATTCCTCGATTCCAATATAGCTCTCCATTACCTTGTATAATATTTACATCGGGAAAATACGATTTTACAGCCAATGAAGTTCCATCAATAGAACCATCATCAACTAAATAAACATCGCAAGTAATAGATTGTTTATACAGATTCTGCAAACAATGTAATGTTTTTTCCTTACGATTATGACATGTAATAAGTACTGCAATTTGATTCATCTAAACTTATTTGGCTTAAAAAAATAAAAAACACTATGTATATACTTGATTGTATAACTATATAAACGAGGGAAATATATATAGTATAATATAATCAATTTATTATACCATTTCAAATCTAATTTTTTTAGGTATTTCTTACTCACTTTAAGGCGATTGATAATCTCTGGAATATAAGGTTCGTCACAAGATTCATGCTTCTGTAAATAATTATCCAATGCTAAACGCGCTAAATTCAATGTATAAGCATTAAGCTTTTCGACCATTTCCGGATATTTTTTTTCAGCAAATTCTAGGCGTTCTTTGAATGCTAAATAGGTTGACATCCATTTAAATGGTCTATAAGAACGAGAAAGCGTCGCATCATTAAAATAATAATAATATAGAGGCTCTGCAATTGCTCCTATTTTTTCTGCTCTATCATAAACTTCATGAACTATCGCAACATCCTCAGCAAATACTCTTCCCGGAATGAACCAAACATCTTTCCAAAGATCTCGTTTATATATTTTTTCCCATACTTGTGATCCTAAAGTATCACTCAATAACATACGCATCACCACTTGTTTATCCACAATCCCTGTTTTATCGAAATTAACAAATATGTCCATTTCCTTTTGTGATTTGTTGGAATAGACACAATAGTGATTTAGAATTATTAAATCGCAATTTGTATGATCAATAAAATCGACAACTTTTGAGTAAAAATCAAGAGAGATGTCGTCATCAGGATCAATAAAACTTATGTAATCCCCTGTTGCATACTTTAAACTGACATTCCTAGCTACACTAAGACCTCCATTGGAAGTATGTATGACTTTGACATTCGGATGCTTTTCAGCAAAAGAATTACACATTTCTCCTGTTGAGTCAGTAGATCCGTCATCTACTATAATAATTTCTAAATTGTTATATGTTTGATTAATAATAGAGTGAAAAAATCGTGGCAAATATTTCTCCACATTATAAGCCGCAACCAATACGGATATCAAAAGGTTTTTCATCATGAAAAATATTAGTTCGAAGTAACAGTTTTTCTCGAAGTATCGCTATATTGTAATTTCTTTTCTATTTCATATCAAATTTATATAGAGTCTTCTCTTTGTTATCCTTAAAAAATTTATCTATCTCTTTCTCTAATTTGGAAGAACGGATATGTGAACAATGTTCTTTTATCACTTTCGCAGGACTTCCAGCTAATAGAACTGCTTTACGATAAGTCGAGAAATCTTTATTTACCAAACTTTTATTGCTGACTACTGCATGGTCGGGAATAACCGCATTCTTTACAATAGAACAATTATTTCCAATCCATACAGAATTGCCAATAATTACCTTGCCATCTTTACGGTGTATAATTCCCTGATCACAAATATAATGGAAATTAGTATCACATATAATACTTCCAAAAGCAAATCTAGTTTGATTTCCGATATATAAATCATTATTTATCAACATTTTACACCCCCCCAATTTCTATATGCTTTCCAAGTTCTGCAATACCGGAAATACGGAATACGCCCCCTGGACTAACTCTTATAGGACCATTAATTATCAAACATCCATTTATCATGAACAACATCGATGGCATTTTCGTAGGGACAAAAAAATCTTCATTATACCCCCATTTAATCAACCCAAAACGAGATGGAACATTAAGTTGTATATGAGAACGTGATAATTTAAGTTCTGTTTTATTGTATATAACCAAAGGTAGATGGATTGCGGATCTAAAAGGTAACAACCGGAAATTGGCTACAATAGTTTTATAATAACAAAAATGATATTTTAAATATATCCGTTTTATTTTTCTGAGAAAAGAGATGAGATTTTTCATGTTATATAATTATTTACCAATAACAAGCATTTTCAACTTTCAAGCTATGTGCATTTTTATACTCTTCTGGACGAACCCATGCCGGATTAATAAATAATTTTTGATAAAAATCTCGAGGTAACCCACATTTTATGGCTTGTAGAGGATCTTCCCAGCGACTCCCTTTTATTCCGAATAATAACTGTAATTCTCCGCCGAAATGAACAACTTTTTTCTTTTGCCGTTTGGCATGAGCCGCGAGAGGGAAGCCATACGCACCACAGCCTATGAGGCAGATGTCATAATCAGTACGATCCATCTCGTTTTTCATATATTGCAAAGCCTCAAACCAATCAGCAAAACCATTCGATTCCCCACCCAAACTTTGTACCGCTTTGATCACTTTTAAGTCGAATTCCGGTAGTACATCGGGATTATCAAATAATTGTTCTCTTCGCTGATATTGCTTTATAATTAATTCGGCGAACGGGTGAATGACAAGCACCTTTTTCCCTTTTAAAATCCTGCTCCAGGGGCGAGTCGATACAAAAGGAGAATAAGTATACAGCGGCACATATAAGGGCGATGACATATAGGTCTCGACATATCTCATTAAAGGCTCGACCGATGAAAAGACTCCGCAAATATCCATTTCCTTGGCATCATCGAGCATCAATCGGCAAAATTGCGAAAGTTTTTCTTCGGTAGGAGGGAAAAAACCACTCCATTGTTGCATTTGCATCATAATGTTATGATTCCACCACCATTCCGGCTCTTGCCCTTTTATAAATCGGTAGATGGAATGTGTTTTCGTGGTTATTCCTAAATAATTAACCACCATTGAGAGTTCCGTGGCACCATACCGCCCTATCATACAAGGCTTATCATCAGCCAAAAAATTGTATATAATATCCGATACCTTATCGGGATTTACTTCTTGGAGTAATTTTTCTCCTATTGGAGGAAATATTTTTGTATAACTTTTTCGCAATGCTTTAAGAACAAATACAGTAAGTCTCATAATAAAATTATATCAAATATTGAATAAGTGTACGGGGTAATAAGTCTGCAATGGGAGGGAAAAATCCACCACCTCCTATATCGTCAAATGTAACTAAAAATCGAGTAAAAAAGAAAATAAAAATACCCCATGCATATACAGTATTTACAGGTTTATATTTTACCATAAACAACGGTAATACGAATGGCCAAATACAAAATCTCATCACATATATGCGAGTCATAATCTCAGGTAGAAGATTATAGATGAGAATGCAAATTATCATAAGAAAAAACATTACATTTGTTAGAAAAATCGTGCATTTGTCTTTTCTAAGAAAATAATTCATAAGAATACACATAGCACTTACGAAAATTGCTGTAACGTATACTGCCGTAGAATCAAATGCTAGATAATTTTTATCCGCAGGATTAGCTCCTGATTCTATTCTACTAAAGCCATACATTAAAAAATCTATACTTGAAAATAGCCTGCTTAAAAAGGATATATTGTTTATTACGATAACACTTATACATAAAACTAGAATAATATAAATCAATTGCCTCCATTTTATAGTATGAAATAACGGTTTCCATACTATAAATGGTAAAAATATAAATGATAAAGTGTGTATAAAACATGCTGCAATGAGTAACCACCAATTTACTTTACCGGAAATAATTTTTCCTACATAAACATATATAACAATACTTACTGCAAAAAATTGTCGAAGTAAATTATTGATTGTTCCAAAATATTCTGAAAAAAATAGCAGAAGGGATAACATACTGATTAATGTTACGGAAGGAAGATTTGCATATTTCCAATAACGATATATCGAATATGCTAACAGTCCATTTGTCGTAATAGCAACAGCACCTGAGAAAATTTGGTAATTTCCACAGGTAATATAATAGCCGATGTAATTCAGTAGATTCCAAACTGGCTCCTTATAAGCACCTATGGTGTATTCTACAAATGATGTATTAGGGACTTTGAGAAAAAGCCCCCAATATGCTCCTCCATACCAATCTGATTGCAAATTAGGATTCCATATACGCGTATATTGCAGCAAACATACAAACAACGTTATAAATAAAAAAACCAAAAAATCGGAATTAGTATCCCGTTTATTAATCATCATTTTCACAATGAGTAGAGATAGAGTCCCTAAAAAAGGATTCAGACAAAAAAGAAATATAAAAAATAATATTTGATTTTGACTCATTGCATATCTGTTTTTTTAGAACAAACTCCTCATCGGAATAAAGATTTAAGTCGATTTATCTCTAATGAACCATCATTTTCCGCAAGTATCCAATCAGGTGTAGAAGGATATTCATGCCAAAAATTACGGGGGCAAATTTTTACTCCTCGATTTAAAAGTGCCGGCTTATAAGAAAAAGAACTCTTGCTGGTGATGAGAATATCTGCATATACCATGTGCAAAAATGAGTCTTGTGCACCCATATCAAGGCACCAATGAAGATTTTTATATGTTGAAAATTGAGGATAATCTACCGGCGTACCTTGTGAAAAGAAATAGATATGTGCAGTTTTATGGGTATGAATATTATCGAGAACCTGTTGTAAGACTTTTTCAAAATAGTCATTGCTTAGGTATCGCATAGAAAGATTTAGATTGGAAGGATCTGTCATTATATCACCTCGACGTACATGAATAGCGATGTTCAAATTCGCTTTATCATAGATCAGTTTATCATATTTTCGAGAAGGAGCATTGTAGAATTTTTGTTGAATGTCTTTCATCACGCCATATTGCTCTTTGTAAAAATGGTCTTGTGGAGGCCAAAATATAATTTTTTTACCCCGATATGATGCAATGATAGACTTTACCAATTCGATTGAGTTGGGATCGTTTTCAGAAAACTGTGGCAAACGGCGTAATATATAACCTTTCTGTCTAAGTTCAGGGACAGTAGCCTCTCCATAACCGAATCCCAAAAAATCGTCCCATTGCTTTGTAGAGAATGGGAAATGGGCAAACTTCAAGTGTAATTTACGTGTAGCCCAATAATATCCATCTATCCAATTCGCCATTTGATGTCCGATTCCGGCACCGGGATTAGGGCGTGCTCCATAATAAATATCTCCCGTCGGTTCATAAAACCTCTTTGGGTGAAACAAATAATGCCAATACGACCGATAAATATATAGATATACAGGTGTTGATTGCAATAATCTCACCAATTTATACCAAATCTTATCGTATACTTTCTGTTTTGTCAGTTTCATCTAATTTATATTCAATTTTTTTACTGCAAAATAATATAATGGAAAAGAGTAGCGAAACAAAAACCATTCTATCTTTTTCATTTTAGAGAAAAATTCCGGCATAAGTTTTATTTTAGATAGACTCAATAACCGATTCTTCAATGTACTTATAAATTGTTTGTCAAAAAAAGATTGGTTTTTGTAAATGAATCTCAAAGATTGCAGACCAACTGAAACAACAATATTTTGCATTTTACAAAGCATCTCATGGTATTCCTCATGCGATAAAGTAAACTGGTAACGTTCCCACCCGGCTGTATTACGATCAATAGTTTTTTTTACTAACGATGCTTTGTCTATGGAACTACAAATGCTTCCCTCACGATGTAAATAATAGTAAAATTCCGAATTTATATAAATTGAAGATGATGCATTGTGAAAAATAAGATGCATAACCGATAAGTCTTCGTCCAACCCTCTTCCTTTGGGGAATTGTATATTATCAAATAACTTTTTTCGATATATTTTATTCCACATATAAGATTGCCATTCTTTATCATCAAGAATCTTCAAAACTCCGGATATTTTATTATATATTTGATAATCAGAAGTAATTTTGTCGGTAATTCTATGCTTGTATTCTATTTGTGATTCGTTACCGTATGTATGTATGTATGTATGTATCGCAAACACCACATTGTGCTATATCTGCTTTACTTTCAATCAGATCTTGCGTCATGATGGAATACATATCGGGGTGAACCCAATCATCTGCATCAACAAAAGTTACAAAATCTCCCTTGATATGTTTTAAACCGATTTCCCGACTAGCAGATGAACCATGATTTTCCTGATGGATTACTTTTACACGACTATCGACTTTTGCATATTGATCGCATAAAATGGGGGTATCATCTGTACTTCCATCATCGATTAAAAGAATCTCTACATTAACGTATGTTTGCTTTATCAGCGATTCGATACAACGGGGTAAAAAAGATGCTACATTATAGCACGGAACAATAATAGACAGCAAAGGTTTATTCATATCTTATTTTGATATTTATTTTTTAATTTCAATATAGCCTGTTTCTCTTCACTGGATAGAAAAAAGAAATTTCCCACGATATAAGTTACAACAACTATTATGGATATGTATATCCACTTATAGTAAATATCTATATCTAACAAATATTTAAATAAATAGCCACAGGCAATAGCCATTATCGTAGGAACAATACACGGTACGAAAACGAGTTTTATCCATTGATTTATTTTACATTTTGTATATAGATGCAATGTATACAAGGTTGAAACTCCCATAAATACCCCCCAACATAGTATCCATATTATATATAACCAATAGGGTGGGAGAGAAAAGTAAAAAGCTATGTATGTTAAAGGTATGGGTAATATATATAATATAGCCTTGATTTGCATAAATAATTTTATACGACCATAGGCTAATATAGCAGATTGTTGGCTTATGGTAAGATTTTCGACAAGCGTTCTTGTTATTTGTAACTGACAAAATAAGGCTGCATATTGGGGAATATTTTTACCACTATTTCCCAACCAGATATTCATAATCGAATCCATTTCGACAATAGCAGGCAAGCCCAATAAAGCCATAAGGATATAGGCGGCTTTGCTACTATAAAATGAGGTATTAATAAGTTTCTCTCTATTGTTTTCTCCTGCACTCTTT
>HF999745.1:12566-36080 GCA_000434215.1 Bacteroides sp. CAG:144
ATTTAAAGTGGTTCCCCAAAAATGATTCAGTACAATACCTAATCCGTATTGACTACCAATAGCTGTAATAGAAGACATCGAATTCCATCCGGCAAAGCCGGTCATTTCTTTCATGAGAGAGCGGTCGAAATAACGACGGGGAGATAATACACACTCCTCATATTTGCGATGGCAGTATATTCTCATGATCGAGAGTGTAACAAGTGGTATGGCCGCCATAAGTATGCCATACATGATAAGTTTATCGCTTGTCGTGTATACGACAACAAATGCAACCGACAATTTCAACAAAGATTCAATAATACCGACAATGGCATAATATCTCATGTTTTCATGGGCATTGAGCATCGCATCGTAGGGAACACTCATGACTGTAAACATCGTGCTGACAATAAGACTACCATACACGACCTGTGCTGCAAATATACGGTCGGCTGGAATATTCAGTACTCCATTAAAGAATATATATCCTGCACCCATTAGTACCACACCGACAATAACAGAAATCCCGGCATGCAGAATGATGCTGATATTGAATATCTTTTTTTGTTTCTCTTTATCTCCTTCGCCCTCGGTGTAGGACATAAACCGCTGCGTCGCTCCGGCCATCGCCGCATTCAGGAATCCCAACATGGCAATAGCTCCGCCCACAATATTGAAAATACCGAAATCGGAAGTTCCGAGACTATTGAGTATGAGACGGGTCGTATATAACGAAATGAACATCGTAATGCCCATTTTCGCATACAGGTAACCGGTATTTTTTGCAACTCGTGCAACTGTCGACATCTTGGAATTATATCGTCTAAGAGATTTTTTATTTTGCTTTCGCTCCGTTCTGCATTCTTGTCTGTCATTCCGAATGAACATGAGGAATCTCCAACCATTTGTTTGAGATTCTTCTCTTCACTGCGTTTCGTTCAGAATGACATACTTTCAGGAGATTCTTCGGGGTTTCACCCCTCGGAATGACATCATACCGCGAGGGCGGCAACCCTTTGTCATTCCAAACGCATGTGAGAGATCCCTATGTCATCCCGAACCCGCCACAAGCGGTGTGAGGGATCTCTTGCCATACGTTCTCTTGGCGGGAGATACTTCGCTACGCCCGGCATGCCATACGTTTCGGCAAGGGATTCTTCGACACGTCGGGATAGGAAAACCGAAAGATATAGGGCGTTTATTTTTCTTTGAATAAATCTTTGGTCTTACCCCACAGTTCTTCTCCAAGGAGTTTCCAGCCAGCTGTAAGAATTATTGCTACGAATGTAACAGCCATCAAAATCATCTTACGACTCGTACCCGATGGTTGAAGTGGGACAGTGGCCGGTTCGAGGACAGCAAAAGCTGGTTTGGCCTCTTGCATCTTGGTCTGTGTCATTTGCAGTTGAGAGGCTACCTGACTATATATTTGATAGGCCAAGTTCACTTCATTTTCCAGTCGTGTTTTTTCTATTTCTACGCTTTGCAAAGCGATATTTTTATTGGCATCGAGAAAAACGGCCAATTTTTTTTGTAACGCATAGTATTCTTCTCTGCTGCTTTCACACATTTTAGACAGAGAAACACATTGGTCCTTGGCTTTGGCGATACGATAATTTATAAAATAGGTTTGCAGCTTTTGTACGACCGAGTCGGCAACGATAGCGGCCACCAGAGGGTCTTGCATTGTAACCGACACAGTAGTTATCGCCGTCTTACTATCGACTGTTGCAGCTACCATACTTTTAATAGTTGCTACTTTTTGAGCTTCTTTTTCTGTCAACTGAAAAGGTCTACGAGAAACACTCGTAGATACCTCATCGTCGCTATCTTTTGTAAACCATGATTTTACCCAGCCCACAACCATTCCGGGAGAAGAGAGGATATAGCTCCACCACGGAGATTTTTGCTCATCGAGATATGCAACAAGGGTTGTGTCGAGTGAATTATCGATCGTCTGCACCCGCACATCGAAAAGTCCCAAAACAAATGGGGTAGAGGCAACTATATCGGACGAAAGGGATACATTGAGTGCATCGGATCCTCCACTTGCCGTACTTCCACCTAAAAATGAGGAAGCAAGACTGGCCAGTCCTCCGGCCGACTTACTCTCATCACCCATTTCTGGCGAAAGCGTAACAGCCACGGTATATTCTTTGGGCATACTCAATGCTATGACAATACCCAGGACTACACCGATAATAACAGACCACAGCAAGGCTTTACGAGCAGCAATAAGTTTGCGCAAATATCCCATCCAATCGATTTCTACCTCGTCATTTTCCGAGGAGTTAAATTCGGGACTTTTATATGATTCTTTTTCAGACATAAATTCATTCCTTTAAAATACATTATTCTATTCCCACTTGTATGGAGAAATTTTTCCAATGGCAAATACTATTTTACCAAGTTGGCTATCGTTGCGGCCATCGTTCCTATAGAAGATACTGCCGATAACGAGGACAAAACATTTCCCCAGTTGGCTTGCCGTTGACGTTTATTGGGGACAATGATTTCGCAACCGGGTTCAACGAGATTTTTCCCACGTCGCTTCACCGCAGCTATTTGTCCGTTCATATAAATAATGTATTTCTTATTCTTTTTAGCTACCTGATTGTAGCCTCCTGCCTGACCTATATAATATTTCACATCTTTTCCCTGTTTATAGGAAACGACATTGGGTTGCATGACGGCACCGTTTATTCTTACCGTATTGTTATATTTCGGTACGACAACAACATCGCCTTCCCGCAATATGATGTCGGCATCACTACCGGGAGCTTTTAATGCCGCTTCAAGGTCTATACCGACCGAAAAAGTCGAATCGACCTTGATTCCCAACGAATCGACCCTTTCATCGCCCATCTGCCGACGCAACAAAACAACGACATCTTGCATTCTTTGCAATTCATTGGCATTGGCCCTGCGTACAAGCTTGGCTCCACGCACATAAGCAAATTGGGTCGTACCACCTGCTTTCTTTACCAAATCGCTGATACGTTCGTCTTTCGATGTCAAGGTATATGTGCCGCCATAAAGAATTTCCCCGTCAATAGCAACGTTTTTCTGTTCACTGTATGCCGGGCTGCGCCGCACGTATACGTGATCATAAGGTTGAAGAACAAAGCCGGGTTCTCCATCGACGACAAAACCGTCTTTTAACGAGAATGTGAACATTTCGCCGATTTCTTTCGTGTCTTCCGCACTTGTCGGATTCTTTATCCGACGGGCAACATCGACACGTACCAGCGATGCCGATTCTTTCAGCCCGCCCGCTGCTATGACAAGGTCTTCGAGCGTCATATTGTCGGCATAAGGGTAAGTACCCGGAGCAATGACTTCACCGGCAATCTCTACATCACCCCAATCATTGATATCATGAATACTCGGAATAAATAAAACGTCGTTGCGTTGTAAAACAATATCGGGAATCGTTCCGTTGATAAGGGCGGCTACATCGATCTGTTTCACTTCCCGGGTCATGTTATCCCGCAAACGATACAATACGGCTCGGGTTGTAAAGGCGTCATCGGTCAGACTGTCGGCTCTGGCGATAAGAGCTTTTACCGTATTCACGTTGTCGTTGAGTTCGTATATTCCGGGACGATACACGGCACCGCGTATTTCGAGTTTATTTGTAAATCTGTCGAGAATAGCTTCGGCCGTAACCATGTCTCCATCGGAAAGTCTGTATGATGCATAGTCTTTATCATCTATCGTATTGACTTGATACTCTTTCCCATTTTGACGCACCATGCGAAGACTTTTGGTATAGGCATCGCTGGTAAAGCCGCCGGCATATCCGATCAGGGTCTCCACCGTTTCTCCATTCTTCATCTCATAGCGCATCGGGCGTTTTACATTGCCCGAAATTTGTACGAGCGATTCGTATGTAGGAACGATTACCACATCTCCTTCTTCAAGGCGTATATCATCTTGGGTTTTTCCGTGCATGATAAAATCATAGACATCGATAGTCGCCATTTTTTTTCCATTACGCACAAGTTGCACCTTACGTAAACTACCTATATCATTCACGCCTCCTGCCCGGTACAATGCATGAAATACAGTCGAAAAAGCCGACAACGCATAAGTCCCGGGTTGTACAACTTCTCCCATTACATTGATTTGTATGGTACGTGTATTACCCAGTGTAACCCGTATCTGGTTATTGGTGTCGGAGTAAATTTTGCGTAACTCTTTCGTCAGAAAATCTTGTGCCTTTTCTACCGTCATACCGCTCAGATAGAGAGGCCCGAGTTCTCCGATATTGATAGTCCCGTCGGGCGATATCTGTTGTCGTATGGTATTTTCACTGGCGCCCCAAATATCGATAATGACTTCATCTCCGGGGCCTAATCGGTAATTCGGAGGAGTGGCGATATTTATACTCGGTTCGAATGTAAGATTTCTGGTATTGAAAATATTCCGGCCGAACACTTGATCTTCTTGCACAACATCTTCGGATTTCGGATTATTTTCCATCAATACCACACTATCATCTCCTACCTGTTCCCGCAAACGGGCTTCGGCCTTGGCTGTTCCCGAAATATCGTCTGTTGCCGTATTGTTTTGTTTGTCATAAAGCTCCTTGACTCTTCGGGCTTGCTCCTCGGTTACTCCTTTTCTCGCCAGTTCTGTTGCCAGTACCCGCTGATCTTTTCCTTCTTTCAAGCCCTGCTTTACGTATTCCAACACCTGCGTATCGCTCATACTTTGTGCCGCGACAGGCAATGTACCCATGCAGCAGAGCATTATAAATAATGTTTGAATAAAAAGTTTTCTCATTGATTGACTTTTTTAATGATCCGATTTTGATTTATCTGTTTTATTCCGAAATAAGTTCCTCGCACCATGTATAGCTCACTTTGAGCAAGGCGGCACTCCCATTTACTTCTATGGCAATATAATGTTTACCTCCGTAACGTAAAAACTTTCCCGTTATACCGTATAACGGACCATTTTTGATAATACGAACAGTGGTAACTTTTTTATCTTTAAGTTTTTGAGGGTCAATAAATCGAGTTCCTTGAATAGAGGGGTCTGTGGCTCTCATAAAATTCTGCATCTCCCGTTCAGGAACAATACAATAATCATCTCCCGCACGTTCTCTCTTCAAAAAATAGATAGGATAGGGGGATTCTTTCATAAGACGCTTACACCAGTTTTTGTCATAAATATGATGCACAAAAAGTAAATTATGTATGGCAGGAACTAATACATGCTCGCAATGGGAGGTATCTGTTCCTGAATTTTGCAATTCGTACATCATGGGGATATAAAATTCTATTTGTCGTTCGCGGAGAAATTGGGCAATCAGAAGTTCCTTGTTGTAATTAGTCTGTAAAGGTAGCCAGACAAATTCTTCTTTTTCTCCATTTTTCATTCTATATTTGGGTTACGTTTAAATTGTTTTTTGTATATACCTATCTTTCCTTCGCATCGGTTATCCTATTGCGAATCAGATAGTTCTTACTAAATAACATTCCTCGCAATTCTCTACTTCCGTATAGAAAAATCTTTTCCACAGCCGCAAAAGAAGAAGAATGTACTCCACAAAAATAGGCATTTATTGATAATAGACATATAAATATATTCACTTAATCATTTTAGTTAACACATTTTTGCAAACAAAAAATTTCACTTTCGTGGTATCACATCATTTAAAAAGAATCTGTAGAGATACAAGAACAAATCCACATCTGGGAATGTTAGATAGCTATGAACTTCACAAGAAGGCATAAAAAAGGTACTATGACAAAATACAAGGATTTTATACCTCATACCAGGTATAAATATTCTATTCTAAAATATTGTAATAGAAACACAATATATCGAAAAATATCTAATTTAATGATTTATAGATATATAGTAATTATATGGTGCATAATAGAACCCATTTCTCTACAAGCCCAACAGACATTATCCGTACCTATTTATAGAAACTTACAAAGTTATTCCGAAATGAAATTATCTGCCGATACAGGCTTCTATAAAACCGATTTGTCAGCAGGAAATATAATGATTCCTGTACATGGTGTCGACACATGGGAAAAAAAACAATCCCGACGACTACATTGGAACCTCAAAACAAATATTTTATATGCAGCAACATCGACGCCTAATCTCGGTTTGGAGATAAGTTGGGGGACACGATTAAGTTTCAATATGACCGGAGGATACAATCCGTGGAATCGCAAGGGAACAAAAGGTGATAATGATAAAATTGTGCATTGGCTCATGCAACCGGAACTGAGGTATTGGTTTTGTGAACCTATGGCCGGGCATTTCATCTCTATCCATGTCATTGCAACTCAATATAATATTGGAGGCCATAAGTTTTTTCGAATTTTCGATTCTGACCATAGGTATGAAGGTTGGGGGATAGGTGGAGGATTCTCATACGGATACAGTTGGATATTATCAAAAAGGTGGTCTATCGAAAGTTACTTAGGATTCGGTATCACACAACTAAACTTCGATAGATTCAATGGTAAATACTGGTGTTGCAGCAAATCCGAGCATGCAAAAAGAACCTATTTCGGCCCTACGCAAATAGGTATTTCTTTGGTTTACTGTATTAAATAAGAAAACTATGAAAGTAATTATTGCAACTTCTCTCTTTATATTACTGGGATTCTCCTGCATCAATACCGTTTTGGGGCAACAGATAGGACATTTATCCATTACCGATGTTCATGTGCAAAATATAGGAGATAGCATAGAACTCAGTTTTTATTGCACCCCTTATTTATCCCTTAGGAAAGAAAGAATTATTGTTACACCGATATTGGCTGATAGCATACACCAACTCCGGTTTCCTTCATTTGTCATCATCGGTAAAAGAGGTAAAAAGACTTTTATCAGAAGTTCCGATTACCTAAGAAATATAAAATTGATAAATTCCGATCAAGCCTTTTTATATAATTCTATCGTAAAATACGAAGAATGGATGAATGGAAGTACTCTCTCATTCAACAGTTTGACAAAATGCTGTCTAAAAGAATCTGTACCGACAGTCGTAGAAGTCAAAGAAAAAATTTTTGAGGATAAGACGGGGGAGGAGGTAAAAAGTACCAAAGAAGCAAAGGCTGTCGCAAGTACAGCCGACAAACTGTCCGATCGTTACAGTTTCCTCTCGGCTTTTACTTCAAACAGGTACGAAATAGGACCTATCTTATTTCGTGTCGGATCGTCTTCATTATCGATCGACTATCAAGATAATGAAAGATACTTGGATTTGATAGTCGATGTCATTAATAAAATAAACAACTCTAACGATAGCCGTATTATTGGTATCTCAATCATAGGTCATAGTTCTCCTGAGGGGAATTATCATTTCAACATGGAACTTGCCGAAAAACGAGCGAAAGCATTAAGAAATTATTTGGCACAAAATACCGATATAGACATTTCACTATTTGAAATAATCAATGGGGGAATAGACTGGCCAAAGCTACATAATTTGGTAAGCGAATCGGATATGGTAGATAAAGAATCCGTACTTAAAATCATAGAATCTTCGGTTGTCCAAGAAAAACAATTTAATAGCAGTTTATTCATGGATTTGGAAAATGAAATTTCTTATCGGTATATGCAGAAAAATCTTTTTCCCCAATTACGGTCAAGTAGCTGTATAAAAATACTTTATAAAAATATTGAGTAGCAGAATTAAATAAATACGTAAATCATTTTAATAACTAAATTTTTCTCTATTATGAAACTTCAAAATCTATTATTGGTTACTCTTACAAGCATGGCATTACTCTCTTGTAATGACTCTGACGACGGCATAGAAACTCCTGCTGCCCAAGTCAAAAAAGCCGTTGTTACCATCAACATAAAAGGAAATACAATAACTCGGGCACTCTCGGAAGAAGTCCCGGGAACAGGAAATGAAAACGACATCAAATCATTGGAGTTCTTCGTTTTTAATGGTGATGGATCTTTTCAAAAATATTTCAAGCCCGAAGCTCCGGCTGCAAACAGTCAATATACATTTCTTGTTGACGCCGGTAACCTAACGATTCTCGCAGCGGTTAACCAAAATTTGGGAGAGCCATCTACCACACCTATCTCATTAGCAGATTTCAAAAATACATGTCTTTATACTCAACTTCTATTGAACGGTTCCAATTCTCGGGCCGACATCGATGCATCTACCGGCTTTGCTATGGCAGCAGAAGGTTCTGTCAATGTAATTGAGAGTGAAACAAATATACTAAATCTTTCTGTTCGTCGCCTATTAAGCAAAATTGAAAATCCCAAAGTCGACCCCAATAACCAAATTACTGCACCCAAAAGCGATTTACTCAAAGTATTAGGTCTTGAAGAAAATGGTACGGTTCCAGAAGACTTAAAATGGTCTTTTGATGGTTATATGGTCATCAATGGCATTAATCAATCACGAGCTTTTGAATATGAAAATCTCGAAGGGTGGACGCGTTTTACGACTGCATCTAACCATAAGACAACTTTTTCCGGAGATGGAGAAACGGTCGAATCGGTATATTCTACAAAGAATGATGAGGGCAGTGAAACGACAAACGGTTTTTTGCCGGTTGATTATGAAAAGCCTGTTTTCGTATATGAAACGATACCTACCACTCTGCAAGGAGGAAACGGATCGGCAACAGTATTCAATAAAGATGAAGTGGTGGCTTTTATCATTAAAGGGACATTTTCAGGGACGGGTGTGAATAATACGACTCGTTATTGGAGGGTTAATTTATTAAAAGATGACCTTTGGAAAATTTACCGTAACAGCATTTATCGCATAACGATGAAAGATATTAAAACAGTTGGCTGGTCCACTCCTCAAGAGGCCGAAGAAGAAGGCCCGGTCGTTGATCCCACAGAAAGTTCTATTTCTATCAATATCGACGTTGCCAAATGGGATGTAAGAACACAAGATGTCGATTTGTAATTAATCCGAATCTACTCGCCGTTATTCCAAGAAATACTTTGGAATAACGGCTGATAATATAAACCATCTATATCGTGGAGAAATTAATTCTAATGCTATCAGTAATGACAATCTGTATGGGATGTGTATGCGAAGGTCCGCACTATGGGTGTAGCGCAGGATCCTTGGATTTGATTTTCACATACGGCGGTAACACGTCCGGTTTTGATAGCTTGGTAGCCGACGATATAGAATTATATCTATATGACAACAACGGGAAAAAAATGGAGGTAAGGCATGTCCCTTATGAAACGATAAGAGGTGGGAAACCATATTCTTTTGAATACTTTCATACCGGGAACACTCATTTGGTAGCATGGGCACTATCCGGAGATGAGGATGTGGATAAAGTCCCACTGGTATTTTTTGATGAAGAAAATTATTCCGATATAAAGTTTACTATGAGTAGTGATCGCCCAACAAGACAATCACAGAAGTATAACGGTTCCAGTCAAGAACTTTTTGTGGAAAATTTGTCATTCGACTCAAATCCTTTGGAAAGAAAAGTTATCAATGTCGATGTTGAAAAACTACTGTGTAACATTATCGTTACCATAGAAGAGGGAAATCTTTTTAAATATCAATATCCGGGAAAACTCAGTATAAATATTACCGGTTCTTCTAATGCATACCACGTCTCAAAAAACAAACAATCGGGAAACCGAATTATTATAGAAGACAATCTTTCTTATATAGAGAGTCGCAATGAATATGTTTCAAAAAATAAAGTATTTCCAGCATCGGTAGATTCCGATAGCGGTTTAGAAGACAATATTATAGTTACGATTCTTGAAGACGACGTTGCCAAATTACGTGTAGATACAGATGCCAAAGCTCAAAAAGGCTCTCAAATAGATGTCGTGATAAAACCGACAAGACAAGAAGTGATTATCTCTGTCGATTCATGGCAGATAAGAAAATCAATTGTCAGACTTTAACAATAAGCAGTATGAGAAAACTCTTTATATTACCAATGACTATTATTATATGGCTGGTAGGAAACTCCTGTCAGAAAACAACCGCTGATAACGAACCTCCTATCAATCCGGTTTTAAGAGAATCAGAAGTTGAGATACCCATCATTACATCTGCGCAAACTCGTACTTTCTATACCTCTGTTCCTGACGAAAATACGATCGAAAACCTCGATATTTTACTTTTTGATTCCCAAGGAAAATTCCTTTGCTGGCGAACGACTTTCAAAATAAACGGGAAATTACGTACTACTCTTCCTGTCGGGACTGGATATGATGCTTATTTTTTGGCAAATTGTCGTTCATTTATAGAAAAGATACTTCCAGATGAAGCAACTATCGATGCGTACAAAGGGAAAATTGAATGGGAAACCTTTCTGGAAAAACTCATCGATGCAGATCCTCGACGACTATTACAAAACGATACATCATTCACAAGTTTACCAATGTGGGGGATATTGGAGAAACAAGAGGTAAAAGACCAAGTGATCAATTATTGGCCATTATTGAGTCTTATCCGATCGGTTGCTTCGGTAGATATATACATAGATACCGCTATCGAAAATTTTACTTTAAACGAAGCTTCACTATATTATGTACCCGATAGGGGATTCTTAGGTAATAATCCACAAAATATCCTAAACGATCAAGTGCAGGAAGCCGATTCCCCTATGGATATGAAAACGAATTTGATTTTAGAATCGGGTAATTACGACATCTCCACACGATCTATTGCCAATAAACTTTATTTGTACGATAACCCAACAAATATAGAGACGAACAACAGCAAACATACACGCCTTGTAATAGGAGGCGAATACAACGGAAAAATATATTATTATCCTATCGATTTCGAAGATGCAGAAACAGGAAACCTTGTAAATATTATACGAAACAAGAAGTATATATTCCGCATCAACTCGGTTAGCGGTAGGGGATATACAGATAAAGAAATTGCAGTGGACCAGCCGTCCGTTCATTTGAATATCAATATCATTGAATGGGATATGACAGCCGGACAAATGAGTACCAATGGGAACTATTACTTGTGGGTAGAAAAACGAGATGTCATACTGTATCGGGAACCTAACTTAATGACAACTATTGGCGTTAAAAGCAATTTATTATCTGATGTCATTACATTGAACTTTAAAACAGAAACGAACGGACCTACTTCCACATTCAAGAATGGAATTCGGAACAATCGTTTTGAAGTTGAATTTATCAATGACGAGAATGGATTTCCTATAAAGCTTAATATAAAGGCCTTAGGAGAATTTGATACAACTACTACCTCTGCCAATTCCGACACCGTTGTATTGCTCTTTGGAAAAATACGGTTGGAGGTACAAATTTCCCGATACAACAAGGGGCAGAATGATTGGGAATTAGATGGGAACATCCATGTCGATTTAGGTAAATAATAACAATTATATAGATATGAAAAAGATATTATGGACGGTTTGTTTTCTGACAGTAGTTTTTACAGCTTGTAAAGAAGAAGACTGGTCTCCGATAGAAGAGAACGGTACGTTAGTCATAAATTTCACCATTCAGAATCCTTCCAGCGGACCGATAACTCGTTCTACGATAGCGCCCGAAGCCGGAGAAGAAAATATAAAAACACTCGATTTGATATTTTTCGATTCAAACAGCGATGGAACTGGTACCTTCAAAGGGTGGAAAAAACTGACGGCTACTCCGGAAAAACCTCTGACCATGAATACTGATATGATTTTTGATTTTTCGGATATCGGATTGAATATGACCGATGCCTACGATATCTTGGTGGTAGCCAATATGGGGGATAACTATCTGCCGATAGATGGCTCTCAAACCATAGAAGAGTGGAAAGCAGCAGTCGAAAATAAAAATTTCAAAGAAGCGAAAGCCGACGTCCAAGTATTTATAAAAGGCACAAATTCTGACTCACCAGAATATACTACGAAGCCACTGGAAAGCGAGGCTTTGTTGATGAGTACTTCTTTAAGAAAAGAATCGCAAGATACCAAAATCAATATTATTCTACAAAGAGGTGTTTCTCGCTTTGATATCCATAATTCCTCCATCGGATATACCCTTGAATCCGCATCGATTTGGAATGCATATCCTTCCCTTTTTGTTTGGAATGGAGAGCCAAATGCTTTCGATATCAAGGTAAAACGTATCACCAGACTCTATGGCATAAAAAGTGATGCCGGCAACGATATTGTCGGTGAATTGTATGCTTTCGAGAATTATGTTGCATCACCTAAGCAAAATGATGAAGCTACTACATGCTTGATTATTGGAGTAAGAAATAATGACAGTGGAACAGTTTCTTATCATCGTGCAAATGTACATCCGCCCCAATCGGGACAGTCTCTTAAACGTAATAATGTGTACAGACTAACTATCAACTCCATTAAAAAAGAAGGTTATAAAACCGAGTTAGAAGCATATAAAGGAGAAAATAGTACATTAAACTATTCTATCAACTATTGGGATATGGATAGTCATGGTACCGTACAATTCGATGGGGACAATATCTTGGCCGTACCAACCAAAAAGGTTATGTTTACCCCCAATGGCGGTAGCTATAATTTGGGTATATTTACATTTGGCGAAGGCTCTTTATCTCTTAGTAAAAAGGTATTGGACAATGGTTTGTCGGTCAGTTTGGATAATAAAACTCTATCTGTATCAGCAACACCACTGAATGATGCAAAAGATACGCGTAACGGCATTATAGAGCTTTCTTTTGGTAATTTAAAAGCAACTATCGATATTGAACAATTGGAAGGGGGAGATCTTTATTTAGACTTGAATCCTAAAAGTATTCCACATTTTAGTAACAAGGCAGGTATAGCGGCACCATCTATCGCCGTAGAAAGTTCTGGCGATTGGTCAGCAACCATCTATCCGCCGGGAGCAGGAGCGTATTTTTCATTTGAACAGACGGGCTCTTCTGCTATAACTGATTATGATAGCAATAAAAGCCCAAACAATACCATTCCTGTCTACACGCATACGGCCAATACAACAACCAGTCCCCGGTATGGTTTTTTGGTCGTCAGTTTAAAAGAAGATCCATCGGTACAAAGTATGATGTTATTGATTCAAAATGGTGAGCCGGGATTTGAATTGACACCGTCCATAAATTCTATCGAATTTGAATATGACGGGGAATTGACTATCTCCGGAAACAATATCAATACATTCCTCGTCAATCCCGGATTGACCGACGACGGTACCTCTGTGAACTCATGGAAATATATCCTTGAAGGAGATAACGCCGATGCTTTCGTGGTGAAAGATATTCATGACGACACAAACCTAAAATTAAACAGACTGACGATAACTGCCAAACAAGAAAATGCAAGCAGCAAAACTTTGAGCGCCAAACTGTATTTAGAGTTGGTCAATGATTCCAGTGTAAAATCTCAGGTAATTACCATCAGCCAGAAACCTATGTCTTTCAGTACCGGAATTGTAGGGGATATGCTTTATGTATCTGAAAATCAAGATGAGACACTGACTATTCATTTACAAGGAAGTAACAATATGAAGTGGATTGCAGAATTGGAACAGCCGGAACCCGCATTGGCTCATACTTATAATGTAAAAATGGTAGCTGAAAACGGTAGTGAAATGTCATGGGGTAATGAGTACACAATGGATACGAAATTTAAAATTCAATTCCCGAAAACTCTATATAAAGACGCTAATCGAGATATAACTTACCATATAAAATTGACTTTATCTGGGACAGATATTTCATCTCGTATTGCTGTTGTCAGGAGTATATTAAAACCGATAACCGTAAAAGCGGCAAACCTTTATGGCGGATATGGAGCACTTGGAAATGGAATCCTCAGTATTTTTCGAGACTATGGCGGATATTCACCTTTTTTCGGTCCTCAAGGTCTTGTCTATATGCCTGCGACACCCATATTACCCAATAATGAAAGCACTAGTGCCGGCGTTGGAGCAAATATTCCGGACAATATCAATATTCTTTTCTCCGGCAGATATGAAGCCTCCATTTCCAATTATTACGATAATCTGATTGCATGGTTGGAGAATAGTCCCGACAAAAACAGATTTGCCGTCATATCCTTGGACAACAGCAATACAGAAAACCAAGCATTACTCTCGAAATTTTCTAAATGGGGATACAAATATAGAGGGAATACGGGCCCCAATGCAACTTGGACGACAACCCATACCAATGATCCTGTATGGAATTATATTGTCAAAAACGGACCGTTCAGTAATTATAGGCCTTCACAACAAATCGATTTCAGTGCAACATTTTACAGAGACGGAATAAGTGGGACATTCGATGTCCCCTCCAATGTTACAAATGTATTGAATGTTTCCGGCTACGGATGTTCTCTGTCCGTTGATTTACAAAGGAGAATAATTATCATTGGTGATTCCCAACACACCAATACATGGACTCCGACTTGCAATAATCTGGCAACTGTAACCGACAATGCATATTATGGCAGAGGTATATTGTGGGCTACTTTGTGGGCAATTATTTATAATACAGCTCAATATGGCGATCATTTTACAGACGCTTTTCAATGATAAAATGACACCACATTACGTATTTATAAAAAAGAGATTGATGGTACATCAATCTCTTTTCCTTTTTAGGATCATTTTTTTATATAATCGGAAAAAACACGTTTATATAAACGGATTTTATCTTTCTCAAAATTGCCGATATTTCATAAGTTCTTTCTATTTTTGTAATTGCTAAAATACGATTATGTTCAAAGAGATATTTATCCGCATATATCAACTAATCATGCGACCATCTGCCGCATGGCAAAAAATGGACGAGCAAGGAGAAGTTGCACAATCTCTCTTTTTCAGCCGTTTTCTATTTCCGATTATGGGTATAGCTGCATTATCCTGTTTTGGAAACGTGTTGGGAGAAGAGTTCAACGCCCAAACCTTAGAACATGTTCTGAGATTGGCAATTGTAGAATTTGTCAAATTCTTTATAGGGTTCTACTTTCTTGTTTTTTTATTGAAAGAAATCCTACCGTACTTTTCGGGAGTGAGAGAAAAGGAGCATATCGAGCGGTTCGTAGGTTCTCTGCTCGCTTTATACATGACGGTAGATATTGTCGTAAATATACTGCCGAAAGGCTTTTCTTTTTTGGAATATGCCGTATTGGGAATATTTTATGTCATTTGGACAGGAGCCAAAATATTTTTGCACATCGATGATTCCAAGCAGCGAACATTTACGCTTATCGTTACAATTATCGTTCTGGTCGTACCTATTATCGTAGAGCGTATTCTCTATTTGATGATGCCCGGTATAAACAGATAAAATGAAAAATTTATTCTATGAAACTACCCCAAATCAATATAAAAAATCGTCGGGCAGCTTTTGACTACGAACTGCTCGATACTTATACGGCTGGCATTGTCCTGACCGGTACCGAAATAAAATCTATACGCTTGGGAAAAGCCGGACTATCCGATACATTCTGTTATTTCAACAATGGCGAACTATGGGTCAAAAATATGTATATTGCCGAGTATTTTTATGGGACATACAATAACCACTCAACCCGTCGCGACCGGAAACTTTTGCTTACACGCAAAGAGTTGGAGAAAATACAGAAACTCTCAAAAGAATCGGGGTTTTCAATCGTTCCGACACGATTGCTCATCAATGACCGAGGGCTGGCTAAACTGGTCATTGCCGTAGCGAAAGGGAAAAAAATCTATGATAAACGAGAGTCGATAAAAGAGCGAGAAGATAAACGTCAGATGGATAGAGCTTTTAAGCGCTGAAAAAGGCTACTTTTTTCTGCAATAAATCATTGTTTTTTCACTATTTACCATCGTCGCAAACAGGTAAATATCCCCGCCGTCTTTTATTCCGCCAAGTCGCCGTATCTCATCGGGCGTAAGCGGAAAATTGCGGGTCGAGACATTGGCCTGAGGATATTTACGGGAACATTTTTTCAAGACTTGCTTTGAAAAAGGATATGCCTCCAAGATTTCGAATGCTCGTCCCGGGAAATCCGAGACATATTTTCGGGATGTATAGAGATGGCTGCTCACGGCCAACTTATCAATACCGAAAGATTGTGCTATCGATTTAAACGCCCCGGCTTTCAGAATAGAGCTATTAGGCTCATATAAATACTCTTGTAACGTACAAACAGGAGAGGAGGGTAGAAGACTTTCTTCTGCTAAAAAAAAAGTATAAGTTTGCCATTTATTATCCAATGTTTTATTGGAACAATATATCCGAGGATCTCCTGCATGATTTGGTTCTACAAGAAAAAGCAATTCTTTACACTCGTTTTTCACAGAGAGGATATGTATCTCCGAAACCTTGCCCAGATCATTAATCGTTTGTTTTATATCGAGCATAGGCGAAGCTTTAAGCAAAAGAGACGCCTTCTCTGCTAAAACGATAGGAAGAATCTCCAAAACAGATGGTTCGCAATCGGATAAATTATAAAGCCGTTTATTACCCGATCCCCTTCGGGCAGGGTCTATATAATAGAGATCACAACGTTCATGTGAAGAGTTCAGGAAATCCCGACAATCGCCATTCAACACATGAATATTATTCTGTCGTAATTCTTTGAAATTATGTTGGGCAATATCGCAATAATGAGAAAAACGCTCTATATAGGTAAGCTGGGACGCAATTCTTGCCATATAATAGGAATCTATGCCCAATCCTCCGGTCAAATCACATATTGTATCGAAACGCCCCGAGAGTATCTGCTGTTTATACAAAGCCGTATCTTCCGAAGAGGCTTGTTCGGCTGACAAAACCGAAGGGAAAAGCAATCTGCCGTTTTCTGAAAACAAAGGCAATTTTCGATCGATTTTTTTCCGTGCTTCAATTTGATCGATCGCCCATGATATTTTTTCATTCCCGGCATACTTCAAGCGCAAACGGCCTGCATCGTCATTGCCGTGCTGTAAAATAAAGTTCCAGAAGTCAATAGAAAATTTTTCCACTACTCTTTACGAATGGACAATGATTCTTTTATTGATAATTGCTTCTTTCCCAAAAAGAAATAAAAATATTTATTAGCATATACAATACACAATATCTCTGAAATAATAAGCGTAATAAATGCTGAGACAAAGATAATATAATTATTTATTTCTTTTACCATATTATTAAAAACAAAAGTCTCTATGATCAATATATATCCATGAGTACCCAATATAATGAGAGCATTACGTGCTATGTTTTCAAGTATACCAATAACTTTACATTTTAATTTCACAAACTCAGAACATAAACAACTAAACCATATTATACCTAATAATGATAAAAAATAAAACACGAAATAATTTTCTATTTGATTATCAAATAATCTTCCACCAATATTGTTGGTAAAATATATAATTATATATCCAATAAAGAAAATACTCATAAAAAAAGATTTTTTATAAAAGGGGTACGTCGTAATTATAAAAACAATTTTCTTACTTGCTACACCACAAATAAAAAAAGGCATAGCCGAAATAGCTGTACCCAAGTTAAAAGGTAAGCATATATTATTTCGAGAAATTATATAACTTGTTAAAATAAATATCCCTGCTAAAAAAGGGAAAAACCAAGGATGTCTGTTTCCAAATTGATGAAAAGGATAATAAAGTAAACAAACAACATAGAGAGTAAATACAAACCACAAAGGCTGGCTTTTATAGGCACTTACACCACTTATAAAAATTCGCTTTAAGTCAAATAATAAGTAATCAAAATCAGAATAAATGTTCCAATCCAATAATAAAAAAACAATAGATAAACTTATATATGGCAATAGCAAAGTTCGAGATTTACTCTTGATATAAAGAATATATGTTTTTAATCTTCGTGTGCTAAAAAGTAAACCAGATAAAAAAAAGTAAGCAGGCATGCGGAATGGTGAGAAAAAATCATATATTTCTATTAAAAATTCAGGAGTTGGTAATGTTGTTAAAAAATGCCCTAAAACAACAAGAGTAAATAAAAAACCTTTCATTACATCTATCCATGCAATTCTTAGTTGCTCTTTATCCATAATTCCTTATTTTAAATCAATATGCAAAGATATATAATATAAATTGCTATATAAATCTTTTTTTGAAAATTTATATTTGTCCCATAATGGATATTATGTTAAATAGACAATACAAAGAAAAAGACTAAGTACCACTCCCTTTCAATTTTTTGTATACAAAAAATTAATTATTTTTTTTCTGTCAATCTCGCTCGTAATACCTCTATTATGGCCGGTAATATAGAGACGACAATGATTACAATGATCAGTATCTTCAAATTTTTCTGAACGAAAGGCAGATCTCCAAAAAAATATCCGGCATAACAAAACAACGCTACCCACAAGGCTCCACCTACTATGTTGTAAGTAATAAAATAACAATAGTGCATTTTTCCCATTCCGGCAACAAACGGAGCAAAAGTTCGAACTATCGGAACAAAACGAGCGATAATAATAGTTTTTCCTCCGTATTTTTTATAAAAATCATGGGTCTTATCCAAATATTGCTGCTTAAATATTTTAGAATTGGGATTTCCAAACAGTTTTGCTCCTAAAAAACGACCGATCTCATAATTACAAGAATCGCCCAAAACGGCCGCACCAAAGACAATTAAAGCAAGGAGGTTGACTTGAAGCGGCATATCGGGTTGTGCAGCAACAGCTCCGGCTACAAATAATAAAGAATCACCCGGCAAAAACGGGGTTACGACCAATCCGGTCTCACAAAAAATGATTAAAAACAATATCGCATACGTCCATGTATGATAATCACGAACGATTTCTATCATATATCGATCAATATGCAGTATGAAATCCAACACAAAATCCATTATCTACAATACCTTAGTGATAAAAAAGGACACACAACCCCATTTGTTATGTGTCCTTTTCTTAATTATATTTTATCAGAAATTTACTTACCCTCTAATGATTTCAGTTTATCCTCCATTCCCAAAGTATAATAGATTCCTTTAAGGGCGAATATACAATCGGCATTTGTCGGATCGAGTTCATAAGCTTTTTCGTAATAAGGCAAAGCCTTGCGATAAAGCGGGAAGATACGTTCTTCACGAGCTTTTTTATAGGCATTGTCATCTTTTATTTTATTGATGTCCAAACTCTCTTCGTATGCCTTATTGTAATATATACGTCCCATTTCACTCCACACATCTGCCATCTTCGGATTCAATTCCAATGCTTTTTCAAAACAAGCCATGGCCTCTGCTTCATTGGCAATCTCTTCATAGAGGCGACCTTTTACCTTATAATACTCTGCACGAGGGTTAGCTGCAATCACTTTATCGAGATATGCAAGAGCTTCATTGATCTGATCGTTGGCGATGTAAATATTGATCATTTGCAACAAGAAATTCTCGGTATCTTTGGTTATACCCAAACGTTCAACCGCCTCTTGTGAAATGGCAAACATATTGACACTGTCTTTTTGGTTGGTATACAACTCGTTCAAGCACTGATAGATAGTAAGCAAATCATAATCATTTTCTTTGGCCTTGTTCAAAGCCGGAATAGCCAAATCATAGTCTTTCGAAATATAAGCGGCCAAAGCAGCATAATAACGACCGAAAATGTATGTACTATCTATTTTGCCCGACTCTTCGAGTTGTTTTTGTTTCTCCTCGCTTATACCGTATTTTTCGGGAATCGTCAAGTAGGTATTCCACATTTCGTATGCCTTTTTGTAGTCTTTGTTTTTATACGAAATAACGGCTGCATCCCAAAAGCTCAAATGTCTATCATGTATACGACCAATGATTCTTTTAGAGTATTTGGGCGAAATTTTATTTTTTGCATTAGGAAGCGAATCCAGATAAAGGGCTTGTTGAAGATATGCATACTCATCTTCCAAAGCCTTATACATGGCAGCATCATCGTACGACTGGTTGGTAATACGTTTTTGATCATTCTGGAGGAAAATAGCATCTTCGACCTCTGCCGATACCCACCATGTTTTAGCATCATTTTGAGTTTCGGGATTTTCTCTCGCCTCTTTGAGTAAAAGACGAGCCTCTTCATAATTGGGCTTTTCTTGTTTGAGTTCATTATTCGCCCGAGAAACATTTTTCTTTTGGGCAAACGCAGTACCGCCTACCAAGCAAAGTACCGTGAATAGAAAAATCTTTTTCATCTTTCTAAATTTTAAGTTCGAATTTTATTGTAAAATCATTTTTCAAAATCAGAATTTATTTCGGTATTATTTTCCTGATTTTCAATAGTATCTGTAAATTCAGATGATTCCGAAGCCACTTTACATACCGAAGCGATTTCATCATTTCGTTTTTCGAGATTGATCAAGCGTACTCCCTGCGTAGCACGTCCCATTACCCGAATGTCTGCAACTTTTATCCGCAAGGTTATACCAGACTTATTGATAATAACCAAATCATTCTCATCGGTAACATTCTTTATCGCAACAAGTTTTCCTGTTTTGGGAGTAATATTCAAGGTCTTAACCCCTTTTCCTCCTCTATTTGTAATGCGATAATCTTCTATTTCCGAACGTTTTCCATAACCTTGTTCCGAAACAACCATAATCGTCTCGGTTTCGGGATCATTGACACATATCATTCCCACGACTTCATCATTGACACTTTCGTCGAGGGTCATACCTCTTACACCCGTTGCCGTACGTCCCATTTCCCGAACGGTCGTTTCATGGAAACGGATAGCACGCCCCTCTCTGTTGGCCATAATGATTTCACTGTTTCCTGTCGTCAGGCGAACTTGTATTACCTGATCGTCTTCCCGTATGGTAATGGCGTTCACTCCATTTGTACGGGGACGAGAATATGCTTCAAGACGGGTTTTCTTTATCACGCCTTTTTTTGTACAGAAAACCAAATTATGAGTCAGATTATACTCGGGATCTTGTAATTTCTTTACCCGGATAAACGCATTCACTTTATCATCCGCATCGATGTTCAGCAGATTTTGAATGGCTCTACCTTTCGAATTTTTAGCACCTTCGGGTATCTCATACACTTTAAGCCAAAAACATTTACCTTTTTGAGTAAAGAACAGCATATAATTATGCATCGAAGCCGGATAGATGTATTCGATAAAATCTTCATCACGAGTATCGCTACCCTTAGCTCCCACTCCGCCTCGGTTTTGTGTACGGAATTCGGTAAGAGGTGTACGCTTGATATATCCGAGATGAGATATGGTTATAATCATTTCATCGTCGGCATAGAAATCCTCGGCATTGAATTCTTCCGAAGAATAAATAATCTGGGTTTTGCGTTCATCTCCGTATTTATCCCTGATTTCGATAAGCTCGTCTTTGACAACTTGCATACAAACAGCCTCGTCGGACAATATCTTATGGAAATAATCGATCTGATCCATGAGATTTTTATATTCTTCATGCAACTTGTCCTGCATAAGGCCGGTGAGCTGACGCAAACGCATATCGACAATGGCCGAAGCCTGTATTTCGGTAAGAGAGAAACGTTCCATCAAACGGGTCCGGGCCTCTTCGGGACTTTTCGACGAACGTATGATTTGTACGACTTCATCGATGTGATCGCAAGCAATAATGAGACCTTCGAGAATATGGGCGCGTTCTTCGGCTTTTCTCAAATCATATTGGGTACGCCGTATAACAACCTCGTGGCGGTGATCGACAAATGCCTCAATAAGCTGTTTGAGATTGAGTGTAACGGGACGACCTTTCAACAACGCGATATTATTTACACTGAATGACGACTGTAAAGCCGTAAGCTTATACAACTTATTGAGAACGACACTCGAATTGGCATCTTTCTTTATGTCGACGACGATACGCATACCGGAACGGTCCGACTCATCATTGACATTAGAAATGCCGTCGATACGTTTATCCTCGACAAGTTCGGCGATATTTTTTATCAATTCGGCCTTATTCACGCCATAAGGTATTTCCGACACGATGATTTTTTCCCGATTGCCTTCCGTTTCGATCTCTGCTTTGGAACGTATGACGATACGTCCACGTCCGGTTTCATAAGCTTCCTTGACTCCGTTATAACCGTAAATATAACCGCCGGTAGGAAAGTCGGGGGCTTTGATATACTGCATCAATTCTTCGATCGTAATTTCACGGTTATCTATATAAGCGATGATACCGTTTATCGTCTCCGTCAGATTATGTGGTGGCATATTGGTCGCCATACCCACGGCAATACCCGAAGCCCCGTTTACCAATAAATTGGGAATACGGGTTGGCAATACAACCGGCTCATCGAGGGTATCGTCGAAATTCTTTTGAAAATCGACCGTTTCTTTATCGATGTCGCGCAACATCTCTTCGGCAATACGGGAAAGGCGAGCTTCGGTATAACGCATGGCTGCCGGGCTGTCCCCGTCGATAGAACCGTAGTTACCTTGCCCGTCAACGAGAGGATAACGCAACGACCAGTCCTGCCCCATACGCACCATGGCAAAATAGACCGATGAGTCTCCGTGAGGGTGATATTTACCTAAAACCTCACCTACAATTCTCGCCGATTTTTTATATGGTTTATTTGAGGTATTGCCAAGTTCATTCATACCGAAAAGCACCCGACGATGCACTGGTTTGAAACCGTCTCTGACATCGGGTAATGCCCTCGCTACAATCACCGACATCGAATAATCGATGTACGATTGCTTCATCTCTTTTTCGATATCGATTTTAAGAATTCTATCTTCTTGTTCTGTCGCCATGTATTAGAATTTTTATCTTTTTAAGTGATGTAAAAAACAGCACTAAGATACGGCTTTCTTCCCGATTAGAAAAATTTTTCACTCATAAAAACTTTTTCCACCCCTTTGCCACTTTTTCATTAACAAGATTTTTCAAATAAGGCATATTTTACGGCTCATGCCTCTGTCAAAACGTCAGAAAAGGACGAGCTGAAATATGTAAAACGCATCTCGGCATACAATTTGCAGGGATAATAATGATATACGCCATACGAAAGTCGTATATTTGCAAAAGTAATATATAAAGAGAACCTATTTTATGGAAAGAAATTTTTCACAACGAGTGCGTAATGTATTGGGATATAGCCGGGAAGAGGCAGCGCGTTTGCAAACCCCTTATATCGGTCCCGAACATTTGTTGTTAGGAATTCTAAGAGACGGTTCGGGTAAAGCCGTAGAGGCCTTGCAATACTTAGGAATAAAATCCGATCAACTGAAACATAGTGTAGAAGAAAAACTACGCATGTCCCATGATATTTCCACGATCGATAACCATCACGACATCGTGATCAATAAAAGCACAGACAAAGTATTGAAGACCAGCCTACTTGAAGCACGTCTATTGAAAAGCGAAGTAACTGATGCCGAACATTTATTGCTAGCGATTTTGCGGGACTCCACTACATTGGCGACACAAACACTCAATGCGTTTGACGTAACATACCAGAACGTCAGCGACTATGTGCGCAAAAGGTCGTCATACAAGCCATTCGAAGAAGATACCCACGTCTCCCCTTCTATGGGGCCTGAATTTGCAGAAGAAGATGATGACGAAATAGAAAACGGCGGGCCGTTTTCTAAGAAAAAAGAGAACAAGACGTCG
>HF999745.1:36118-50443 GCA_000434215.1 Bacteroides sp. CAG:144
GCCAAAGAAAACGGCAGTAACACACCGGTGCTGGATAACTTCGGAACCGATATGACCAAAGCTGCCGAAGAAAACCGGCTCGACCCTGTTGTCGGAAGAGAGAAAGAAATCGAGCGGCTTGCTCAAATATTGAGTCGTCGTAAAAAAAACAATCCGGTTCTTATCGGAGATCCCGGTGTCGGGAAATCGGCCATTGTAGAAGGTTTGGCATTGCGTATCGTTCAAAGAAAGGTTTCAAGAGTGTTGTTCGACAAACGAGTAATATCGCTTGATATGGCTTCTATCGTTGCTGGGACAAAATATCGGGGACAATTCGAAGAACGTATCAAGGCCATACTCAACGAACTGTCGAAGAATCCGAACATCATTCTGTTCATTGACGAAATACACACCATTGTTGGTGCCGGCGGAGCAACCGGGACCCTCGATGCCGCCAATATGCTCAAACCGGCATTAGCCCGAGGTGAAATACAATGCGTCGGAGCAACAACTCTCGATGAGTATAGAAAAAGTATAGAAAAAGACGGGGCCCTCGAACGTCGTTTCCAGAAAATCATGGTCGAACCGACTTCGCCCGAAGAGACCTTGCAGATATTGAAAAATATCAAGGATCGTTATGAAGATCATCACAACGTAACCTATACCCCCGAAGCTCTGGAAGCGTGTGTATCACTGACCGAACGCTATATAAGCGACCGTAACTTCCCCGATAAAGCCATCGATGCTCTCGATGAAGCCGGGTCGCGGGTGCACATTGCCCATATCGTCGTACCTCGACATATCGAAGAACTTGAAGAGCAAATCGAGGCGACAAGAAAAGAAAAAATCGAAGCCGTCAAATCTCAGAATTTCGAGCTGGCAGCCAATTTCAGAGACAAGGAGAAATCCCTGATGAACGACCTTGAAGACGAAAAGCGTCGCTGGGAAGAATCTACACAAGAACAACGGGAAGTCGTCGATGCAGAAGAAATAGCAGCGACAGTAGCCTTGATGTCGGGTGTTCCTGTGCAACGTGTTGCTGAATCGGAGAGCAAAAAGCTCTTGGATATGGGGAATGAACTCAAAAGAGCCGTCATCGGCCAAGATACTGCTGTCGATAAAATCGTCAAAGCCATACGCCGGAACAGAGTCGGTCTGAAAGACCCCAACAGACCTATCGGTACGTTCATGTTTTTAGGTCCTACCGGTGTAGGGAAAACCCATTTGGCGAAAAAGTTGGCCGAATACCTTTTCGACTCATCCGATGCCTTGATACGGGTAGATATGAGTGAATACATGGAAAAATTTACCGTATCGAGATTGGTCGGTGCACCTCCGGGATATGTCGGCTATGAGGAAGGCGGGCAACTTACAGAAAAAGTTCGCCGCAAACCCTATTCGGTTGTTTTGCTCGACGAGCTGGAAAAAGCCCACCCCGATGTATTCAACCTTCTTCTACAAGTTATGGACGAAGGTCATATTACCGACAGTTTAGGGCGTAAAGTCGATTTTAAAAATACGATTATCATTATGACCTCCAATATCGGAACGCGCCAACTCAAAGATTTCGGTCGAGGTGTCGGATTCGATACAGGCACAGTGAGTGAAAAAGATGTTTCTCGTTCGGTTATACAAAAATCGCTGAACAAAGCATTCTCTCCTGAATTTTTGAACCGTATCGACGACATCATCACATTCGACCAATTGGATAAAGAATCGATATTCAAAATCATCGATATTGAGTTGAAAGGATTTTTCGACCGTATTTCGGCGCTCGGTTATCGTGTAGAACTCACCGACGAAGCCAAAAATTTCGTAGCAGAAAAAGGATACGATATACAATTCGGGGCACGGCCGTTGAAGAGAGCCATACAAAATTACCTCGAAGACGAAGTTGCCGAAATAATACTCCGCACCGAAAACAAAAAAGGCGGCACAATCCGGCTCGATTATGATTCCGTGCAAAAAAAGATCATTGCCTCTTTACAAGAAGAATAAATAAAAAACAACTGACAATATGCTCGGAAAACAAGTCAAAATGTCAGACCCACAAGGTCTGGCATTTTTTTTGCCTTCTTATCCGACAGAATTTAACAACAAAAATATAAAACCATGCAAAAAGGATCTATTGGGGTAACTACCGATAATATATTCCCCGTCATCAAAAAGTTCTTATACAGCGACCATGAAATCTTTTTGAGAGAGTTGGTATCAAATGCCGTCGATGCGACACAAAAGCTGAAAACACTCGCTGCCGTCGGAGATTTCAAAGGCGAACTTGGAAACTTAAACGTCGAAGTATCTATCGATAAAGAAGCCGGTACACTGACCGTATCGGACCACGGTATAGGCATGACAGCCGAAGAAATAGAGAAATATATCAATCAGATTGCCTTTTCGGGTGCGGAAGAATTCCTCGAAAAATACAAAAACGACGCCAACGCCATCATCGGACACTTCGGATTGGGATTCTATTCTTCGTTCATGGTTTCAAAAAAGGTCGAAATACGTACCCGTTCTTATCGGGAAGGTGCACAGGCCGTCATGTGGAGTTGCGACGGATCTCCCGAGTATACAATGGAAAATATCGATAAAGCCGATCGGGGAACCGATATCGTATTATTCATCGATGATGAAAACAAAAACTTTCTCGAGACCTCGGAAATAGAGACTTTGCTCAAAAAATATTGCAGATTCCTGCCTATTCCTGTCGTATTCGGCAAAGAACAAGAGTGGAAAGACGGCAAATACGTCGATACCGATAAAGAAAAAGTCATCAATGATACGACACCGGCATGGACCAAGAAACCGACCGAACTCAACGATGAGGATTATCGCAAATTTTATCACGAGCTATATCCGACAATGGACGAGCCATTATTTTGGATACATCTCAATGTCGATTATCCGTTTAAACTGACTGGTATTCTTTATTTCCCTAAAATAAGGAATAATTTCGATGTCAATAAAAACCGTATACAACTTTATTGCAACCAAGTATTTGTAACCGATTCGGTCGAAGGTATCGTACCCGATTTTCTCATGTTGCTGCAAGGTGTCATAGATTCACCCGACATTCCCTTGAACGTATCCCGTTCATACTTGCAGAGCGACTCCAACGTGAAAAAAATATCGACCTATATCACCAAAAAAGTTGCCGATCGCTTGCAGGAAATATTCAATAACGATCGCAAACAATTTGAGGAAAAATGGGACGACATAAAATTATTCATCGAATACGGTATGCTCTCCGACGAGAAATTTTATGAGAAAGCTCAAAAGTTTGCGTTGTTGAAAGATACCGAAGATAAGTACTACACATTCGATGAATATAAGACGCTTATCGAAGCCGAACAAACCGATAAAGACAAAAATCTGATATATATTTACGCTACCGACCGCATCGCTCAGTACAATTATATCGAAGCGGCTAGAAACAAAGGATATAGCATATTATTGATGGACGGACAACTCGATGTACACTTCATCGGTATGCTCGAACAGAAATTCGAGAAAAGCCGTTTTGTCCGTGTCGACAGCGATATTGTAGAAAATTTGGTACGTAAAGAAGATAAAACCGACGTCTCGCTTACACCCGCACAACGAGACATGATGACAACAATCTTTAAATCGCAAATACCAAGTGTAGAAAAAGCGGAGTTTATGGTCATGTTCGAAGCAATAGGCGAAACGGCTCAACCCATTGTCATCACGCAAAATGAGTTTATGCGTCGTATGAAAGACATGTCGGCCATGCAGCCAGGCATGAGTTTCTACGGAGAAATGCCCGATAGTTACAACCTTATCGTAAATACACAGCATCCGTTGGCCCAACGGGTATTATCAGAGGCAGAGACAGCTTGTAATGCCGAGATAGACCCGCTGCGTACTCAAATAAATGCGCTGAATGACGAAATAACCAAATTGCAAGAGGCTTCCAAAGACAAAAAAAGCGATGAAATACCGGTTGAAGAGAAAGATCGTCTCAAAAATAAAGAAAACGAGGTCGCCGCTTTGCGTCAAAAAGAAAATAACATACTCAGCGACTATGCCGCCGGGAATAAGTTGGTGCGTCAATTGGTTGATTTAGCTCTTCTCTCAAACAACATGCTGAAAGGAGAAGCTCTGAGCCGTTTTGTAAAACGCTCGGTCGATTTATTATAAAGCTTCTACACTGTATAAGAAAGTCCGTCTAATACCCAATTAGGCGGACTTTTTGTCGTAAATAATCGAAGCGAATTATTATATTTGTAAAATCAAGAAAAGTACAATATGATAGAAGAAAGATACAAAGCCGATACTCATCGGTACGACACGATGATTTATCGCCGTTGCGGGCACAGCGGCTTGTTGCTTCCCTCTTTGTCATTGGGACTATGGCATAACTTCGGCAGTATCGACGATTACGATACATACAGCCGCATTGCTTTGGCAGCATTCGACAACGGTATTACCCACTTCGATCTGGCCAATAATTACGGCCCTGTATACGGATCGGCAGAAGAAAATTTCGGACGTATTTTAAAACGATCATTAGGCCGTTACCGCGATGAACTGGTTATATCTACCAAAGCCGGTTACGACATGTGGCCGGGACCATACGGAAATTGGGGAAGCCGCAAATACCTCATGGCAAGTCTTGACCAAAGCCTAAAACGCATGGGAATCGAGTATGTAGATATTTTTTACTCGCATCGACCCGACCCCGATACACCGATAGAAGAGACGATGGGTGCACTGGCCGATATGGTACGCATGGGTAAAGCCCTCTATGTCGGCATATCAAGATATAGCCCTGAACAAACAATTAAAGCCGTCGCAGCTCTGAATGAATATAAGATACCCTGCCTCATACATCAGGTTCGTTACTCTATGTTCGACCGCACCGTAGAATCCGAGCTATTAGGCTTATTAAAAGATATGGGTATCGGCATGATTGTCTTTTCTCCTTTGGCAGAAGGATTACTCACCGATCGCTACCTGAACGGTATTCCCGCCGATTCAAGGGCAGCCCGAGCAACCGGACATCTGAAAAAAGACTCCATCACCCCCGAAAAACTCTCTCAAATACAACAGTTGAACGATATTGCTCGGCAACGCAACCAAACTCTCGCCCAAATGTCTATTTCTTGGTTGTTACGTAACGAAACCGTTACCTCGGTTCTGATTGGAGCCAGCTCGCCCCAACAGCTCAAAGATAATCTCAAAGCCCAGGAAAACATCGGTTTTTCTGATGAAGAACTTTCTGCCATCGACAAAATTTT
The DNA here is from genome assembly GCA_000434215.1 of Bacteroides sp. CAG:144. Taxonomy (GTDB): domain Bacteria; phylum Bacteroidota; class Bacteroidia; order Bacteroidales; family UBA11471; genus Caccoplasma; species Caccoplasma intestinavium. Next base: position 41,362 of record HF999745.1, read on the forward strand.
GAAGTAAAAATCGAAATGAAATTGCTAATTCGATTTTCGCCACATGACAAAAAATAAATTCAATCCGATGCAATGGTTGGCTTGGATATTGCTATCCATATCATTTACGGCCAGAGCACAGACTGAAAGCGATATACAGCTGGCCATACATTCTGTCATAAATGATAAAAGAGCAACCGTTGGTATTGCCATTCTATGCGATGACGGCAATATGGTTGTCATGAACGATGATGAACGTTATCCTGTAATGAGTGTATTCAAATTCCATGTGGTCGTAACCGCTCTAAAAAAAATGGAACAACATGGCATTCCGTTGGATAGTATGACTCTTATCCCCCAAGAACAAATGTTATCCGACACATACAGTCCGTTAAGAGAGAAATACCCCAACCGGGATATTCCCATATCATACCGGAATATCATAAGGTACACAATGGCACATAGCGATAATAATACGTGCGATTTTTTGATAGATTTTGTAGGAGGTATAAGTGTTGTCGACTCTCTTATAAGACAGTTGGGCATAAATAAGTTTGCCTTCTCCGAAACAGAAAAAACAATGCATGAAAATATACTTAACTGTTATAATAATTGGTGTACGCCATCGTCTATGGTATTGTTTCTGAAAAAGATATATACCGAACCTATCCTAAACAATGATCATTTTCTTTTTTTAGAGCAGGTAATGATCGAAACATCTACGGGAACGAATAAAATAAAAGCCGGATTACCGGCCGATGTTATACTGGGACATAAAACCGGTAGCTCCGATAGAACAAAATCCGGTATAAAAATAGGAGATAATGATGCCGGTATCATTTACCTACCTCATAATAAACGATGTTATATCGCAATCTTTATAAAAGACTCGAAAGAAAACGATACCGCAAACGCAAAAATTATAGCGGATATTACCGAAAAAATATATGAGATGATTATTCGGTAACCATCTCACATACAAAACTTCAAAAATCAAGGAATTATCGCCACTCTTCGTCTATGTCCCAACGACTCTTTCTCAAATCGACACAACCGTTTTTCTTGAAAGATACGCCTTCCGCTTCCAATAAAGAACGCTGTTCGAGCCACGTCGGGACCAATCGTCCACAACTGTTTACAACCCGATGACAAGGCAACGACAAATCTTCCGGAACATGGAACAAGGCTTGTCCCACCATGCGAGAACACAAAGGCTTCCCCATAAGATATGCAATTTGCCCGTATGTAACGACCCGTCCCTCTGGAATTTCTTTTACAATGTCATATACCTCCCGATAAAAAAGGTATCTCTCCATCGATAAATTCAGACCTTTAACGCGCCGATGATTTCCTCTACTGACCGACAACCGTGTCTGTCGAGGTAATCTTCTATACCATCGACAATTTTCACCGTTATTTGCGGATCGATAAAGTTGGCGGTTCCGACCTGAATGGCACGAGCTCCGGCCAAAAGGAATTCTATGGCATCGGTCGCATTCATAATTCCCCCTAATCCTATAATGGGGATTTTTACCGCATGAAAGACTTGCCAAACCATACGCAACGCAATCGGTTTGACGCAAGGCCCCGATAAACCTCCGGTAACAGTCGAAACGACAGGGCGTTGCCTTTCGGCATCGACAGCCATACCCAACAATGTATTGATAAGAGAGACAGAGTCGGCACCTTCGGCTTCCACGGCACGAGCGATCTCGGTTATATCGGTTACGTTGGGCGACAATTTCACAATGAGTGTACCGGGATAAGCAGCACGTACGGCTTTTACCACCGATGCCGCACTTTTGCATGACGTACCGAAAGCCATACCGCCCTCTTTCACATTCGGGCATGAAATATTCAATTCTATCGCCGGGATCTTATCCAAAGAGGCCAAACGGCCCGCAGTCTCGGCATAATCATCGATAGTAGAACCCGAGACATTCACCAAAATCCGAGTATCAAGATCTTTTATTTGGGGATATATATGCTCTACGAAATAATCGACTCCTTTGTTCTGCAATCCTACGGCATTGATCATACCCGAAGGCGTTTCGGCCATTCGGGGATAAGGATTGCCTTCTCGGGCTTTCAACGTCGTTCCTTTGACGATAATACCGCCCAATCGGGACAGATCGATAAAATCGGCAAACTCCAAACCATATCCGAATGTTCCGGACGCAGTCATAACGGGATTTTTCAAAGACAACCGCCCTATATTTACTTTTAAATCTGCCATAACAATTTCTCTATATTAAAAACCGGACCTTCTTTACATACGCAAATATGACCCTCCGTCGTATTCTCTACACAACACAAACATGCACCTACACCGCATGCCATCATATTTTCGAGCGAAACTTCGCACTTTATTCCTTTTCCCTTGGCATAACGGGCAACAGCTACCATCATCGGTTTCGGGCCGCAAGTATAAATACGGTCGAAATGCTCTTTTTGCAATAACGAATGTTGGGTAACATATCCTTTTTCTCCGCATGATCCGTCTTCTGTCGTTACATCGACGATTCCCAAAGCCTCGAATTGTTCTTTTTGTAAAATATCCCGAGACGAACGTGCACCCAACAAAAAATGAGGCACAAATCCGGCATTTCGCAAATAACTGCCCAAAAACAACATGGGTGCTGTACCTACGCCACCACCGATCAAAAGTACTTTTTCATTTTTTTCGGGAAGAGAAAAACTATTACCCAAAGGCAAAACTGCATTCAAAACATCACCGGATTTCAGTGTCGACAGACGACGAGTTCCGTCTCCGACAAGCTGTATCAGAAACCATACTTCGTTACGCTTTACATCGACAAAATTGACAGATATCGGCCTCCGCAAAAAAGTGGTGGGCGAGCCGTCTACACGTAACTCGGCAAACTGACCCGGCAACATTTCGGGAAGTTTGGACCCGTCGGGAGAGGTCGCTTTCAAAAGCACATAGTGGGTATGCAGAGCGAGATTCTCGGTTACCCGCAGATCTAAAACATATTTTTTCATCGTATTTTCTATTTAACGGCAAAGATAGTGTATGTCGGAAGCCTAAAAAAGAAAAAAGCCCTTTTATTTCGTCCGGTGTACACCTTATTCTGTCGGCTGTTTTGATATGTAAGAAAATAGAAACAGTTTCTGCATCACGTTTTATCGAGGGAATATGTCTCGAAAGTATTGTCGGAATAAAATACCATGATCTTAACGATTCGACGAGACTCCGCCTCTGATTTCACCGTAGAAGGTGCCATCGGATTTTTTATTGCATTATCCTTATTTTCAGAAAATAAAGTAGGGGGTTGTAATAGCTCAGTAGGTAAATCCGTGGAATATTCGGGAGGAATACCACTATCGGTTTGTTTCACGTTATTCTCGGGAGAATAAATTCGGTCTAATGCCGCTTGTTGGTTCGATTTAAACGGACTCCCTTCTCCGAACATAAGCCACTCGATGGTTACCGAAGGATAGGCATCATGTATTTTCAAAATAAGTTCTTTACTGACCCCATTAGGACCATTGAGACATTGCGACAATGTAGAGCGATTGGTCTGTATTTTTTGAGCAAAAGCCGCGTCATTGATTCTATAATATTGAATCAGCCACTTTATTCGTTCTTTCAAATCTCTGTCTTTCTGTTCCGATTCTGCCATAATCAAACATTCATAAAAATAAACTACACGAAATTTTTTGACGTTCACAAAAATAATCAAATTAGTTCACGAAACAAAATTCAATATCCAAAACGAGAGTTTATATTTGTGTATTCATTATCATAAACATCATCAAGAATATATTATCCAAACACTTCAATATGTCTAATTATATAACACATAATCAAGTGATTAATTACACAAAGATAGATATAATAATGATGAAATAAATGATTTAAGAGTTATCGAACAGTAACACCAACACGTTTGTTGAATAATAACTTTACTATATACAAATAATTAATTGATAATAAATAATATATTTAAACAATATAGCATTAAATAGCCATGCATTCAAGATTCTTTTGGAGTTTATTTTTCTGTTCATAGAGAATGTTTATACTTATGTATTTTTGCGAATCGCACACAAATATATCTTTAAATCAAGTATATTAATTCAAAATAATGTATACAAACAAATTGATTTTGTTCATTATTATGAATAAAAATCAACAACTATTCTACATTACAATATTTTGCGGAGCATAGTCAATAAAAAAGATACAGGAAAAGGATTTTGAGTCAAAATGACAGAAATATGAGTACAAACAATTATTAATCAATGCAATAAATCGATAATGATGCTGATAACCCTATTTGACAGAAAAATTTTTCGGGACTATTTCTAAAAATTTTATTTTTTCGGCATCAATCATCCCTATCATAAAAAATCAATGCATAATCTTAAAAACAAGCTCTTTCAATAAATCGGCGATAGATGTGTCCGGCGCACACTCCACTCCTTTCGAACGTGCATCATATCGCCGTATTTCAGATATAATCTCAACACATTTCCCGGCTTTATACAGTTGCAATCCCCGCACATAATCATCGGCAGCATACCAGTTTACCCCTAACTCCGAAACAATACCATTATTGTTTTTAGGACATGAGGAATAATGTAGCAACAGAAGATTGGCAAAGAATGTAAATAATGAGCCGAATGCTATAAACGGTTGTTCCGATTTGGTATTCTGCCCGTAATATTTTATAATTCGATTGGCTTTCAACAAATCTCTCTGCGATATAGCCTTGATCAATTCCGTATTATTGAATTCCTTGCTGATTCCGACATGCAATTCAACCGTATCTGCGGTAATTCGCTTTTCTCCGGATAAAGACAATAACACGCATAGTTTATCGATTTCACCGGCCAGTCGGGACAAGTTTGTCCCGATCGCTTCGCACAGCATGCTCGAAGCCCTATCATCTATACCGAGATTTTTGTCATGCACATAGCTGTTGACAAACGCCGGCAATTGACTTTCGTAAGTTCTTTTCGATTCAAAAACGACTCCTTGTCTGTTTATTTCGGCAATAATCTTTTTATTCTTCAACGTACCGTTCTTGTAATTCAGTACTAAGACGGTTGTAGGTTGAGGATTTTGCAAATACAAAAGTAAATCATCTATACTCCGCATCATCTGCATTTCCTTCACAACAACCAATTGTCGTTCCGACATCATCGGATAACGCCGAGAGGCTGTGAGGATTGTCGGCATATCGGTATCGGCTCCGTAAACGATGGTCTGATTGAAATCCCGATCTTCATCTTTCAGAGCATGCCTGATGATCTCTTCCGTTATCAGATCGATATAATAAGGCTCCTCTCCCATAAGCAAATATACGGGTTTGAACGCTTTACGACGAATGTCTGCTATAATAGGTATATGCGCCGATGTTTCCTTTTGAGCCATAATCGAAAAACTATAATTTGGCAGAATATGCCATTTTGTGTAATTTTGGAGGTAAAATTAGCGAATCTTCCCGGGACGCGCAAATGATATTGAGACGAATGACCACTCTAAATCTTCCCAAATACATTTTCCGTACAAAAACCGAAGACGGAAAACATTTCATTTACGACGACTGGCGTAAACGATACGTCTCTCTGACTCCGGAAGAATGGGTTCGACAACATTTCGCCCGCTTTCTCGTACAGGAAAAAGGGTTTCCTGCCGGTCGTATGGGTAATGAAATATCATTGGTTCAAAACGGTCGTAAGCGACGTTGCGATACGGTGGTGTATGATAAAACAGGTCGGCCGTTCGTCATTGTTGAATATAAAGCTCCCCATGTGGAAATCACACAAACCGTATTCGATCAAATCGTACGCTACAATTCGGTATTACAAGTTCGATACCTGATCATATCCAACGGAATTACCCACTATTGTTGCGAGGTCGATTACACAAAACACAAATGTATATTTCTCAAAGAAATTCCTTTTTATACCGAATTGAGGCAAACACCGCCCTAAAAATCTCAGGAAAATATTTCATTACAGAATATTCTCGTTAAAAAAAATCAAATAGATATTATTCAAGAAACTTTCTTCTTTTTCGTGTGTCTTTATGAATAAAAGTTTCATTTATAAATTTACCGTCATGAAAAAGATTCTATTTTCCTTATTCATGTTGAGTCTACTCTCAACGTCTGTTATCGCTCAGCAACCTATACAGAAATCCGGAGACAACAATCGAAATAAAGAAATGCACAATACCCCAAAACCGGACATGAAAAAGGACAATAAAAAATGTTGCATGTCGGTAGCGGAAACGACAAAATTACAGACGGAACAATTGAAAACTCTTTTACAACTCTCCGATGAACAAACCCGGAAAGTCCATGCGATCTTATTGCGAGGAAATCAAAACGACAGTATTATGAACATACAAGTCGAAAAAATGCGTAAAGACCAAATGGCACAGCATACAGCACAAGCCGAAGCCATAAAAAAACTTCTCACCCCTCAACAACAAGCTGCTATGGCTGCCATGCCGGCCTTTGCTTCGGGAAAAGAAATATCATGCCATACGATTTCTCAATGTGCTCCAAGTCAAAAAAAGCAAATGATGACAGATAAGAACCATCATAAAAAAAACGATAGTAAATCTTCTTCGGGAAAAATCCAAAATAAAAAATAACTTCTCATTCATTATTTCGCATGTAATTTTTCAAAAAGCAGCTCGGTGTTCCGAGCTGCTTTTTTATAATATCAAATAATCTATCCCTTCATTTCGAATAAATTTTACAGAAAACCATATCTTTGCAATAGCTTTATAGATTTGTAAAAATATGGCTAAACTCAAAACTGTATATGTGTGTACCCAATGCGGTGCAGAGTCCCCTAAATGGATCGGGAAATGCCCCTCATGTGGAGAATGGAACAGTTATGTCGAAGAAGTGATCAGTTCAAAATCTTCTACGACACAAAGCCCGTCGTATAGCACCGACTCCCCTCGTTCAAAACCTCAAAAACTCGAAGAAATCTCCATTTCGCAAGAAGAAAGAATCGACTTGCACGACACGGAATTGAACAGAGTTTTAGGAGGGGGACTCGTTCCGGGGTCGATGGTATTGATCGGTGGAGAGCCCGGTATCGGAAAATCTACTCTCGTTTTACAGACCGTACTGGGTCTGACAGGGAAAAAAGTCCTTTATGTATCGGGAGAAGAAAGTGCCCGCCAACTGAAAATGAGAGCAGACAGACTACACCGCAACAATCCCGATTGTTATATCGTATGTGAAACTTCCCTCGAAGAAATATTTGTGCACATACGTAATGTGCAACCCGACATCGTTATTATCGACTCGATACAGACTATCTCGACGCAGTCTATTGAATCTTCTCCCGGTAGTATTTCACAAGTACGAGAATGTGCTGCATCTATATTGAAATTTGCCAAAGAAACCCATACGCCGGTACTGGTCATCGGGCACATCAATAAAGAGGGAAGCATCGCAGGGCCCAAAGTATTGGAACATATTGTCGATGCGGTCTTGCAATTCGAAGGAGACCGGCATTACATGTACCGGATTTTACGTTCTATAAAGAACCGATTCGGTAGCACAGCCGAATTAGGAATTTATGAAATGTTGCAAAACGGGCTTCGGGAAGTAAGCAATCCTTCGGAATTATTGCTTACGCAAGATCGTGAGGGGCTGAGCGGTGTAGCCATATCCGCCGCCATAGAAGGGATACGTCCCTTTCTTATCGAAGTACAATCTCTTGTAAGTACGGCGGCCTACGGAACGCCGCAAAGATCGGCAACAGGGTTCGATCTGCGACGCATGAACATGTTGCTTGCCGTATTGGAAAAAAGAGTCGGTTTCAAACTCGCTCAAAAAGATGTCTTTCTCAATATTGCCGGAGGATTGAAAGTCAATGATCCGGCAATGGACTTGGGCGTAATCAGTGCCGTCTTGTCTTCTAATATGGACATGGCGATAGAACGGAACATTGCCATGACCGGAGAAGTCGGCTTATCAGGTGAAATACGCCCTGTTACTCGGGTCGAACAGCGTATCCTTGAAGCCGAGAAACTTGGCTTCAAGCGTATACTCGTTCCGATCCTTAACTTAAAAGGTTTCGACTCAAAGCGACTGCAAATAGAAATCACACCGGTACGGAAAGTCGATGAAGCCTTCCGTCAATTATTCGGATAATATGATAAAAGAAATTTCCATACGAGTATTACCACAACAAGCGGCTTCCGAAACAGCTCTCAAAGGATTTCTTGCCCGGGAATTTGCACTAAATCCCAAAGATATACAAGCGGTAAGAATACTGAAACGCTCCATAGACGCACGAAAGAGACAAGTCATAATAAATCTTACGGTACGCATCTACCTGAACGAGCTACCGCCAAACGATATGTTCTCTCCGATTATTTACGGAGATGTTTCGGACAAGCAGCAAGCAATTGTCGTCGGAGCAGGTCCGGCCGGACTTTTCGCTGCATTGAGGCTCATCGAGTTGGGTATGCGTCCCATCGTATTGGAACGTGGTAAGGATGTACATCAACGGCGTAAAGATATTGCCCGCATCAGCCGAGAACATAAGGTAGACAGCGAATCGAATTATTGCTTCGGAGAAGGTGGTGCGGGAGCATTCTCCGACGGTAAACTCTATACCCGTAGTAAAAAACGCGGATCGGTCGATCGTATTTTATCTATTCTTTGTCAACACGGAGCCTCACTCGACATACTGGCCGATGCCCACCCTCATATCGGAACAGATAAGCTGCCTCGCGTTATCGAAAATATCCGTCATACGATTTTGGAATCCGGCGGAGAAGTAAAATTTGGGACACGAATAGACGAACTTATATTTGATAGACAAGAAGTTATCGGCGCAAAATCTCATACCGGAAATGTTTTTCCCGGACCAGTGATTCTCGCAACCGGTCATTCCGCCAGAGATGTTTATTATTATCTACATCGAAATAATATCGAATTGGAGGCAAAAGGTTTTGCCGTCGGTGTGCGGCTCGAACACCCCCAAGAACTCATCGATCGCATACAATACCATAATTCCGAGGGACGAGGTAAATATTTACCGGCAGCCGAATACAGTTTCGTAACCCAAATCAACGGTCGAGGTGTTTACTCGTTTT
>HF999745.1:50453-61759 GCA_000434215.1 Bacteroides sp. CAG:144
GAGGTGTTTACTCGTTTTGCATGTGTCCCGGAGGTTTTATCGTCCCGGCAGCAAGCGGTCCCAATCAATTGGTTGTTAACGGAATGTCCCCATCAAACAGAGGCTCTCGATGGGCAAACTCGGGAATGGTCGTAGAAATACGCCCCGAAGATATTCCCGGATATGAAGTTCACGATGTTTTGGCCGGCATAAAATTCCAAGAAGAAATTGAGTATCAGTGTTTCATCAACGGAAATTGCCGCCAAACGGCTCCGGCCCAACGCATGACAGATTTCATCAACGGCAAAATATCGCCAGACCTCCCCGCCACATCGTATACACCCGGAGTAATATCTTCTCCTTTACACTTTTGGATGCCCTCACTTATTACCGAGCGGCTTCGACAAGGATTTCGCCATTTCGGGAAAATATCTCATGGCTTTCTTACTCGAGAAGCCCTCATGATAGGTGTAGAAACCCGCACCTCTTCTCCCATACGTATACCCAGAGACAGTGAGCAATTACACCATATCCGTTTCGATGGATTATATCCATGCGGCGAAGGTGCCGGATATGCAGGCGGTATCGTATCGGCGGCTATTGATGGTGAAAGATGCGCAGAAGCTCTCGCTTACAAGTACCTAAAACTTCAATAATATAACCATGATCTCTTTTTGTATTGCATTGGCGGCCTTAATCATAGGCTTTTTCACTTATGGGAAATTTGTAGAGCGGGTATTCGGAATAGACCCGGATAGAAAAACTCCGGCGATAGCCAATCCCGACGGAGTCGATTTCGTTCCTTTGTCCGGTTGGAAAATTTTTATGATTCAATTTCTGAATATAGCAGGACTGGGTCCTATATTCGGGGCCATAATGGGGGCTAAATTCGGAACATCTTCGTTCCTTTGGATTGTTTTCGGCACGATTTTCGCCGGAGCTGTTCACGACTTTATGGCCGGAATGATTTCTTTACGCCATAATGGAGAGAGTCTCCCCGAAACAATAGGTCGCTATCTGGGTGTTACAGCCAAGCAGATCATGCGCTTCTTCACCGTTATACTTATGATTCTTGTTGGCGTCGTATTTGTTGCTGGACCGGCCGACCTACTTGCCATGCTGACTCCCCAAAATTTAGATTCTACATTTTGGATTTTCGTCATATTCGCCTATTACATCTTGGCAACCATGTTTCCTATCGATAAAATCATAGGTCGAATCTATCCAGCTTTCGCAGTCGCCCTCATTTTCATGGCAATCGGCATTCTTTTCATGCTGTTCATTTCATTTCCCGATATTCCGGAAATTACGGACGGACTTTCCAATAAATCCGAGGATCCCGAAAACAATCCCATATTCCCCATGCTGTTCATCAGCATTGCTTGTGGAGCCATATCGGGATTCCATGCTACACAATCACCATTGATGGCACGTTGTATGACCAATGAACGTCAAGGCCGTTATATCTTTTACGGGGCGATGGTTACCGAAGGTATCGTGGCCTTGATATGGGCAGCGGCGGCAACCTATTTTTTCAGTCCCGAAGGTCAAGCATCTTTCCATATCACCGAGCCCGAAAAAGTCAATGGAAATTCCGCTGTTATCGTCAATATCATATCCAATGGCTGGTTGGGCATGGTCGGTGGTGCTTTGGCAATTCTCGGCGTCGTTGCCGCTCCTATTACATCGGGAGATACGGCATTCCGTTCCGCACGTCTTATTGTGGCCGATTTCCTACACATGGAACAGCGGAGCATTTCCAAAAGGCTTCTTATATGCATACCGCTTTTTCTTGTGGCCATACTCATTCTCATATATAATCTTTCCGACCCGGCCGGATTTGAAAAAATTTGGAGATATTTTGCGTGGAGTAATCAAACACTGGCTGTATTCACCCTTTGGGCTATTACCATATATTTATCCCGAAAAGGGAAACCTTATTGGATAACACTTATACCGGCGCTTTTTATGATGGCAGTCGTAATTACATATATTCTTTTCGATCGTTCGGGCATAGCGCTTCCCTATACGACATCTGTCATTATATCTGCAATCTCAGTCGTTATATCCGCTATATATTTCTTCTTATATCGATATAAGGAAAAACACTCGTAATACTTTTGATATGGTTTGTATCGATAAATTTTTGGCAAACAAAAAAATTACATTACCTTTGTCGCCTGAAAAACGGGGCGTAGCGCAGTCCGGTTAGCGCACCTGCTTTGGGAGCAGGGGGTCGCGAGTTCGAATCTCGCCACCCCGACTATCGGAAATAGGTTGATAATCAAATATATAACGCGATTATCAACCTATTTTTTATTCTTTCATTTGTTAAAAATAGGACAAAAACATACCTTATTTTGTCTCTTTTATCTTATTGTGTTTTGTGTATCGTGCGTGCAAATAAATACACTGGTCAAATAGAAGAACCCTCCGTACCAACACAAAAGTATGTCCGTTTCAAATCCTTAATCACTGCAAGGGTATATTTTGCTGCTCCTTCGCTATTGAGATGAGCACTGTCTATGAAATACTCTCTTTTGTTATTAAAGGTTGTATCTGTGTAGTGGTTAATAAACGGCACATGATAGCGCTGACATAGTTCCATTAAGGGTTTGAATGCCGACGCATCTGTATTTTTATATTGTGGAGATGCCATAAATACAAGGGAAATACGGGAATCTCGACAATCTTTTATCAACCGTTCCAAATAATACAGTTTCAGAGGGTCTATCTCACAAGCGGACGTCGTTCCTGTTTCTTGCAAGACAGGCTCATACGTCATTTGTCCTTCTAAGGGAACGTAACCATTTATATTTTTTCGCAAAGGCTTTATATTATCCATCATGATTTGAAGGAATTGGGAATTAAAGCGATAGGATTGTACCATCATCTTGAACCTTTCATTCTTATCCACCGACCAAAAGATAGAATCGACAGCTGGTTCACCGTAATAATATCTCAACCCCGGCAAATAAGCCATGTTATCGCCTTTCCACAGATCAAAGTTCGGCATAACATCATAGACAATCATTTGTGGGTGATACCTCTGCTGTATCATCTTGAACCAACCATACAGCAAGATTATTCCATTCCCGTCTTTACCACAATTGTAACAAGACATTTGCAACGAATCTTCCAATAACAACGGATCATAATGGTGGAGCGCTCGCGAAGAGCCGAAAATCAGCAGGTCTTCCGAAGTCTGTTTACAAATGTAATTAACCCTTCTAGTTTCACCACCTTTTGCACTGTCCACTAACGTTTGGAAACATATACCTAAAGCGGTATCGACAAGAAATAGAATGACTAAAAACAAGATAATCTTAGCTACAAGCTGTCTCATATATATAGGATCAAAAACTTACATAAATAAATTGTCCTGCATCGAATACACCGCAAAGCAATATGGCACACAACAAAAAAATGTAAACAGACCATCGAACAGCCGCATGCCTACTAACTATCTGTAATCGGTTTTGTGGAACAAACTCGGTTACACAATCCACAAGGATAACCATGAGTATGGAAGAAAACGATAGCAACATGTCTGTTTTTGATGAGAGAGACAATGGTGAAATCAAATCGGTAAATATTTTCGCCGTTACATTCCATCCGTCTGCTATGCTCGGCATCCTGAAAATAATCCACGCGAAATTCACCAATAAAAAAGTAATCGTCATGCGTCCGACACGTACGATCCCCTTAACCTGAGAATATTGTAGCCCCAAAGCTTTTTCTATGATTTGGAATACACCATGTAAGATACCCCATACTACAAATGTCCAATTTGCACCATGCCAGATGCCGCTAATCAGGAAAGTAACAAAAATATTCCAATAGTTGCGCATTTTGCTACAACGGTTTCCTCCTAATGGAATATATACATAATCTTTTAACCATATTGAAAGAGAGATATGCCACCTGTGCCAAAAGTCTGTAATAGAGACAGCCAAGTAGGGACGGCGGAAATTATTGATCAAGTTGAAGCCCATCAACCGCCCCACACCTATGGCTATCAACGAATAACCAGCAAAGTCGCCATAAATTTGAAAAGTATAGAATATGCTGGCTAACAAGCAGCTTGCCCCCGAATTATATATGTAGTTATCAAAAATACTATCTACATACAGTCCCACTCTGTCGGCCATTACCACTTTAAGAAACAGCCCCCATAATATTTGCTTCAGTCCTTGCACTGTTTCGACCGGATCGAATGTTCTTTCTCCTTTGATTTGAGGAAGCAGAGAAGAGGCCTTGCTGATGGGGCCAGACAGAATCTGAGGGAAAAAAGATACAAACAGCATATAGTCCCACCAATTGTATTCGGGGCGGATACGCTGGAAATACACATCGAACAAATACCCTACAGCCTGAAAAGTAAAAAAAGATATGCCGACAGGTATGGCCCAATTCAGTCCGGGAAGTTCGCCCCATCCAAAAAGGCTGGCAAAAGAACTCGTAATAAAATTATAGTACTTGAACACTAACAGCGGAAGAAGTGCCAGACCTATTCCACAACTTATCAGTAAAAATTTCCTTCGCCATTGCCCAACTGTATTTCCAATCCACAAAGCAAACAGGTATGTTTCGGCAGTTACACCCAATAAAATCAGTGCATAAGCAGGATTCCACTGCATATAGAGGGCATAAGACACGATCAGTAGCAATCTATTTGCAACAATTGTCTTACTGATTTTTAAAGGCACAAACAAAATTGGCAAGAAATAATAAGCAACTAAAATTAGCGGCAACAACCATAAAAATTGGAAGGAGTTGTATAACATAAAAAGTCTGTTGGGAAGGGAATTTATATAATAATCAAAGTTACTGACACTTGGTTTTCTATCACATCATGAATCAAAAATTACCCATGTACCAAGTATTCATCCACTTCAGTATTCAAAACTCATAAAATAATTTCGTATTCTTGTTTTGATAGACTAATAACAAAATTATTCATTCGGTATACTATTCTACATTCCACAAGGTTGGTCAAGCACATTTCCGTAATAACAAATTTTATTTATGTTGCAAAGATATAAATACAGATAATACAATAATCAAAAGAATACTATAATTTTAAGGAAAAAGTTATCAAACCATTACCCATTTCTATACTTTTAAAGGGCAGACCAAATAATCTCCCCTTTAAATAAAAATCGCATCAAAAGTTTTTACTCCTTAGCGGTATCAACACAAAGAAGGCAAGGTTTTCGTCCCATCTTTTTTGCCGATTCCAATGAATATATTTTTACTTTCCCCTGACATTGTTTCAATGCCGGACAATCCTTATCGGCATGATAAGTCGCCGCATATGCCCCCATGCACAAGAACGTTATTTTCAATCGTACCAGAGGTTTTACGGCCGGCAAATTTTGCCCGCAAAAAAGTAAAATGACGATGCTCAATACAGAAAATAATATATGCCGACTCCGTAACACGTTCATACACCATTTAATCGATAAATTTCACTTTCCCCATATCCCGAGGTTTGGCAGTCGGAGACTCATCGGGATAACCGACCCCTATCGCATAAAGTAACTCATAATCGTCGGGAAGTTGCAACTTTTCCACATATTCGGCCGCTTCGGGATTTTGCTTCATAAACGCTACCGGCCCACCGAGACAACAAGTTCCAAGCCCCAAAGACTGCGCCGCCAAAATAATATTCTCTCCCATCAGGCCGCAATCGACTTGTGCTGCCCCATTTTTAGGAGACGCAATAAATATAACGGCAGGAGCATTACGGAACATGTTTTTGAAATCGGCATTTTGTTCAACCTTAGGGTTAGCAGCTTTGTATACAGCCGAAATGCCATCGATGTAAGAAGCATTATCGACAACACGTACTTGCCACTGTTGACGATTCACGGCATTGGGAGCATTAACTCCGCATTCGACCAACGTTTGCAAGATATCACGGGAAACCGGTTTATCTTGGTATTTCCTGATACTTCGTCGCTCCATAATCGTCTTTATTACGTCATTTTCATAACCATTGTTTTCCTTTTTTTCATCGGAAGAAACCGCACAAGAAGACATAATAGCTGCGATACACACAAGCCCAAACCATTTATTTACTTTCATATCGTATTATTTATGTTGTAAAACAAGTCCCATTACTTCGTCTTTTTTATCATTATAAAAAAAGAGTCGAGTCTTATCCGCCTCCTTTTTAATCGAGTATGTCGCAGTTTCATTAAATGCTCTCATAATATCGGTCTCCGATGGAGAGTCGGGACATGCCATCATGGTTGTAGCCAGATTTTTCAATGCGACAGACTTCCCTTCTGAGACGGAATAAGGTCCGAAAAAACGATTGCAGCCGTTGCAACCTGCCACTCTCATCTCTTTCGTGTCGAATGTTATCATCGCCGTATCAGCCACAATTACAGGTTGACCATATGCCGTTTCTATAATCCAAGAACCCTCCAATGAAACAGATTCTGTGTTACACGCCGTGAATAACATAAAAAAAGCCCCAACGGCAAAGAATAAAAGTTTTTTCATAATTTCTCTTTTTTAATTGTATACCTCCATTTCAACAAATATACGTAAAAAAACAAATACCCCAAGCGACAGAACGTCAATTATTGCATAAAATCCATAACCGAATACCGATCAAACATTCTTTTTGTCTCATTTTTAATTATTTATTTATCAATATTTATTCTTTCTCCGTAAAATAGAAAGAATATTTTGAGTATGACAAACGATTTTTCTACCTTTGTTTTCTCTAAAAAAGCAACAGAATATGGAAGATGATATAAAGAAAGCCTGCGAAATAATGGAGAAGGGAGGTATTATTTTATATCCAACCGATACCATTTGGGGCATCGGGTGCGATGCAACAAATGAAGATGCAGTAAAACGTGTCTACGAAATAAAAAAACGTATCGATAGCAAGGCTTTGATCGTCTTGGTCGACAAGCCGGTAAAAGTCGAATTTTATGTACGGGAAGTACCCGAAATTGCGTGGAATCTCATCGATGTTGCCGATAAACCGTTGACTATCGTATATCCCAACGCCCGAAATCTGGCAACAAATGTTTTGGCCGATGACGGCAGCGTCGGCATACGCATTACACAAGAGACTTTCTCCCGTAAATTGTGTGAACGTTTCCGCAAGGCTATTGTCTCAACTTCGGCCAATATCAGCGGCCAACCTGCCCCTACCAACTTCAATGAAATAAGCGATGAAATAAAACAAGCCGTCGACTATGTGGTAACCTACCGGCAAGACGACCCTTATCAACCATCGCCATCAAGTGTCATATGGATCGGGGAAGGCGGAGTCATAAAAATATTGAGACCTTGATATGAATGCCAAGCGACAAGTAGCCCAATATATCATTAGCGATCTGGTATCGACCAATATAGGTTGGCTTCTGTTCAACATATTTCGATACTATCTGTTACCGATAAATAAAGAAATAGCATCTTTATCGGTCTACTTGTCTTATCATAAAATTATCGAAGGACAAATACTGTTCCCCGTTTTATTTTTGTGTATATTTTATTTATCGGGGTATTATAACCAGCCGTTTCTGAAATCGCGCCTCGAAGAGTTTTTCACCACTCTGTATTCTTTGCTGATCGGTACATTGATTATTTTCTTCATAGCCATTATCAACGACCTTTCTTATGGTGATTACGGATATAGCGCATTTATAGGGATCTTTGTAATACTATTTGCCTGTGTGTATCCTTGTCGCGCAATCATTACCGGATATGCTACCCGACAAATACACTCGGGAAAATGGGGATATAATACACTTATCATCGGTGCGGGTAAAAATGCACATGCTTTGGCTCGCGAAATAAATCGACAAAATCAGTCTCCGGGTTTCCGTTTAATCGGATATATAAAAAATGAAAGCGATACGACACAAAATCCGTCGGACGACCTACCCCAATTCCAACCGGAATATTTATCCGATATTATTCGGAATAAACGCATAAAACGGCTGATCGTAGCTCTCGATAAAAACGATTGGCGTTCAATACAAAAAGAGACGAATATTTTATACGGATATGACTTGCCCATATTGGTCTCGACCGATAATTATGAGACACTTTTCTCTCGCGTAAAAATGACGAATATTCTCGGGACTCCACTTATCGATATTACGACGTGCGCACTATCGGAAAGCCAGAAAAATATCAAGAGACTATGCGATATTTTATTCTCTGCCATAGCACTTGTTTTGCTTTTGCCGATATTCCTTTTTATAGCCACAGCCATAAAACTCACATCAGCAGGAAATGTTTTCTATAAACAAAAACGGGTAGGTCTGCGGAGAAAAGATTTTACATTATACAAATTCAGAAGCATGATTTCCGATGCCGAAAACGGGACTCCGACGCTATCGAGCGAAAATGATCCCCGCATCACTCCTTTCGGAAAATTTCTGAGGAAATACCGTCTTGACGAGTTGCCCCAATTTTGGAATATTCTTAAAGGGGATATGTCTCTGGTCGGTCCCCGTCCCGAAAGACGTTATTACGTCGAACAACTTTTGCTACAAGTTCCCCATTACAGTCTCATACATCAGCTACGACCGGGACTTACGTCTTGGGGAATGGTGAAATACGGATATGCCCGTAATGTCGAAGAGATGGCCGAAAGACTCAAATACGAGATGCTTTATCTCGAAAATATTTCATTGATTCTCGATTTGAAAATTATAATTTACACGATAAAAACGGTTTTTACCGGGAAAGGTATTTAAATAAATGAAACAGGATTTGTTTCTGAAAATTCTTGTATGGCGAGAAAAACATATCAAGGAAAAAGATTTTATCTTGATATTAAGCTTTTTCATCGGACTTTTGGGTGCGGTAGCTGCCCTTATGTTGAAAGAAGCCATACATTTGATACAAAAAATCCTCACCAACCATTTCTCGATAGACGGGGCAAACTACTTGTACCTCCTATACCCGATTATCGGTATAGGACTATCTTGGCTTTATGTGCACTATATCGTAAAAGATGATATAAGCCACGGTGTTACAAGAGTTTTATATGCTATATCACAGCGCAAAAGCCGATTGAAGCCCCATAATATGTATAGTTCCGTGGTCGCCAGTTCCATTACCATAGGCTTCGGCGGATCGGTAGGAGCCGAAGCTCCTATCGTGTACACGGGTGCAGCTATCGGGTCGAACTTGGGGAAACTTTTCCGGCTCGACCCGCGTACCCTCATGCTACTGGTCGGGTGCGGTGCGGCAGCCGGAATCGCAGGAATCTTCAAAGCCCCGTTCGCAGGCCTGCTTTTCACAATAGAAGTTTTGATGATAGACCTTACGGCAACTTCCATCATGCCTCTTATCGTTGCTTCGGCCACAGCTGCTACGGTTACTTATATTGTCTCGGGGGGCGACGCGCAATTTGCGATCGACCACACCGAAGCATTCTCATATAACCGTCTTCCTTATGTCTTTTTATTAGGCATCTGTTGCGGATTTGTCTCTCTCTATTTCACACGAATGATATATTTCCTCGAAGGCATATTTAAAAAAATGAAAAAGCCTATTTGGAAATTTCTTTTAGGCTCTATTATACTCAGCACGACCATATTCGTTTTTCCCCCATTATACGGTGAAGGGTATGATTCCATTATAAAACTATTGGGAGGGCATGCCGATACCATTACCGACGAAAGTTTTTTCTATGCTTGGAAAGACAATTTCGGCGTATTGGCTCTATTTCTCGCTCTTATCGTCCTTTTCAAGGTATTCGCCACGGCCGCGACCAATGGAGGCGGAGGTGTAGGCGGAACATTTGCCCCCAGTTTGTATGTAGGTTGTATATTCGGCTTTCTGTTCGCATTTTTGGTCAACCATTTCAATCCTTTTGCCATTTCGCTATCCACTACTAATTTTGCTCTTATGGGTATGGCAGGGGTCATGTCGGGGGTCATGCACGCCCCATTGATGGCTCTATTCCTTACGGCTGAACTGACCGGTAGTTATGACTTATTTTTACCTTTAATGATAACTTCGGCCGTTGCATTTTGGACCATCAGAATGTTCGAATCCCACAGTATCTACACATTGCGTCTGGCTCAAAAAGGAGAATTGATTACTCATCATAAAGACAAGGCTGTACTCACATTATTAAAAATAGACAGTGTCATAGAAACCGATTTCTTACCGGTTCAACCCGAAATGACTCTTGGAGATATGGTAAAAGTCATCTCCAAATCTCATCGAAACATCTTTCCTGTGCTGGATCAAAACGGAATCATGCTCGGAATCGTATTGCTCGATGATATACGGAACATTATGTTCCGCACAGAATTATACGACCGTTTCAAAGTAAGAACATTTATGACTATTCCTCCCGGAAAAATAGAAATAGGAATGCCGATGGAGCAGGTTATGAAAATCTTTGACGAAACAAATGCATGGAATTTACCCGTCGTCGATGAGCAAGGAAAATATATAGGCTTTGTATCGAAATCAAAAATATTCAACTCTTACCGTCGTGTTTTGGTACATTTCTCTCAAGACTAAAAAATAAGTATGAAAAAAGAAAATCTGCGTATCGTATATATGGGAACCCCCGATTTTGCCGTAGAAAGCCTCAAACGATTGGTGGAAAAAGGCTATAATATCGTAGGGGTCATCACCATGCCCGACAAACCGGCCGGCAGAGGCCATAAAATACAATTCTCTCCGGTCAAACAATATGCTTTATCTCAGAATCTCCCGCTCCTCCAACCCGAAAAGCTGAAAGATGAAAACTTCTTAAAGGCTTTACGCGAATGGAATGCCGACCTTCAAATTGTCGTTGCATTCCGCATGCTTCCCGAAGTCGTATGGAACATGCCCCGATTGGGAACATTCAACTTACACGCCTCACTCCTGCCGCAATACCGGGGTGCAGCACCTATAAACTGGGCCATTATCAACGGCGATACAATGACAGGGGTAACGACTTTCTTTCTCTCCCATGCCATAGACACGGGACGCATCATCATGCAACGCACCTTGCCTATCACTTCCGAAGACAATGCAGGAACGATACATGATAAGCTGATGTTTTTGGGTGCTGACATGGTTACAGATACGGTCGATGAAATCTTGGAGGGGAATATATCCTGCATCGAACAAGACAGCATCGAACCAAAAGAACCGCTGCGACAGGCTCCTAAAATTTTCAAAGAAGATTGCCGTATCGATTGGAATCGACCGGCCCGATATATACACGATTTTGTCCGGGGTCTTTCTCCTTATCCCTCCGCTTGGTGCGAATGGAAAGACGACACGAATATCTACTCTCCCATAAAAATATTCCAAACGGAAATATCGGAAGAGAT
>HF999745.1:61776-63387 GCA_000434215.1 Bacteroides sp. CAG:144
TCGGAAGAGATGACGAATAATCTTCCTGCCGGAACAATCCGTACTGATGGAAAAACGTATATCGAGATCAAATGCGGACAAGATGCTCTCCGTATATTATCCTTGCAACTTCCCGGGAAAAAGAGATTGACCGTAGAAGAATTACTTCGCGGATTTCCCTTGAACAATTCGTTCATAAGCAGATAAAAATAAAGACAGGGTATCTTTTAAAGGATACCCTTGTCTTTATTGTGGGAAATATCGAATTGCCACTTATATCGATCCCAATCTATTCCTTCTTTTAATGGTTTTGCCGGTAGTCCTCCATATATTGTATTGGATTTCTCCAAAATACCCGAAACGACAGCACTGTTAGCAATAATGCAAGAATGAGCAATTCGACTACCTTTTAAAACTCTCGTATGGGCAGTCAACCATACGTGATTTCCAATGACAACAGGTTGTGCATAATTTGTTCGCCTCTGTTCAGTTATATCAATGATTGTATGGCTATCTCCATTCCTGATCTCTATGTCATTGGAAAACATACAATCATTTCCTATCACTATTTTCTCGCCCTCGGTAGATGCTATATGGCCACCTTCCATCGTAAAATCTTTCCCCACAACAATAGTACTGTTATCATCTTGTAACCAAAATTGTGTGTTCGAAACGATAGTATTTCCTCCACCGATCTCCAATACACAATTATTTCCCAAAAGGACTATATGACAATTATTCAACCGGGTTTTTCTTCCCAAAACGATGGTATTATTTATCCCCTTGATCTCAAACTTAACCCGATTTAAAAAAGCTCCTTTCTTCCTGATTTTGATTTTATTCCGTCCCAAACAATATCTCCAACTATTATTACGATGCACCATATTATACATATACGCCGCAATATCCATCATTCTTGGATTTTTCTTTATTATATCTTTTAGCATAAAAACAATTTTTACATATAATTATTTCTATGCAAAGATATAAATAGTGTATGGCTAAGAGACTTGTTTTTAAGAAAAATTTATTTTTTGTTTTTTAGGAGCAGAAACCTATAATATCCTTATCTCCCAATGGAAAGATACACAAACCCGAGTTTCTTCAACTCTTCCGCATCATAAATATTACGCCCATCTATGACGAGCGGTGTTTTCATCGCTTTTTTTATAACGCCCCAACTCGGCATACGGAATTGTTTCCATTCCGTATGCAACAGTAATGCGTCCGCCTCCAAAACAGCTGCATACATATCTGCTGCATACTCTACACTATTTCCTATCCGACGGCGGCATTCTTTCATTGATACCGGATCATAGACTTTCACTCGACAACCCGAATCCTGTAACAACCGTATTGTAACCAACGATGTCGCTTCTCGCATATCATCGGTCTCCGGCTTGAACGATAATCCCCAGAGTGCAACCGTCTTGCCTGCCAAATCACCGTTGTAGTATTTCTCCAATTTCCGATAAAGGACTTGCTTTTGGGCCTCATTTACCTCCTCTACGGCATGCAATACTTTCATCGTATATCCGGCCTTTTCGGCTGTTCTAATCAACGCCTTGACATCTTTGGGAAAACAACTTCCTCCGTATCCGCACCCGGGATAGAGAAACTTCGAGCCGATAC
>HF999745.1:63406-65853 GCA_000434215.1 Bacteroides sp. CAG:144
GAGCCGATACGGCTGTCGCTCCCTATACCTTTGCGAACCATGTTCACGTCGGCTCCTACCAATTCGCATAGATTGGCAATGTCGTTCATGAACGAGATACGTGTGGCCAGCATCGAATTGGCTGCATACTTGATCATCTCTGCCGAGGGTATATCGGTAAAAATAACCCGGAAATTATTCAACAGGAAAGGACGATATAGGCGACTCATCTTCTCTCGTGCTTGTTCGCTTTCTACTCCTACCACCACCCGATCGGGAGACATGAAGTCTTTTATGGCGGCTCCTTCTTTGAGAAACTCCGGATTGGAGGCAACATCGAAAGGAATATTCTCGCCTCGCTTCTCCAATTCTTCTTCTATGACTTTCTTTACTTTCCGAGCCGTTCCCACAGGGACGGTACTCTTGGTAACCAATATGGTATATTTCTTGATATGACGACCGAATGTGCGGGCTACCGATAATACATATTGAAGGTCGGCACTGCCGTCTTCGTCGGGAGGGGTGCCTACCGCAGAGAAAACTATTTCTACGTCATCGATGCATTGGGACAAATCGGTCGTGAAATGTAACCGACCTTCCCGGGTGTTGCGTAAAACCAGTTCGTCAAGCCCCGGTTCATAAATAGGAATTTTTCCTTGCAACAGCCCTTCTATCTTATTCGCATCTACATCTACACAGGTTACATCTATACCCATCTCGGCAAAGCATGTCCCCGAGACCAACCCTACATATCCTGTCCCTACTATCGCTATCTTCATATCGTTACCGCGGTTTATACGGCGTTCTCATCGCCTTTCAATAAGAGAACAAAGGTGAGAAATATTATTTTCAAATCCAATAAGATGTTCCAGTTTTCGATATACCAAATGTCGTATTCGACCCTTTTTTCCATCTGCCACAATTCCCGGGTTTCTCCCCTGTAACCGTTGATCTGCGCCCAACCGGTAAGACCGGGTTTCACGAAATGGCGTACCATATATTTTTCTATAATGGCAGAATAATCTCGGGTATGCTTCAACATGTGAGGGCGCGGCCCGACAAAAGACATATCTCCCTTTAAAATATTAAAAATTTGCGGCAGTTCGTCGAGGCTTGTTTTACGTAAAAAATGTCCGATTCGCGTAATACGCGGATCGTTGGCTGTTGCTTGTAATTTATCGGCATCTACATTAATACGCATTGTCCTAAACTTTAAGCAATTAAACTCTTTTCCCATATATCCGGTACGTTTCTGCCGAAAAAGAACTGGGCCAGGAGAAGAGAGCTTTACCATGAATGCAATCGGCAAATACCATATAGGGGCCAACAAAGTAATGATCAAAGACAAAAGGAAGTCAAAAAATCGTTTCGCACATCGCCCTGTCCACCTTTGCAACGGTTCTTTGCAAATCGAAAGTAATGGTATATTCCCCATTATCTGATAATGCAGCCGTCGAGGTATATACTGTGATATTTCCGGCAAAATAAAGAAACGGATTCCATTTTGTTCCGAGAAATACAACAAATCTATAATCTTCCTATTCTCTTTATCGGGTAATGCGCAATATATTTCATCGACTTGATTATCGAGACAAAACGTCCCGACCGCTCCTATATCTCCCCTAAACTGCGGAACGAATTTCTCAAAAGACATATCATTATCGAAAAAGCCCAAGAAGCGGAAACCATATCCTGCATCGGATTGCAACTCATTATACAAAGAAATCCCCGCCGGACCTGCACCGACGATAACGACACGTTTGAAATTATATCCGCGACTGCGAATATATCGAAGTATCCGGTTCGATAACAACCACCAAAGATTCAAGATACAGAAGAAAAAGGCAAAAAGCAGTAACAATCTCGTCGAATCGATATAGACTTTCACACATGCCATACATGCCGAAAATACCAAAAAGGAGAAAAAAACCGATTCCGATGCTATCAGCAGCAATCGGTCGATGCACACGATACGCATATTATGTACATACCTGAAAAAAAAGGCTATGGGCAAATACGACAAATTCAATAAAAGGCAAACGATTCTTCTCGAAAGGGCATCGGTAAAGGTATCGGGATAAAAATATAATAAAAGCAAAAAGGCGACATTGAGACACACAAAGTCGCCTAAGGTTATTAGTTTACTAATTAAATGACCGAAACCTTTCCTTATCATAATAATAGGTTTATGATATGATAACGAAAAATCCGATACGGATATTATACCGTATTACTGTAATTTTTCATCGATCAGCCCTATTTTTTGGGCGATCAACTGCATATCATCTTTTAATTTTTCAATCTTCCGTTCCAAATCTTCTATCATTTTATTTCCCGACTTGGAAGAAACATTGAGAAAACCCATATTATTTTGATAGGTTTGCAAATTATTTTTCAGACCCTCATAGGCCCGCATCAAACGTTCTCGTTCGCGATAAAGTTTGTTTTGGGCTTGATCGGAAGAGGCT
>HF999745.1:65872-93988 GCA_000434215.1 Bacteroides sp. CAG:144
AAGAGGCTAACTCCTCAACTGTATTACTGAACGCATCCAATCGATTCCGAGTCTCTTTCATGTTCCAGCGTTTGAAATGTGAATCAAGAGCCGTTTGATATTGTTTACGTAACTTATCTTTTTCTTTAAAGGGAACATGACCTATCGCAGCCCATTCGGCCATCAATGCTCTGACCTGTACCAATCCTTCATTTTTATCCAACGTCTCATCTATGGCATTCAATTTTTCGATGACAGCTTGTTTGGCCGAGAGATTGTCCTGCTCTTCGCTTCTCTTTGAGGCAAATTCCTGCTTCTTCCGTTCAAAAAAGTAATCGCATGCCTCTGTAAATCGTTTCCATACGGTATCGGAATACTTGCGAGGAACAGCCCCTATCGTGCGCCACTCTTTTTGGAGTTGTGTCAACTTATCCGAAACAGCACGCCAATCTGTACTCTCTTTCAAGGCCTCTGCTTGTTCACATAAGGCTCTTTTCTTTTCGAGATTGACAGACATTGTATCTTTAACCGATTTATAATAATCGGCTTTACGGGAGAAAAACAAATCGCAGGATTTCCTGAATCGTTCGAACAGCTGTGCATTTACCTTTCGAGATGCAAACCCGACAGCTTTCCAACGTTCTTGCATATCCAAGACTTTTTTGGTCATTTCATCCCATGCGGAAAATGATTGCAAAGAAGACAAATCAATAGCTTCTATCTCTTCGCATAAAGCAATCTTCGACTGCTCATTGGCTTGTTCCGTAGCTTTTATCGTTTCGAAATATTGTTGGTGGCGTTTGTTAATCACAGTCGATGCCTCTTTGAAACGATTCCATATTTCTTCACGCATTTCTTTCGCAACCGGTCCTATGCCACGCCATTCCTCATGAAGACTCTGCAATGTTTTAAACGCATCTAATATATCGGTATTCTCAGCAAGAGCTTCCGCTTGTTCGCAAAGAGAAATTTTTTGTTCGAGATTTTTCTTGAAATCATAATCTCTCAACTCTTTGTGTATCTTCAACAAATCATAGAAATTCTCGCTGTATGTCTGAAAATTTTTCCACAATTCGCTGACTGCCGATGCCGGGACATTTACAATTTCTTTAAACGCCTGTTGCCGTTCCTTGAAATCATTATAATATTTACCGATATTATCCGGATCTTGAAGATAGCCCTTAATCTCATCGAGAATAGCGTGTTTACGTGCCAAATTTTCTTCTTTTTCCTTTTCTATGGCCTCTATATATGCAGCCTTTTTCTCTTTGAATACATTCAAAAGGCCTTTTAAAGTATCTTCCAAAGAATCAAACGGAATCTGGAACTCTCCTTTTTCTCCATCTGTTTTTTCATCATATTTCCGATGAGCCTCTTCTATTTCATTTTTCCGTTGCTTATAATACAACTGCTTCAATGCATCTATCTCATCTTTTACTTCTTCGACAGGCATTTCCAAAAGAGCCTTGATACGTTCTATAATCTGCTCCCGTGAATAAATACCCGAAACAGAATCTGCACGTACTACCTCCGAATCGGATGGTGCTGCTTCACATACCACCTCCGGAGAATCCACAGAAGAGGAAACAGCATTCATTTCCGAATCTGTTACCACATTATTATCAGCTGTATTTGACATATTTTTTCTCTGTACGCTATCTTCCGAAGAAAGAATATCTTGAGGTTCCATTATACAAAAGTTTAAATAAGATGTATTTTTGTCTTACAAAAGAAAGAAAAATTTTCGGTTATTCATAACAAATCCCGGCATTTTTTCGCTTGAAAAGATATTTTACGCTTTTTTCTGACGTTTTCGCCTATTCATAGATTTCAATGCAACCGAAACCAAGACTTATCTTATCGCCCAGCCCCGTGTTGTGTATGAGCTGTTGCAAAACCGGATGCAACGTAAGTCTGAACTTGCACATATAACCTATGACCTTAGATTCTTCTCTCGTAAACCGCTTTATAAATATACCTTTACGCTTAGGCGGGGCTATCAGTTCAAATTTAAAATTGCTTTCATACGGGAAATCTTTTCCATAAAAATAGCTGTATTTTTCCAATATCGTATGCAGCAACAGTTCTTCATAGTCGGGTGATTCAGGACCGATATATTCGAAACTGCGATTTGTTCTCATACAGGAAACGACAATAGGCGAAAGCGATAAATAAGTCATCGTTTCGGTATATTCCACCGGCTCGCTTTTATAGATTTCATCTATTTTGAAAGCAACCTGAGACTTCCTGTCTCCGACCAATATATCTCTGCCCTGAAAGGCTCTTCTTATAAATTCTTCGCTTCCCCGCTCAGGCAAGGTCGAAATCCATAACTGTACCCTTTTGGCCAAAACATACAGACGGTCTTCTTCCACCTTTATCTTGGGTATATAGAAATTCGATACCGACAACAGTTTATACCGGGTATTCATTTCCGGCAAAAAACCATTCATACCCAACCATTGCTCATAAGCCCCTCTATCTTCTGTCAAGATTCTGTGTACACACGACGATAATTCATACTGATAACTTACCGGCAAAATATTTCCCGACAGCTCCGTCTGTACAGATAGCACTAATTTAAATCGCATAATTTTTATCCTCCTTACATGTAAGTTTTATCTTACTTTTTCATCAAATCATATTGTGCTGTATTCAACAGCTATCCTGAGCTTTGTAATACAACGTAGACATATTATTGGCTCTAAATACCGCTTGTGCCGTCTTTTGCAACGATTCCGGCGTGATACGATAATATTTCTCGACTTCCCTGTCTATCGATTCGGCAGCATCTATCAACTCAAAATAAGATAAATTCGCAGCCTTGTCGACATAACTCAAATTTGAAAAAAGATATCCCGTCTCGAACTTATGCACCATTTTACTGATTTCCTGTTCCGAGGCTGATTCCCTGCAAAGTCTCCCCAACTCCTCCTCTATGGCCTCGTCGGCCTGTTGTAACGAGACACCTTGATTCAATCGGCCATTTATCAAAAAAAGACCCGCGTCAATATCACCCGTAATGCTTGCATCTATACTGGTAAAAAGCGACTTTTCCATAACCAAACGGCGAAATAAGCGGGAAGAACGACCGTTTGACAGTATGTCCGACATCAAATCACAGGTCTGATAATCGGCATCGCATCGTCGGCCCATATGATAAGCTTTCACGATGGCATCAGAAGGGATGTCTCTGACAACCTCTTTATAGCGAGGCGCTTCCTGCTCCGGCTCGGGCAAGATACAACGTGGTGCTATATTTCTTTTCTCAATAGGAGAAAACCACTTTTCGGATAAGCGCAAAGCCTCTTCAAAAGAAATATCGCCGACCACTGCCAAAATTGCATTATTGGGAGCATAATGGTTATAAAAAAAAGATCTTACATCTTCGAGCGTAGCTTTCTCTATATGAGATATATCCCGGCCTATCACCGGCCAGCGGTAAGGATGCTCCCGATAAGCCAATTCCCGTATAATGGCAGGAATATCCCCATAAGGTTGATTCAATGTCCGTTGCTTGAACTCTTCCATAACAACGGCCTTTTGCACATCAAGGCTATGTTGGGAAAAATCCAACCCCAACATTCGGTCGGATTCCAACCAAAAGGCAGTCTCTACATTTTGCCGGGGAACTATCGTATAATAATTTGTAATGTCATTACTCGTCCATGCATTGTTTTCACCTCCGGCCTTTTGCAACGCCGTATCGAAATCGGGGATATGAAGCGACCCGCCAAACATAAGATGCTCAAAAAGATGCGCAAAACCCGTACAATCCGGAGACTCGTCCCGAGCCCCCACATCATACAACAGATTTATAGCGACCATTCGCGTATTGCTATCGGCATGATGCAACAGTCTCAATCCATTGAGAAATTGATATTTATTTACGGTTATCACTTATCTTCAATCCAAAACTTTCATGCTCATTTTTATATCATGTTCCGGCCGGTCTCCATTACGAGTCGGGACAGATTGTATTCGATCCAAGACATCAAAACCTTCGACCACCTCTCCGAAAACCGTATAATCACCGTCCAAATGCGGAGATCCTCCGATTGTCGTATAGGCCTGCTTCTGATCGGGAGAAAAACGTACAGCTCCATCTTTCTTCATAATCTCTTTCGTTTCTTTTATGAGATTATCCTGTAATTCCGATAATGCAGTCTGATTTCTTTCCAAACGGTATTGCATAATCTCTTTGCGACGCTTCGATAACAACGATTGGAATACCATTTCCTCTTTTCGCCGGGTCAATTGCTGTTCCATCGAAGCCAACTGACCATCGGTAAAAATAGTTCCGGTAACAATATAAAACTGCGACCCCGAAGATTCTTTTCTTGGATTTACATTATCTCCTTGACGAGCTGCCGCCAACGCACCTTTTTTATGGAAATGAGACGGTGTGAATTCTGCCGGAATCGTATACCCTGGCCCACCTGTACCCAAAGATTGCTCGGACCCGGCCTGCCGGGAATCGGGATCGCCGCCTTGTATCATAAAGTCTTTTATCACTCTATGAAATAACAAATCCTCATAAAAACCACTATTCACCAACTTAATAAAATTATCTCTATGTCCCGGTGTATCATTATACAACTTCACAACAATTTCTCCAAAATCGGTTTTTATCGATACATATGTATGGGTTTTATCACGCATGGTACAAGACGACATAAATAAGATTATAGAAACTATAAGTACGAATTTATTACACATTCCAAACCTCCTCATTTTTACATCGAAGGCATTAAACATCTGCACTATTTTACTTTTGAAAGAAAAATATACTTTTTGTTTGGTAGCAAATTTACACCTTTACACAATACCCTGCAAGGCTTTTCTGTAAAAAAATTTTCCCCGTTATGCATAAATTCCCCTATTTCCATAAATTATTCGTATATTTGCAAATCAGTAGATGTATTTTTCTTATCATGACTACCGAAAATTTATTATTGCTTGCTATACGCGCTGCATTAGAGGCCGGGGCGGACATTCGTCGTATCTACAACAATCCGGGAAACGACTTCGATATCGAATACAAGGCCGATAATTCACCATTGACAATCGCCGACAAAACATCTGATGCCACGATCGAAAAGCACCTCAAATCTACCCCCTATCCTATCCTCACCGAAGAAAAAAAGGCTTTACCTTTCGAGGAACGGAAAAAATGGGAGAAATTATGGATTGTAGATCCGCTCGACGGAACAAAAGAATTTATAAAACGAAACGGTGAATTTACCGTAAACATTGCGTTGGTCGAAAACGGTTTGCCGACTTTGGGCGTTATTTACGTACCGATAAAA
Organism: Bacteroides sp. CAG:144; assembly: GCA_000434215.1. Taxonomy (GTDB): domain Bacteria; phylum Bacteroidota; class Bacteroidia; order Bacteroidales; family UBA11471; genus Caccoplasma; species Caccoplasma intestinavium. The sequence continues at coordinate 71,161 of HF999745.1, forward strand.
AAAAGTCTTTATTTCGGAGAGATCAATTCAGGTGGTTACCGGGTAGACGACATTACCGATTTACAAGAAAGCGGTTCTTTTCAAAACTTGATTTCATTGTCCTGTCCACTACCGCAATCCGATCCGCAACGTCCTTATACAGTTGTTGCATCACGCTCCCACCTTTCACCCGAAACAGAAGTATTTATAAACGACCTGCGTAAAAAACACCATGAAATCGAAATCGTATCGATAGGCAGTTCCTTGAAAATATGTTTAGTATGTGAGGGTGCTGCGGATATATACCCTAGATTTGCACCTACAATGGAATGGGATACGGCCGCCGGTCATGCCATAGCTCGTGCTACAGGTAAAAATATTTTTCACACCGATAGAAAAACCCCTATCAGTTACAACAAAGAAGATCTTCACAACCCCTGGTTCATAGTGGAATAAATAAACATTTCAGAAAAAAGATGGAAAAACATATATACCCGATATTCGATCGCATGCTGCAACGCAACGATCGGGAAAAACTACTTGGGCAAAAAGGTATCATGTTATGGTTCACCGGTCTTTCCGGATCGGGCAAAAGCACTTTGGCCATAGCACTCGAACGCGAGTTATACAATAGCGGTATATTATGCCGTATCCTCGACGGCGACAATATCCGTACCGGCATCAACAACAACTTGGGATTTACCGAAGCCGATCGGGTAGAAAACATACGTCGCATAGCAGAAGTTGCCAAACTATTTGTCGATTGCGGAGTCGTAACAATCGCTGCATTCATCAGCCCGACAGAACAAATACGACAAATGGCCGCCGATATAATCGGGAAAGACGATTTTTTCGAAATTTATGTAAATACACCTCTGGAAGTTTGCGAAGAAAGAGATGTCAAAGGGTTATACAAGAAAGCCCGACAAGGAGAAATAAAAAACTTTACGGGCATATCCGCTCCGTTCGAAGCGCCACTCAATCCTGCCATAACCATTGATACTTCGGCCTGCTCACTGGAAGAAAGCGTAAATTTACTCAAAAAAATCATTATTCCTCAAATAAAGCCCATATAGGATTTCCTTGCTTTCAGAGAAATAGCTACATTTGCGGCATTGAAATAACGAGACAATCAGAAAAACAAATAATAATGTCAGAATACAAACTGAGCCACTTGAAAGAATTGGAATCGGAATCGATTCATATCATACGGGAAGTGGCTGCCGAATTTGAAAATCCGGTTATGTTATATTCCATAGGCAAAGACTCGTCGGTCATGGTACGGCTGGCCGAAAAGGCTTTTGCTCCCGGAAAAGTACCTTTCCCCCTAATGCACATCGACTCGAAATGGAAATTCAAAGAAATGATAGAATTTCGAGACAAGTACGCCCAAGAACACAACTGGAACCTAATCGTAGAATACAATAAAGAAGCATACGAAGCCGGTGTAGGGCCGTTTACGCATGGTAGTAAAGTTCATACCGACCTGATGAAGACCCAGGCTTTGCTCCACGCTTTGGACAAATACAAATTCGACGCCGCTTTCGGAGGTGCCCGTCGCGACGAAGAGAAATCCAGAGCCAAAGAACGAATTTTCTCTTTCAGAGATCGTTTCCATCAATGGGATCCCAAGAATCAAAGACCCGAATTATGGGATATCTATAATACCCGCGTACACAAAGGCGAGTCGATACGTGTATTCCCGCTCTCGAACTGGACCGAATTAGACATTTGGCAATATATTCGTCTCGAAAATATTCCTATCGTTCCCCTATATTTTGCCAAAGAACGACCCATCGTCAATATCGACGGGAATCTCATCATGGTCGACGACGACCGTATGCCCGAAGCATATCGCAAACAAGCACAAATGATGAAAGTCCGTTTCCGTACCCTCGGTTGTTATCCGCTCACAGGCGCTATCGAATCGGAAGCCGATACAATAGAAAAAATCGTCGAAGAAATGATGACGACAACAAAAAGCGAACGAACTACACGAGTTATCGACTTTGACCAAGAAGCCAGTATGGAACAAAAAAAACGTGAAGGATATTTCTAAGCCATTGAGAAAACATGAACGAAACAAATATAAATAAGCTGGATATAAAAGAGTTTCTCGACCAAGATGAGAAAAAAGACCAGTTACGGTTATTGACGGCAGGATCGGTCGACGATGGAAAATCGACCCTTATAGGCCGACTTCTCTTCGATAGCAAAAAATTGTATGAAGATCAGCTCGATGCCCTTCAACGAGACAGCAAACGAGTAGGTAATGCAGGAGGAAATATTGATTACGCTCTCCTTCTTGATGGATTGAAAGCCGAACGCGAACAAGGAATTACTATCGATGTTGCCTACCGCTATTTTTCTACAAATAAACGGAAATTCATCATCGCAGATACCCCGGGACACGAACAATATACACGCAACATGATTACCGGCGGATCGACGGCCAATCTGGCAATTATATTGGTCGACGCACGTACAGGAGTCATCACTCAAACCCGTCGGCACACTTACCTTGTGTCGCTGCTGGGAATCAAACATATCGTCTTGGCGGTAAATAAAATGGACTTGGTACAATACAACCAAAAGACGTTTGACGAAATCGTAGATACGTACAAGAAGTTTGTTGCCCCGTTAGCCATACCCGATATTACATGTATTCCCCTCTCCGCCCTCAATGGCGACAATGTTGTCGAGAAATCTGAGAATATGCCGTGGTATAAAGGTACATCATTATTGGATTTTCTCGAAACCGTACACATCGCAAACGACCACAATCTGAAAGATTTCCGTTACCCCATACAATACGTGTTACGTCCCAATCTCAATTTCAGGGGATTCTCCGGCCGTATCGCTTCGGGCATCGTACGCAAAGGCGATGAAGTAATGGCAATCCCGTCAGGTAAAAAATCTCATGTCAAATCGATCGTAACATACGATGGTGAACTCGATGAAGCATTTTCGCCTCAATCCATCACCATAACACTCGAAGACGAGATAGACCTATCCCGCGGGGAAATGCTCGTACACCCCGACAATATTCCCCACATCAGCCGAAACTTCGAAGCCATGCTCGTATGGATGGACGAAAAACCCATGCAGCGAGACCAACAATATTTTATCAAGCAGACGACAAATACCACTCGCGTTCACATCGACCAAATCAAATACAAAGTCGATGTCAACACCATGGAGCAATCTATGGCCGAAACAATGAGTCTGAATGAAATAGCCCGTGCCGTATTCGTCTCGAACAAACCCCTGTTTTTCGATTCTTACAAACAAAACAAAAACTGCGGCTCCTTCATACTCATCGACCCAATTACCAACAATACAAGTGCCGTGGGTATGATCATAGACGAAGTGAACAGTTCCGATCTTTCCTCGGCTGTAACCGAAGAAGACCGTAAAAAAACACGCGACGGTATTTCTTTGGTATCGGACAGTGAACGGGAAAGACTTATCGGTCAAGCAGGCAAACTCTTTATCATCGCCGGCAACAACCTCTCTGTGCAACGGGAATGTGCCTATCTCTTGGAGCGCAGACTCTTCGATACCGGACACTTTGCCATTGTACTCGACGCTCAAAAATTAGGTATCGACGGGAAATCCCAAACCGCAGCATTTGCTGCCATTGCAACCGAACTTACCCGGAAAGGTATTATTACGATATGTATCGATCTGTATGGCGAAATAACAGTCGACAATGCCTTTACCATAGCCATTGCCGAAGATTCGATCCAACCTGTCGATAAAAACAAAGACTACTGCACAGTGTGCCAGCAACATTTGGCCGCCACGATCGAAGATATTATCAATATAAAACTTTGAACATGGGATTCAATTTTCAAAAGTTACCGGTAAATACCTTGATTGGGGCAGACTGGAAAACATTTCACGAAGTAACAGCCGGTCGCAAAATCGACAAGGGATATAAAACCAAATATCACCTCACCAAGGCCCTTTGTCGTATATTAAGTCTAACGAACGGAATCGAAAACCGTCGTTACAATAAGAGACTAGCCGATAAATCCATTGAAAATGCCCCGGTATTCATTCTCGGTCATTGGCGCAGTGGGACAACTTTTGTCCACAACGTACTTTCACAAGATAAGCAATTCGGATACAATACCACCTACCAGACGGTATTTCCCCACATGATGCTTTTCGGACAACCGGTATTCAAGAAAATGGCTGCTATGGCTATTCCTAAGAAACGGCCTACCGACAATATGGAATTGAAAGCCGATCAACCGCAAGAAGAAGAATTTGCGCTCGTAAACATGAGCCCCTATACGTTCTACAACTTTTGGTTCTATCCACATTATACGCAAGAGTATAGTAAAAAATATCTCCTTTTCGAAGATGCGACGAGAGATGAAATCGAGAAGTTCAAAAAAACATTCGAACGGCTCATCAAAATCTCTCTATGGAATACACGAGGGGAACGTTTTCTCTCAAAAAATCCCCCCCATACAGGACGGATTAAAACGTTACTCGAAATGTTTCCCGATGCCAAATTCATTTACTTGATGCGAAACCCGTATACCGTTTTCGAATCGACACGCAATTTCTTTACCAACACCATACAACCCTTGAAACTCCAAGATATCTCCGAAAAAGAAATTGTCGACAATATCATCAAGGTATATACCGACCTTTATTTCCGTTATCAAGAAGATAAGAAACTTATACCCGAAGGAAATCTCATCGAAATAAAGTTTGAAGATTTCGAGCAAAACTCGCTCGAAATGACACAAAAAATTTATGAGACACTTTCTTTACCGGGATTTGAAAAAGCCCGTCCCCAAATCGAAGCTTATATCAACGGGAAAAAGGGTTACAAAAAAAATAAATATAACTATGACCCGGAAACAGTGCATATCGTCGAGGAAAATTGGGATTTCGCACTGAAAGATTGGGGATATAAACTATAATCATCAAAAAAACCAAACATAAAAGGCCGGTAAATATTACTGGCCTTTTATGTTAATCACCCTCAAAGATTCTCAAATATAAGTATTCCGACATCACAAAGCGCCGCCTTTTGCTTGGATATGTTGAGAAATATTTCTTTCTTTGTTTGTGAAAATATTTGATTGAAAAATTTCGATACTTTAAATCTGAAAAACTATATGAAAAACTATCCAAAGATCGGTATTCGTCCGACTATTGACGGACGTCAGGGTGGCGTGAGAGAAAGCCTCGAAGAAAAAACGATGAACCTTGCAAAAGCAGTTGCAGAGCTTATTTCAAGTAATGTAAAGTATAGCGACGGTACACCGGTGCAATGTGTTATTGCCGACGGCACAATAGGCCGTGTCGGTGAAACGGCGGCCTGCCAGGCCAAATTCGAACGCGAAGGCGTCGGTGCGACCATTTCGGTTACCTCCTGTTGGTGTTACGGTTCCGAAACCATGGATATGCACCCGTATTGGCCGAAAGCTGTTTGGGGATTCAACGGTACAGAACGCCCCGGTGCCGTATATTTGGCAGCCGTATTGGCAGCTCACGCTCCAAAAGGNNGTATTGGCAGCTCACGCTCAAAAAGGAATCCCCGCATTCGGAATCTACGGGCACGATGTGCAAGATCTTGACGACAACACTATCCCCGAAGACGTAGCCGAAAAGATTCTCCGCTGGGCTCGCTCCGCCATTGCCGTCGCACAAATGCGCGGTGAAAGTTACTTGTCGATAGGCAGCCAGTGCATGGGTATAGCAGGCAGCATCATCGATCAGGACTTTTTCCAAGAATACCTCGGTATGCGCAATGAAAGCGTGGACGAAGTGGAAATACTCCGCCGTATGGACGAAGGTATTTATGATAAAGAAGAATATGCAAAAGCAATGGCATGGGTAGAAAAATATTGTAAACCCAATGAAGGATGGGACAAAAATCGTCCTGAAAAACAAAAAGACCGCCCCGCCAAAGACGCCGACTGGGAATTTGTTGTAAAAATGACGCTCATAATACGCGACTTGATGATCGGGAACCCCAGATTGAAAGAACTCGGATTCAAAGAAGAGGCTATCGGGTACAATGCTATTGCCGCCGGTTTTCAAGGCCAACGCCAATGGACAGACTGGAAACCCAACGGCGATTTCAGTGAAGCTCTTATGTGTAGTACTTTCGATTGGAACGGCATTCGTGAATCATATGTATTGGCAACCGAAAACGATGCTTGTAACGGCGTTGCCATGCTATTCGGTAAGCTCTTGACCGGCTGCGGACAAATGTTCTCCGATGTACGTACCTATTGGAGTCCCGAAGCCGTAAAACGTGTTACGGGCAAAGAACTTACCGGTCTTGCCGCCAACGGTATCATACACCTCATCAACTCGGGTGCCACGACCCTCGACGCAACCGGAGCCAGTATCAATGCAGCCGGGGAAGCTTGTATGAAACCTTGCTGGGAAATGACCGATGCCGACGCCGAGGCCTGTTTGAAAAATACCAGTTGGTTACCTGCCGATCGGGATTATTTCCGTGGTGGAGGTTATTCTTCTCATTTCTTGTCGAAAGGAGGTATGCCGGTTACCATGTCCCGCCTCAATCTTGTAAAAGGCCTCGGCCCTGTATTGCAAATTGCCGAAGGTTGGACTGTCGATGTAGCTCCCGAAATTTTCGAGGTCATCAACAAACGCACCGATCCTACTTGGCCTACCACATGGTTCGCTCCCCGCTTGTGCGATAAACCGGCATTTAAAGATGTATATTCGGTAATGAATAACTGGGGAGCCAACCACGGCGCGATTTCTTATGGTCATATCGGAGCCGATCTCATCACATTGGCATCAATGCTTCGCATACCTGTATGCATGCACAATGTCGAGGAAGACAAGATTTTCCGTCCCTCGGCATGGAATGCATTTGGTATGGACAAAGAAGGTGCCGACTATCGCGCTTGTGCCGCTTACGGACCTATCTACAAATAATATTTAACCCCAAAACCATTATTAAAAAACTATGATCAACAGATTTGTTCTCAACGAAGTTTCATACTTCGGCCCCGGTGCCCGAGAAGTATTGCCCAAAGAAGTAAAACGATTGGGACTGCACAAAGCATTTGTCGCCACAGACAAGGATCTCATTAAATTCGGAGTGGCCGATAAAGTTCTCAACGTACTGAAAGAAGCCGGTATTCCTTATGAAATATTCAGTGATATAAAACCGAATCCGACCGTAGCAAACGTAAAAGCCGGAGTAAAAGCATTTGCCGAATCGGGTGCAGATTTTATTCTGGCTATCGGTGGAGGTTCGTCCATCGACACATCGAAAGCGATCGGAATTATTACCAACAACCCCGAATTCAGCGATGTCGTTTCTCTCGAAGGCGTAGCTGATACAAAAAAGAAATCGGTACCTATCATCGCCCTGCCCACCACCGCCGGTACAGCAGCAGAGGTAACCATCAACTATGTGATTACCGACGAGAAAAACGAAAAGAAAATGGTATGTGTCGATCCTAACGACATACCCGCAATCGCCATTATCGATGCCGAACTCATGTACACTCTTCCCAAAAGCCTTACAGCGGCAACCGGTCTCGATGCATTAACTCACGCTATCGAAGGGTTGATTACCAAAGGGGCTTGGGAAATGAGCGACATGTTCGAAATAAAAGCCATTGAAATGATCAACCGTTATCTGGAAACAGCCGTCAACGAACCTCAAAATCCAGAAGCTCGCAACGGTATGGCCGTAGCTCAATATATCGCAGGTATGGCATTCTCAAATGTCGGCCTCGGCGTCGTACACGGTATGGCCCACCCGCTCGGAGCGATATTCGACATTCCTCACGGCGTTGCCAATGCTTTGTTACTGCCTACCATCATGGAGTTCAATGCCCCGGCAGCTCTCGACAAATATGTAACCATTGCAAAAGCCATGAATGTTTACAAAGACGGTATGAGCAAAGAAGAAGCTGCTCAAGCAGCCGTAGACGCAGTCAAATCCTTGGCTGTACGGGTAGGAATACCCCAGCATTTGAGTGAACTAGGAATCAAAGAGAGCGATCTGCCCAAGTTGGCCGATTCGGCTATTGCCGACGTTTGCACTCCCGGTAATCCGCGCGAAGTAACCCGGGATATTATCCTTGATCTCTATCGCAAGGTCCTCTAATAGAATCCACAGATTGTTAAGGCCTTAGGCCTTAACAATCTTTTTTCTCTTAAATCTTAAAACACACATGGAAACACCGCACACAGGATATAGGGTACAGTCATATAGCCAACCCGTTAAAAGATATTGTCAGACCCTCAATCTTAAAGAAAATCCCGAACTGATTGCTGAATATCGCAAACGGCACCTTAAAGAAAACGCCTGGCCCGAAATATTGGAGGGTATCAGAGAAGTAGGAATACTCGAAATGGAAATCTATATTTTAGGAAGCCGTCTATTCATGATTGTAGAAACGCCTCTCGATTTCGACTGGGACGAGGCCATGCAACGCTTAAACACGCTGCCCCGCCAGCAAGAATGGGAAGATTATATGTCTATTTTCCAACAAGCCAAACCGGGAGCATCATCGTCAGAGAAATGGCAGCAAATGGAGCGTATGTTTAAGCTCTACTAGCATATCCAGACGAAAAACTATCAACACACGAAAAAGAGGCTGCAAAGAAATTATCGGCCAACACATAGAACTCGTGTCATGAAAGAAATTTTCGCAGCAAAAATAAATTCCTGAATGACGGGGATTTCTTTAATGTTAAATCCTTTCAAAAAACAAATGAATGAAACAAAAAACAAGTTTGGTACGAATGGCAGACGGGAGAAATTTGCTAGTACCTTTTCTATTGATAACAACACTCTTCTTTCTATGGGGATTTGCTCATAGCATTTTAGATGTCTTGAACAAACACTTTCAAGATGCATTGGGTATCAATAAAACAAAATCGGCTTTGGTGCAAGCGGTCGTATATAGCGGATATTTTCTAATGGCTCTACCGGCTGGAGAAATCATACGACGATTCGGATATAGAGTTGGAGTACTGACGGGTTTACTTCTTTATGGGTGCGGAGCATTGTTATTCATTCCGGGCGGAGAAATAAAATCATTCGAATTTTTCTTATTTTCACTCTTCGTCATCGGCTGTGGATTGACCTGTCTGGAAACGGCAGCAAATCCATACGTAACGGTTTTGGGAGAAAAAAATTCCGCCGAACGTAGAATCAACTTAGCTCAGTCTTTCAATGGATTGGGCTGGATATGCGGTCCTCTGGTCGGAGGCTATTTCCTCTTCGGAAACGGTACCGGAGGAAACATTTCGATGCCATACGCTATTATCGGAGGAGTAGCTTTACTAGTAGCCCTCCTATTTTCGCGGGTAAAGTTGCCCGAAATCACACCTGAGGTCGATTCTACGGAAAAGAACGCAGACGGGGAAACTACCATACATAAAAGTTTATGGAAACATAAAAACTTCACATACGGGCTTTTAGCATTATTTTTGTATATAGCAGCTCAAACCGGTATCAATAGTTTTTTCATCAATTATGCTACGGAAAATGCCGGCATATCGGCCCAAGAGGCATCTCTTTGGCTTTCGTTCGTCGGTATGGGGTTATTTACGGTAGGGCGTATGGGAGGTAGCTGGATCATGAGCAAAATACGTGCAGAAAAAGTATTGATCGTATGTGCTCTCGGTGCTACATTGGCTATGATACTGGCAATCTTTACATCGGGAATGGCTGGTGTAAGCAGCTTTTTCTTATGTTTCTTGTGCGAATCGATCATGTTCCCGACTATTTTTGCTTTATCCATTAGAGGATTGGGCGAACAGACCAAAAGAGCCTCTTCATTCTTGATCATGTCGATTGTCGGCGGTGCTATCGCACCTGTTCTAATGGGGTATATTGCCGATACTGTATCTATGTCTTTGGCTTTTCTCATTCCATTGGGCTGTTTCTTATTTATCTTAGGATTTGCATTAAGTTTCAAAAAACTTTTACAAGCATAAAAGAAAGAGGGGTATCAAAGATGATACCCCTCTTTCTTTTATGCTAATTACTAAATTACCAAATCACAACCCGATCTTCGGGAGCCATATACATAGGCTGTTCGGGTGTAATTCCGAATGCCTGATAGAAAGTTTCGATATTCCGAAGTGCGGCATTCACACGCCATTTTCCCAATGAATGCGGATCAGTTTTCGTCCGACGTAGTATTTCCTCATCTCGAATGTTTGACGCCCACAAGTTTGCGTATGCCAAGTAAAAACGCTGCTCGGGAGTAAATCCGTCAATAATAGGCAACTTCTCTCCTTCCGTGGCATTTTCAAAAGCTGTGTATGCGACACGTAAACCTCCCTGATCGGCAATATTCTCTCCCAAAGTGAAACGTCCGTCGGCATGTACTGTATCAATAACAATAATGCTACTATACTGATCGGCCAAAATATCGGCTCGGAGATTGAACTGACGCGTATCTTCGGAAGTCCACCAATCACTAAGGTTGCCATCTTTATCGAATTGACGTCCCATATCATCGAAACCATGTGTCATTTCATGTCCGATAACAACACCGATAGCTCCGTAATTGACGGCATCATCGGCATCGGCATAAAAGAATGGTGGCTGCAAAATACCTGCTGGAAAACAGATTTCATTGGTAGTCGGGTTATAATAAGCGTTCACGGTCTGCGGGCTCATATACCATATCGACTTATCGACCTCCTTGCCTACTTTTTCGAGCATATAAGCCGTCTCGAATTTAGAGGCGTTTTTAAGATTTTCCCAGTAACTTTTCTCGGGAGATATTTCAAGGGCCGTATAATCGCGCCATTTGTCGGGATACCCTATTTTGACCGTTATCGCCGCCAATTTTTCAAGAGCACGAGCTTTGGTTTTTTCGCTCATCCAATCGAGATGTTCGATGTGTTGTTGTAGCGCCTTCTGCAAATTCGCGACCAATTTCAACATACGATTTTTCGACTCCTGCGGAAAATATTTTTTTACATATATCTCACCCAATGCCTCACTCAAAACAGCATCGGTTGTCGCAAGCGAACGTTTCCATCGTAACCGGGGTTCTTGTTGACCGGATAAAGTCCGTCCGTAAAAATCGAATTTGGCCTCATAAAACTCATCGCTCAAATACGACGCGGCACTATTCAATACCGTAAACGCCATATAGTCTTTTACTTCCTGTAATGAAAGCCGAGTATATAACTTGTCTACTCCATCGATAAATGCCAATTGTCCGGCATCGATGTATTGTAAGCTATCCACTCCCAACGATGTAAAAAAGCCATTCCAGTCAAAACCTTTTTCTCGCCTCAGAAAATCGGTATACGACATTCTATTGTAATTTTTCTGCGGATCCCGTAATTCCACCCGGGTATAAGAAAGGCGAGCCAATTCGGTTTCTATTTTCATAACCGATTGAGCCGCTTTTCGGGCCGATTCGGGAGAATACCCTGCTAATGTAAACAAGCGCTCTATATATTTTATATAAGATTCCCTCAAAGCGATATTCGTACTATCTGCCGACAAATAATAATCACGGTCTCCCATAGCAATACCGCCTTGATTAAGGCTCAACAAATTCACGCTGCTATTCTTGCTATCCGGCCCGACATATACAAAAAAGAACGGATATACCCCTTCGGCATGAAGCCGACCGATAACAGACGACATATTTTTCATATCCGTAATCCCATTTATCTCTTCCAAATCGGCAACCACGGGTGCAAATCCTTCGGCATTGAGGCGTACACTGTCAAGCCCCAAATTGTACAAATCACTTACTTTGGCGGCAATACTTCCATCAATTTGTTTCTTCTCTGATAATTCTGTAACCAAAGTGTGCATTTGCTCCTCGCACAAATCGGCCAATCGATCGAATGAACCATAACGGCTATATTCGGGTTTCAACGGATTATTGGCAATCCAACCACCACAAGCATACTGATAAAAATCGACTCCGGGCGCTACACTCAAATCAAAATTAGACTGGGATAGCGGTTTCTCTTTCTCTTGTTTTCCCGAGCAAGCCGAAAAAGTCAGTGCTGCCATTAACGATAACATCATTGTTTTTTTCATAACATCGGTATTTAGTTATTTTGCTTATATTTATTTCTCACTTACAGATACTTCTTTTCGCATTTTTTCCAGTATATCTGTCTGCTCGACCCATAATTCCGTTAAAGCTTCGGCATCTTTCTTCAAAGTTCCGTGTTTCATACATAAATCTATATCGGCCATACCCTCTGGAGTAGCCAGACGAGCTTCGATAGCAGAGATTTCTGTATCAAGTTTTGCCAAACGCTGTTCGGTATCGGCAATAGCACGTTCCTGACGTTTCAATTTCCTCTGCCACTCTTTACGGGCTTCAAACGACAACTTATTTTCTACGGTAGAAGTCGATGTCTTTTCAGCCGGAATTTGAGATCGATCCTGTGATCTCGATTTTACTTCCAACTCTTTTAACGAAGCCATTTTTTTCGCCGCCAAAAAATCATATATCCCGCCTAAATGTTCTCGAACTTTCTGCTGCCCGAACTCGTACACTTTCGATACCAATCCATCAAGAAATTCCCTATCGTGCGATACGACGATAAGAGTCCCGTCAAAATCTTTCAGAGCCTGTTTCAGAACATCTTTTGTACGCATATCGAGATGGTTGGTTGGTTCGTCGAGAATCAACAGATTGACAGGTTCGAGCAACAAACGAATCATGGCAAGCCGCGTCTTTTCTCCTCCTGACAAAACTTTCACCTTTTTTTCCGAAGCCTCTCCACCAAACATAAACGCCCCCAATATATCTCGTATTTTGGTACGAATATCACCGACAGCCACTCTATCTATCGTATCGAATACCGTTACAGATTCGTCAAGAAGCTGAGCTTGATTCTGCGCAAAATATCCGATTTTCACATTGTGTCCTATTTTCAACTCTCCATCATAAGGAATCTCTCCCATGATACATTTTACAAGTGTAGATTTTCCCTCGCCGTTCTTCCCGACAAAAGCGACTTTTTCTCCTCGCTTGATTGTAAAATCGGCATGTGCAAAAACAACATGGTCGCCATAACTTTTCCCCATATTCTTAGCAATAACAGGGTAATCACCCGACCGAGGAGCTGGAGGAAATCGTAAACGCAATCGGGAATTGTCTACTTCGTCGACCTCTATGCGTTCTATTTTTTCCAGTTGTTTGATACGCGACTGTACTTGCACCGACTTTGTGGCTTTATAACGGAAACGTTCGATAAATGCCTCGGTATCCTGTATCTGCTTCTGCTGATTCTCAAAGGCCCGCTGCTGCTGTTCAAGACGCTCGGCTCGTAACTGCACATATTTAGAATAATTCACCCGATAATCGTAAATATGCCCGAGAGAAATTTCGATCGTACGATTGGTTACATTATCGATAAACGCCCGGTCGTGTGAAACCAATACAACGGCATTGGCCCTTGTGGAAAGAAACATTTCAAGCCACTGTATCGATTCTATGTCCAAATGGTTAGTAGGCTCGTCGAGCAACAATACATCGGGGCGTTGCAAAAGCAATTTGGCCAATTCGATACGCATACGCCAGCCGCCACTGAACTCGGAAGTCGATCGGTTAAAATCACTCCGCAAAAAACCAAGTCCCAATAGCGTTTTTTCTATTTCGGCCTGATAATTACCGTTGCCCGACAGTGCAAGTTGTTCGCTTACCTGAGAAATACGGTCGATCAATTCCTGATACGAATCACTTTCATAATCGGTACGTTCGGCCAATTCTGTATTCATTTGATCAAGACGTTCCTGCATCTCCTGAATATGAGAAAACGCCAATGCTGCCTCCTCGGTAACCGTACGGCTATCAGAAAGTTGCATTTGCTGCGGCAAATACCCAATGGTTATATCTTTGGGCATATTTACCGATCCTGCCGACGGTTGTTGAAGCCCCGCTATGATTTTGAGCATAGTAGACTTGCCGGCACCGTTTTTACCGACCAATGCTATACGGTCTTTTTTATTAATGACATACGTTATCTTATCGAGCAATGTAAACCCACCGAATTCTACGGTCAGACCCTCTATTGAAATCATAATAGTCGTGTTCTTAAATTTTGCCTGTTTCCACAATAGGCATTCTCAAAACACGGCAAAGGTACACATTTTTACCCGAAGAGCATATATCCGTTTTCGTATTAAAAAAATCAGGGAAGAATCCTTACCAATTTTATGCAAAGTTACAAAAGACCTCCGGAGAAAAGCTGCCTCATTCAGCCATTCCTCATACAATACCTTGCACACCATCTGTAAGGCAAAGTTGTAGCGCCATCTCCTCATGCGTCGCCAACCCGTACTTTAAGGACACTCTCCCCATATTTAAAAGAGATCTACCACCACTGTTGTATACCGTTTTTATAAATAAAGATCCGTTCTTCTGCCCCTCCGCTCAAATTATGTAATATATACAATTTTCCTGCCGGAACTTTTTGAAAATCGAGATAATAATCGGTAGCGGTCTTTTCTCCCACACATTGCCAAGAAAAACCGTCCCAATACTCCAAACGATAATGATTCCCCGGAATAATAAAGTTTGTATCGCTTCGGGGTACATAGCGTATCCGCGTCAATGTGTGATCATTTCTTTCACCCAAATCAAGTGCTACATACCCTTCTACTTTCTTATCTTTTCTAAAATAGGTACTATAATCACCATCGACAGCTTGTTCCCAACCTGTTTCTATTTCATTCTCCGGGACGCCAAATGCAAATCCGTTCAAAGCCTGTTCTTCTTCCGTACCTTGTTTCCGACCATAAAAAACTATTTCTGCCAAATTACCCTCACGATTATCATCAAATTTCATTCGAACATATCTATATGGACGAGTAACATTTAAGATAGAATCGACTATATCTTGTGCATCTCTATCCAAAACAGTCATTACAATTTCCGAGTCTGAAAAATCTGGATTGTCCGAGACCTCCACTGTTGCTCCTAAAAGAGCCTTCGAAAACGAGGTAATACGTGTAAATTTCGGATATTTACGAGTCAGATGCATATCGACAAAACCGGACGTATCGGATCGGATATATTCTATTCTGCCTTCCTTGTCGAGAATAAAGGGCGGTGTCGCTGGGACAAAGGTACTCTCATCGTAATAACCAGCCATATAGCAAACATCGCCTATCATATTTTTGAAATAGAACTTGCCCTCGGACACCTGCCCGTAATCGACCGGCTGCCACTCCTTGTTATCGAACACGCAGATTACGCCATACGGGAACGATCTATATCTATCAGTAACCTCAGGATCACCGGCAACATCTACATCGAATGTCGGAAAATAAAGATGCGATACATCGATTCTATCCGACGCCAATAAATACCCGGGAACATACTCGGCAGCATTTTCATTCACATCTTGTATCTCAAAAGTCTGGCGAAATATTTTAGCCGGTTTATAGGTAAAAAAATACCGTTTTCTATCCAAGGCATCGAAAGGAAGAAACTGGCCACTATCTTTCAAAACAACCACCCACTCGTGCCCCTGACTACGGTTTCCCCAATGATTGACATAATCTATCGTTGCCGGAATCCCACATGCTCTCAAAGTAAGTACATAATATTCGCTCATGTGCCGGCACGATCCACGTCGAGCCTGTTCCACCTTACTCCTCGGCAAAGAGATGGGATATCCCCACATCAATCGGCTATTTTTATACTTACGTACTCTATCGAACTCATGATACAACTCCTTGATAAGACGGTCATCGTTGATAATAAGCGAATCTCGGATTCTCCGGAATTGCTCGAAATGCCTTTTACGATACGGTTCCAAAGGTTCATTTCCTATACGGTACGGCAACACGTACCGGCAAAAAAGGTCGAAATCTCGGGATATGAAATCCGGAACTGTCTGCCACGCCTCAAAAGCCGTCTCTATCTCCTCTATCAAAAACTCTGCCGAAACGGTTTCCGTATCATACTGTCGTCCTAAATACAAAGGTTGCAGTCGTCCGTATTTGTGCAACAGATTCCACCAACATTGCTCGACAAGAGCAGGATCGGATTCGGAATTACCACTCCTATATAATCTTTCATATAGCGAAAATATTGTATCATAGCGTTCTATCTGTTTATCCCTATACCCAAATTTCCCGGGCATATTTTCTATTAAAAATTCCGCAGCCACCCTCTTCAAAGAATCATTGGCGTAAAAATCCAACACTTTTTCCACCTCATCATTTGGTAAAACCGGAGCTTCCAATACATTACAGCTCCATAAAATTTGCATCAAAAGCAAAATCGAAAAAATACATCTTGATATACTCATATTCAATTCTCCTTTAAACGTACGATCAAATCGCCAATGACTTTTTATACCAAACTTCAAATAAAAAACGATATTGCTTCCATATCAAATCCTCTATATTTTTCTCCTCTGCCGGCTTATAATCATTTCCTGTAAAAATTCCCTGTGCCGTTACTCTTCCCATACGATTATATTGGTACGCCTTATCTACTAGACCTTTTCTCTCATATATACACGCCAAGTTAAACCACACTCTCGACAGATTTGGCAATTGTTCATTCGAGCTAAACAAATAAAATTCGGCCGTTTCAAAATCGCCAAGCTGCATAGCAATACTTCCATATTTAGCCAAATCAATAGGATTAGAAGGCTTCTGCGAAATATGTATCAACAAAAAATTTACAACTCGTTCAGTAAATTCTTTGTCGTAAAACCGAAGTTTTTCCCAATAGGTCGTTTTTAAAATATTCGGTTCTTGCAATACGACAGAAACAAACATTTCTATTGCTTTATCTACAAATCCTTTCTGCCGATATATTTTATATAATTCCCATTTGAAAATAAGTTTATCAGGATAAACTGATATCCATTTTTCCAGTTCTTTTAAAAACGTATTTTCCGCTTCCTTAATGGAATATAAGCGCACATAAAATGATAAGTGAATATCCAATGGGCTTTTCTTTAAGGCTTTTTCAAAATAACAAAGAGATCTTTCAACATTTTTATCCCGCAAAAAAATTGCTCTGTTGACCATAAAAGAAAAACATTCCTTACTATTCCTGTTATAAAGAACCAGTCCAACCACATATGTCATCACTATACAAGGCAAGAAACAAAGTATGACTGGAAAATTCTTCTTCTCTCTTTCACATTCTACCCTTTTACTTTGTAAAAAAGCTACAAGGAAAAGGGTTGATAATTGTATAACCTTCGAATCGAACATTGTCGAAAAGGTCTGCTCCCTAACAAAAAAAGCCATTAAAAACAACGATATTATCCATAATTTCCGTTCTTTTCTCTTTATCAATAAAAAAACAATAGACCAACAAAGTATCAAATATATACACACACCACAATAACCATACTCAATAAAAAGTTTTGAAATTGTATTGGGTGCATATGTAGTGTAAGAATCAACCCTTTTATCACCAACCTGATAATAATCTTTCGCCAAAGTATAGTTATTCAGACCTACACCCCAAGGATATTTTTTCAAGATATCGGAGGTAATTGACATGGCCTTTACTCTCCCATCTATACTTCTTTGTTGAGAAACAGTCTTATTTATTTCAAAAACTTTTTTCGTTTCATGAGGAAATAAGAAAAAAATTCCTATTATAAAAATAGCACAACTACCCAACAGAAATTTTTCCCGATCTACAAATAATCTCTTTCTTTCCAGTATAAACAAAACAATGGCAAACACCAGTGCCGATAAATATATTCCTCTCGAAAATGACAATAACAATTGACACAATACCATACAGCCAGTTATAGCAGCAAGAGCCTTGACTTTTCGATTCTCAACATAAAAATATGCGATTGCCAATATGCCCCCGAATAACCATTGTAAACTACTCCATACATTATTGGAAATTCCCAATGGAGCATACAAAAACCTGAAATCATACAACGAAGAAGAACCCGCATTATGGACAGTCTCGGAAAACAGATAATATATATAGAAAGATATAGTTAACAAAACAAAAATGCATACGGTAAATATAGAAAGAAGGTAACCCGCAAATTTTCCATAATAGGTAAAAACATACCTCAAAATAAAGTAAGCAAATATATTTGTTATCAAATAAACGAGCATCACATTAGTATTTATCGTATTAACTGATGGTAAAAAAAGCCCGTACGCTCCTAACAAAATAATACAAATATCACAAACACCCACTTTCAAAGGCCGTATAAATATGAATATCATTAAGCTAAAAACCAATAACAACAATTGTACAAAATACGTATCCTTGATATAAAAAAAATCAGCAAGGAACACAAATGTCAATAAACAGCAACTCGATATGCAAACCAACTGTTTCATCATGATTCTTTATATACACGTATCTTCTTGTAAAATGGATATATGATCCGGTACAACATATAAAATGCCAATACCAAGAATAATAATTGAAGAACAATTTGTTGTACATTCGACCAGTCCGGAGTTTGGCGATATGACAATTCTCTTATCAATAGACTGAAACGATCAGGAAAAGTTTCATAAAACCGTACGAAAAACAAAGGTAAAACATAGAAAAAGTAAAATCCAAAAAACAAATTGACTACAACCGTATAAACTACTAATCCAGATTTTGCTCCCCGGGATAACGCAAATAAATAGGGTCGATGCTCTACTTTTTTATTCTTTATTTTACTCAAAACATATCCAACCCATTCTGTCCCCTTTTTTCGTAAATTGGCAACCCCCAAAACATCTGACAAAATCCAATATCCGTCAAATTTGAAAAATGGATTCAATGTAATAACAAAATTCATATTCATCACCACAATTATATATTTGAAAAATGGGTAATGAAAGAAAAAATAAGCTATAAGAAACGGTATTAATAAAACCATCTGAAAATACACACCACCTATATTGATCAGAAAACGCTCCCTTCGAGGAAGTTTCCATGCCTGAGAAACATCGGTATAGAAAACAGGAATATTAAGATATAATCCGAAGCCAATATTTCCATGAGGAATCTGAAAATAATGACAAGCTGATGCATGCCCCAATTCATGTATCAACGACGAAAAAATAAAAAACAGGAATAATCCTATTACTGTATAGATACTCAGATCAACGTGTATAGTTTCAGTATAAAATTCTGTAAAATGAATAAAATCCAGAATAATAAATATACCGACAATCGCCATCATCACACGGCTATCGAAAAGTATTTTCAGAGAAGAAGCGCACTTTCTTACTTTCTCGGACGAAATCAAATCGTGCCGATAAAGAAATACTCCCTTTTTAGTCGAGGATACCTTTCCCTCCGCAATTTTCGACGACAGCATTTCCAAAAATTCGATGACATCGTCTTTCGACGGATGTCCATCATGACTTTCTACATAAGTATCCACTGCCACTTCATCGCAACCATTTTCTTTGAGGTAATTCAGCAACTCCGCCGCATCTTTTCCTATTTCAAAGAAATGATTATTAAATTCCATCAAAAAAGTTGTATGCAACGACGAAGTAGAAAAAGGTCCCACTGTTATACGCATCAAATCAAAATTATCCATAACCGACTATTCTAGAATTGTTGACTGATTAATATCTTTTATTTCTGTACTATGGAATTTGTGTTTTTTCTTACCAAACGTAAAACGATAGTTGACCGTCAACTGGAACATATTGTCATAGGTGCGTTCATAACGCATCGCATTGATTTTTGAATATGACAATCTTTCATACCAACCTTTAAACGTTGTTTTCATAAAAGGACTCAATGTCCTGAATTGGATATTCCAACCTTTTATGGAGTAACCGACATTCAAATCAAAACCTCCCGACGATTGAATTTTCGTCCCAGATTTTTCTATATAAGAACGTTTAGGGGCATACCCTGCCGAAACCGACCAGCCTTTATGAAAAAAATAACAATCGATTGACACATTATACGAATCACCATATATCGTTTTCCAATATGCTAACTTTTCATGCTTATAGTTTCCATATACCTCAACCATCAATTTTTGGGGTATAATACTATATTGCAACTGTAATTCATAACTTTGCGATATAGAATTACCACTACTTCGCTGCTGACAGACAAACATATCTCTGTCAGCAGCGTATTCGATATTGGTATAAGGTGAACGGTAATCTCCTCCGAATATAAAACCCGCACCCACAAAGAATCGATCTACTACCCAAGTATAAATAGCTCCGGCTTGATATTTTCGCCAATCTTTCAACCCGGGATTTCCTACGGAAATTTCATAAATATTACGACGGTACTCCGTAGCCGTGAGGTTGGTAATACTGGGCGAAGAACCTGATGTTTCGGCAACTATCTGTAACATATGTGTTTTATACATATATGTCATTTGCAATGATGGTACAAACATATGATCGAAATAGGTATCAGCACCTGTTTGGCTGAATGATAAACGTTCTGCTAATCGCAAACGCAAATTCAAACGATTTTTTACCTTGTAATTATAGGTAAGATATAATTGTGTGTTGCCTCGGTTCAAATATACGTCGGATACCACACCTTCACGCGCGTTGCGATCGTCGGTGCGGGTAAAGTCCTGATTGGCTTCTACATTAAATGACGAACGATTCTTGAATGTTTTGGTATAATTGATTTTAAACCGTCCATACCAACTCGATTCGTCGGTTGCATTATCATAGGCCGAAGCTATTACATCATCGATTCGATAAACATACCAACGTTTGTAGTCGTTATTACCATAACTGCCATACCAATCCATACGCAAACGCTGGTCGTTTTTCAACGCACATTCATACCAAAACGACAATGCCGGAGACAAACCGGTCGAATGCCGGTTTTCTTGCATAGTATAGGTTTCGGGGGTATTGCTGAATGTCTGACTATTCCATACATCATTCTCTCTCAAGTTTTGATTCAAACGAAAAGAAGAATAGACACTCTGTTTTTTATCTTTATATATGTAATTGAAATAAGAACGCAAATTATTACTGTTTTTTTGTGAAGGTAGTTCTTGGGTCGTATTCACATTCGTTCCATCAGGAAAACCGTAAGCCGTTTCTGTATAATTTTCGCTATTGTAGTTACTAAAACAATCATAGCTGTCGGCCACAGAAAGGGCAAATTCCGACTTCCCTTGAAAATATTGAGCCGTCCCCCGAGCACTACCTGTAGGTTTATTTAAGTTATGCTGACCATTGACTGCAACCGTACCGGCATAGTCCCGCTCTTTCAGTACATAGTCAAACACAACATCAGCTTTGGGATAGTCGGTATTACCATTGGTATAGAAATCGATTCGCTTGATATCTCGCGGATTCAAATTGTTTACCTCGTCTTCGGTGGCTTCCCGTCCGTCAATGCAGAACAATATCTCTCGTCCCATATAAGTCGGTTTCTGGTCGTATATGCCGATGCTCACACCGGGTATGGTCATTGTTCTCAACAAGCTGTTTCGGTCATACACATGACGTAACTGTTCACGAGTAGGGTATATCATCGTTTTTTCAGCAGTGTGCACCGTATGATTACCCGTAACAATAACCTCCTGTATGAGTGCAGAACTCCGGCTCAAAGTAATATCGCCAAGCCGCACCAACTTTTCTTCGGTAGGATTCAATATAAGGGTCATCTCTTTATAACCGAGATAGCCTATTTGCAGACGAAACGCCTGTTTCCCCCCCGATAGTTTCAATCTAAAATCTCCTTTACTGTCAGTTATCATACTAGCAACAAGAAGAGTATCGGAAGTAAAACAACATACCGTTGCCCCTATCAGGTCATTCCGCTCACTATCCCGCACATGACCTTCCACCTCGATGGTCTGTGCCATAACAGATGGAATAGTTGTAAATATGACGATAAAAAAAACGATATATTTCATTATATTATCATATAATGTATACAAAAATTGAGGGTAATCAAGATTTATACTGAATATAATACCATATATAATTTAAAAATATAGATCTCTCACACCCTCAACTTTTATTTATAAATCAAATTCTTGGCAATATTCTGAACAGTATTGCTTACATTTTCCATTACATATACAAATGCATTCATCCGAAGAATCAGAACTATCCATATTCAACAACGCCGCTATTGCTAACGGGTCTGTTTCCAATCGTTGTTCCAGCTCATCTAAATAAAAAGCTGGCAACTCTTCGTTCAGAGAACGAAGTTCATTTTTCTTCTCTTTCATAATTTTCATTTTTAAGTTAATAAATCAGTTATTTAATTGCAGATCTGCATACGCTTTATTGACAGCATAACGCACAATATCTTCCATACGAAGACAATGATGTCGTTTCAGATTATGAGCCGGACATCCGCATCCGCATAACAAAGCATATTTGCACACGGTACAAGCCTGAATCTCTGATATATGCGCCTTATGCCAATTGTCGAGAGGTTCCTGACTCCAAGAAACACCGCCAGCACTCGCATAATGACCTATGCAGTGTTCGGGCCGGCCTACGACTTCCCAGCAAGGATAGATATTACCATATGGATCAAAAACAAAGCTTCCAGTCTGCGCTCTACAAAAAATAGGATGAAAAGACAGAGGTTTTTTCCTCATAATGGCTTGATAAAGTTTATCAAACACGCCATAATCCTGATATTCAAATTGAGATTTAGAAACACTATGCTTTTGAATAAATTCTCGTTGCGTCAAGTAATGATAAGTATTGTCCGTTTCGGATTCAGAATAATCAACCAACAATGCCGAATTCATTGAAAAAAGCGGATTTTCGACATACTGTAAACGCTCGAAAATCGCTTGTAACTCTTTCAAATCTTCGATATTCTCCCTATCTGTATTAACCCGTACAGAAACCTGAACACCTCTCTTCAAAGCCAAACCGATATTATCCAAAATACGGTCG
>HF999745.1:94109-99220 GCA_000434215.1 Bacteroides sp. CAG:144
CCGTCGGGGGAAAGTAAGGCTTCATAAGCAACCAAATCATAACCATTTGTAATAGCAGAAAATGTAAAACCTAACCTTTTGCCTCTATCAATAATATAAGATATGATTTTTCTGTTTTGTACTAAAAGAGGTTCCCCTCCATATAATGTAATATTTTTAAAAAAATACTTTTCGTTAGGTTCTATATAAAAAATTGCTTCAAAAGCTTTATCTACCATCTCAGGAGTAAATACCATTTTATCCCTTCCTACTCCTTTCTCAAAACAATATGGGCAACGGAAATTACAATCGTAAGTAATGACAAATGTAAAACCTTTTTTCAACAACATATCTCTACGGAATAAAATATCGGCCATGTATGCAACATAATCATACTCTTCTTGCTCCGCTTTTTCAGTAATATATCCGCGTTGTATCAATGCAGACCATGTTTTTGCAGAATAAGGAAATTCACTCTCTGTAAACGTATCGTGACTATTGATAAAAGAAACGATTTTATCATTCACTAAATCAATAGCTCCTGTATAACCGTGAATCAACATATGATCATTACTACCATCGACCTTTACATCGATCATATAAGAAGACTTTCTCATGATATTAAATTTTTACATTAATCAATAATATTTTTTTGCAAATATAAAAAATTTATTTTATAAAACAAATAATTTATCATCAATTATCTTTCAAATATAAAAAACAAGCATAAATAAATTTCAGAATATTTATACACACAAAATAATACATTTATTATTGTTGTATATAAACTATTGCATTTCCAATAAGCATACAACTGATGTTATTCGATTTTCTATAATCTACTCGATAAAGGCTTCTCATTCTTTGAAAAATTTATCACCCGTTTTCCGCAACGATAAAAAATATACAGAAATATTTTCTTCCACACTTCCCCTCGTGCTATCTTTGTCGTAATCTTATAAAATTATCTGTCATGGAGAAGACATGGAGATGGTTTGGTCCCAACGATCCGATTACGCTCGACATGTTACGGCAAATCGGTGTGGAAGGTATCGTTACCGCCCTGCACGATGTTCCTAACGGAGATGTCTGGGAAATCGAGAATATATCCCGCAGGAAAGCCTATATCGAATCGCACGGCCTGCGATGGTCGGTCGTAGAAAGCCTGCCCGTATGCGAAGCCGTCAAATATGGCGGAGCAGAAAGAGACCGGCTCATCGAGAACTATAAAAACAGTCTGGCCAATTTGGGTCGATGTGGTATAAAAACCGTATGCTACAACTTTATGCCCGTCATCGACTGGATACGCACCGACCTGCAACACCCGTGGGCCGACGGTACCACATCGCTCTACTTCGACCGGACGCGTTTCGCCTACTTCGACCTTCACATTCTCGAACGCCCCGGAGCAGAAAAAGATTATCCCGATCCGCTCCTCGCGAAAGTCGAAGAGATGGGTAAAGTCATCAGCGAGAAAGAGAAAAACGACCTCATCGAGACAATCATCGTAAAGACGCAAGGATTTGTCAACGGGAATATCAAAGAGGGAGATGAAAATCCGGTAAAAATATTCAAAAAGCTATTGTCGCACTACGAGGGCATCGACCGTGCAGCCCTCCGCGAAAACATGCGGTACTTCTTGTCGGCCATCATGCCCGTGTGCGAAACATTCGGCATAAATATGTGCGTGCACCCCGACGACCCGCCTTTCCAAGTACTGGGTCTTCCCCGCATCGTAACCGACGAAGTAGACATCGCATGGATACTCCATGCCGTCGACAACCCGCACAACGGACTCACTTTTTGCGCCGGGTCGCTCAGTGCCGGGTCACAAAACGACACACGGGAACTGGCCCGGAAATTTGCCAAACGAACACACTTCGTGCACCTGCGGAGTACAGAAACTTTCCCAGACGGAAATTTCATCGAGAGCTCCCACCTATCGGGGCGCGGACATCTCATCGACTTGATACGTGTTTTTGAAAAAGAGAATCCGCACCTTCCTATGCGCGTCGATCATGGACGCACCATGTTGGGGGACGAAAATCAGAACTACAATCCCGGATATTCTTTTCACGGTCGCATGCTGGCACTGGCGCAAGTCGAAGGTATGATGGCCGTTGTGAAAGACGAACTACAAAAACAAATTTACATACCATGAAACGTACTTATCTTTTTTACCCATTATTCGTTATTCTCTGCCTGTCTCTCTCCCTGCCGGTGAGTGGCAGTGTGCGGGAAAAGTATAACTTCAATCCGCAATGGCTTTTGCATGTAGGCGATATGCACGGAGCCGAAAAAGTAAAATTTCCCGATAAGGATTGGAAAAAAATCACCCTTCCGCGAGCCTTCAACGAAGACGAAGCATTCAAAGTTCCCATAAAGGAAATGACCGACACTGTCGCGTGGTACCGGAAACACTTCAAACTGCCGAAATCGGCCAAAGGGAAGAAGGTATTCATCGAATTCGAGGGTGTGCGGCAAGGCGCCGATTTCTACCTCAACGGCAAACACATAGGACTGCACGAGAACGGTGTCATGGCCGTAGGCTTCGACCTCACCCCTTACCTCAACTTCAACGGGGAAAACGTGATCGCCGTGCGGGTCGACAACGACTGGCAATACCGAGAGAGAGCAACCGGCAGCCGGTTCCAATGGAACGACCAGAACTTCAATGCCAACTACGGTGGGATAACCAAAAACGTGTGGCTGCACATCACCGATAAATTATATCAGACATTACCGCTATACAGCAACCTGCAAACTACCGGAGTCTATGTATATGCCTCCGATATAAAAGTAAAAAGCCGGAAAGCGATGATACACACCGAATCCCAAATCCGTAATGAGCACGACAAACCGATGGCCGTCGGCTATGAAGTAGACATATATGACTACGAAGGCAAGCGGGTAAGCTCTTTCTCGGGTACGCCCATAACCGTAAATCCGCAAGAAACCGCAATGTTGGAAGCCTCTGCCCCATTGGAGAATATCCATTTTTGGAGCTGGGGATATGGTTATCTCTATCATGTCGTAACCCGTCTCATCGTCGATAATAAATCCATCGATGAAGTCGTTACGACAACCGGATTCCGCAAGACCCGATTCGGAAGCGGGAAAGTATGGCTCAATGACCGTGTCATACAACTCAAAGGCTATGCGCAACGCTCGAGCAACGAATGGCCGGGCGTGGGCATATCGGTTCCGGCCTGGCTGAGCGACTATTCCAACGGATTGATGATCGAACACAATGCCAACCTTTTCCGCTGGATGCACATCACCCCGCAAAAACAGGATATCGAGTCCTGCGACAGGGTCGGTGTCATACAGATGCTTCCGGCCGGAGATGCCGAAAAAGATGTGGAGGGACGGCGTTGGGAACAACGTAAAGAACTGATGCGCGACGTCATCATCTATACACGCAACAACCCGAGTATCCTCTTTTACGAATGCGGGAACGAATCCATCAGCCGGGAGCACATGATAGAGATGATCGCGATACGCGACCAGTACGACCCGCATGGAGGTCGGGCTATCGGTTCACGCGAAATGCTCGACATCAGAGAGGCTGAATACGGAGGAGAAATGCTTTACATCAACAAAAGCGAACACCACCCGATGATACAGACCGAATACTGCCGGGACGAAGGTCTGCGCAAATATTGGGACGAGTACAGTTATCCCTATCACAAACAGGGAGACGGACCGCTGTATAAAGGGCAAGATGCCTCGGCCTATAATCAGAATCAGGATATGCTTGCCATAGAATTTGTCCGCCGCTGGTACGATATGTGGCGCGAACGTCCCGGTACAGGACGCAGGGTGAATTCAGGCGGCGCGAAAATCATCTTTTCCGATACGCAAACTCACGGGCGCAGCGAGATGAACTACCGTGTGAGCGGTGTCGTCGATGCGTTCAGAATACCCAAAGACGGATATTTCGCACACAAAGTCATGTGGGACGGCTGGGTCGACATCGAAAACCACCATACGCATATCATCGGGCACTGGAACTACACCCCCGACACCCGAAAGCCCGTATATGTCGTATCATCGGGCGATGAGGTGGAATTATTCGTCAATGGAAAATCAAAAGGATTCGGCCGGCAGGAATACCGTTTTCTCTTCACGTTCGACTCCATACAATGGGAAAAAGGCTGCATCGAAGCTGTCTCTTACCTCGAAGATGGCACAGAAGCAAGCCGGAGCTCCATAAAAACCATCGGAGACCCGAAAGAATTAAAATTGTCGTTGATACAAGGGCCTAACGGAACTTATGCTGACGGAGCGGACTTGGCCCTCGTACAAATCGAAGTTGTCGATGAGAACGGCGACCGCTGCCCGTTGGCCAACAATATGGTAAAATTTGATTTGCAAGGTCCAGCCGAATGGCGCGGCGGTATAGCTCAGGGAAAAGACAATTATGTCCTATCGAAAGAGCTTCCCGTCGAATGCGGCATTACACGTGTCATGATACGGACAACCGATAAATCGGGAAAAATAACCCTGAAAGCCGAAGCCGAAGGATTGCCTTCGAATGAAATAACTTTTGAAACAAAACCCGTCAAAGTCAGAAACGGACTCTCCTCGTACTTCCCGGCACAAAATCTCCCCAGCCGTTTCGACCGTGGAGAGACTCCCGCCACCCCGTCTTACAGAGACTCCAAAGTCGATGTCAAAGTAGACAGTATCATTGCTGGCTGCAACCAAGACGATGCGATGAACAGTATCGACGACAACGAATTGAGCGAATGGAGAAACGACGGAAAATCGAATACGGCATGGATTGCCTATAAACTCGAACGCCGCGCCGAAATCGATGATATATGTATCAAACTCACCGG
This sequence comes from Bacteroides sp. CAG:144, assembly GCA_000434215.1. GTDB lineage: Bacteria > Bacteroidota > Bacteroidia > Bacteroidales > UBA11471 > Caccoplasma > Caccoplasma intestinavium. The sequence continues at coordinate 98,933 of HF999745.1, forward strand.
TTGGAGACAACGTTCTTATCCTCTCGAAGTGTATGCGGGAAACACTTTGATATGGAGCGGTAATACCGAAAAAAGTTTGGGATACGTACACTTACTCATCGACAAGCCGGTCCGTTCAGACCTCATAACCATCAAGTTGAAAGGTGCAACTGTCGATTCCGACGCATTCGGACAAATTATCGAAGTTGCCGAAGCCCAAGCCGGGAAGCTCGACCTGTTAGACGGCAAGAAAAAGAAGAAAAATGAACTACGCATCGTCGAGATAGAGTTCTTGGAAACACTCGACCA
>HF999746.1:0-603 GCA_000434215.1 Bacteroides sp. CAG:144
CGCTCTTCCATTCCAACAAGGGCGTTCCGCTCGATGCCGTCGATACCGAAGTATTCAATGCGACCTTTGCGATGAATACGGGTGTGCCCGTGCTTTCGGACAGCATATATGGAGAGAGTGCTTATTCGTCGAAACTATATAACTCGGTACTCTGGCGCAACGGCGGTACGGGAATCGACAAGAACGGTTCTGAAAATATCAGCGGTTCCCAGTTGGGCGGAACTCCGGCTACGGGTTGTGATATTATCAATTCCGAAAATATCCGGTACAATGCCGTGCAGAATCTGGCTGCAACGACTCTTGCCTTGCCCGAATACAACAACGACGACCTCGTGCCGCAGAACGACGATGTCATCAGGGGACCGAACTTCGAGAATCCCTACGCCGACGATTTAGCCGTGCGGAGTTTCGACATCGGGGCTTCGGCCGTTCTCCTCAACAAGGGCGACTCGGCAAGCTATCGGGCAGCTCTGGGAATTGCCGACGGGCAATCGTCGGGCTACGATATAACGTTGAGCGACCTCCGTGTCTATGACGAGAACATCGACCGGGGCGCGTATGAAAATAATCAGCGGCTCTACCCGGTACTCTATGTGCAGCCGG
>HF999746.1:638-974 GCA_000434215.1 Bacteroides sp. CAG:144
CGACGGCGACGGTACGACATGGGAAAAGGCTTTCGGTCAGGGACGTTTGCAGGAAGCGGTCGATTTGTGCGCCGTGTATGTCGCCACCCGTAAAGATGGCGGCGATGCGACCGTATTTGTCAAGGGCGGTCGCACGGGCGAGTCGGTTACGATGCGCAACGGTGTGTCGCTGTATGGTAGCGTGCAGTCGAGCTATACCGATACGGTTACCGCTTCGGGAGTGGAGCCGGTTGTTACGGTCGATAAGATTGCTGCCGATCGTCCCGGACTATTGGCGTCGACGACGATCTCCACGGAGATAGAAGGAGTGTCTTATAACGGCGAGGAGACTTTCGG
>HF999746.1:1057-8851 GCA_000434215.1 Bacteroides sp. CAG:144
GCCTGCCGTGCGTGTCTCCGACAAAATGGCGTTGCGCAACAACTATGTTCACGGCATGACGGTTACCGGCGGGAATGTTCCGGTGGTTGAGAACACGGGCGGATTGCTCTACAACATGCTTATCGAGGGCAATACGCCCGGGGAGGGTGCTGCCGTCGTGAAGAACGACGGTGGTACGCTGGTGAATCTTACCGTCGATGCCCCCGAAGGAACGACGCCAGTTGTCTCTATAAACGAAGGAAAGATGTTCAATACCATTGCCACGAAAAACCGTATGCTCGATGATACGCTTTATGAAGATGAGGCTCTGAAAAACGACGACGATCCCTATAATCCTTATCTCGAAGGCCCACTCTCGTATCAACTCAAAGAGATGAGTGCGGCTATCGATAAAGGGGAGGCCAACTCGTTTGTCCCTAATACTTTCGCGCGATATATCGACTACGATACCGACCGCGATGTCATGGGCAACGCCCGCTTGTTTGCAGATCAGGTCGATTACGGTTGCTTCGAGACGTGGAATATCGAGGACGGGTATAAGGCTACGCAAGCCCCGGCAGGAGGATCGGTCGTGTATGTACATAGTGGAAATCTCGAATTGGCCGGTCTGTCATCGACCTTCGCTCCCGGATACCTCTTGCTCAAAGAGGGTGCTTCGCTCTATGCCAATGGCAATGCCGTAAGCCTCGACTATGTAGCCGTAGAGCGGAAATACGATAACGCCGGGTGGCAACTGGCCGCCGTACCGTATGCCCTGCAACGTGCCGGCATCGAACGGGTGGCGTATGAGGGAACGACCTATGCTCCCCGATCTTTAGCCGAGGACGATACGACCGCTTATTACGACGGTCGGGGTAGGGCCGCGTCATTGACGAGATATGCCGAGTCTAATTCTCTTTTCTGGAAAGTAAAGGACTCTTTTGCTGCCGGAGAAGGTTTCGGGCTTCGTCTGTCCGAGGCGGGAACCTACCGGTTTACGGGGCGCGGAACGGCCGTCTATACCGAGAACAACACCGATAAGGCCGTATCGCTTACCCAGTACAATCTTACCGAGGTCGAGGAAGACGGGTCGCCCCGTTTCACCCATAAGGAAAACATGGGCTGGAATCTCTTCGGAATTCCTTATCTGGTCGCTTCTTATGATTTGAACGGTATAGATCTGCCGCATCTCCTTTACTCGTATGACGGGCAGACCTATAACACGGTCGAGTCATGGGTGGGCGGAACCGGTAGCATGGGCGACGGCTTCTTTACCCAAACGGCTGTTATCGGCAACGGGTCGGTAGAGGAATTGATTTTCCCGCAACCGAGAGTACCGGAAGTTAATGCCTATGCCTCTTCCCGACAGAATTTGGCGTTGCGTATTTCGGGAGAGACGGGGAGCGACGAAGTTGCTTTGAGAACACAGGAGTCATCGGCGGGGGCGTTGGCCTATGAGATAGGACGCGACGGTATCAAGTTTATGAGTATGAACAGCGATGTGCCGCAGATATATATTGCCAACCCGTCGACGGGAACTCGTTTTTCGCTGGCTGCTGCGGTCGATGAAACAGCCCTTACTCCGATAGGTGTGTATGTGGCCGACAGCGGTATGTATACAATCGATTTGCCCGACGGGACGATTGCCGAAGATTACGATGTCATACTCCTTACCGATAATGCGACAGGGCAGATTACCGATTTGAAGGAGTCGGCCTATACGTTTGCTTCCGACGGAGCGGGCGATGAGTTCGGCCGATTCTCGCTGGCTTTCCGCCACAATGAGGTGCTGGAAAGTACGGTGCAGGTCTATGTTTATGAACGTACGCTTTATGTCAAGGGGCTTGAAGGTGGCGAACGCATACGCATGTTCGATATCTCGGGTACTTGCCGTCTCGATGCTGTGGGTGAGGGAGAACAATATACGGCTCTTGTCGATAAAGAGGGTGTGTATATCGTCGATATTGTTTCGTCCGGAGTGCGTAAGTCCTATAAAGTGGCTGTGTATTAAACTTTCCGGCATTGGGCTGTATCGGACGTTGTTTGATGTGGCTGTTATTTGGTTATTTCCCGGGTGAGCAATTTTGCTCGCCCGGTTTTTTAAGGTAAAAATCTTTCAGCAAGACAACCCTTTTGTCATTCCGAGTGTATGCGAGGAATCTCTCTCTGTTATCCCGAACCCGCACAGGCGGTGTGAGGAATCTCCTACCCTTTATCAGAAGAGATTCTTCCTCCTTGCGGTCGTCAGAATGACATCGTTTCCGAGGGCGATAGCCCGACAAGGAATCTCTATGTCATCTCGAACGCATGTGAGAGATCTCATGCTTTTGAGCATTTAGGCGGAGATTCTTCACTACGCTTACGCTACGTTCAGAATGACAGTGTGTTGTAACTTCTTTCCTGCCGCAAAGAAGTAACCAAGAAAGGTCGCCCGCTGGTTATCGGATATTCCTGCCTCCCGCTTCGCTCGCCGACGGGGGCTGCGGAACTCGCTCCGCTCAAACAGTCCTCGCCCGCTTTCCGTCTTCTCCCTCGCTCCCGGCAGCCCGATAAAGGCGGGCATTTTTCCTCTCCGACATTACCGGCTATCAAGGGTGAGGGTGGTATCCCTTTGTCATTCCGAATCGAGACCTATGGTTGAGTGTGAGGAATCTCGTATTTTATTTGAGATTCTTCCTCCATGCGGTCGTCAGAATGACATCGTTTTTGAGGGCGACTACCCTATGTCATTCCGAGCGTATGCGATGAATCTCATGTTACTACCACTTTGGATTGGGATTCTTCACTTCACTACGTTTCGTTCAGAATGACAGTAATGTCATCTCAAACCTATGTGAGAGATCTCATACAAAATACTCACCCGCTTGGCTTGGGCATCTCTTGCCGGAGAGCAGAAAAGGAAACCGGTAGAGGACAAAAGTTGTTATAAAATTGTCATACGATTGTATTTCCTTAGAAATATACATGTCGTTCTTTTGTAGAGCAAAACAGAGAGAATGAAAAATAAGGAGTACAAGACCATCGTTATGTCGGACATACATCTCGGTTCGAAGTGGTCGAAAGCCAAAGAAGCTAATCTTTTTCTGAAACAGCATACGTGCGAAACGCTGATATTGTGCGGCGACATCATCGACGGTTGGGAAATCGTCAGGGGGAAAAAGCCGAAGTGGAAAAAGCGTCATACCTATTTTATCAAGCGTCTGCTTTCGATATTGCCGCATACCCGCATTATCTATTTGCGGGGGAATCACGACGATTTTCTCGATCGTATCCTTCCGCTCGAAATACCCAACCTGACTATTTGCCGCGATTACGTTTACCGAAGCGGAGAGAGCAATTATTATGTCCTGCATGGCGATATATTCGACACGATTACGACCCGTTTCAGTTGGTTGGCCAAGATCGGCGACGTAGGGTACAGCCTGCTGATGGGAATAAATCGTATCTATAACCGTCGCCGTCGTAAAAAAGGGTTGCCCTACAAGTCGATTTCGCAACAGGTGAAACAATCGGTCAAAGCCTCGGTTTCCTATATCAGCGATTTCGAGGATTCGTTGTGCAACATCGCCCGAAAGAAAAACTGTTCGGGTGTGATTTGCGGACATATCCATCAGGCCGACAACCGCATGATAGGAGATATACATTACCTCAATTCTGGCGATTGGGTGGAGTCTATGACCGCACTGGCCGAGGATTTCAATGGAAACTGGTCGATATTGTCATATCATAAAGAAGAAAACTGATGCGTTATTTGTTTGTTGTACAAGGAGAGGGAAGGGGACATTTGACCCAAGCCCTTTCGCTGGCCTCGATATTGCGTCGTCAGGGACATGAGGTCGTAAAAGTTTTGGTGGGACATACCCGTCATCGTCAGATACCAGAATTTTTCCTGCGGGAGATAGATGCGCCTGTCGATACGTTCGAGGCGCCACAATTCAGTTTCAAGGCCGGTGATACACATGTGAATCTCGTACAGACTGTCGTTGCCAATATGGCGCCCCGTAGGGTAGAGGCGTATGTGCGCAGCATCTGTTTTATTCGCTCTCAGATATTGAAGTATCGTCCCGATGAGGTCGTCAATTTTTATGAGATGTTATCGGGATTGGCCGTGAAGTGTTTCCGCTTGTCGGTCGATATGGTCGGCGTAGGACACCAATACCTGATGTTGCATCGGGGGTACAGGCAAGGTTCCCGAAGGGGGCTGAACGGTTGGTTGTTGAGGCAGCATGTGCGTATGAGTGCTTTGGGGTGTAACCGCTTGTTGGCGTTGTCGTTTTATCCGATGGCGGGAGACGCTGCCCGTCGCATAACGATTGTTCCTCCGCTTTTGCGTAAGGAGGTACTTCATAACAAGGAGTGTTCGCAGGAAAATTTCATTCTCGGATATATCGTCAACAATGCATTTGCCGATCAAATCAAGGCGTGGAGCAAGGAACACCCCGATTGCGAACTGCATGTCTTTTGGGACAATCGGGATTATCCCGAGATGTGGAAAGCCGAAAGAAATCTTACTTTCCATCGTGTGAATGACAAACTTTTCTTATCTTTAATGCGTCGATGCAAAGGATATGTAACTACGGCCGGTTTTGAGTCGGTGTGCGAGGCCTTGTTTTATAACAAGCCTATGATGCTTATTCCGGCTCATATCGAGCAGGAAATCAATGCCGCTGATGCCGCCTCGTCCGATATAGCCATTGTTTCCGACAAGTTTGACCTGAACCGTTTTGTCGAACATCTCGGTCGCTCCGGCGGCGAGTCGTTTCTTTATCGTAAATGGTTGGGTATGAGTGAAACCGCATTTGTCGACCAGCTAATACGTGAACATCATGGAGTATAAATTCATAAATCGGGAGATCAGTTGGTTACAATTCAATGAACGGGTCTTGCAGGAAGCCTGCGACCCGAATGTCCCGTTGTTGCAACGGTTGCAGTTTTTAGGGATATTTTCCAACAATCAAGATGAGTTTTTCAAGGTACGTGTCGCCAATATCATGCGTTTGTGTCGCTCCCGTAAGAATGCAAAAAAGATGCTTACGGGAGATTATACACCCGAGTCGCTGCTCGAAGAGCTCAATGATAAAATCGCTTTGTTGCAGGAGCATTTTTCTGCTACCTATCGGACTGTGCTGGCCGAAATGGAGCGGGAGAGTATCTTTGTCGTCAATGAAAAAAATCTGAGTGAAGAGCAGAAAGAGTTTTGCCGGAGTTATTTTGCGCAGATTCTTTCTCCTCGTTTGGTACCCCTTATTATCCGCAAATCGGTGAGATTGCCTTTTCTTCCCGACGGGAACAGCTATTTGGGTGTGAAAATGTCGCACAAAAACCGCCGCTCGGTTCGTTATGCCGTCGTGCGGATACCCACCAGTTCGGCGTGTCCCCGCTTTGTCGTTTTGCCTTCGGCTGCCGGCCGGCACGATATTATTTTTATCGACGACATTATACGGTTGATGATCGACCATATATTTTTCATGTTCTCTTACGATGAGATAGGAGTTTATACATTTAAAATCATGCGAGATGCCGAGCTGACTTACGACGAAGATGTCTCGAAAAGTCTTTTCGAACGTATCTCCGAGGGTGTCTCCAATCGTCGCTACGGATTGCCTATACGCATGATTTACGATCGTGATATGCCGGCTGACATGGTCGAGATTCTGGCGGGAAAATTGGGGCTCGATAATTCCGAAATGCTGGCGCCCGGCGAACGTTACCACATGATGAAAGACCTGATGAAGTTTCCCAAAGTGCGTCCCGACCTCCTGTATGCTCCGCAGAGGCCTATACAGCACCCGTCGATATCGCTCTTTTCGAGTATTCTCGAAGTCATAGCCCGACGGGATATTTTCTTGAATTATCCCTATCATACATTCCAGCATTTTATCGATTTCCTGCGGGAAGCAGCCATCGATCCGCGCGTGGAGAGCATTTACATAACTCTTTACCGTACGGCCGAACACTCTAAGGTGATAAATGCTTTGGTCAATGCCGTGAAGAACGGAAAGAAAGTCTATGCGATGCTCGAACTGAAAGCTCGTTTTGACGAGGAACAGAATATGGAAAATACCGACTTGCTTCAACGGGAAGGCGTGAAAATCCTCCATACGATGGAGGATTTGAAAGTACATAGCAAAGTTGTTCTCGTTGAGCGGCGTGAACGTCGGGGGATGAAACGGTATGCCTATATCGGAACCGGAAATTTCAATGAAAATACGGCGTTGATTTATTCCGATTTCGGACTGTTTACTTCACATGACGAAATTACCGAAGATGTCCTCAATGTATTCCTTTTTCTCTCGAATAATCATAAACAATTTACATTCAAGCATCTGATGGTGTCGCCCTACTATATGCGCATGCAGTTTGTTGATATGATCGATCGGGAGATAAGTCATGCTAAAAAAGGGAAAAAAGCTTATATATACGCCAAATGCAATTCGCTTACCGATGTGGGAATCATCGAAAAACTGTACGAGGCCGGCCGTGCCGGGGTCGAGGTGAGGCTTATCGTGAGAGGAGCTTGCTGCTTGCTGCCACAAGTCGAGGCAATGAGTGAGAATATTCGGGCGATAAGCATTGTCGATAAATACCTCGAACATGCACGTCTTTATATATTCTGTAACGGGGGAGACGAACGCATTTACACGGGAAGCGCCGACTGGATGGCACGTAATCTCGATCGTCGGGTCGAAGTGTGTGTGCCGTTGTACGATGAGGGAATCCGTAAAAAGGCGAGAGATGTTTTCGAGATACAATGGCACGATACCGTTAAGGCTCGTTTGCTCGATGAGGATCGGCAGAATACCTATGTGAAACCCGCTCCCGGGGCTGCTCCCTTACGCAGTCAGACGGCTCTGTATGATTATTACGGACGCCTTTCCAATTATAAAAAGTAGTCATTTTCTCGGGTTTCTCGGGATTGTTGATACACTATAACGAAACGATTATTAAAGAATGAGCAGATATACATTCGGAGCCATAGACATAGGCTCTAATGCCATACGGTTACTGATCGACTATGTAGAGGAATATAAGAAGCCCGAGTTCAAAAAAGCCGCTTTTGTACGGGTTCCTATCCGGTTGGGAGAAGATGTCTTTTCCAAAGGATATATTACCCAAGAAAAGGAGGCGGATTTGATGCAGGCTATGTCGGCGTTTGCCGCACTGTTTCGCACATTCGCTATCGATGCTTACAAGGCCTATGCGACCAGTGCCATGCGTGAAGCCTCCAATGGTACAGAAGTTACCGAAGCAATAGCCCGTGAATGCGGAATCGACATAAAGATTGTCGATGGAAATACCGAGGCGAGAACCATTTACGGGGCCGGCGGCCTTGAAAAAGTTCTCGACAAGACGAAATCTTATTTTTATATCGATGTGGGAGGAGGATCGACCGAGGTTGTCGTTTATGCCGATAATCGCGAAGTCGAGGCTCGTTCTTTCCGTTTGGGAACGGTTCGGTATATAAGTGGGGCTGTCTCGGCTGGTGAAGAAAAATTGTTTTCCGAGTGGTTGAAGGAAAAGTCCAGTCAGTACAAGCCGTCGGGTATTATCGGTTCGGGCGGCAATATCAATAAGGCGCATCGCCTGCTCGACAAGAAGCCGAAAGATGCGATAAAAGCCAAAGAGTTGTCTGCCCTTTATGAGCGGTTAAGGAAAATGTCGGTGGAGCAACGTATGGAGCAGATGGAATTGAATGCCAACCGTGCCGATGTCATCGTGCCGGCTCTTTTTATTTTTACGACGGTTTTGTGTGCTACGGGAACCGATACGGTGGTTGTCCCGAAGTTGGGTCTTGTCGACGGTATCGTACGGGAG
>HF999746.1:8986-13393 GCA_000434215.1 Bacteroides sp. CAG:144
TACTTCGTCTTCATTTCTATCTCGGGAGCGATGAGTTTGTACCCTTTACCGTGAATGTTGATGATTTCGATAGAGGGATCGTCTTTGAGATGTTTACGCAGTTTGGTGATATATACGTCCATACTGCGGGCGTTGAAATAATTGTCATCGATCCAAATGGTTTTCAGCGCGAAATTTCTTTCCAAGATTTCGTTTACATGAGCGCAAAGCAGGCTCAGCAATTCCGATTCTTTTGTGGTAAGTTTGGTGTTTTTGTCGCCGATAGAGAGAACCTGTTTCTGGGTGTCGAAAGTAAATTGTCCTATTTTGTACATTGTAACTTCTTTTCCCCGTTTCCCTTTTACTCGACGCAGAATGGCTTCGATACGGAATACCAGCTCTTCCATGCTGAACGGTTTAGTGATGTAGTCGTCGGCTCCGATTTTGAAACCTTCGAGAATGTCTTCTTTCAGCGATTTTGCGGTCAAGAAGATAACGGGTACTTCACTGTTTACGGTACGTATTTCTTGTGCCAGAGTGAATCCGTCTTTCTTGGGCATCATCACATCGAGTACACATAAGTCGTATTTCCCTTTCAAGAATGCCTTGTAACCGCTTTCTCCGTCGGAGAAAAGGTCGGCGGCATAGCCTTTTGCTTGCAAAAACTCTCTCAGCAGCATACCGAGATTTTCATCATCTTCGCAAAGTAAGATACGCAACTTTTCTTCCATAATCATTTGTTTTTTAAGGGTAATGTTATTATAAATGTTGTTCCTGAATTCAATTCGCTTTCGGCCCGTATAGAACCTTTTAGGTCAGTAACGATTTTATGTACATAGGCAAGACCGAGACCAAATCCCTTGACATTATGTACATTGCCCGTTGATACACGGTAGAATTTTTCAAAAATCTTTTTCAAGTCTTCTTTTTTGATGCCGATGCCGTTGTCTTGTATCGAAATGATGACTTTATTTCCCTCTATGCGGGTCTTTACAAACAGATGTAGGGGAACATCTTCACGGGCGTATTTCACGGCATTGTCGAGCAGGTTGAAGATTACGTTGGTAAAGTGCATTTCGTCGACTTCTACCAGAGCGTCTTCGGCTTCCAATTCAGCATCAATGGTACCGCCGAATTGCTCGACTTTCAATTTGAATGTACTCAATACGCCGGTAATCAAGTCGTTTACGTCGAGTATGGTAAGTTTCATCATCGTTTTCTGACGTTCGAACATCGACATTTGCAGTACCTTTTCCACTTGGAAACGCAACCGTTTGGTTTCGTCGTTGATGACCGTCGATATGTGCTGGAACATTTCCGGACTTTTTGCGACAGATGGGTCTTTCAGCATTTGGGCTGCCAGAGATATGGTGGAAATGGGCGTTTTGAATTCGTGTGTCATGTTGTTGATGAAATCGTTCTTCATTTCCGTTAATTTTTTCTGCCGGAAAAGTTTGACTATCGTGAAGATAAAAGTGATCAGCAATACGAGGGTGAAAGTAAACGAGGGTATGCTGAATCGTACCGATGAAAAAATATAATCCTGTTTTGTCGGGAAATAGACGCGTAATTGATTTTGTCTTTTCGACGGATCATTGGGAAAAAGCGTTATCGAGTATTTGGTGATTTTTTCTTCGGGATTGTATTCCGATGTTTTGTATACGAGTTTGCTTTTCGGATCATATATGGCGTATTGGAACGGTATGTTCAGACCATTGTTCCTTAGTTCGGCTTTCAGGTAATTCGACAGCATTTCGGTATCGACACGTTCCAGTATGGGGCGGTTGCTTGCTGTGGAGAGTATGTTGAGAATAACGTTTTCGAGCAGACCTTTCTGGTAGAGGTACTGGTTTTTCAATACCTCTTGCATATTTTTATATGTGTTGGTGATGGAACTTCCGCTGTTGGTTTTGGGTACGGTAACTTTCTCGGGGAGGGAAAAGGTGAATTCCTGTACATTGAGGGTACTTATCGACCCGTCGGCCGAGACGATCGACCACTGTTGCGTAACCGACGTTCCGCCTCTTTCTATCGAGAGCAAACGTTTTTGATTTTCTTCGATGTCTTCGGCAAGGTAACGTTTGGTCTCATCTTGTTCGAGCTGGGACGATACGGCGTAGAGGCTGCGTTTTACGGCCTCGGAAAATTGCTCGTTGCGCATTCTTACCATGTTCTCGATATACGTGATCTGCATAAAGAGAAGGCTGGTGAATGTGAGTGCCATAATGATTGCTAATAGCCAGATCGTGGATTTTTTCATACGATTATACTTGCCTTTCGGGGTCTCGATGGTACGTTCTTTTGAAATATCCGTCGGGATAATTTTAGAAAAACGTCCGCTTTTTCAGTATTTTTTTCGATAAACAATCCGAAACCTCTTTTTGTTTAACAAAACAAATAACTTTTTTAGAATCGCTCCTGTTTAACAATTCGGTGCTAAATTAACAAATAACTGTTTAATTGCAAAAAGCCACCCGTAAAAAAGGTGGCTTTTTTTATTAATTTAACTAATGCGGATTTTCGGTGCGTTATAACACCGTCGGTATAAGTTATTCTTCCGTTTGAGTAGCTTCGTATTCTTTTAGCAGTTTTTCTTGTATATCGCCGGGAACCAGTTCATATGACGAGAATTTCATGTTGAACGACGAGCGTCCTCCCGTGATGGAACTGAGGGCGGTCGAGTAGGTTGCCATCTCTTTCAATGGAACTTTGGCGATGATTTTTTCAAAGCCTTTGACGCTTTCCATGCCCATGATGATGGCGCGGCGGCCTTGCAGGTCGCTCATGACATCGCCCATTTTGTCCGATGGGACGAGTACTTCAACGTCATATACCGGTTCGAGAATTTTGGGACCTGCATTTTTGAAAGCTTCACTGAAAGCGTTGCGTCCGGCGAGACGGAATGAAATTTCATTTGAGTCTACGGGGTGCATTTTCCCGTCGTAGACACATACGCGCACATCGCGGGCGTATGAGCCTGTGAGAGGTCCTTGTTCCATGCGGTCCATCAATCCTTTAAGAATGGCCGGGAGGAAACGGGCGTCGATGGCACCGCCTACAATACAGTTCACAAATACCAGTTTCCCACCCCAGTCGAGATCGATTGTTTGTGTGTCGCGGACATTCATTTTGAATTCCTGATTGCCGAATTTATAGCTTTCGGGAGCCGGCATACCTTCATAATAAGGCTCGATGATGAGATGTACTTCTCCGAATTGGCCGGCGCCACCCGATTGCTTTTTGTGTCGATAATCGGCTCGGGCAGCTTTGGTGATGGTTTCCCGGTAGGGAATGCGCGGTTCTTGGAACTCGACCATCAGCTTTTCATTGTTTTCGATGCGCCATTTGAGGGTACGCAGGTGGAATTCTCCTTGTCCCGATACGATCGTCTGTTTCAGTTCTTTCGATTGTTCGACGATCCATGTCGGGTCTTCTTCGTGCATGCGTACCAGAATCTCGTTCAGTTTTTCTGCATCGGCCTCGTTGGCGGGTTTTATGGCGCGTTGTATTTTCGAATTGGGGAATTTCATCAGGTCGAATATGTATTCGCAACCTTTCTCGTTCAGCGTATTACCGGTGCGCACATCTTTCAGTTTTACGGTTGCGCCGATATCTCCGGCGACGAGTTCGTCGACTTTGGTACGTATCTGTCCGCATACGCAACTCAGCTGGGCAATGCGTTCTTTGCTGCCTCGGTTCATATTTTGGAGGTCGTCTCCCTCGTGTACTTTTCCCGACATAACCTTGAAGTACGAAACTTCTCCGATATGCGGTTCGACGGTCGTTTTGAAGAAATAAAGGCTGGTAGGGCCGTCGGGGTCAGGAGCAACCTCTGTGCCGTCGTGGGAGACGGGTTTGGGCATGTCGGTAACAAAAGGAACCACATTTCCGAGAAATTCCATCATGCGGCGCACACCCATGTCGCGTAATGCGCTTACGCAGAATACAGGGAAAATATCTCGGGTGATGAGCCCTTTGCGGATACCTTCCCGCATTTCGTCTTCGGTAAGAGTTCCTTTATCGAAGAATTTTTCCATCAATGCCTCGTCGTTTTCTGCGGCGGCTTCGACCAGTTGTTTATGCAGTTCGAGGGCTTTTTCTTTTTGGTCGGCCGGTATATCCGATATGGTCGGAGTTCCGCCGTCGGGACCCCAGCTGTACATTTTCATAAGCAGGACATCGATCATGGCGTTGAAGTTGGGGCCACTGACGATGGGGTATTGTATCGGCACTACTTTGCTGCCGAAGTCTTCCCGGAGTTGCTCGATGACGGCATCGTAATCGGCTTTTTCTCCGTCGAGTTGGTTCATGGCAAAAATGACGGGCTTTTGCATCTCTTCGGTGTAGCGGAAGATGTTTTGAGTCCCTACTTCAACGCCGTATTGCGAATCGATGACGATAACGCCCGTATCGGTAACATTCATGGCC
>HF999746.1:13430-33744 GCA_000434215.1 Bacteroides sp. CAG:144
CCGCCGATAAAATCGTCGGCTCCCGGGCAGTCGATGACATTCAGTTTCTTGTTTAAAAACTCGGCATAAAAAACGGTAGAGAAAACCGAGTATCCATACTCTTTCTCTACCGGGAAATAATCGGTAACCGTGTTCTGTGCTTCGACAGAACCTCTGCGTTTTATAACCCCACACTCGTAGAGCATGGCTTCTGCGAGCGTGGTCTTTCCCGAACCTTTACTGCCCAAAAGGGCGATGTTTTTGATTTCGTTGGATTGATACACTTTCATGGAATATCAGATTTAAAGGTAAAAAATGTGTTTTTCTCGTGTATCGTTGTGTTTTTACGATAACGAAGCGCAAAGTAGGGAAAATAATCGATAAAAGCAATTTATGAAATGTGTTACAGAGCAGGTTTTGTCAAATACTTTTCCCTTTGAAAAAACAGAAGATGCAAGATACCGGTATTTTTACGTAACTTTGTTTGCATTATGGCGGGACTGTATATACATATTCCTTTTTGTCGCACACGGTGCATTTATTGCGATTTTTATTCGACCGTAGGTGAAGAGTTGCAAGGACGTTATATTGAGGCTTTGTTGCAGGAGTGGCGGTTACGTCGGGGCGAATTGCGGGGCGAACGAGTCGATACCTTGTATATAGGCGGCGGTACGCCTTCTCAATTGCCGCCCGTGTTGTTGCAACGGCTTTTCGACGGATTGGGTAAAGATATAGATTTCGACCGTTGCCGGGAAATAACGTTCGAAGCCAATCCCGATGATGTATCGCCTGCTTATGCGGCTTGTCTGGCATCATTGCCGATAGATAGAATAAGTATGGGCGTACAGAGCTTTGCCGATGAAAATTTACGCTTTTTGCGTAGGCGGCATACTTCCGCCCAAGCTGTCTGGGCGGTGGAACGTTTGCGTACAGTAGGATTTTCCCATATCAGTATAGACCTTATTTACGGTTTGCCCGGACAGACGCCCGATAGTTGGGCCGGAGATTTGAGACAGGCCGTATCACTCGGATTGCCTCACATATCGGCTTATAACCTGATTTACGAGGAGGGTACGTCTCTTGACCGTTTGCGACAGGAGGGGTTGGTGCAGGAATGCGGAGAAGACCTTTCTTCCCGGTTATTTGAAATGACAATCGACGTGTTGGCGAATGCGGGTTATGAGCAATACGAAATTTCTAACTTCGCCCGTAGCGGAGAATATGCCCGGCATAATACTTCTTATTGGCAGGATGTGCCATATCTTGGGTTGGGGCCGTCGGCGCATAGTTATGATCGGTCGGTACGTCGCCGTAACATTCCGGATTTGATGCGCTATATTGCCCAAATAGAAATCGGTCATGCGGCTTATGAAACGGAAAGGATCGATGACAATACCCGTTACAACGACCGGGTGATAACTTCTTTGCGTACGATGTGGGGGCTCGACCTCGATGCGATAGCGGCTGATTTCGGTGAAGCCCGTCGCGACTATTGTCTGCGTATGGCTCGACCACACATCAAAAACGGTCTGCTGGCTTATGTCGGCGGACGATTGACGGTAACTCGTCGAGGTTTGTTTATTTCCGACGGTATTATGGCCGATCTGTTGTATGTCGATTGAATGGATATGGATTTTTCTTAAACAGATAGGTAGGAACGAACAGTCTCCCCCTATAACATTTTGTCTGTCATTCCGAACCGACGCCAAGCCGAGTGCTGTGCAGAACACGCTTGTTCGGGCACAGCCGAGGCGCGAAGGAGGAAAACAAGGTTAACCGAGGTCGATAGGCCGACGAGGAATCTCCTGAAAAATGTACGTTCCATTTGAAATTCTTCCGGGTTACTTCCTCAGAATGAAATATTTTGGTAAGAGATTCTCAATCAGAAACAAGAATCTATGGTATGAATTATAGATTGAATTTTACCCCAATTCCTACCGAGGAGTAGAGTTGTTTTTTTATAGTCAACCGTTCGGCGCGCAATTTCATTTCGAGCGAGATGAGTTTATTCACGGCATAATTGGTGCCCGCTTCGTAACGGATACGTTCTATCCCGACTGTTCCGGTCGGATTCATACTGTTCATGGCCTCGAAAATCTCGACCGATACAAATGGTTTCCACGGGTTTTCTTTGGCGATTGTTCCAGTGATTTTTAATTGATTACGCCATTTGTTGTTCGGTATACCGTCTTTGTGAGTCTGTTCAAATTTGGAACAGAGCGAGAAATTGAGATGGGGTGTGGCGTAGCTGCCGGTCAGGCCCACTTGGTAACGGTGTTGGTGTACATCTTTTTTACCCGATTTCCCTTCTTGATTGAAATAGGCATAATAGGCCATCGCTTTGAGGTATTTGGGAATGACGGTATAGGTCAGTGTCGCCGAAGGCATAAAACGTTCGTATCCTTTAAAGTTGTCGTTCAGCCATAAATCGGCCTGCACTTGCACATTGAGGTTTTTGCACACGTCCTTACCGGCACTGACATAAATAAGGGCGCCGTAGTCGAAGTCGTAAAGATAGTCTTTGGCATGAGAGGGAAGGGAAAGTAACAATCCCGTTATAATCAAAGCGGAAAAACAGAAGATTTTTTTCATAAAGCCGGATTTATTCGTGATGATAAGGTTCGTTATTGAGAATGGTGAAAGCCCGATACAACTGTTCGGTGAAGATAAGGCGTATCATTTGATGGGAAAAAGTCATTTTCGACAAGGATATTTTTTCGTGTGCCGTCGTATATACGCTTTGTGCGAAACCATAAGGACCGCCTACGACAAAGACTAACCGTCGGGGAGTCGTATGCATTTTTTTCTCGATATACTCGGCAAACTGCATCGAAGAGAATTCCTTTCCATGTTCATCGAGCAGCACGATGAAGTCGCCGTCTCGGAATGATTTCAGTATCAGTTCGCCTTCTCGTTCTTTTTGTTGTTCGATACTGAGATTTTTTGTGTTCTTCAATTCGGGAATGACGACCATGTCAAACGGAATATAACGCTTTATGCGGTTACAATATTCGGTAATGCCTTCGGTGAAGCCTGATTGCGCTGTTTTCCCGACGACTAAAAAATCTATTTTCATGTGTAGGATTACAGGTTTTTTGCGTACATTTGCCTGTCGTTGGGTGTCAAATGTACAGCCGACCAAGCTACAAATATAGCGATTATTTTATTCCCTTCTCTTTTTTGATACGGGGAAATGTGCGTAATAAGGAAAATAGTAAATATAAAACGAGAATATGAAAACTCCCGATCAACTGATTGATGACCTGATTGCATTGGCTTTTGCCGAAGATATAGGCGATGGCGACCATACGACGTTGTGTTGCATACCTGCCGATGAAATGGGGCGTTCCAAACTTCTTGTCAAAGAAGAAGGCATTCTTGCCGGCGTAGATGTGGCGCGGCGCGTATTTGCCGCATTTGATCCGTCATTGGAGATGGAGGTCTTTATAGAAGATGGTGCGCATGTAAAACCCGGCGATGTGGCTTTTGTCGTAAGCGGTAGGGTGCAGTCGCTTTTACAGACCGAGCGTATCATGCTCAATATCATGCAGCGTATGAGCGGTATCGCTACCGTTACCCATGAATACATGGCGCGTCTCGAAGGTTTGCATACCCGGGTGCTCGATACCCGCAAGACAACGCCGGGTATGCGCATACTCGAAAAAGAGGCAGTGCGTATAGGGGGAGGTGTAAATCACCGTATCGGGCTTTTCGATATGATTCTGCTCAAAGACAACCATGTCGATTTCGCCGGCGGCATCGAAGCCGCTATTACCCGTTGCCACAGATACCTCGAAGAGAAAGGAAAGAATCTGAAAATAGAGATCGAAGTACGTAATCTCAACGAGCTCGGTGAAGTATTGCGGGTCGGGGGTGTCGACCGTATTATGCTCGATAATTTTACACCCGAGCTTACTCGTGAAGCTGTGAAGCTCATTGCCGGTCGTTACGAAACCGAATCGTCGGGAGGCATTACAATCGATACGATACGCGACTATGCCGAATGCGGGGTCGATTTCGTATCGGTCGGCGCATTGACCCATTCGGTCAAAGGTCTTGATATGAGTTTCAAAGCCTTCTGATAAGAGCTTCAACGAATGGCCGACGATACCTATCTTACCGTAGCTCGTCTTTCCGAGGGGTTGTATAAGGAGAAAATGAGTAAATTCATTTCCTTTGCAATACCTGTGTCGACCCTCGACGAAGTCAAGGAAACTATCGCCCGTTATCAGAAAGAGTACTACGATGCCCGTCATGTTTGCTGGGCCTATATGCTGGGGCATGCCCGTACCGAGTTTCGGGCGAATGACAATGGAGAGCCTTCGGGTACGGCCGGTAAACCTATTTTGGGGCAAATCAACTCTTTCGGACTTACCGATGTCCTTATCGTAGTGGTACGTTATTTTGGCGGAATAAAATTGGGTACGAGCGGACTTATCGAGGCTTATCGGGCAGCGGCGGCCGATGCGATCCGGGCGAACGAAATCGTCGAACGTCTTGTAGAGGACGATATACGCATTCTTTTTGAGTACCCGTTTATGAACGATGTGATGCGTATCGTGAAAGAGGAGGGGCCGACTGTCCTGTCCCAATATTTCGAACTCGATTGCGAGATGACCTTGCGTCAGCGTCGCTCTCTTATGTCCCGTTTGCGGGAACGTCTTTCCAAAGTCGAGTCGTTACGTTTCCCCGAAGAATCACCGGTTGCGTGATTTCTCATTCTGCTTACGTTGCATTCAGAATGATATTTTTGTCATTCCGAGCGAGGCCGGTAGGCCGACGAGGAATCCTCTCCTTTCTTACTCGCAACGGTGGCGATTGTACTCTCGGATTCTTCAAGGCAAAGCCTTTCAGAATGACATACGTTTCGCAAGAGATTCTTCGGGATTTTACCCCTCAGAATAACACTCATTGTCATCTCGAACGAAAGTGAGAGATCTCATGCAGAGTTACTCTTGGTAGAAGGATTCTTCAAGGCAAAGTTTTTCAGAATGTCATTGTTCCGTGAGGGACTCAACACCTTGCAAGAGATTCTTCACTCCGCATACGCTGCGTTCAGAATGTGAATGTCATCTTTGACATAATGGGGAGGAGGGGTTTGAAATTTGTCAGGCAGCGTCGAGGTTGAGTATTTCTTGCAGAATTTCCATTCCGCACTTTACCGTGTCGACTTGACCTACGACCATAGAACGTTTACCCTTGATTTCGCGCAGTTGGCAACGCCGGGGATATTTTTGCAGATAGGCAAGTATTTTGCCGAATGCCGGAGATTGGAAATAACGAGTATGTTCGTCCGAGATGAAGTGAAGAATCATTTTCCCCTGTTTCAGTACCACTTTTTCCATACCCAACTGTTTGGCCATACGCCGCAGGCTTACCACCCGTATCAGTTCTTCGCCTTCATGAGGAATGCGGCCGAAGCGGTCGCGTAATCGTTCGGCAAAGGCTTGTATGTCGCTCTCTTTTTCCATATTGTCGAGTTCCTGATAGAGCGAGATGCGTTCCGATGCACCCGGGATATAGTCGTTTGGGAAAAGCAGTTCGAGATCCGACTCGATTTGGCAATCGGGAGAGAAATTCTCGGGTTCATCGTCGTTTGTTTCGGCATATAGGTCGCTGAATTCGTCTTCTTTCAATTCCTGTACAGCCTCGCGCAAGATTTTTTGGTATGTCTCGTAACCCAAATCGGCGATGAAGCCGCTTTGTTCTGCGCCCAACAGATTCCCCGCACCTCGTATGTCGAGATCTTGCATGGCGATATGTATGCCGCTGCCTAACTCGGAGAAACTCTCGATTGCCTGTAATCGTCGGCGTGCGTCGACGGTCAGTTCGCGCAGGGGAGGTGTGAGCAAGTAACAGAATGCCTTTTTGTTGCTTCGTCCCACACGGCCTCGGAGTTGGTGCAGTTCGCTCAGACCGAAATTTTGGGCATTGTTGATGATAATCGTGTTGGTGTTAGGCATATCTATACCCGACTCGATGATGGTTGTGGCGATCAGCACGTCATACTCGTAGTCGGCAAAGCCCAAGATGGCCCGTTCCAGTTCTTCGGGATTCATCTGCCCGTGTCCGACGATGGTGCGTACACCCGGGGCGAGTTTGCGTACCAGCCGTTCGAGTTCGTAGAGTTGTTGTATACGGTTGTTTACGATGAAAACCTGTCCTCCCCGGCTCAATTCGAAATTGACGGCCTCGCGTATGATGTCTTCGTTGAAGGCGTGTACTTCGGTCTGTATCGGATAGCGGTTGGGAGGAGGGGTCGTGATGGCCGAGAGGTCGCGTGCTCCCATGAGTGAGAATTGCAGAGTGCGGGGTATGGGGGTTGCCGACATGGTAAGGGTATCGACATTTACGCGCATCTGTTTGAGTTTCTCTTTCACGGCGACACCGAATTTCTGTTCTTCGTCGATGACGAGAAGTCCCAAGTCTTTGAATTTTACATCTTTCCCTATCAAACGGTGTGTGCCGATGATGATGTTGATACTGCCGTCGGCAATACCTTTGAGCGTTTCTTTGATTTGTGCCGGTGTGCGTGCACGGCTCAGGTAAGAAACTTTTACAGGAAAATCTTTGAGCCGTTCGCTGAATGTCTTGTAGTGTTGGAATGCCAGTACGGTGGTGGGAACCAGTACGGCCACCTGCTTGTTGTCGCAAGCTGCTTTGAATGCCGCCCGTATGGCGATTTCGGTTTTTCCGAAGCCCACATCGCCGCAGATGAGCCGGTCCATTGGTCGGTCGCGTTCCATGTCGGCTTTTACTTCGGCCGTCGATTTCAACTGGTCGGGTGTGTCTTCGTAGATAAAAGAGGCTTCGAGCTCGTGTTGCATGAACGTGTCGTGAGAGAAGGCAAAGCCTTTTTCGTTGCAACGTTGCGCGTAGAGTTTGATGAGGTCGCGGGCAATATCCTTCATCTTGCTCTTGGTCTTCTCTTTCATTTTCTCCCATGCCCCCGACCCCAGTTTGTTGATGCGGGGCGGTTCGCCTTCTTTGGCCCGGTATTTAGCCAGTTTGTGCAGGGCATGAATGCTTACGAAAAGTATGTCGTCGTTCTGGTAAATGAGCTTGATGACCTCTTGCATACTGCCGTTGAGTTCGGTTCGGAACAAGCCCCCGAATTTGCCTACGCCGTGATCGATATGGACGATATAATCTCCTACTTCGAATTGCCGTAATTCTTTGAGAGACAGGGCCAGTTTGCCCTATCGTGCTTTGTCGCTGCGCAGCTGGTATTTATGGAAACGGTCGAACAGTTGATGATCGGTGAAGAAACAGAGATGCAGTTCGTTGTCGATAAAGCCCTCGTGCAAAGTCTTGCTTACCGGGGTGAACGGTATATTCTCTCCTTTATCCTCGAATATGTTGGCAATGCGTTGTGTCTGTTTTTCGCTATCGCTCAGTATATACAGTTTATATCCGTCTTGCAACAACGAGGAGAACGATTCGCTGACAAGGTCGAAATTTTTGTGATAAATCGGTTGCGGCGAACAGTTGAGCGACAAGGTGGCGCCGGTTTCGTCGCGGAATGATTTTACTCCGTAGTCGATGCGTTTGAAGTCGAGCACATAGCGGGAGAAATCGTCGGTATCGATCAATTTTTCTTTGGCGTGCAAGTCGCCTTCTTCGGTGAGAAGCAGTTGTTGTGAAATCGTATCGGTTGCTACGCTGTGCATGCGTTCGAGTACCCATGCAAGGTCTTTGACCGCCAGCAATGTGTTTTTATCTATGAATTGCAGCAGAGATATGCCCGATGTCGAGCCGGCTTGCAAATCGGGAATGATAAAAATCTCATTGACGGGATCCTGCGAAAGTTGGGTGTCGATATTGAAAGCGCGTATGCTTTCTATTTCATCGCCGAACGTATCGATGCGATAGGGAAGATCGGACGAAAAAGAATAAACGTCGACGATACTGCCCCTGACGGCAAATTGTCCCGGCTCATAAACGTAATCGACCCGCTCGAAACCATAACCCGTAAGAAAGTCGGCTACCGATGCCAGATCGCATTTTTCGCCTTTGGCCAGCCGCAATGTGTTGCGGTGTAATTCTTCGTTCGATGCCACCTTTTCGCACAACGCTTCGGGGTAAGTAACCACGATGAGGGATTCGTCGGCTTGTTGCAGTCGGTTTATCGTGTCGGTACGCAGAATGTCGGCGGCGGGATCGGTCTGTCCGTATTTCAAGGCACGTTTATATCCCGAAGGGAAAAACAATACCCGATTGTCGTTCCTTATCTGCATGAAGTCGTTGTAAAGATAACCGGCCTCTTCGGGATCATTGGCGATAAAAAGAGTTGTCGTTCCGTATTCGGGAAGTCCCGCGAGCAATAACGCAGCAGCAGAACCTTGCAGTCCCGATATGTGAAGCCGCATACACTTATCGTCTTTTACGAATTTTTTCAGCGCTTCGTTACGTGCTTTGGTTTGGAAAAGAGTGTGTAAGGAATTAAGCTCGACCATGATATTGTGAATTGCCGCAAAATTACATTTTTTGCTTCAAAATAAAGAGTGAAGAGATAAAGAATAAAGCGGATAATCGTTTTCATGTCACATTCCTGAAACAAATTTAAATCATAGAAAGAGTTGTGAGGATAGAACCAGTCGGGTAATTTATCCGAAAAAACGGTATGTTTCTCTATAATTTGTCTGTCGGAAGTTTTGCCGTCTTTCTATTTCGTTTAACTTTGTACCCACTTACCAATACTTCGAGAGATGAGTGAAGTACAAAAGGCCGACGGAGTAGTTATTATTCCGACCTACAACGAAAAGGAAAATATTGAAAATATCATTCGGGCGGTTATGGAACTGCCGCATGTATTTGATGTGTTGATCATCGACGACGGTTCGCCCGACGGCACGGCCGCTATCGTAAAACGGTTGCAGGCCGATGAGTTTGCAGGTCATCTGCATCTGATCGAGCGGAAAGGAAAGCTCGGTCTCGGTACGGCTTATATTACCGGTTTCAAATGGTCGGTCGAGCAAAAATACGACTATGTATTCGAAATGGATGCCGATTTTTCGCACAACCCCAAAGACTTACTACGCCTTTACGATGCCTGTGCCCATCAAGGAGCCGATGTCGCTATCGGGTCTCGGTATATTTCGGGAGTGAATGTCGTTAACTGGCCGATGGGGCGTGTGGTCATGTCGTATTATGCCTCGAAATACGTCCGTATCGTTACCGGATTGAAGATTGCCGATACAACGGCAGGATTTATTTGTTATCGACGCGAAGTGCTCGAAACCATCGATCTCGACAAGATACATTTCAAAGGATATGCATTCCAGATAGAAATGAAATTTACAGCCTATAAATGCGGTTTTAAGGTTGCCGAGGTTCCCATTATCTTTGTAAATAGAGAATTGGGAGTAAGCAAGATGAGCAGTGGAATATTTGGAGAGGCCGTGTTCGGAGTGTTGCGACTGAAAATGTCGAGTTGGTTCAGAAAATATCCGCAAAAGAAAAAACAATAATCCTTTCTGTTTGGAATGAAAAGCCTGTTGATAAAGAATGCACTTCTTATAAACGAGGGGAAAAGCCGGGAGGCTTCGGTCTTGGTGGTGGGAGATACTATTTCGACCGTTTATACCGACGATAGCTATACCGATATCGAGGAGCACGTCGATGAAATCATCGATGCTTCCGGTAAGTGGCTGTTGCCCGGTGTCATCGATGATCAGGTGCATTTCAGGGAACCCGGTCTTACACATAAGGCCGATATAAATACCGAGTCGATGGCGGCTGTGGCCGGTGGGGTTACATCATATATGGAGATGCCTAATACAAAACCGCCGACAACGACGCGCGAAGCTCTCGAATGGAAATTTTCCCGGGCGGCGCAAACCTCGCTTGCCAACTATTCGTTTTATATCGGAGCAACGAACGATAATATCGACGAGGTGCTCAAAGCCGATTATCGTCGGGTATGCGGTATAAAAGTGTTTATGGGTTCTTCGACCGGAAATATGCTGGTCGACAGTCCCGAGGCGTTGGCCCGCATTTTTGCCGAAGCGCCGACACTCATCGCGACGCATTGTGAGAAAGAAGAAATTATCAAAGCCAATAAAGAGAAATATATCGAGAAATTCGGAAAAGATTTATCTGTTATCTACCATCCGTTGATACGCAGTGCCGAGGCTTGTTATGCATCTTCGTCCGAAGCGGTGGAATTGGCGCATCGTTACAATGCACGTTTGCATTTGCTTCATCTTTCTACGGCGAAAGAATTATCGCTTTTGAGCGATGGACCGGTCGAGGAAAAGCAGATTACGGCCGAGGTGTGTGTGCATCATTTGTATTTCGATGACAATGATTATGCGCAATATGGTAATCTGATTAAGTGGAATCCTGCAATCAAAACGGCTGCCGACCGTATCGCTTTGATGAAGGCTACCGTCTCGGGACGGATCGATGTCGTGGCGACCGATCATGCTCCGCATCTTTTGGCCGAAAAACAGGGATCGTGCCTCGAAGCCGCTTCGGGTGGCCCTTTGGTGCAGCATTCTTTGCAAGTGATGCTCGAAAAATCATTACAGGGAGAAATTCCTGTCGAGACGGTTATCGAACGTATGTGTCATGCACCGGCCCGATTGTTCGGTATCGATCGCAGAGGGTTTATCCGTCCCGGCTACTATGCCGATATGGTGCTGGTCGATCCGAAAAAGTCTTATACCGTTACTCCCGAGAATATTCTGACGAAATGTTGTTGGTCGCCGTTTATGAGTCATACGTTTCCCGTTACGATCGATAAGACGTTTGTCAATGGAGTCGTTGCATTTCAAAACGGTCAGGTCGAACCGTCATGCCGAGGAAAAGAATTGCGTTTTACTCCCCGCTCATAAGGAGACTTGTCATAAAGAAAGAGGGGGGGGACGATCGTCCCCCCTCTTTCTTTATTATCTATGTTGACTATAATGCAAGAAATGTAAAAAGCCTCGGATTTACGCCGAGGCTTTTTATCTTTATCAGGATATAAAGAGCTGCTTATTTCTTTCCGATTTTTTCTTGAACGATGGCATCGACTACGGCAACTGTCGTCAAGTTGACGATGTCGCGGGGCGAGCTTTCTATATCGGTGAAGTGAATCGGTTTGTTAAGACCCATTTGTATCGGGCCGATAGAGTTGCCTATACCCATTTCGAGCAACAGCTTGTATGCCGAGTTTGCCGAGCTGAGGTTGGGGAAGATGAGTGTGTTTACATCTTTTCCGGCCAGTCGGCTGAACGGGAATGTGCGGTCGCGCAACTCTTTGTTGAGTGCGAAGTGTACCTGCATTTCTCCGTCGATGGCCAAGTCGGGGTATTCTTTTTGCATGATGGAGACAGCCTCGTGCACCAGTGCCGGGCTACCGACTTTGTCGGCACCGAAGTTCGAATAAGAGAGCATGGCGATTTTGGGTTCTTGTGCAAAGAATTTAAGCGTCTCGTTCGAGAGTTTGGCAATGTCGACAAGTGTCTCGGTATTGGGGTGTCGGTTGATGAGGGTGTCGGCCAGGAAGAATGTACCTTTGGGAGTCGTGATGATGTGCATGGCTCCGAAATGGGTGTGTCCTTCCCGTATGCCGATGACATCTTTGGCGATTTGTATTGTTTCGGTATATTTGGTATAAGTCCCGGTAATGAAAGCGTCGGCATCGCCGCATTCTACCATCATCATTCCGAAATAGTTGCGGTCATACATTTTTTCGTTCGCTTCATCGGGTGTGATTCCTTCTCTTTGGCGTTTGTTGGCCAGTATCTTGGCATAGTGATGACGGCGTTCGGCTTCGGCTCCGCTTCGCAAGTTGATGATTTCGATACCGTCGAGGCTGAGACCGAGATCACAAGCGAGATTTTTGATGAAGTCGGCATTACCCAGCAAGATCGGGTGGCATATACCTTCTTGATATGCTGTAACGGCGGCCGTAAGCATATTGACGTGGTTGGCTTCGGCGAATACAACCCGTTTGGGAGACTGCTTGGCCATGTCGGTAAAGTTGCGCAACATCTTGTTGTCGTATCCCATGAGAGCTTCGAGCTTGGTTTGGTAAGCCGTCCAGTCCTCGATTTTTTTACGAGCAACACCCGATTCGATAGCAGCTTTGGCTACGGCGGGAGCAACGGTCGTAAGCAAGCGCGGGTCGAGAGCTTTGGGTATGATGTATTCGGGACCGAAGCTGATGCATTCCAACCCGTAAGCCGCATTCACAACGTCTGGTACACGCTTTTTTGCCAAGTCGGCAATTGCATAGACGGCAGCCAGTTTCATTTCTTCGTTGATACATGTAGCCCGCACGTCGAGAGCTCCCCGGAAGATATAGGGAAATCCCAAAACGTTATTGATTTGATTGGGATAATCCGAGCGTCCGGTAGCAAAAATCAAATCGGGACGCGAGGCTTTGGCTTTATCGTAGGCAATTTCTGGATTGGGGTTGGCCAGTGCGAAAACGATAGGACGGTCGTTCATCGACTGTACCATTTCCGTTGTAAGCACGTCGGCGCGGGAAAGGCCGAGGAATACATCGGCCCCTTTCATGGCATCGGCCAGCGTGTGGATATCGCGATGAGTGATAAATTGTTTCTTGGACTCGTTGAGATCGGTGCGTTTGTCGTTTATGACGCCTTTGCTGTCGACCATCACGACATTTTCGGGTTTTACTCCCAGCATGATGTAGAGCTTGGTGCAGGAGACAGCCGAAGCTCCGGCTCCGTTTACGACGATACGTACATCTTCGATTTTTTTACCTTGTATTTCGAGGGCGTTGAGCAGTCCGGCACCCGATATGATGGCTGTGCCGTGCTGGTCGTCGTGCATGACAGGAATATCCAGTTCGGCTTTCAGCCGGTTTTCGATTTCAAAACATTCGGGAGCTTTGATGTCTTCGAGGTTGATGCCTCCGAATGTCGGAGAGATAGCTTTTACGGCTTGTATAAATTTTTCGGGATCTTTTTCATTGACTTCGATGTCGAAAACATCGATACCTGCAAAAATCTTGAAGAGCAGGCCCTTGCCTTCCATAACCGGTTTCCCGGCCAATGCACCTATATCGCCGAGACCCAATACGGCCGTTCCGTTCGATATAACCGCGACGAGATTTCCTTTCGATGTATATTCATACGCTGTTTGAGCGTCTTTTTCGATTTCGAGACACGGCTCGGCTACACCCGGAGAATAGGCGAGCGAGAGATCCATTTGTGTACTGTAAGGTTTGGTTGGGATTACTTCTATTTTTCCCGGGCGCCCTTCGCTGTGATAGCGCAAGGCAGCTTCTTTGGTAACTTTTGCCATAATACAAAGATATAAAGGATTGAAACAATACCCGATTTTCTGTCGGGCCAAATTTCAGCTATACAAATATAGAAAATTATATTGGGAAATGGTATCGAAAAACATAATTTTTAAACAATATTATGTTGAAAAGTTGTGTGGAACGATAATTTATTTGTTTTATGTGTCGATTTGTGTTGCATTGTCATGTGTATACGTGAGTGCTTTTTTGAAAAGTTCGGTTTGTGTTTTACATAAATTAATAATATACATTATAAATAAAGGAAAACTTTTGTATTCCGTTGCGTTTTCTCCCTATCTTTGTCCGATAATATAGATTTTTTACATAATGACCAACGATCTGAAACAACGAATTATCGAGACTTCATTTGCTCTTTTTTTGCGACATGGGATCAAATCCATAACGATGGATTATATTGCTTCTCAGGTAGGTATTTCAAAACGGACTTTGTACGAGCTATTTAAAGATAAAGATCAGCTTTTGCTCGAATGTCTGACGTGGAATCGCCGAGAGATAGAAAAAATGTCGTTGGAAGTAGCCCAAAAAGTGGATAATGCATTGGAGTTTCTTCTCGAAGTGTTTATGATCCAATGGAAGCGTATGCGCAACGTCAACAGAAATTATTTTACCGATCTGAAACGTTACCACCCGCAAGTTTCCCGCATGTTCGATGATGAGAGGTCTTATCAGGCAGAGAGCATGAAGCGTATTCTCGAGCAAGGGCAGGCCGAAGGTGTTATTTTGCAGGATTGTCGTTGCGATATTGTCGGGCAGCTCCTCTCTACAAAATTCGATATTCTTTTCAGCCTTGACGAAATATGTACGGTAGAATTTACGTTTATGGAGACATTCGAAATGATTTTTAAAACTTTTATTCGCGGTATCGCTACCGAAAAAGGATTGAAAATCATAGAACGTTATTTTGCAAATACCGATTTCAATTGATGGTGTACGTTTCGGCTCTGCTTCTTGAATAGGGTAGACTTCGGGCGAAGCGACATTTCGTATATATATATTTGACTATATAGAATTTCGTTATTCGCGAAAAAAGCGGACTTTTGCGACGGGTATTTGTATGTACTGCCCGTAATTATATGATATTATGTGATAAGGGCTTTTTCGGCTCTTTCTTTAAAATAATCAAACCTGAAATCCGAAATGAGAAAAAAAAATTGTTTGGGACTGTGCGCGGTGGCGATATTTTTGTGCATCGGAAAAAGCGCGACAGCCCAGTCGACCGATTCGATAACTCTTTCTCTCGATCAGGCTATAACCATAGCACTTAGTGAGAATCCGACGATAATCGTGTCCGATATGGAAATAAAACGTACCGATTATGCCCGTCGAGAGTCTATCGGAGGCTTGTTGCCGACGATCGATTATTCGGGCTCTTATTCGCGCACGTTGAAAAAACAGGTCATGTATATGGATATCCCCGGTATGGACGATGGCCTGGAAGTCGGCCTCGACAACTCTTGGTCTACCGGCTTTTCCTTGTCTTTACCTATCATAGCTCCGGCACTTTGGAAAAGCCTGAAATTATCGGCGGTGCAACTCGAACAATCGCTCGAAAGTGCCCGATCTTCCCGGCTTTCTATGGTCGATCAGGTAAAAAAAGCCTATTACTCCATACTTATGGCTAATGATTCTTATGAAGTTTTGCAGCAGAGTTATGATAACGCCCGGATAAATGCCGATACTTATCGGCATAAGTATGAGCAGGGAACGGCCTCGGAGTATGATGTTTTGAGAGCCGATGTGGCTGTTCGCAATCTCGAACCTTCGCTTTTGCAGGCAGAAAACGCGTTGAGATTGTCCAAACTGAATTTGAAAGTGCTTTTGGGGCTTGATTCCGAGTTACGTATCGGTCTGGCTACCCGTTTGTCCGATTATGAAGAGTCTATGTATGCCGATATGTTGCAGCCCGATACTTCATTATCGCAGAATACAAGTTTGCGGCAAATCGATTTGCAGAGTGCTTATTTGAAACAAGCGTTGAAAACCCAAAATATGTCTTGGGCACCCACGTTGGCTTTTGTCGGTTCGTATACATGGTCGTCGATGAGTAACGGCGGTGTTTTTCAAGATTTCAGATGGACGCCTTACTCCTACGTAGGAGTATCGCTTTCGATACCTATTTTCAATGGAGGAACGCGTTACTACAAAGGCAAACAGGCCCGTGTCGCTTATAATGAAATGCAATATCAGCGGACGAATCTCGAACGGAATCTACGTATGCAACTTACGGCGGCAATGGATAACATAAGGGCATCTATCAAGCAGGTTGTTTCGAGCAAAGAAGGGGTACGCCAAGCCGAGAAAGCCTATCTTATTATGCAGAAAAAGTTTGAAGTCGGTGCGGCTACCGTTATCGAACTCGATGATGCCAATTTGGCTTTGGCCTCCTCGCGCCTTTCCTATTATCAGGCCATACACGATTATCTCTCAGCTCAGTCCGATCTCGAACAGATTTCGGGAAATATCGATTTCGACCGGTATAAAATCGATGACAAAAAATAGACTTTATTTTCAATGGAAAAAACAATATCATATATGAAAAATTACAGAAAAAGTCTCATCCTTTCGGTTGTGGTACTTTGTGTTTTAACCGCTTGTTCCGAAGAAAAGAAACAAACGTCGGTAGTCGAGGAAAAACCTCAGGTCCGTCTCGAAACCGTGAATGTGCAATCGGTCGACCAGACGCAGGAATTTACCGCTACTGTCGAGGCCAATGTGGTAAACAATATATCTCCTTCGATGGTATTGCGTATCGATAAGATATTGGTAGAAGTGGGAGACCGTGTGAAAGCCGGACAACTGTTGGCCGAGATGGATCGCTCCAATTTGATACAGTCAAAAACCCAACTCGATAATATCCAGCTCGAATACGATCGTCAGCTGGCCTTGTATGAGGTGGGAGGAACGTCGAAACAGCTCCTCGATGCCCAACAGACCCAGCTCGATGTGGCTCGCACTTCTTATGAAAATCTGAAAGAGAATACCCAACTTATCAGTCCTATCGACGGTATCGTTACGGCCCGTAATTACGATAACGGCGATATGTATAATGCCGGGAATCCTGTACTTACGGTACAGCAGATTATGCCCGTGAAGCTGATGATTCATGTGTCGGAAGGCTTTTATACTCAGGTAAAAGAGGGTATGGAGGTGAAAATTCATCTCGATGTATATAAAAATGAAGAATTTACCGGTAAAGTAAGTCTTGTGTATCCGACTATCGATGCTGCGACACGTACTTTCCCGGTGGAAATCAAGCTCGATAACAAAGATATGCGGGTGCGTCCCGGTATGTTTGCTCGTGTAACGATAAATTTCGGAACCGAACGTCGTGTCGTATTGCCTGATTTGGCCGTCGTAAAGCAAACCGGTTCGGGCGATCGTTATGTTTATGTGTATGAAGATGGTAAGGTCGATTTTGTAAAAGTGGAGTTGGGTCGCCGTACCGATACGCGCTATGAAGTATTGTCGGGCGTGCCCGACGGTGCACGTGTTGTTGTTGCCGGTCAATCACGACTTCATAATGGAGCCGAAGTAACTGTCGTCGAGTAAACGAAGACATGTTTTATAAACGCTAAAAAATCAGAAATATGAGTCTGTATTCAACCGCAGTCAAAAAACCGATTACTACGGCGCTTTGTTTCGTGGCCGTAGTGGTTATCGGCCTTTTCTCTTTGACGCGCCTTTCTATCGACTTGTTACCGAATATCGAGACCAATACGATTATGGTGCTTACCTCGTATCCCGGTGCAAGTGCTTCTGATATAGAGACGAATGTTACCAAGATCATGGAAAACACGCTCAATACTGTGAGCGACCTCAAAGACATATCTTCGCAATCGAAAGAAAATCTTTCGATCGTTACTCTTGAATTCGAGTACGGAACCGATATCGATGTGGCTACCAATGACGTGCGCGATAAGATCGACATGATACGTTCTACATTGCCCGATAATGCCGGTACGCCCGTACTTTTTAAATTCGGAACCGACGATATTCCTATCGTTATTCTTTCGGTAACGGCCGAAGAAAGTATGCCCGGTCTTTATAAAATCCTCGACGATAAAGTCGCTAACCCTTTGAAGCGGATTTCGGGGGTCGGTGCCGTTTCCATCTCGGGTGCACCCGAGCGGGAAATACAGGTTTATTGCGACCCGGCCAAACTGGAAGCCTATAACCTTACCGTCGAGGCGATTTCATCGATCATTGCCAGTGAGAACCTGAATACGCCGGGAGGTAGTTTCGATATCGGGTCGAATACCTATTCGTTAAGGGTACAAGGCGAATTTTCCGATCCCAAACAACTCAATGATATTGTTGTCGGTTCGTATAACGGAAGTTCGATCTATTTACGAGATGTCGCACGGGTGGTCGATACGGTAAAAGAACGCGAGCAGGAGGCCTACAACAACGGCCAGCAGGGTGGTATGATTGTGATCCAAAAACAATCTGGTGCAAATTCTGTGAATATTGCCAACAGCGTGTTGAAGAAGTTACCGGCCATACAATCCGAATTGCCTTCGGATGTGAAGCTCGGTATCATCATCAATACTTCCACCAATATCGAAAATACTATCGGCAGTCTTGTCGAGACGGTTTTGGTAACGTTTGTCATCGTCATGCTGGTCGTATTGGTATTCTTGGGTCGTTGGAGAGCTACATTCATCATCATTATTACGATCCCTATATCGTTGATCGCCTCGTTCTGTTATCTGTTGATCTCGGGAAATACGTTGAATATCATATCGTTGAGTTCTTTGAGTATAGCGATAGGTATGGTTGTCGACGATGCTATCGTGGTGCTTGAAAACGTAACGAACCACATCGAGAGAGGAAGTGCTCCGAAACAGGCAGCCATACACGGTACCAATGAGGTTGCTATTTCGGTTATTGCTTCGACCCTTACCATGTTGGCCGTGTTCTTGCCTCTGACATTGATTACCGGTATGGCAGGTATTCTGTTCCGTCAGTTGGGGTGGATTGTCAGCATCATTATGATAATTTCCACCGTGGCGGCTTTGTCGCTTACGCCGATGCTTTGTTCGCAATGGTTGCGTCTCGATCCTAAAAAAGGACGGTTGTATACTTTGATATTTACGCCCATAGAGAGAGCCCTCGATGCCCTCGACCGGGGATACGCGCGTCTCCTTACTTGGGCGGTAGGACATCGGTCGCTCGTCGTTATTATAGCCGTTCTCGTTTTTATGGGAAGTATGATGCTTACGAAAATGATTCCGACCGAGTTTTTCCCGACACAGGATAACGCCCGTATCGCAGTGAATTTGGAGTTGCCTATCGGTACACGTACCGAAATCTCGCGGGATGTGGCATTGCGCATATCGAATGAATTCCAGAAAAACTATCCCGAGATAAAGACGATTAACTTTACTGTGGGACAGGCCGATACCGATAATACCTACGGCTCTATACAAGAGAACGGTACGCATATTGTTGCGATGAACATCGATTTGCTGAGTGTAGGAGATCGGGAACGGGGTCTGCTTGAAATTTGTGAGTTGATGCGCCATGACTTACAGAAATATGTCGAGGTAAAGACCTTTGAAGTCCTTGCCGGTGGTGGAACGGGAGGTATGGCTTCCCAAGCGTCGGTCGATGTGGAAATATACGGGTACGATTTTGCGGCAACCGACCGTATAGCTCGTGAGGTACAGCAGGTGATGGACAAAATGAAAAGTTGTTCCGGAACGAGCATCAGCCGGGAAGACTATATACCCGAGTATCATGTCGATTTCGACCGGGAAAAGTTGGCTTTGCATGGCTTGAATGTAGCTACGGCATCGTCGTACTTGCGGAGCCGCATCAACGGAACGACAGCATCGTATTATCGAGAAGACGGAGAGGAATATGACATCACGGTACGTTATGCTCCCGAATACCGCCAGTCTATCGAGGATATAGAAAACATCGTTATTTACAATGCTGCCGGAGAAGGAGTGCGGGTACGTGAGTTGGGTACCGTTGTCGAGCGTCTTACTCCCCCTACTATCGAGCGTAAAAACCGGGAACGTGTTGTAACGGTTACCGGCTATGTTGCTCCCGACGCTGCATTGGGAACATTGGCTGCTGAGGTAAGAGCGGCGATCGCCCAAATCGATATACCCTCGGATATAACGGTTTCTTTGGCCGGTTCGCTCGAAGATCAAGAAGATATTTTCAGCGACCTGTTCATATTGGCCATAATGATTATACTGCTTGTCTTTATCGTATTGGCGGCACAGTTCGAGTCATTGACCTATCCGTTTATTATTATGCTTTCGCTGCCGTTTGCCGCTACCGGAGTATTTATGGGATTGGCTGTAACGGGTACGCCGTTGAGTGTAATGGCTCTGATCGGTCTCATCATGTTGGCCGGTATTGTGGTAAAGAATGGTATCGTGCTTATCGACTATACCAACCTCAATCGTGAAAGAGGCTATTCCATTACTTATTCGGTCATACATGCCGGGCGTTCCCGTTTGCGTCCCGTATTGATGACGACGCTGACGACCGTTTTCGGTATGATTCCTATGGCAATAGGTACGGGAGAAGGCTCGGAGATGTGGCGGCCTATGGGTATGACAGTGGCATGGGGACTTTCGGTTTCGACGCTGATTACCTTGCTTATCGTACCGGTTGTATATGCCATATTTGCTAAAAACGGAGTCATTCGCACCCGTAAAAAATTGCAGAAACAAAATAAT
This sequence comes from Bacteroides sp. CAG:144, assembly GCA_000434215.1. Lineage (GTDB taxonomy): Bacteria > Bacteroidota > Bacteroidia > Bacteroidales > UBA11471 > Caccoplasma > Caccoplasma intestinavium. Next base: position 33,393 of record HF999746.1, read on the forward strand.
AACTAAAAGATGTTCCGATGAAAGCTTTATTTATAGCCTTTGACCAGGCTCATTATGAAGATGTTTATAACGTACTTACCCATAATAACTGTCGCGGTTTCACCTATTGGCAGGACGTGCAGGGACGTGGTACGAAATCGGGAGAACCGCATTACGGCAGCCATGCTTGGCCGAGTATGAACTCGGCGATTCTTTCGGTTGTCGACGAGACTCGTTTGGGTATTGTTCTTAAAGCCCTGCATACGCTCGATGAAGCAAAACCGGCTCTTGGTTTGCGGGCTTTTGTTTGGGATATCGAGAAAGCTATTTGATAATCATAGTCTCTTGTAAATTGTTCCTCCTGCCGATAATT
>HF999746.1:33754-39473 GCA_000434215.1 Bacteroides sp. CAG:144
CCTGCCGATAATTTATCGGCAGGAGGATTTTTGTTTGGAAAACATCGTATATTTGTTCTCGAAAATTTGCGGATATGAAAATAACCAAGACCAATGCGGCCCGTTTGCTTGATAAGGCAGGTATATCGTATGAACTGATTCCTTATGAGGTCGATCCCGAAAATCTGGCAGCCACACATGTTGCCGAACAGTTGGGCGAGGATATTGAGCGAGTATTCAAAACGTTGGTATTACGGGGAGACCGAAACGGAATTTTTGTATGTGTCGTACCCGGAGATATGGAGGTCGACCTCAAAGCTGCTGCTAAGATATCGGGAAATAAAAGTGCCGAGATGATCGCCATGAAAGAGTTATTGCCGACGACAGGATACATACGTGGCGGATGCTCTCCGATAGGCATGAAGAAACATTTTCCTACCTATATACATGCGACGGCGGTCGATTTCGATTTTATTTACGTCAGTGCCGGTGTACGGGGGATACAGGTGAAAATCGCTCCGCAATCGCTTATCTCTTTCATCGGAGCCACAGTGGGAGAGATAGCGGCACATTAGTCTTTTTTCTTTTTCCCGAAATAAACGCAAATATCGTGTAGCCCGCAGGCATCGCATTTGGGATTGCGAGCCGTGCATACATAACGGCCGTGGAGAATGAGCCAATGGTGGGCGATGGGTAACAGATGCCCCGGAATATGGCTCACCAGCGTGCGTTCGGTTTCGAGCGGAGTTTTAGAGTTGCGAGTCAGCCCTATCCGGTTCGATACCCTGAAAACATGAGTATCGACAGCCATCGCCTCTTTGTTGAATGCCACCGATGCCACGACATTGGCCGTTTTACGACCTACCCCCGGCAATTTTTGCAATTCGTCTACATCTTGGGGCATGACGCCGTTGAAGTCGCTGATCAGTTTACGGGCCATACCTACCAGATGTTTCGCTTTATTGTTGGGGTAAGAAACGCTTTTGATGTATTCATAAACCTCTTCGGGGCTTGCTGCGGCAAGGCTCTCGGCCGTAGGATATTTTTCGAAGAGGGCAGGCGTAACCATGTTTACCCTCTTGTCGGTACATTGAGCCGACAAGATGACGGCTACAATCAGTTGATACGGGTCTTTGTAGCGTAATTCGGTTTCGGCTACGGGCATATTTGCCGAGAACCATTCGATAGCGGCTCGATAGCGATCTTCTGTTTTCATACCTTATAATATATAACATACCCCTCGCCGGGGAGGAGAGGGGTATGGCGATGTGGGATTATGTAATTAATGTGCCGATTCGAATTCTTCGAGAAAACGTTGGTCATTTTCTGAGAAAAGACGTAAATCTTTTACGCGGTATTTGAGGTTGGTAACACGTTCTATTCCCATTCCGAGAGCATAACCGGTGTAGGTTTTACTATCGATGCCGCATGCTTCAAGAACATTGGGATCAACCATCCCGCAGCCCAGAATTTCGACCCACCCCGTATGTTTACAGAAAGAACAGCCTTTCCCCCCGCAGAGGTCGCATGAAATATCCATTTCGGCACTGGGTTCGGTAAACGGGAAGTAAGAAGGGCGGAGGCGTATCTTTGTCTCGGGACCGAACATCTCTTTGGCAAAGAATAACAAGGCCTGTTTCAAATCGGCAAAAGTAACGTTCTTGTCGATATAAAGTGCCTCGACCTGATGGAAGAAACAATGGGCGCGCGCCGAAATAGCTTCATTGCGATACACCCGTCCCGGACAGATGATACGTATCGGGGGCTGTGCGTGTTCCATGACGCGGGTTTGTACCGAGGAGGTATGGGTACGCAGCAGCACGTCGGGAGAACGTTGAATGAAGAATGTGTCCTGCATGTCCCGGGCCGGGTGGTCTTCGGCAAAGTTCAGTGCCGAGAACACGTGCCAGTCGTCTTCGACTTCGGGCCCTTCGGCAATGGAGAATCCCAAGCGTCCGAAAATATCGCAAATTTCGTTCCGTACCAAAGAAATGGGGTGGCGGGTTCCCAATGGTATGGGGTAAGCCGTGCGAGTAAGATCTATGGTATTGTCGGCCTCGGATTTTTCGTTCAGTGCCTCACGTAGCGAATTGATCTTTTCCGTGGCTATTTCTTTCAACTCGTTCAACCGTTGTCCTATTTCCCGCTTGTTTTCGGCGGCAACATTTCTGAAATCGTTGAAGAGTTGCGATACTTCTCCTTTTTTACTCAGGTATTTGATACGAAGATTTTCCAGTTCTTCGGCTTTGGTGGCCGAGAGGGCTTCGATTTCTTCTCTCAATCGGTTTATTTTTTCTATCATGTCCTGACGAAATTTCTGTTTCAGGTGCAAATTTAATAATATTGGGGCGGATAATGATGTAAACGGAACGAAAAACGAAAAAAAAATTATATGTTTGTGTAAACTAATCGTTACGACATGGACAACCGCCAATCACTACTTGAACGGGTACGTCAGTATATAGCCCGACATATCCCCTTGTCATACCAGCATCTTGTTTTGGTGGGTTTGAGCGGTGGGGCCGATTCTGTGGCTCTGCTTTCTATCCTTACCGAGTTGGGTTATCGTTGCGAGGCTTGTCATTGCAATTTCGGGTTGCGGGGAGAAGAGTCGTTGCGGGATCGCCGTTTCGCCGAAAGTGTGGCGACGGAGCTGGGTGTCCCTTTCCGGGAAGTGGCATTCGATACGCTTGCCTATGCCGAGGCAAATAAAGTGTCGGTCGAGATGGCTTGTCGGGAGTTGAGGTATGCTTGGTTCGAGCAGCAACGTCGGGAGGCCGGTGCTGCCTATGTGGCCGTGGCTCACCATCGCGACGATTCCATCGAGACGATGTTGCTCAACCTCATACGCGGTACGGGAATAGCGGGACTTACCGGTATACAACCGGTGAACGGTTCGGTAATACGTCCCTTGTTGTCGCTCAGCCGAGCCGAGATCGAATCGTACCTTTTCGATGCACATCTCTCTTTTGTCGTCGATAGTACCAATCGGGAAATACTTTATACCCGTAATAAGATAAGATTACAGTTGTTGCCTCTTATGCAGGCGATAAATCCGTCGGTTTATGAGTCGTTGTCTCATACGGCCGATTATTTGCGGGAGGTCGAAGCCGTTTACCGCTGTGCTGTCGAGGGTTACAAAGAACGGCTTATACGGCATGAAAGCGATGGCGTGCATATCGACATCGGGGTGTTGCGTACTTTGCCCGGGGCTCGGACGCTGCTTTTCGAAATGGTTAAAGAGTATGGATTTTTATCGGCTCAGCTCGATGATATTTGGGCGGCGGTTGACGCTCCGTCGGGGCGGTTTTTCGACGCTCCCGTGTACCGGTTTCTCAAAGATCGTACCGATTTTGTTTTATATCCTCGTCGTTCAGAGAAAAAAATCCGTACGATAGAATACGGTACTTCTGTTGTCGATGAGCCGGTGAAGCTGACCTTTACGCTGTTCGATGCCGATGATTACCAAATACCTCGTCGTCGGGATACGGTATGTTTCGATGCCGGACTTTTACCTTTCCCGCTTACGTTGCGCACATGGAGCGAAGGCGATAGATTTCGCCCGTTCGGTATGAAAGGTCATCAGAAACTGAGCGATTATTTCAATAACAACAAGTATAGTTTGGCTCGTAAGCAGTCGGCGTGGTTGCTTTGCGCCGGAGAGGAGATCGTGTGGATTGTCGGAGAGAGAGCATCGGATTGCTACAAAATAACTTCTGCTACCCGGCAAATATGGGAAATCAGATGTGAAAAATAATTAACATAAAAACTTCTCTGTATTTTAGGCTGTTTTGTCGAAAAAATCCGATATATTTGCAGCGGAATAGAGACCGACAAACGTTTTTTCGATTTTTTTATCTATTCCGTCACCTAAAATCATATTTTATAGATGCAGCATTTTTTCACCCTTTATTTCGAAGGGTCGTGTTGTGTTTGAACAGCTGCAAAGAAAATACCCTTGAATTTTATGTATAACATTCTGGAACTGAAAGACAAAGATCTTGATGAATTGCAAAGTATTGCTCGTGAAATGAGTTTGGAGAGTACGAGTTTTTCCAATAAAGACGAGTTGGTTTATGCCATACTCGACCAACAAGCCATAAATATGGCCGAAAAACGGAATGCCGTCAAAGAGAGTCAGGTCGCAACTAAACGATCGGAGAAAAGTTTTACAAAAGCTCCTGATACCGATCTTTCTGAAAGCAAGCCCGAGAAGCCGGCACGGGGACGCAAGCCGAAAGTGAAAGAACCCGAAGAAGCTCTTCCGGCTGTAACCGATAATGCCGTTGTCGAAGATACTCCCGTAGAACCGGTGGTCAAACCTCGTCGGGTACGTTTTACCCACCCGGCATTGACCGATCAAGTCGAAATTACGTATCCCGAAAGTACGCTCCCCGTGGAATCTGCGGTAGCAGAACCCGAGAAAAAAGAAGAGGTTTCTGCCGAACAAGAAATCGCTCCGGCGGCCAAGCCGAGAGGACGCCGCCCCAAGATACAGAAATTGAGCGTCGATGAGGCAGCTGCGCCGACCGCTCCGGCAGAACAAAATCTTCCCGAATCTCAAAACACCGTTTCCGAAGAAAACGATACCGTCCGTAAAGAAGAGGAACCAGCCACCAAGCCTGTTTCCGATAGCAACAATGTGCATTTGCAATCGTTCTTCCCCCGGAGCGAACGTCAACGTTTTGTACCGAGAGGTAAGAATAGCGCTTCATCGGGAATGACGTCGAATGTACCGGCACCCATATATCGTCCCCAAGTACAGGAAAAGGTTTTCGATTTTGACGGAATCCTCTCCGGTGTGGGCGTTTTGGAAATGATGCCCGACGGATATGGTTTTCTTCGTTCGTCCGATTATAACTATTTGGCATCGCCCGATGATATATATGTATCTCCGGCACAAGTGAAGTTGTTTGGCTTGAAGACGGGCGATGTAGTAGAGGGGCCTATTCGTCCTCCGAAAGAGGGCGAGAAGTATTTCCCGCTTGTGAAAGTCGACCGCATCAACGGGCGTTCGCCAGAATTTGTACGAGACAGAGTTCCGTTCGATCATCTTACTCCGCTCTTCCCCGAAGAAAAATTCAATCTTACCGATAGCCGGCAAGGCAACGATATATCGTGTCGGGTTGTCGATATGTTCGCCCCTATTGGAAAGGGGCAGCGCGGACTTATCGTCGCTCAACCCAAAACCGGTAAAACGATGCTTCTTAAAGATATTGCTAATGCCATTGCTGCCAATCACCCCGAGGTGTATATGATGATATTGCTCATCGACGAACGTCCCGAGGAGGTTACCGATATGGCGCGCAGCGTGAAAGCCGAGGTCATTTCGTCGACGTTCGACGAGCCGGCCGAACGTCATGTAAAAGTGGCCAGCATCGTCCTCGAAAAAGCCAAGCGTATGGTCGAGTGCGGGCATGATGTCGTTATTCTTCTCGATTCCATTACCCGTTTGGCACGTGCCTACAATACCGTATCTCCGGCTTCGGGCAAAGTCCTCTCGGGAGGTGTCGATGCCAATGCGTTGCATAAGCCCAAACGTTTCTTCGGTGCGGCCCGTAATATAGAAAACGGGGGTAGCCTTACTATTATCGCCACGGCACTTACCGAGACGGGTTCGAAGATGGACGATGTGATTTTCGAGGAGTTTAAGGGAACCGGTAACATGGAGTTGCAGCTCGATCGCAAGCTCTCCAACAAACGTATCTTCCCGGCTGTGGATATAACCGCGTCGAGCACA
>HF999746.1:39522-63079 GCA_000434215.1 Bacteroides sp. CAG:144
CGCTCAACCGTATGTGGATTCTTCGTAAATATCTCTCCGATATGAATTCTATCGAGGCCATGACTTTCATCAAAGACCGTATGGAAAAAACCTCTTCGAATGAAGAGCTTTTGCTTTCGATGAATGATTAGTTGTGTCATAAGTCTTGTCGACGCCCCGGTACTGCATGCCGGGGCGTCGTATTTTGAGCGGAGATTTGGCCGTTTGGGAAAAAAATAGTAATATAGCAGCATAAAATAAAAATTTCCGGTCGTGGAACACAAACAATTTTTTTCGATTTTGCAAGAACGTCTTGGTAAAGATAAGAAAGGCGTAGATGCTCTCTATTCGGGATTGTTGCAGATTATAAAGGAGCGAAGTGTGTCGATGGATTCGGTATCTGTGCAAGGTTTCGGATCTTTCGAACCCCGTAAGAAAATCGAGCGCGTTACAGTGAATCCTGCAACAGGAAAGCGTATGCTTATTCCACCCCGCATTGTGCTTACATTCAAACCGGGAGCCGTATTGAAAAACCGGATTAAAGAAAACTCTGCCCGATGAATACCAAAATTTCCCTTCCTGAATTGATCGACCAGTTGAGTCGGAAAAGCAACTGTACCAAAAAAGAAGCGGAACAGTTTCTGAAAGAGTTTTTTTCATTGGCAGCCGACACAGTCGTACAAGGAGAAAATCTTAAAATCAACGGTTTGGGCCAGTTTCGGCTGGTTTGGGTAGAACCGCGTGTCAGTGTCAATGTACGTACCGGCGAACCGATGGAAATTCCCGGGCATTACAAGTTATCGTTCGCTCCTGATAAAACGATGAGAGAGGCTGTCAATGCTCCGTTTTCTTGTTTTGTACCCGAAGTTTTGCCCGATGATGCCGAAATCGTTCAAGGCGAAAACGCCACATTGCCTGATGACGTCGATGAAGATTTTTCCGATAAAATCGTAGAAGAAGATTATGACGATGCCGGCGATATGAAATGTGAAGACGGGGTATCGGAGTGTCGAAGAGAAGAAATCGTTACGGAACAAGAAACGACAGATGTGAAGGAATTTCCTGGTTCTGTTGAAGCGGAGTTGACGGAAGAATCGGGTAAAGAAGAATCTGCTCAGGTCGTGAACACCTCCGGGAACGTGCAGGAAAAAGCTGAATACGAAGAACCTGTAAAAAATCTTTCGGAAGAAGAACTCAATGCTTTGGCCGATTTTGTACTGGAAAAAATCGTGGCCGATAACACCACACAAGAAACTTCTGGGAAAGAAAATGCTCGGGAGGTTGTCTCCAAGACTGTAACGGCGACAGAGGATATTTGTACGGGGCATCGGGAAAATGAGATAAAAGAAGAGAGAGATCTTTCCGATGACAATGTCGCAGAAGATGCCATTTCTGATAGCGGGAGTTCCGAAGAAGATTTTGGGGAAGAAGAACGCATTTCATTGTGGGATAAAATGCAACGACGTCCGCTCCTTACCGGTATGTGCTCTGTTTTGTTGCTTTTATTGGTGATTGCCGGCGGTACGGTATGGAATTTAAATCGTCAAGGCATCACACTGGGAGATGCGTGGAATTACTACTTCCCATCGGAGCAGCAGGCCGTAGAAACTCTTTCTGTGGGAAAAAGTGCCCTTTTGCAAACCGATGGAGAACCGCTTGAAGAAGAGAACAATCTTCGGTCTACGGTTGTTACAGAAAAAGAAACGATGTCGGGAGGAGGGCAGGTCGACCTTCGATCATTGCCACCGCTTGCCTCACATCGCTTGGGTGTTGGCGACAGGCTAACCTTATTGGCTCTCGAATATTATGGCAGCAAAGATTTTTGGGTGTATATCTATGAAGAGAACAAGGAGCGTATGCCCAATCCCAATCGTCTCTCTGTCGGCCTCGAAGTGAAAATTCCCGATCCCCGTAAATATGGTATCGATGCGGAAGATCAGCAATCTTTGGCGAGGGCGAAAAGCTTTGCCGAAAGGCTGAAAGAAAAATTCGAGTGAGTATCAAGCCAAGTCGTCGTTTCGATAAGGAATGGCGACTTAGTTTTTTTTAATAGATATGTATTGACGTTTTAACACTTTAAGTGTTAAATGTGAAATAAACATTTCTATTTTTGCAACAAGAAAAAAGAAAAATCGTATAATCATATAGAAAACTCAATAAATATTATGAGCCAGACAGTAGATATCAGAGAGCTTAACGAGCTGATTGCCAGCAAAAGCTCATTTGTAAACATGATTACTATGGGTATGGACCGCGTTATTGTGGGGCAGAAACATCTCGTCGATTCGTTGATGATAAGCCTTCTGTCCAATGGGCACATACTGCTCGAAGGTGTGCCGGGATTGGCCAAAACCCTTGCTATCAAAACCCTTGCTTCGCTCATCGATGCGAAGTACAGCCGTATACAGTTTACGCCCGACTTGCTTCCGGCCGATGTTGTCGGTACGATGGTGTATAGTCAGGCCAAAGAACAGTTTCAGGTAAAGAAAGGTCCGGTTTTTGCCAACTTTGTCCTTGCCGATGAAATAAACCGTGCTCCGGCCAAAGTGCAGAGTGCTTTGCTCGAAGCCATGCAGGAGCGTCAGGTAACTATCGGTGAAAATACCTATAAGCTCGATGATCCGTTCCTCGTAATGGCGACTCAGAATCCTATCGAGCAGGAAGGAACATATCCGTTGCCCGAGGCTCAGGTGGACCGTTTCCTCTTGAAGGTCATCATCAATTACCCCAAGAAAGAAGAAGAAAAGCTTATCATACGTCAAAATATTTCGGGTGAGCGTACCGAAGTAAAACCGGTACTTAAAACCGAGGATATAATCGATGCCCGTAAGATTGTGCAACAAGTCTATATCGATGAGAAAATCGAGCGTTATATCGTAGACATCGTATTTGCTACTCGTTTCCCGCAAGACCACGGGTTGACCGATATGAAAAATATGATTGCCTTTGGGGCATCTCCCCGTGCGTCGATCAATCTGGCTTTGGCTGCGCGTTCTTATGCCTTCCTCAAACAACGCGGTTATGTCGTACCCGAGGACGTGCGTGCCGTATGCCATGACGTGATGCGTCATCGTATAGGACTTACCTATGAGGCCGAGGCCAATAATATTACCACAGAAGAAATCATAAGCGAGATTCTCAATAAGGTCGAAGTACCTTAGTCGTCATATTTCCCGTAAAGGAGAATAAGTATTATGGATACAACCGAGTTGCTGAAAAAGGTCCGCCGCATCGAGATAAAGACACGTGGACTCTCCCGAAACATATTTGCCGGGCAATACCATTCGGCCTTTAAGGGAAGAGGTATGGCATTTTCGGAGGTGCGCGAGTACCAGTTCGGCGATGATGTGAGGGATATTGACTGGAATGTAACCGCTCGTCAGCAACGTCCTTATATCAAAGTTTTTGAAGAGGAACGGGAGATGACGGTCATGTTGCTGGTCGATGTGTCGGCCAGCCGTAATTTCGGTGCCGTAGGTGAATTGAAGAAAGAGATGATTACCGAAATCGCCGCAACGCTGGCTTTTTCGACGATACAAAACAACGATAAGATCGGAGTCATCTTTTTTTCGGATCGTATCGAAAAGTTTATCCCTCCTCAAAAAGGGAAAAAACATGTCCTTTACATCATACGCGAATTGATCGATTTTACACCCGAACATACGGGAACCGAGCTTTCACAGGCATTGCGTTATCTTACCAACGCCATAAAAAAACGGTGTACGGTATTTTTTATCTCCGATTTCATTACGCCCGAAGATTTTTCCAACGCCATGACCATCGCCAACCGCAAGCACGATGTCGTCGCCATACAGGTATATGACAAGCGTGAGACCGAGTTGCCTCGGGCGGGACTTGTCAAGCTGCGTGATGCCGAGCGTGGTAAAGAAGTGTGGGTCGATACGTCGTCCCGGCGTGTGCGTGACGGTTATGCGGCGTGGTGGAGCGAGCGGCAAAAACGCATGGAAGATTCTCTGAAAAAAAGCCGGGTGGATATGGTATCGGTCGCTACCGATGAAGATTTTGTCATTGCGTTGATGAATCTTTTCAAGCGTCGTTTATAGAAACACAGTAAGGTAAAAAGAACATGAGAATAAGAAATAAAATAGCGAAGCATCGCCTGTCTGTTTTTACATGGGCATTTGTCGCGATCTTTGTATCGGTATTGCCGGTGCGGGCGGTCGCTGCCGATGTGTCGGTACATGCGTCGATCGATTCGCTGGCGTTATGGATGGGCGAACAGACTCGTATCCGCCTTGAAGTTGCCCAGAACGAAGGTGAGCAAGTATGGCTTCTGCCGACCTTTTCCGATACGCTGGTAAGAGGTATCGAGGTTTTGGAAGTTTCGCGCCCCGATACGATGAAGCTGGGTAACGGTCGTATACAGATAGACCGCAGTCTGTTGGTAACCTCGTTCGATTCGGGTTTTTTCTATATTCCTCCGTTCCGATATGTTGCCGGTACAGATACGTTGAGCACAGAGGCTCTTAGTCTTAAAATCTTGCCGATGGAGGTCGATACGACGCAGTCTATTGTCGATATCAAGGGGGTACGTGCCCCTTCTTCATCGTGGTGGCTTCTTCTTTGGGACAATATGCCTCTGTGGGGTTGGATCGTGCTTATCGTCATTGCGGTAGCGGCAGTTGCCCTCCTTGCTTATTGGATATATCAGAGGTATTTCTCTCGAAGTCGGGAAAAAGTAGCGCCCGAAGATCTTTTGCCTCCGCATGAAAAGGCGCTTTTGGCACTTTCTCAACTGCGGGACGAAAAGTTATGGCAGGAAGGGCGGGAGAAAGAATATTACACACATCTTACCGATATTTTGCGCGAATATCTTTTCGGGCGTTTCGGCATTCAGGCTATGGAGATGACGTCGTCCCAGATACTTTCCATTTTGCGTTCCAATCAGGAAACGAAAGTCTTGAATAAACAGATGAAAGAAATTCTCGAAATGGCCGATTTCGTGAAGTTTGCCAAAGTAAAACCTACACCCGATGACAATGAAGCTGCCATGCGCAATGCCGTCGCGTTTGTAGAGGAGACACGTCCCGAAGAAATCCCTGCCGATGATACCGGAGCCGAAACTCTCGACGGGACGAAAGAGTCAGAAACCTCGGAGCGTCGGTTTACAGGAGAAGAAAATCCGGTCGCCGGAGAAGAATCAGCCGAAAGCGATTGGGAGAAATATGGACCCTCAAATAAGCGTCGATCATGAATTTTGCACATCCGTCATATTTGTGGCTTTTCTTGTTGTTTATCCCGGCTGTGGTGTGGTATATCTACAAGCACAGGAAAGCCGAGGCTTCTTTACAGATTTCTTCGACCTATGCTTTCGATCGTATGGGAAACAGCTATAAGAAGTATCTGAGACATCTGTTGTTCCTTTTGCGTTTGGGAGCTGTTGCCTGCCTGATTATTGTGTTGGCTCGTCCGCAATCGACTAATTATTGGCGCAATCAAGCGACAGAGGGTATAGACATAGTCATTTCGCTCGATATTTCCAGCAGTATGTTGGCGCGGGATTTTCAGCCCGATCGTATTGAGGCGGCAAAAGATGTCGCTTCGCAATTTATCTCCGGGCGTCCCACCGATAATATCGGTCTGGTTATTTTTGCGGGAGAAAGTTTCACCCTTTGTCCCATGACGACCGATCGTACTGTTCTGCTCAATATGCTGAAAGAGGTGAAGTGCGGTATGATCGACGATCTTACCGGTATCGGTGATGGGCTTGCTACGGCCATCAGCCGTATCAAGGACGGCCCGGCCAAGTCGAAAACGATTATACTTCTTACCGATGGAACAAACAATACCGGAGATATCTCTCCCGAGACGGCAGCCCAGATAGCAAAAACATTCGGTATTCGTGTATATACGATCGGTGTCGGTACCAAAGGTGAGGCTCCTTATCCGGTTATGTCGCCATACGGGATAACCTATCGCAACATGCCTGTCGAAATCGATGAGGTTACGTTGCAGAAAATCGCCGATACGACCGGGGGAAAATATTTTAGGGCAACCAGCAAAGATGTCCTTAAAAATATTTTTTCCGAAATCGATAAACTCGAAAAAACCAAGTTGGTCGTAAAAGAGTTCAGCAATAAGGAAGAGTTGTTTGTTACATGGGGTATAGCTGCGCTTGTATTGCTTCTCATAGAGATGCTTTTGCGGCATACTCTGTTACGGAATATACCATAAACGTCATTGCCATGTTTCGATTTGCAAATCCCGAATATCTTTATCTGCTCCTGCTGTTGCCGGTAGTATGGGTTCTCTATTTTTACGGTGTATGGCGTAATCGCCGCAATATGGCCCGTATGGGGCGTGCCGATGTGTTGGGCGGGTTGATGCCCGATGTTTCCCGATATAAACCCGGAGCGAAATTTTTCCTGCAACAGTTGGCTTTGTTGGTATTGGTTTTTTTGGTAGCCCGTCCGCAAATGGGTGCCAAACTCGAAGTCGTGAAACGTCAGGGGGTGGAGATAATGATTGCCCTCGATGTCTCCAATTCGATGTTGGCCCAAGACATAGCGCCTTCCCGCCTCGAACGGTCGAAGATGTTGTTGTCGAGATTGTTCGATGACCTCGATGAGGATAAAGTGGGACTTATCGTTTTTGCCGGCGATGCTTATATGCAGCTCCCTATTACGACCGATTTTGTTTCGGCTAAAATGTTTCTTGCCAATATCTCTCCGTCGATGGTGCCGACTCAGGGAACAGCCATAGGCGAAGCCATTCGCTTGGCTATGAATTCTTTTACTCCCGACGAATCGGCCGATAAAGCGATTATTGTTATTACCGACGGAGAAAATCACGAAGATGATGCCGTGGCTATGGCAAAAGAGGCGGCCAAACGAGGTATAAAGGTCGATGTTATAGGTATCGGTTCATCGCAAGGTTCTCCCATACCGATGAACGGCCAAGACGGAAATTTCCGCAAAGACGGTAGTGGAAATGTTGTGATTACGAAACTCAACGAACAGATGGGTCAAGAAATAGCCCGTGCCGGAGAGGGGTTGTACGTAACGGCCGATAATACCAACAGCGCTTTGCGGGCATTGTCGAACGAAATGGGTAAAATGAAAAAATCGGAAATCGAGAGTAAGGTTTATTCCGAGTATGACGAGCAATTTCCTTTGTTGGCATGGATCGCACTCGGATTGCTCCTGTTCGATATTTTCGTTCTCGATACGAAAAATAAACTGATGAAAAAAATCAATTTCTTTGATAAATAAATGGTTGTCATGAAACGAAAAATCTGTTATCTCTTTATAGGTGCGGCGTTATGCATGATAACTCCGATGGAGGGCATTGCGCAGAATGTCGATTCCAAGACGGAACGTCGTATGTTACGTACCGGTAACGAGGATTATGAAAAAGAAAAGTATACCGAGGCCGAGGTCAATTACCGTAGGGCTCTCGATGCCGACCCGTCTTCGAAGATGGCTGCCTACAATATAGGCAATGCGTTGTTTCGTCAGGGAAAGTATGATGAGGCTGCCCGCCAATATGGAGACTTGACCGATAAGGAGCGCCCTGATGACGGAAAGGTCGAGTCGGCTGGGAATTGGTATAATTTAGGAAATTCCTTGTACATGCAGGGAAAGTATGCCGAGAGTATAGAGGCGTATAAAAACTCTTTGCGGCGTAATCCCGACGATCATGAAGCCCGTTACAATTTACGTATGGCACAACTGAAATTGCAGCAACAGCAACAACAGCAGCAAAATCAAGACAATCAACAGCAGAATCAGAATAATCAACAACAACAAAAGCAACAGGATCAGAATAACCAGCAAAACCGGGACAACGATAAGGATAAGGAAAAACAACAGAATTCGCCGCAAGAACAACAGAACCAAAATCCTCAAAATTCCGGTAGGCAGGAAGACCGGCCGGCCGATAACGGTCAGCCACAGCCCGGCGAGATGTCCCGTGAAAATGCTCAGCAGATACTCGACGCTATGCAGCAAGACGAGAAAGCCACACAAGAGAAAGTGCAGAAGGCTCTGCTCGAACAGCGGAAAAAACGCAAAACCGACAAAGAATGGTAATTCGATGATTGTCGAGATCGATATTTTCGATGATTTGATAAAGAAAGCGATAAAGAAATGATACAGCGATTAGTTTTTATGGTAATAACCTGTATGATAACGATTTCACCGGCAGTTGCCGATGAGGTGAAATTCTTGGCGTCTGCACCGAAGCAGGTCATACAGGGCCAGCAATTTCAGGTTGTTTATACGTTGCAGAATGCCGGTGGGGACGGTTTTAGAGCTCCTGATTTTTCGGGCTTTTCCGTTTTATACGGCCCTGCTACTTCACAGAGTACATCGATTTCTTGGGTGAATGGAAAAACATCAAAAATCAGCGAGTATACTTATACCTACACACTGAGGGCCGACAAAGAGGGTTCTTATACATTTGCCGCTGCGACGATAATGGTCGACGGAAAACAACTATCGTCCAATTCACTGAGGGTTCAGGTTTTGCCTCCCGATAAAAATGCTCCGGCTCCTTCTGCGAATGGCGGTATGTCGGGGCGGCAATCGGTACAGTCGGCGGTAGAAGACCCCGAGTTGTTTGTCCGTCTTATCTTATCTAAAAAGTCGGTTTATGAGCAAGAACCCATTTTAGCTACGATCAAAGTCTATTTGCGGGGTGGAAATTTGTTGGGTATCCATGATCTTGTCATGCCGGGGTTCGATGGTTTCATTACACAAGAGATCGATTTGGGCAACACTCAGGTAGAACTTGAAAACTTTAAGGGGAACAATTATCAGGTAGCGACATTAAAGCAAGTATTGCTGTATCCGCAACGTACTGGCAATTTGGAAATAACATCGGGAAAATTTGATTTTTCGGTACTTGTGGAACGTCCCATGCCCGGGATATTCCGTATGATGAGTGGGACACAAGAATTGATACGTTCGGCCACGACACCGGCTGTAACGGTAAAGGTGAAGCCGTTGCCGATGCCCCGCCCGGCTTCATATATGAATGCCGTGGCTTCCAACCTCAAACTTTCGTCATCGCTAAGCAAAGAGACTTTGAAAACGAATGAGGCTGTTACTTTGAAACTGACTCTTTCGGGAACTGCCAATTTGAAATATATGAAAAATCCCGACGTGAAGTTTCCCGTCGATTTTGATGTTTACGATCCGAAAATCTCGACCGATTTGAAAAATACCGATGCGGGAGTAAGCGGAACTCGTACGGTAGAATATACGATTATTCCCCGCAGAGCCGGAGAATTTACGATTCCGTCTGTCGAATTTTCTTATTTCGATTTTTCAACGAATCGTTATAAAACCCTTGCCACTCCCGAGTATCATCTTACCGTGGAGCAAGGCAACACCAGCGAAGGGTCGGTTGTCTTGGCTAATTTCTCGGACCAAGAAGCCGTAAAGCATCTCAATCAGGATATACGTTATATCAAGACGGGAGATTTGCATCAGAAGAAATCCGAATCTTTCTTTTACGGCTCTTGGGCTTACCGATTGTGTTATCTTGTACCATTGCTTTTGCTGGTTGCATTTGTTCTGTTCAATTATCGGAAAGCCCGCGAGAATGCAAATGCCTCACGTCTCAAAACTAAGAAAGCCAATAAGGTGGCGATACGGCGTTTAAAGATTGCCGGGAAATATCTCCGGGAGCACAATAGCGAGCGTTTCTATGACGAGACTCTTAAAGCGGTGTGGGGATATATCAGCGACAAGTTGCTTTTGCCTCTATCCGAGCTTACAAGGGATAATGTCGCTGCGCAATTGATGGCGTATGGAGCCGATGAGGAACTCATAGGTAGGGTGATACAAGTGATAGATACGTGCGAATTTGCCCGTTACGCTCCTGCTCAAAGCAATGAAGCAATGGATCGCCTTTATGACGAAACGCTTGATGTGATAGGAAAAATGGAAAATGTGAAACGATAAAAAAGTGAAACCATGTCTCTTCGGAAAATATATATCCTAACAATACTTTTATGCTCTGTATGGTCTGTATCTCGGGCCAATGCACAATCTTTGGCAGAGCAGGCCGGCATGGCGTACCAGAAAGGCGACTATGCCAAAGCAGTCGAGCTGTATGAACAGTCGGGAGAACAGGACGGGACATCCGCCGCTTATTTCTATAATCTGGGAAATGCTTATTATAAATGCGGACGTTATCCCGATGCCATTTTGAATTACGAGCGTTCCTTGCTGCTCGATTCCGACAACGCCGATACTCGCTTCAATCTCGAAATGGCGCAAGCCCGCATCGCAGATAAAATCGAACCATTGGGCACTTTTTTTCTCGTACAATGGTCGACGGCTGTGCGAAATCTTTTTCCTTCGAATGTATGGGCCGTGATTGCTGTCGTTGCCTTTTTGTTATTTCTCGTAGGTGTCGTCCTGTACTTTTTTGTCGAGAAGGTCGTTTTGCGTAAAATCGGATTCTTTGCCGGTTTGCTGGCTGTGCTTGTTGCGATAGGTGCCAATCATTTTGCTTCGGAGCAGAAGGCACGGATTATTCATCGCGATTCGGCGATAATTTTTGCTCCTACCATTACGGTGAAAAGTTCTCCGTCGGAGAGCGGTACCGACCTTTTTGTTTTGCATGAGGGCACGAAAGTGTATCTTATGGACCGGGTGGGAGAATGGAGCGAAATACGTCTTGAAGACGGAAATCGCGGGTGGATACCTACCGATAAGTTGGAAATCATATAAGTAAAGTCTTAACATATCTTGTGCATAATGGATAAAAGGGTTATCTTTGTCCATTATGCTCGACACGTTATTGGAATTGGATCGTTCCCTGTTATTGTTTTTCAATCAGGGACATACGCTGTATTGGGATCAGGTGATGTGGATTTATACCGGGAAGTTGGTATGGATTCCGCTCATTCTTTCTATGATATACGTGGCTTTCCGCTGCGGAGGGTGGCGAGAGGGAGTATGGTTTGTTTTGGTGGCGGGGTTGGTAACCCTTTTATGTGACCAGTTCTCGTCATCGGTCTGTAAACCTTTTTTTGAACGTTACCGTCCGGCTCGCGATCCCGATTTTTCTTCGATGGTAACGATCGTGAACGGTTATCGGGGTGGAATGTTCGGCTTCTTTTCGAGCCATGCGGCCAATGCTGCCGGTATCGTCGTGTACACGGCATTGATTTTCAGGAATAAACTTTATGCGGCAACAGCTGTTCTGTGGGCCTTGCTCACGTGCTATTCCCGCATGTATTTGGGTGTTCATTATCCCGGAGATATTTTGGCCGGACTATTATGGGGAACCCTTATGGGGTGGAGTGGTTTTTTCTTATATAAGAAAATGCGACCTTTTTTCTTTGGCGATATTCCGTCTCCCTATTCTGGATGTCGTTTGGTAGGGATAATAACGGCAGTTGTGTACGTAACGTTTCTCTTTATTCTACTCATGGCGCCGATATTGAAATTCTCGTTCCATTGATCTTTAAGTGCACAGATTGTATATGGTTTGCTTAATCATATATAAGATAAATACTTATAAAGCCGATCATTAATTTAAACGTAAAAAAACTCCGATTTATTTGCTTTTCCCGAATATTAAAATTATATTTATTGCCAGAAACAAATAAGAAGAGTTTAACCCCTTAAATTTTATAGCCATGACAAAGACAATCACTTTTAATGAACTTCGTCGTATCAAAGATAGTTTACCCGACGGCTCCATTCACAGAATCGCCGATGAATTGAATGTAACCGTTCAGACCGTGCGTAATTATTTCGGCGGCAATAACTATGAGTTCGGTAAGAATTGCGGCTTGCATATCGAACCCGGGCCCGACGGAGGTATTGTAGTTCTCGATAATACGACAATCTACGATATGGCCATGAAAATTCTGGAAGAAGAGAATGCATAAATATTCGGCGGAATCGTTTCCGTATTCTATTTTGAACAGAAATATACCCCTGTTTGTTTCTGTTTGTACGGTAAAGGTTTAATATTAAAATCCTTACAATTATGAGTGAAGACAGATTAATAACAGTAGCGATATATACCTACGAGAAAGCTCAGATCATCAAAGGTATATTGGAGAATGAGGGTATTCCTGTCGCCATACAGAATGTCAATCTGATACAGCCGGTTGTATCATCGGGGGTACGGATTCGTATTCGGGAAAACGATCTGCCGCTTGCCCTTAAAATACTTGAAAACAGCCCTGTTTTTGAAGATTTGTTGCAGAACAAGACATCGGAGAATCGAGAGAATCAGATATTGGTTCCTGTCGATTTCTCCGATTATTCTATAAAGGCCTGCCGCACGGCGTTTACGGTGGCTGGTTCGCTTAAAGCGAAAGTTGTTTTGTTGCATACTTATCTGATACCCGATTTCATGAGTATGCTCTCGGCGACGAGTGTATTTTCCATCGAAGCTGTCAATGACAACGACATGGAAATGTATAAGGAGATACGTCGTCAGGCCGAGCAGGATATGAAGAAATTGCTCGAAGCCCTTAATAAAGAAGTGAAGTTGGGGCGTTTGCCCGATGTGGAGGTAGAGCCGGTATGGAAAGACGGTATTCCCGAAGACGAAATTTACCGGTATGCCAAGATCAATCGACCATTGCTTATCGTTATGGGTACTCGGGGGAAAGGTCGTAAAGAGAGCGATCTGATAGGGAGCGTTACGGCCGAAGTTTTCGAATCGGCATGCGTACCGGTTTTGGCAATTCCCGAAAATGTGCCGTTCGTGGGATTTGAAAACGTAAAAAGCATAGCCTTTTTCACCAATTTCGACCAGCAGGATTTGTTGGCGGTAGATACCTTTATGCGTCTTTTTGCCGCGTTCCGTTTCAGTGTACATTTTGTACATATCCAGTCGCAGAAAGATGTGTGGGACGATGTCCGGTTGTCCGGAATGAAAGATTATCTCGAAAAACATTATGCGGGTTATGAGGTCTCTTGTTCTTTGATAAAGAAAGAAGACGATTTGCTCGACGAACTCGAATCTTTCGTTGAAAAAGAAAAAGTCGACCTTTTGGCCATGACCACACGACGGCGTAATGTTTTCGCCCGGCTTTTCAATCCGGGATTGGCACATAAGATGATATTCCATTCCGATACGCCATTATTGGTTATTCCGGCCAGTGGTAATGTATGAAATTAAATGAAGAAGGCGGGTGTTTCACTCGCTTTCTTCTTCTTGAAAAAATTATGTCGATAAACACAGTTCCTGCAAGTCGCGTAACACCTGAGAAAATAGAACGGCTCGGAGAAAGAGAAATATTCGTCTTCGGTTCCAGTCTTATGGGTGTCCATTTCGGAGATGCCGCCCGAGTTGCCTATGATAAATTCGGAGCGGGAGGCGTTTCAGAGGGTTTGAAAGGGTCGACTTATGCCATTCCTGTGGTACGGGCGGGTATAGACATGGTAAAACCGCATATCGAGGCATTTTTGTCTTTTGCGCGTTCCCATACCGAATACCGTTTTTTTGTAACCCGTATCGGTTGCGGTATCGCCGGTTTTACCGATGAAGATATCGCTCCATTGTTTGCCGTTGCTGTCGGAATGGAGCATGTTACTTTACCGGCTTCGTTTTGGGAAGTTTTGCAACGTAAGGGTTTATATGTGCCGCATATACCGCCGGACCGTATTGCTGCCGATCATATCGAGACGTTGGAAGAGAATGAAATTTTCGTTTTCGGTAGTAATTTGTCGGGAAGACATTACGGAGGAGCCGCATTTATCGCAAATAAAAGGTTCGGGGCCGAATGGGGCATAGGTCGCGGACTTACGGGGAAGACCTATGCCATACCTACCATGCGGGCGAGTGTGGAGATGATAAAACCCTATGTCGATGAATTTATCTCTTTTGCCCGTACCCATACCGAGTATCGCTTTTTGGTAACGCGTATCGGTTGTGGCATTGCCGGTTTTACCGATAGAGATATAGCTCCGTTGTTTTGCGATGCCGTAGATGTTCCCAATATCGCTCTGCCCCTCTCTTTCTGGCATGTTATATTTTCTCTTGGTTGATGTCGGTTCTCTATCTTTTCAATCCCGAGAATGATTTGGCGTTGGCTAATGGTGGAAAAAATTATACGCCGCCGCCGTTGGCACGAACGATAGCCCGGGATTTATCTACTTTGCCGCTATGGTATGCCACAGAAGGAGAGAATATTATCTGTTTGCCATCTCTCGGTTATGGCGATTCGTTGATACCTGTCTTGGAATCGTTGGGAAAAAAATGTCGTGTTTGTTCCATTGCCTCGTTGCCCGATGATGTTTCGGCTTACCGGCCGTGGGGGTGGAGTCCCGAAATTGTCCACCGCTTTCTCCGACACGGAGCTGATGCCGAATTACTTCCACGTGCAGAATTACTGGATTTACAACGTGTGTGGGCGCATCGCATACGCACCCGAGAAGTCCTTTCCTTTTTGAAGAGCGAAGGAGTAGATGTTCCCTACGAGATTCCTGTTTCGTTTCGGGACGAGGGACGAGTGCATGATTTTGTTACAACTCATCTTAGGGCTATGCTCAAAGCGCCGTGGTCGGGCAGTGGGAAAGGCTTGTGCCGGACTTATGGAACGTATGATCTGGCGGTAGGCCGATGGGTACAAGGGGTGCTCCGCCGTCAAGGAGAGGTCGTTTGTGAACCATATTTCGAGAAAGAGGCCGATATGGCGATGGAATTCCTTTCAGATGGCAATCGGGTCGTTTTTTCGGGCTACTCTTGGTTTTCGACCGATGAGCGCGGAGCATATAAAGGGAATTGTTTATTATCTGACGATGAAATCGAGAAACATGTATCTTCCTATCTCCCTGTCGATGATTTGTATCGGGTACGCGAGTGTTTGGAGCGATTTTTCACCCACTATATAGCTCCGTTATATCAGGGATATTTCGGGGTTGATATGATGATATACCGTCGCTCCGGCGCATTTGCTTTGCACCCGTGCGTGGAGATAAATCTGCGTATGAATATGGGTATGGTATCCCGTATTTTTTATGATCGTTACGTGGCAGAGGGAAGCAATGGTGTTTATCGCGTGGAGTATTTTCCCGACGCGGAGCAACTTATGGCCGATCATTGTCGCCGGCAATTTGAAAATCCCCTTCGTATCGACCGGCAAAAAATAAAGAGCGGTTATCTAGCTCTGAATCCGATTCTGCCCGATACGCATTATAGGGCTTCTGTCGAGATATATTCTGTATAGCAGAGGAAAACCGTTCCGTCAGAATTTTTTCAATTCCTGATAGAGCCTTTGTATGGGCAACCCCATGACATTGTAGTACGAGCCGCGTAGGCCGGTAACCCCTACATACCCTATCCATTCTTGTATGCCGTAAGCCCCGGCCTTGTCGAGCGGTGAATATTTTTCGACATAATAATCGATTTCTTCCTCGGTAAGCAATGCAAACGAAACTTCGGTAGATGTCGCAAAAGAGACCTCTTTATCGATGGTGGTGATACTGACGCCGGTTATTACCGTATGCGTTTTTCCCGAGAGGTCATGTAACATGGCTTGAGCATCGGTTTTGTCGAGAGGTTTTCCATACACGCGACCGTCGAGCCATACAATAGTGTCGGCTGTGATGAGTAGGGTGCGGTCAGTTAACTGTTTTTTATATGCCTCGGCCTTTTTCTTGGCAATATAGAGCGGAATTTCCTCTCCTTGCAGAGTTTCGGGGTAACTCTCGTCTATATCGGGCAGTACACTTACCCGATAAGAAATATCCAGTCCCGCCAACAACTCTTTCCGGCGGGGAGAATTACTAGCCAGTACAATGTCGTAGTTTTTCAAAAAATCCATGTCTGTTGGTTTTTACCAGCCGAAAGCTTCTTCGCCGAACCACTTTCTCTGGGCTTTCATGACTTGTTCTATCACATCGCGGCCGCAGCCGTAACCTCCCTTATGGGGAGAAATGTAAGTGGCGACTGATTTTATTTCGGGTACGGCATCGGCCGGGCAGCAGGGAAGCCCGACCAATTGCATGACCTCATAGTCGGGAATGTCGTCGCCCATGTATAGGATTTCTTCCCGTTTCAATCCGGTTTCTTGCGTCCACTTTTCAAACGATTGGGCTTTGATGCTTGCACCCATAAAGATGTGCTGTACTCCGAGGCCTTCGAATCGTTTACGAACCGACTCGGTACGGCCGCCGGTAATGATGGCGATTTCAAAACCTTTGCGTACGGCGAGTTGTATGGCATACCCGTCTTTGATGTTTACCGTACGGCACGGTTCTCCGTTGGGGTGCAAGGGTATGGTTTCTGCCGACAGTACTCCGTCGACGTCGAAAGCAAATCCCTTTATACGGGTGAGATCGTAATCTATTTTACTCATGAGTGGTAGATTGTGTAGGTGGTGTGTCGGCAAATGCGTGTATATGCCTGCTTACCAGCCGATATATTTCTTTTTCGTCGTTATCGTCGAGAAGGTCGATATGTCTTTGCATGACGTTACGGTCGTATCGTATAGCCGGGCCTGTTTGCGCATCGATAGGCGTAAGAGATTCTATTTTTGCCGCCGTTTCGCGTATGAGCGGGCGGAGTGCATCGAAAGGCAGATGTTGTTTTTCGAGCAGTTCGGCGGCGATGGCGTAGAGATGATTGGTGAAGTTGCAGGCAAATACGGCAGCTAAATGTAGATGTCTGCGTTGTTCCGAAGTCGCTTCGAGAACTTGTCCCGATATCTCTTTCCCGATTTTTTGCAGTGTGGCTGTTGTTTCAGGAGATGAACCTTCGATGAAAACAGGTATTTCGTCGAATTGTACGTCTCTGTTTTTGCTGAATGTTTGTAATGGATAGAGAACTCCGTACCGTCGGCATTTTCCCGAAAATACCGACATCGGTATGCTGCCGGCCGTGTGCAGGTAAAGAGCCTCTTCGCATCTCGGAACTTTATCTATGAGCTTTTCGAGGGCCGAGTCGCTCACCGAGAATATGTATATGTCGGCGTCATTGTACAATTCCTCTATGCGGGTAGTCATGCCGCACTTCAATTTCCCGGCAAGTCGTTGAGCCGAATCTTCGGTGCGGCTGTAAACTTGCGCGACGTCGTATCCGGCTTGTTGCAAAGCCATAGACAGATGGGTCGCCAAATTGCCGGCCCCAATAAAAACGATACGTTGTTTTGTCTCTTTTACCATTGGCCGATGTGAACTTTTTCCCAAGCAGCTTTTTCGGGATCGAAAGGCGTTTTTGTTTCGGCTTTGTGTCCTAAGGCGATAATGGCCAGTACTTGCATAGGCAGAGGAATGTTCAATAGTTCCCGTACGAAATCTTCGGCCGATTCGCCGTTTTCACCATAACGGCCGCGTACCTGCACCCAGCAGCTACCCAGTCCCAGTTCTTCGGCTTGCAGTTGTATGAGTGTAGCGGCAATGGAAGCGTCTTCTATCCATACATCGCTTTTCATCGGGTCGCCTAAGACTACGACCGCAAGTTTGGCACCGGCTATCAGTTTCGCGCCGTTGTCTTTGCAGACCGAGAGCCGTTCGAGTTTTTCTGCATCTTCGACCAGAACAAATTCCCAAGATAGCGATCGTTTCGATGAGGGAGCCATGAGTGCGGCTTCCATGATGGTTTTTACGTCGTCGGAAGCTATTTCTTGTTCGGTAAATTTGCGCGTGCTTCGGCGCAATCGTAGCAATTCGTGAAAGTCTTTCATATAGTGATTGTTTATGAAACCGTTCCGGTATGATACCATACAGGAATAACTTTACAAAAATAGCAATAATTGGTCGAAATCGAAGTGCCCTCTTAAAATATTTGCATATATTTGAAACGTTCAAATAAAGATTATGAAAAAATCTTTTTCCCCGAAAGAGTATATTTTTTTGTCGCTTATATTGTTATTGTCTTCTGCTTGTCGAGAGACAGTACATTGGCAAGCGGCAGTCCCCGAAAAAGGAGAAGTGGGTGCGCATGTTTTACCCGATACGATAGCTCCGGTGTCGGCTCCGTTTGATTTTCCCGATATGGAAAAGAGTGTTTTTCCCGATTTTGCGGTTTCTATCGCCGATTACGGAGCCGTCTCCGGTGAAAAGGTGACAGAAGCTATAAATCGGGCGATAAGAGATGTGCATGAGAGAGGCGGCGGTATGGTAATCGTTCCTTCCGGTATTTGGTTGACCGGTCGCATTGTCCTTTTAAGTGATGTGAATTTGCACCTGTCCGAGGGGGCCGAACTGCATTTTTCGGGTGTTGTGGCCGATTATCAGCCCGCTGTTTTTACCCGTCAGGAGGGCGTGGAGGTCTATTCTTTGGGCGCTTTGGTATATGCCGACGGACAGGAAAATATCGCTCTTACCGGTAAAGGGAAATTGGTAGGCCCTGCCCGGGATTGCGAGATACAGAAACGTCAGATGCGCGGCAATGTCATCGAAAATCTCATCGATGCTTCTTCTCCGGTAGAGAGTCGTGTTTACGATGGGAGGAAGGACGGAGGAGTGTTCCTGCCCATGTTCTTTTCGCCTATTCGTTGTCGGCAGGTCTATGTCGAGGGTGTTACATTCGAGAATACGCCGTTTTGGAATGTCGTACCCGTTTATTGCGACGGTGTCGTGATACGGGGTATCACGGTACGTTCCGAAAAGATTCCTCGCGGAGATGGCATCGACATCGAATCATCTCGGAATGTGTTGATAGAATATTGTACGTTGAGTTGTGGTGATGACTGCTTTACATTGAAAGCCGGACGTTGCGAAGACGGGTTACGGGTAAATAGGCCCTCCGAAAATATTGTCATTCGCTATTGTTTGGCACAAAAGGGGCATGGTGCTATTACCTGCGGTAGCGAAACTGCCGGTGTGATAAGAAACGTATATGTACACGATTGTGTTTTCGACGGTACCGATACGGGATTGCGCTTCAAAACACGCCGTAACAGAGGCGGTGGCGGGGAAAATCTCGTTTACGAACGTGTACGTATGTCGTCGTGCGGACAACCTTTTGTGTGGGATATGCTCGGTAGCCGCACCTATGTCGGTGATTTGGCTGTGCGTTTGCCGGCACGGGAGATGACACCCCTTACACCATTTTACAGAAATATTATGGCGCGGGATATTATCGTGGAGCAGTGCAATCGTTTGGTTAAGGCCGTAGGTATTCCCGAAGTGCCGGTTTCCGACGTTACGATCGAGAGGATCGATGCCTATTGTAACCAGTTGATGACACTGCAAGATGTCGACGGCATGACATTTCGAGATATGATCGTGTGTGGTTCCGATTCGATCCTTGCGCTGACCGATGCACGCCGTATCCGGTTCGACCGGGTTTCTTTCTGCCTTCCCGGTGGAAAACCTGCGGTACGGTTGGACGGCGAATTGTCGGTTTTGCCCGAGTATATCGATTGCCGATTTTCCGACACGGAAATTTCAGATGGACGATGAAAAATTTTGCAGCGATCGATTTTGAAACGGCAAACAGCCGTCGTACCAGCGTGTGCAGCGTAGGAGTGGTCATTGTCCGGGACGGGACGGTAGTCGATAAAATATACCGACTTATACGTCCGTATCCGAATTATTATTCCCTGTGGGCTACCGAAATACATGGGCTTATGGCGGCAGATACCGATGAAGCCGATGATTTTCCTCACGTTTGGAGCGAAATAGCTCCGCTTATCGAGGGATTGCCGTTGGTGGCACACAACAGCTCGTTCGACGAAGGGTGTCTGAAAGAGGTACACCGGCATTATCGGTTGCCATATCCCGGCTATCTGTTTTTTTGTACATACCGGGCTTCGCGTCGTAAATTCGGCAAGGAGCTTCCCAATCATCAGTTGCATACTGTTGCCGCTCGTTGCGGATACGACTTGACCGGCCATCATCATGCACTGGCCGATGCCGAGGCATGCGCTGCCATAGCTTTGCAGATAATCGATGAAATATGAAAAACTTCCCGGGGGGGCGTCTTGGAACGGAAACCTTGTAAAATTTTAAACTTTCCGAATATACTGAAACGGCAGAAATGTCGTTTATATACATAGTATATTATTTAGAGTATTCATTCTCGAACCGAAACGACGGTATGATTTTACGACGACTGTGGTTGTATATCTTTCTTTTCTTGTGCTTTACGGTACAAGCGCAACGTCGTGTCGAAATAACGGGAAAAGTTATTGACTCGGAGGGGGGGCCGATGGATCTTGTTACCGTGGCCGTTCCGGCTGCTTCGACGGGAACGTTTACCAATGAGAAGGGTGAATTTAAATTGAAAATCGCCTCGTCCGATACGGTAGAGGTGGTGTTTTCCTATCTCGGGTATCGTCGTGAAACCCGGAAATTGGTAGATCCGGCCGAAAAAGTTTCGCTCACGGTGCGTATGTATAACAAAGACCGTACATTGAGCGAGGTACAGATACGGGAGTATCGTCGTCAAATGTCGACATTGCAAAAAATCGATCCGAAAGATTGGAAATTGATGCCCGATGCTTCGGGGGGATCTATCGAGGCTTTGCTGGCGACTATGCCCGGCGTACACTCCAATAACGAATTGAGTTCGCAGTATTCGGTACGAGGTGGAAATTTCGACGAGAATATTGTCTATGTCAACGGGATAGAGATATACCGCCCGCAGTTGATACGCACCGGACAGCAGGAAGGATTGAGTTTTATCAATCCCGATATGGTCGGATCGGTCGGATTTTCTTCGGGAGGTTATCCGGTGGAATACGGTGATAAGATGTCTTCGGTACTCGACATCACCTATAAAAAGCCAGAGGCGTTTGAAGGGGCGGTATCGGGCAGTTTCTTGGGTGCGAGTGCTTCGGTAGGGCACAGTACCAAGCGTTTCTCCCAGTTGCATGGATTTCGGTTTAAAACCAATTCGACCCTGCTCAGTACCCTCGATACCGAAGGTGAGTATAAACCGCTTTTTTTCGATTATCAGACCTATCTTACCTATAAGATAAATTCCCGTTGGGATATTGCTTTCTTGGGAAATATATCGAGCAACAACTACAAATTTATTCCGCAATCGCGAACGACCCGTTACGGTAGTATTTCTTCGGCCGCCCAGTTCACCGTCTATTTCGATGGGAAAGAGCAGGATATTTTTCAAACCTATTTCGGAGCGTTCACCGTCAATTACCGACCGTCGGCGTTCACCAATTTGTCGTTGTTGGCATCGGCATTTACGACCCGGGAGCAGGTTACTTATGATATTACGGGCGAGTATTGGCTCGACGAACTCGATTTGGCCAATGGGGTCGATACGCAGGAAAGCTCCGGTACGTTGGGGTACGGTTCTTACCATGAACATGCCCGCAATAGGCTGAATGCCAATGTATATGCTTTGGCTTTGAAAGGCGAGACCCGATTAGGTCGCCATACGTTGCGTTATGGAGTCAATTATCAGCGGGAGCGCATTCATGATCGTATGCGGGAGTGGGAAGCCCGGGATTCGTCGGGTTACACGTTACCGCATACCGGCGAGGGCATATCGCTCATTTCGAGTCTTCGTTCGATGCAGGATACCGAGAGCAATCGCATATCGACCTATATACAGGAAACGTATACGCTCGAACATAAGTCTGGTATTTATAATTTTACCGGAGGGGTACGTTTGTCGTATTGGGACTATAATAGGGAATGTATCGTTTCTCCGCGTATTTCGGTCGGATTCAATCCTGCGTTCAATCCCCGGCTGACATTCCGTTTTGCCACGGGACTTTATTATCAGGCTCCGTTTTACAAAGAGTTCCGTGATACGCTTCAAGACAGCCGGGGAAATTGGACGGTGCGTCTGAACGACCGCATCAAGTCGCAGCGGTCGGTGCATGTGATATTGGGAAGTGATTTTACGTTCCGGGCGATGGATCGCCCTTTCAAGCTGACCGGAGAGGTTTATTATAAAAAACTCGATCGACTCATCTCTTATGAGGTCGATAACGTGAGAGTGTGGTACAGCGGAAAAAACAATTCGGAAGGGTATATTGCCGGTCTCGATCTGAAACTTTTCGGGGAGTTTGTTCCCGGGGTCGATTCTTGGCTGACGTTCTCGTTGATGACGGCAAAAGAAAAGGCCGCTTCGGGGTATGTTCCGTTACCTACCGAACAGCGTTACAGCGTGGGCCTCTTTTTCCAAGATTATGTGCCCCGTTTCCCGAAATACCGTTTTTCGCTCAAAGCCATTTGGTCCGACGGCCTTCCTATGGCCGCTCCACGTAAAGGACGAGCCGAGGGCTATTTCCGTACGCCGCCTTATCGGCGTGTAGACATAGGACTTTCCCGACGTTTGGCCGGCGGAGAGGATCGTATTATGCAGAAACCTTTCTTCCGCAGTTTCAAAAGCATTTGGATAGGACTTGACGTATTTAACCTGCTCGATTTTGCCAATGTCAATTCCTATTATTGGGTAACCGACATATACAACAATCAGAATGCCGTTCCCAATTATCTTACCGGCCGGCAATTCAATTTGCGTCTTTCATTTGAGTTTTAACGGGTGTCGTGTTTGCGATAAAAGCACCGTCGGTGCGTATGCGGTGGCAGGATATGCGTAGCCGTCGGCACTCTTCTTGCAATGACTTTTGCTGGAAATAGGGCAGATTGTGTGCGAGAACGATTTCCCGTATATCGAATATTTGCCGTATATCGTCGATCTTTCCTTTGAATCCCGGTACGACGATAGCATAGTCGATGCTCATGCGTTCATGCGAAGTTACCTCTTGCCAGCGGTCATCGCCGAGAACGATAATGCGTTCTTTTTGGAACGCGATGTAGGGTAGTTCTATCCTGAGGTTTCCGTAGGTTGTCGAGTCGGAAATGAAAGAAATGTTATCGATACCGTTTTTTATCCAGAAACGCCGGGCTTCCCGTTCGGTCGAACGTTGCGGAAACGTGTCGAGAGGGAATAGCGTGTTCATTCCGTTATCTATAAAATTGAGCGTCGTCGTTCCTCCGCTTTCCTGATAAATCACTAAGGCATTGTGTAAGGGAGGATGGTTATCGAAGGTCTCGATAATGAGAAAGAAAAGGACAAACGACAATAAGCCGATGAGCCCTTTTACCTGATGGGATAGAAAGACGGCAGCACCTCCGAAAATAAGGATAAACCACAGAATGAGAGACTCGGGTTCGACCCAGATATTTTGTATCGAGGACCAGTCATATCGTTCTATGAGCCGGGAAAATTGGTCGAGACCATCGGCCATACCGTTTATGATATGCGTAAGTACGGGTATGTTTATGCCGATACCCGATAGGAGAAGCCATAGAAATCCTCCGCCGAGCAGTATAGGCAACAGCGGAACGATGATTAGGTTTGTCAGTAATCCCAGCAAGGGCAATTCATGAAAGTAATAGATGACCAGAGGCAGTGTCCCTATTTGGGCGGCTGCCGAAACTGACAATAATGATGCGGCTTTCTCGGCGATGTAGTTACTATGAGGAAGTAAGTTGTAGATAGGTTTGTAAAAAAGCAGTATGGTAAAAACCGATAAAAAGCTGAGTTGGAAACTCACTTGGAAAAGATAGTGCGGGTTGTAAAGCAACATACCGAAAGCCGCGATAAAAAGACTGTTCATAGGGCGGGCCCTGCGACCGATGAGGATACCTGTAAGGACGACCGATACCATGATGCAGGCCCGTATTACCGAGGGAGACAATCCGGTTAAGAA
>HF999746.1:63141-67884 GCA_000434215.1 Bacteroides sp. CAG:144
CGTACCCGATGAAGGTGCAGCCATGTCAGTGGAGCGAGCAGGGCCGCTATCACTGCCCAGATGATTCCCAAATGCAATCCGCTGACGGCAAGGACGTGTGATAGTCCGGCCGTAGAAAAGGAATCTCTTTGTTCTTGGTCGAGATCTTCGGTATATCCCAGTAAAAGAGCTTTCAGTATGCTTCGGGCGTGAGGAGTGAAACGGCCGTTATCTATGATTTTCAGGCAGTGATCTCGTAGCGATTCGGCATAAGCCTTTAAAGACGGTCGGTCAGTATGGCCTATTGTAGTCCATTTATTGATAGGTAGATATTGTGTGTAGATATATCCCCGGTGTCGCATCAGGGTGGCGTAGTCGAATGCTTCTGGGTTTTGTTTGTTGGCGATAGGAGCAAGGCGGGGGGTAAACAGAATCAGGTCTCCGGTTTCCGGCTTTTTTGTATGAGGCGTGTTTTCGATGCGTAATATCATCGGAATTTCGGCCGGAATGTTTTTCGTGCTGTCTTGGACAAGGGCGATGATTGTTGCTTGGCAGCCTATACTTCGGCTGGTATCGGAGTCGGCGACATCTATACGGGCTATTGCATAGCGAAATGAGTTGGGATTTTCTTCGGGAATTTTTTCCCGGTCGCATATCCGCATGGTCGCTCCTCCGGCTGTTATGAGCAGGGCGCAGGCGGCGATGGAAAAGAAAAAGCGGTTGCGGAATCGTAATTCGATATGTTGCAGGGAGTAGGTGTGTAGAATCAGAAAGACGATTCCGATGATGAAAGATACCCATAGAAAAATATCGGGTATGATTTCTTGCAAGGCGATACCGGCGGCAAAAGGTATGGCAAGACGTATAAATGGTGCATCATCGAATAGTCCTCGTCTCATAAAGTGCGAACGGCGATGGTGTGAAGAGCGACAATGGGTATAGGTCTTATTTTGTCGCCGTATTTTGTGGGTTCGGTGGTATGTTTTTCTGGCAAATTACGGCGATGTTTTTACATCGCTTTCATTTGTGCGATGGTGGCTTCGGGGTTTCCCGAAGAGAATACGCTGTGTCCGCATACCAGAATATCGGCGCCTGCATCTATCGTGAGGCGGGCAGTTTCGATGTTGATACCCCCGTCTACTTCGATAAGGGTATGGGCATTTTTACGGAGAATCATCTCTTTGAGCCGGGCAATCTTTTCGATGGATTGGGGTATAAATTTCTGTCCGCCGAATCCCGGATTTACCGACATGATAAGTATCATGTCGGCGTCGGTGATAATATCTTCGAGCATGGCAACGGGTGTATGCGGATTGAGGGTGATTCCGGCTTTCATACCTGCTTTTTTGATTTCTTGTACCGTGCGGTGCAGGTGCAGACATGCTTCGTAGTGTACGTTCATCATGTATGTACCGAGAGATTGCAAACGGGAAATAAACTTCTCGGGCTGGGTAATCATAAGATGTACGTCGAGCGGTTTTTTACAGAGGGGGGCGATCGCTTCGATGACCGGGAACCCGAAAGAGATGTTCGGAACGAACACCCCGTCCATTATATCGAGGTGCAACCAATCGGCCTTGCTGCGATTTATCATTTCGATATCCGATTGCAAGTCGGCGAAGTTTGCCGACAATAAGGAGGGGGCGATAAGCGGGCTCATGACAGATACGTCTTTGTTATGTAGAACAAAGATAAACGATACAATCGAATTGACGAAAAGTTTCCGTAAAAATTTAATTCAATGCGTAATGAGCCGCCGAGTAAGGTATGACGGGTTTGGCCGAGTAGGTGCGTGCCACCGATCGTAGCAGCATCAACGTACTGTTGCTCGGACCCGACGGTATCGTTTTTTTTTCGGAACGGACAGAAGGAGTAGTTGTTTTTTTCATAGGCTGTACGTTTGGGAATTTATTTTTAAAACGTAAGCCCATGAGTATTTAGTATGTATGCTGTCTGCTTTTTTAGAAAGAAAGTTGTATTTGGTGGTCGTCGGCCATTTTTCTGATGTTGAGCAGGGCGTAGCGCATACGACCCAATGCCGTGTTGATGCTTACCTGCGTAGCGTCGGCAATTTCTTTGAAACTCATGTTTTTGTAATAGCGCATGATGAGTACCTCGCGTTGGTTGTCGGGCAGCGCGGCGACGAGGCGGCGTATGTCGGCATGTATCTGGCGTGTGATGAGAGAGTCTTCGATAGTTCCCTCGCTCAACTCTTTGCGATTGAAAATGTCTTTTTCTTCGCTGTCGTCGTTCGATACGAGGTTCTCGTTCCGTTCCTGCCGGTAGTGATCGATGATGAGGTTATGCGCAATGCGGGTTACCCAAGACGAAAATTTGCCCGCTTCGATATAACGGCCCTGTTTTATGGTCGTGATGACTTTTACAAACGTTTCTTGGAATATGTCTTCGGTGAGATCGTTATCCTTAACGGTATAAAAAATATAGGAATAGATACGGTTTTTGTACCGTGTAAGCAAAATATCGAATGCCTTGTTGTTCCCCTCTGAATACAATACCACCAACTCTTCGTCGGACAGTTTTGATAAATGTTTCATTTCGGTGTTAAAAATTGGTTTCAGAGTAGTTGTTTTTCGATAGGCATTATTGTTTTAGTGAGACATGTTTTTTGTTTCAGGATTGCAAACATAGAAAATCGTTCTCGAAAAAACAAACATTTGAGTATTTTTTTGTTTTCGGATATTTTTTTTCATTGAGAATCTGCCGGTTTCCCGGGAGTCGATGTCCTGTCGGGCATGAGGCGGCCATTCCCGAGGAATTATAAGAGTTTTCTTGAAAAAGAGAAGATCAAATAGAGGTTATTGGAGAATAATACCTACCTTTGTTTGTGTCAAAATAAACCGAAATAAAATATATCGATATGAAACCTACGCTTTTTGTTCTGGCTGCCGGAATGGGTAGCCGTTACGGCGGTCTCAAACAGCTTGATGGTCTGGGCCCGAACGGAGAAACAATCATGGATTACTCTATTTATGATGCTATTCGAGGCGGATTTGGAAAAGTTGTTTTTGTCATACGCCATTTGTTTGAGAACGATTTTCGGGAAAAGATATTGAAAAAATATGCTCATGTAATTCCCGTAGAACTTGTTTTTCAGGAACTCGATTATCTTCCGACCGGTTTTTCCGTGCCCGAAGGCCGTGTGAAACCGTGGGGAACCAACCATGCCGTACTGATGGGAAAGGATGTGATAAAAGAGCCTTTTGCCGTGATAAACGCCGATGATTTTTACGGTCGGGACAGTTTTGCCGTTATTGCCGATTATCTGAAAAATATCGAGGGTAAGCACGATGACTATTGTATGGTTGGGTATCGTGTGGGCAATACGCTCTCGGAGAGCGGATCGGTATCTCGCGGGGTCTGCGAAACCGATGCCGACGGTTTCCTTACGACGGTGGTGGAGCGTACGCAAATCGAACGACGGGACGGTAAGGTCATGTATAAGGACGGAGACTCTTGGGTTGCTGTCGATGAGAATACCCCTGTCTCTATGAATATGTGGGGATTTACGCCCGACTATTTTATTCATTCCGAAAATTATTTTATCCGTTTCCTGCGGGAGAATGCGGGAAATATCAAGGCGGAATATTTTATACCGTTGATGGTGAATTATTTGATAACAAGCGGTATATCGAAAGTGAAGGTGCTTGATACGACTTCCAAGTGGTTCGGCGTAACTTATGCCGAGGACCGACCATCGGTCGTAGCCCAGATACGGGCGCTTATCGATGCCGGAGAATATCCCGAAAAACTGTTTTAAAATAGGATTTTAGCATAGGAAAAGCTCTGTTTCGACAGGGCTTTTCTTGTTGGTAATAAAAATAAGCATACAAAGAATTTAATTTCGATAAAAATTGTATATTTGCGGGTAGTATAATAATATAGTTGAGGTTCATGCTGCTTTATTTATGTGTGGAAAAAGAATAGTTTGTTTGTTTTTCATAGCTTGTACCATGGTAGTCGCCTCGGCGCAAAGCATATCGGAAATAAAAAGGGACAAGGATTATATTTGGGGAGAGGGCAAAGGTGTAACTTTGACTCAGGCCGATAATGAGGCGTTGAACGACTTGATAACGCAAATATCGGTAACTGTCGAGAGCCGTTACAGTAAAATCGATGAAAATGTCATTGCCGGTGGAAATGTCGATACGCAGAGTTCTTTCCGGGCGGTTTTGCAGACTTACTCCAATGCCACATTACAGAATACCGAACGTTTTGTCATCAGTAACGAGCCCGATGCCCACGTTTTCCGATTTGTGAAGAAAGTCGATATTGACCGCATTTTTGCTTCGCGTAAAGCAAAAGTCAATGATATGGTTTCGTTTGCGTTGCGGGCTCAGCGGGAATGTAAAATCGACGAGGCTTTGAGAAATTTTTATTGGGCGTATTGCCTTTTACAAAGCCTTCCTTCTTCCCATGAGGTAACTTATGATAATAACGGGGAATCGTGTCTGTTGATAACCTGGATTCCCGAGCAGATACGTAAGATATTTTCTTTGATAAAAATCTCGAAACAGCCTTCTTCCGAAAATTGTGTCGATGGCATGTTGGTGTTGAACATATCTTATGACGGAAAGCCGGTGAGCAGTTTCGATTATACCTATTTCGACGGTATGGATTGGAGCAATATTTACAGTGCCAAAGACGGATTGGGCGTGATAGAACTCCTGCCCGGTATGGCTGCGGATAATTTGCAGATCCGGTGTGAATACGAATTTGCAGGAGAGGCGCATACCGATAAAGAGA
>HF999746.1:67957-69864 GCA_000434215.1 Bacteroides sp. CAG:144
CTTATATATGGGTGAGAAGTGTTCCGTCTAAGGAAACATCTGTGGCTTCGGCGGGGAATATGACGGTCGAGCCCGAATTGAATGCCAACTCAACATCTGATGTGGAGACTTCCGGCGTAACTTTTATCGAAGGCGATGATGCCGAGCCTTATGAGGAAAAAATGAATCGGATACTCTTGGCGGTACGAGACAAGAACTATGATAATGTCAGGAATCTTTTTACGGATCAAGGTTGGGTCATGTTCGAAAAGTTGCTTGCTTACGGCCAGGCTCGATTGATCAATACTCCTCGGTTGTGTTTTATCGCAGCTGATAATAAGGTGATTTGCCGGAGTGTCCCGATGAGTTTCTCGTTTCGGAACAATAATCGCAAATTTGTCGAAGATGTCGTGTTTACGTTCGACGAGAAAAAGAGGATAGAAAGTCTTGCATTTGGTTTGGGACAAGAGGCGATGGAAGATATACTGTACCATTCGGTATGGGAAGAAAAGTCGCGGATATTTTTGATGAGTTTTCTCGAAAATTATAAAACGGCCTACGCCTTGAAACGACTCGATTATATCCGGGATATTTTCGACGACAATGCGGTGATAATTACCGGAGCCGTAACACAACGCGTTACGGGTGATGTTGAAATGAACAGATATAGGAACAACCGATATGTAAGGTATAACCGACAGACAAAAGATCAATATCTGCGAAATCTCGATCGGTGTTTCCGTAGCAACGAATTTATCAATATACGGTTTGGAAACAACGATGTGGTGAAAGCTGGGACAGGAGGTGAGCTTTACGGGATTCAGATAAAGCAGGATTATTACAGTACCAATTATGGCGATCAGGGTTATTTGTTCTTGATGGTCGATTTGAACGACCCAGAGAGACCCGTTATCAAAGTGCGTACTTGGCAGCCCGAGAAAGATCCCGATTTTGGCCTCTATGATATAGGAATGTTTTGATTGTAAGATAATTATTCATTAGAAGTTGCGCCCGACACAATTACAAGGGTAGTAAGTTATGAGAAAGATGTTTATGGCGGCATTGGTAGCCGTAGCTGTCGTATTGGTTTCGAGTTGTGGTAGTTCGAAATCTACGCAATCCGAACTTTATGAGACACCGTGTTCTGGTCCCGGATTCCGTACCGAAGTCTCGCATTTCAGAGCTGCTGCCTCGGCTGTTGCAGGGAATGAAGATGTTGCCCGCAAGCAGGCAACGGCATCGGCTCGTCAGGAGTTGGCTACAATCATAAATACGACGGTCAAAGCCGTAGCAGACAATTATGCAAAGAATTATGTGAAGGGAGAAGAAGCCGAGACGACGCAACGGTATGAAGATTTGGGCCGTACGGTTGTAAATCAACGTCTTACCGGTTCGCATGTCATCTGTGAAAAATATCGTAAAAATGCCAATGGCACATTTACCTGCTATGTTTGTGTAGAGTTGGCATCGGAAGATGTCCTTGCTGCATTGAACAGCTCGATAAGCGATGACTCGAAATTGCGTATCGATTATGATTACGAGAAATTCAAAAAAATCTTCGAGGAAGAAATGTCTAAGGCTCAGTAATCGGTTTTTATTCGTGAATAATGATGAAGTACTTTTAGAGTACTTCATCATTTATACGTGAAAAATGAAAAGGTGTCTTTTATCGGTTTTTCTTTATTTTATATTCTCTGTTGCTGTTTTTTCGCAAAATTTTGCAGAGACTTTGCAATGGAGGATACAGGGAGTTGATACGCTGCCAGCATGGGTTGTCTCATGTAGATACCCCGGGATCGAGCTGGGTGTTTCCGATGTCGGGTTAGACCGTGCATTGGCACAAGATCAGGCTGTTGCCCATGCCTTACTTTGTCATTTGTTACATTCTGGGTTAGATGGTCAGTGCGTGGAGGAGACTTTTTCTAGTA
>HF999746.1:69915-78298 GCA_000434215.1 Bacteroides sp. CAG:144
GGAAGTCAGACGATTGGTAAAAGCTGTGATAAATTATCGCTTCGATTATAAAGTGTTGAACGAGTATGTTTCAAATTTCGGAGAGGTATTTCGCGAGGTGGAAATAAGTCCGGATCCCGATGGAAAATGTCTTGTCAAAGGGGTGATGGAGTTGTTTTACAGTTACAAATTTACCGGGATCGAGTGTTGGTCGGGATATTATCAATTGGCTTTACGGGTGGACGGTCTCGACAGTCTGTCCGAAATGTCGATGAAAATGCATCGTTTGCAGAGACAATCCGAATATCATTCTCAGGTGAATGGAATTTCGACCGATAAAGATTTGCTTTATTGCACTTATGCCGATTGCGGAGATTCACTCGGGGTCGAACATTATCCCATGCGTCGGTTGGTTAAAGGATTTTGGCCTTCTTACATTTTGTCGCATTTCGATTGTCTCTTTTTTGAAGATAGTGATAACTCGACCATAAAGTCGGTAACAGAAAATTACAATGGTTCGATGAAAAACATCGATCGGAATATTTCTGAAAAATTGCGTATCGAGATCGATACGGAAATACGAGGAATCGTTGATAATTATTTGAATGTACGATGTCGTTTGCAATAGAAGAGAACGACGAATGAAATCACGAACGCATAGCGTTTTCGAGGGAAAATAAACCAAAAAGAAATGAATGCACATTTTTTGAAATATTATTTGCGCGCAATTATTTTTTGTTCATTGTTTTGCCTATCGTTCGCGGATCTGTCCGCACAAAATATATCGGTCAAAAGTTTTCGTTTGCTTGAAACCGACCTCACCGCCAATACAGCTGGGACGATGAAACGCGACCAAAATAATGAAGTGGCGGCTTTGATAAAGATTGTAACGACCGAGACAGGTTTTTCGTTTGAAGGAAGCTCATTGGGATTTGTCGCAACCAAGCAGACTCCGGGCGAGATATGGCTTTATGTACCGAGAAAATCACGGAAAGTTACTATAAAACATGCGACTCTCGGTGTGTTGAGAGATTATTACTACCCCCTATCCATCGAGGCGGGGCGTACCTATGAAATGGTGCTTGTTACCGGGCGGGTAACGACGGTCGTGCAGGAAGATGCCGGTGGGCAGTATGTTGCGATGACGGTTTCTCCGACCAATGCCGAGGTATATATCGATGAGACGCTGGTCGAGTCGGCAGGAGGCGTGTTGTCTAAATTGTTGAAATACGGAAAACATACTTATCGCATTTCCGCACCTTTATATGAACCGGAAATGGGGCAGTTCGAGATTACGTCGCAAGGGCGTACCGATTTGCAGGTATCGTTGCGTCCGGCTTACGGGCAGTTGCAGATAACTTCCGAGCCGTCGGGGGCACAGGTATATATCGATGGTGATTATAAACCGGCTGGGACGACACCTTTCACGACCGAACGGTTGCCTAAGGGTTCTCATACATTGCAGTTTAAGTTGGGATCGTATAAGCCGTTAACTGAGAAAGTTGTTATTTCTGGCGACGGTTCGGTACAGACAAAAGCTGTAGCTTTGGCACCGAATTTTGCCGAAGTATCGGTATCCGTACCCGATGAGGCCGAAATTTTCATCAATGAAGAGTCGAAAGGTACGGGAAAGTGGAGCGGCCGTCTCAATACGGGCATGTACACAATCGAGGCCCGGAAAGTGTCGCATTATCCCACGAAACGGACGGTGGAGGTAAAAGCGGGTGAAAACCAGCAGATAGTCTTGCAATCTCCTGTTCCCCGTTATGGCTCTATCAATATCAACACGCAGCCTATCGGGGCGATGGTTTCTGTCGATGGCCGGGTGTTGGGCGAGTCTCCGAATATCTTTAAAGACGTACTCATCGGTACCCATACGCTTGCCGTGTCGAAGGAAGGCTATGCGACCAAGACATCTACCATAACGGTGGAAGAGGGAAAAATAACGCCGGTCGATTTGCAGCTCGAGAACGGCGGTTCGGTGGTGATTCGCAGCAATGTAACGAATGCCCGGGTTTATATCGACGGGCAGTTCAAGGGGATTGCCCCTTACACATACAGCGACGGGGCCGGACGTTATCAGGTAACGGTCAAAGCCGACGGTTATAACGATGTAACACAGACGGTCGTGATTGCAGCCGGGCAGACGAACTCGGAGACGATTACACCTATGCCGATTACCGGGGCGGTACAGATTTACGCCTATCCTTCGCAAACGAAAATTTATATCGACGGAAAATATGTAGGAGATGCTCCCTGTCGCTTTGTGGGAACTCCCGGAAAGTACACAGTAACAGCCATAGCTTACGGGTATAAATCCAAAACGCAGGAAATAAATATTGCAGCAGGAGATGACTCTTTTACGAGCATCTCCCTCAAAGCCAAACGTAAGCGGCTTATGGATTATTACGATGCCGGCGACCTGTTTTCTCTCGGCGGCGGATGGGATATTCTGTGGACCGACAAGTGCAGTATGGGCGGTTACCTCTCCTTTAAGATGGGACAGGAGTCGTTTACGTGGCTGACGGCTGTCGTGAATATCGGCGGTTATAAAATGGGGAAGAACCGGGGCGGTAAGTTTTTTAAAGAAGAAGGCGATCCCGAAATCGATGAAATCGATTCGGAAAATTCCCTTACGACCTATACCCAGATACCTCTCTCGCTGGCTTTGCGTTTGCGCCTCGGTGGCGGAGATTGGGGGGCTATGTATATCGGGGCACAGGGAAGCTATAATTTCAATATGGGCGACAACGTCGATTTGGGTATCGTCAATAGCCGTAATTACTCGATAGGCGGACAAATCGGCTTTTGTGCCAAACGGATTTTCGATTTCAACCTCTTTTTTACTTATGATTTGAAGCCGGCTTATAACCAAGAATATATTTACGGGAATATGCCCGATTTTTATAATACCTATGTCGACCATCTGAACAAACGTTGGCGCTTTGGTACCTCTATGGTCATATACATACCGTTCTCAAATGAACGATGATTATGGGAATTAAAAATTGGGTTGCTATGAAAAAATGCCTCTGTTTTTTTTCGTTTTGCAGTTTGTTTTGTTCTTGCGTAAAGAACTTTGATCCAGATCTTGTCGGTACAACTTCAGACGGAAAACTGATAGACGAAATCTTTACGGTGAAAGGTGTTTCTTTTACCATGAAGCCGGTCAGTGGCGGGACGTTCGAGATGGGTTCGTTGTCGGGTTCGCTAGATGAGCAACCTGTCCATTCCGTTACATTGAGTACTTATTATATAGGTGAGACAGAGGTTACGCAGGAGTTGTGGCAGGCTGTGATGGGAGGCAACCCGAGTCGCTTTATTGGTAGTCAATGTCCGGTAGAGCAAGTGAGTTGGAATGATTGCCAAGAGTTTATTGAACAGTTGAATGCCTTGACCGGAAAAAAATTTCGGTTGCCCACCGAAGCGGAGTGGGAGTATGCCGCACGTGGAGGGAATAAAAGCAAGGGCTACATATACTCGGGGAGTAATGATGTCGATGCTGTGGCGTGGTATAGTGATAATAGCGAAAGCAGCACACATGAGGTAAAGGGCAAATTGCCGAACGAGTTAGGGCTTTACGACATGAGTGGGAATGTATGGGAGTGGTGCAGCGACTGGTATGGCAGTTATTCCGAGGCGTTAGTAACCAATCCGCAAGGCCCTTCGTCTGGCTCCAATCGCGTTTTCCGGGGTGGGGGCTGGCGTCATGCTGCCGTCTATTGTCGTTGCGCGTCTCGCAATGCCTACATGTCGACGAGCACGTACTATTACTTGGGCTTGCGCCTTGCTATTTCAGCAACGGAGAGGTAAATTTAATGTGCGGGAGATAGCTATAATAGATTGAGTGAAGAAACAGATTTTGGGCAATATCGATAAAGAGTGATTATACCAGGAGGAGATATGGACGTGAAAAAATGTATCGTTTTATTTTCATTGTTAATGTTTTTCGTGGGTTGTGAAGATAATTTTGATCCCGATCAATGGAAAGGTACGAATATTTCTGGCGGGTATTCCGGAAGAATGACTTTGCTTGTTGATGGATACAATTGGGTGTCGGGAGTGCAGGGCGATGCTACATCTTTGCCGGTGGGTTTTTATATTACTCGAAATAGAACAGTAAAACTTTCTATCGATAATGATATTCGTTATTCATCGGATGATGTATATCATGTTCTGAACATACAATTGACTGTAAATGATATCGATGTGGCTGATGATGATAATCGGATTCTTCTTTCGGCGACGAATCCCAGTGCAAGTTGTGTCATTACAGATGAAGTCGTTAACGGAATAACGAGTGAAATATGCGTCATATCATCGGTATCGGGATATATCGAGGATAATGGGGACGTTTGGATTGAAATGGTTTCTACGACAAATAGCGATCGAAATGTCGAAAGTGAAGTCGTTATTAAGTTATCGGGTACAAAACAGTCATAGAAAGGTGGCGGTGCGAGTTTTTTATTATACCTGCTATCGTCTCTGTTTGAAGAAATCGGTGAGAAGGTGGGCGCATTCTTCCTGCAAAATGCCTTTGGTTACTTGTGTTTTGGGGTGCAGCGCCGCTTCGGCATATCGCAGGTAACCCCGCTTCTCGTCAGAGGCTCCGAATACAAGCCGTCCCATTTGCGCCCAGCCTATGGCACCGGCGCACATGACACAGGGTTCGAGTGTAACGTATAATGTACATTCAGACATATATTTTCCTCCCAATACGTCGGCAGCGGCGGTGATGGCCTGCATTTCGGCATGAGCTGTAACGTCGTTGAGGGTTTCGGTGAGATTATGAGAACGAGCGATGACTCTGTCTTTGTGTACAATAACCGCCCCTACGGGAATTTCTCCCCGTTCATAAGCGGTTTGCGCTTCGATGAGCGCTTGTTGCATATAGTATCGGTCGCGATTTTCCGTTGCGGCGTTATTCCCTTTTTCCATGAGGGTGTAAAATCAGTCTTTTAAATAATAGTCAATAGTCGTAACGACACGTACTTCTTTGATATAGGGTGTGTTTTCGTCCCGATTGCTGATGACGAATTGGCCTTGATTGGCCCGCCGTATCTTTCCCAGTTTGCTGTCGGAATCTTTGGCGAATTTCTCGGCGGCGAGACGGGCTGCAACGGTTGCCTCTTCTATCATTTCGGGTTTTATGTCGTTGAGTCCGGTGAAAGAATATTGGGTCGTATAGCGGTAGTCGCCGTCGATGATGGCAACACCTTGTTTCAGCAGATCGACTTGTCGGGAAATGAGTTCGCGTACTTTGTCGATTTGATTCGATGTTACGGTGATGACCGATGTAACGTTGTAACGGTAGGGAATCTCGTTGTTATTGGCATAGCGTTCGGCTCGCATATCGATGATTTGCGGAGCCGCTATCGAGATTTCGTTTTCGTTTATTCCGTTGTTTTTCAGAAAATCGCATACGATTTCGTTCTTTTTGTTGACTGCGTTATAGATACTTGTCATGTCATTGCCTATCTCCTTGAATACCAACGGCCATATTACACGGTCGGCTTTCACTTCGCGTTCGGCAAGGCCTTTGACGGTAACGATGCGGTCGCGGTCTTTTACGGTAATGATACCGTGGCTGAGTAGACAGCCCATGACGATAAGGCCGATGCCGATGCAGAGACCCGGGAGGGCTTTGTTGAGTGCTTTCATCACGCTTGTTTTTAAGAAGGTTGAGTAGGACAAATATACAATATTCGGTTGAATCGGGTTCTTTTGTCGCTTTAAATTTTTTGAGAGAAAGCCAAAATGTTTATTTTTGTTGTGGATTATTTCGATATACGTGGCATTGCATAACGACACCGGCAAGGGCGGCGAAGAACGTGCCGCCGAGTATCTCGTTACCCGGGGGTACGTGGTGCGCGATGTGAACTGGCGTAACGGCAAGTACGAGCTCGATATCGTGGCCTACAAGGACGGAGTTTTGGTTGTCGTCGAGGTCAAGACCCGTACGTCGGTCGAGTATATGCGTCCCGAAGAAGCGGTAACGCGGGCTAAGTGCCGGCGTGTCATCGATGCCGCCGATGCCTATGTCCGCCATTACGATTTGCCATTTGACGTGCGCTTCGATGTTATTGCTCTGATAAAGAAAAATGATGGGACGTACGACATCGACCATATCGAAGACGCCTTTTTTCCGACGATACGTTGAAGAATATGGATATAGAGACTTTACGGGATTTTTGCCTTTCTCTGCCCGGGGCGACCGAGTGTTTTCCGTTTGACGAGAATGTCTTGGTTTTTAAGGTCGGAGGAAAGATGTTTCTTTTTACCGACCTCGGTTCGGTCGACGCGTGGGCCAATATGAAGTGCAATCCCGATCGCGCCGTTCTTTTGCGGGATCGTTACGATTATGTAAAACCGGGGTATCATAGTAACAAGAAGTATTGGAATATGGTCGATTACAGTCGGGCTCATGATACGGAGTTGCAAGCGTGGATATGCCATTCCTATCTCGAAGTTGTCCGTAAGTTTCCCCGTCGCGACAGACCGTTCTATTTCGATGCTTTGAGAACTGTTTATCCACAATATGCCGAAGAAGAATGACCGATGAGCGTATAGTATATTTGCCCGAAACCGATTCGACGAATTCCGAAATTCGTCGTCGCCTTGTTGAGTGTCCCGATATGCGTGGCGGTACGGTGGTTGCCGCAGACTTTCAAACGGCCGGGCGGGGACAGAAAGGTAATTCGTGGGAGTCGCAAAGCGGGAAGAATCTTTTATTTTCTATCTTGCTGCGTCCCCGGCGTATGGCGGCAGCGCATTCGTTTATTCTCTCCCAACTTGTTTCTCTTTCTATCGTTGAGGTGTTGGGCCGTTATATTCCCGATGTTTCGATCAAATGGCCCAATGATATTTATTACCGCGACCGTAAATTAGTGGGGATACTTATCGAAAATGATATGCAGGGTGTTGATGTGGCACTGTCGATTGTCGGAATCGGAGTGAACGTCAATCAGATACATTTCTTGTCTTCGGCGCCCAATCCGGTTTCTCTGGCGCAGGTATTGGGGTACGAAGTCGATCGGGATATGCTGCTCGGGCAGCTTGTCGATGCCATTACTACATCGTTGGAGACATACTCCCCTGCCTACGACACGTCTGTCTCGCTTGCTTATATGAGGGTCTTGTATCGCAGTAAAGGATTTCATGACTATTTCGATGTGCTTGCGCAAGAGTCGATTCGGGCCGAGGTGGTGGGTGTCGAGCCTTCCGGACGCTTGTCGTTGCGTACCGATACAGGGGAAATACGAAATTATGTTTTTAAAGAAGTACGGTATATTTTATGAGTGATAGGATGAAAAAAATTTTTTCTTTTGGATTGCCATTTGTGAGTTGTGTGGTTGCTGTTTTCTTTTTATTGCCCTCTTGCGGAGACAATGAAGAAATCGTACAGCGTAAATCGGAGAAATCGTATTCGGTCGATGAGGGGAAGAACCAGCTTGTCGTAGAGATACCTTGCCGCAAAGCATGGTCTCTTTCCGGTGCTGCCGAGTGGTGTGTACCCACGACGACAGAGGGGAGGGGAAAAACCTCTATTACGGTGAATATCGCTCCCAACGGGGCGGAGGAATCGCGTAGTTGCACGATGCAGGCTGTATCGGAAGATACCCGGCATACGATAACGATTACGCAATACGGGGCCGAGACGATTGTGCTTCCGGTTGTATTCCATGTGTTGTACAATGATCGGAACGATTCTTTGCAGTATATCGAAGCCGGGCGTCTGGCCGACTTTCTGGAAGCGGCGAATCTCTGTTATGCAGGTGAATACGGCGGGGCGGAATTGAATGTGCAATTTACGTTGGCGACCGATTCACCCGATGGGGAAAAACTTGCTGTTCCCGGCGTGGAGTATCTCCAACGAGATGAATATGAGATCGATTGTGAGGTGTTTATGACCGATAATTCCGGGAAATATGCCGCGTTGTTATGGGATCCCAATCGGTATATCAATGTGTTTATGTACCAGTTTGCGTCGGGAGAGACGGCAGACGGCGTTACATTGGGTATTTCCCATTTCCCTTATACCCCGATTGATGCATATCTCGAAGGAACGAACCTTACAAATTATCCGTATATAACTTTATCGAATCTGATGTACCCTTATTCCATTTCGCTAAATAGCAAATGTGCTTACGAGTCGTATATACTCATGACATTGTCGCATGAACTGGGGCATTATTTGGGTTTACGCCATGTTTTTTCCGAGGGCGATAGCGAGTCGGTGTGTATCGACTCCGATTATTGTGAGGATACGCCCAGTTACAATCGGGAGGATTATCTCCGCTACATGGCATGGGCGGGAGGAAATCTTTCGCCGGAAGAGTATGTCGCAGTTCGTATTTTGCGGGAAGGGTGCAGTGGCGAACAATTTGTTTCGGTCAATGTCATG
>HF999746.1:78313-82411 GCA_000434215.1 Bacteroides sp. CAG:144
GGTCAATGTCATGGATTATAATTACGGAGATCAGAATCGGTTTACGGCCGATCAGCGTTCGCGCGTCCGCCATATATTGCGTAATAGCCCGTTGATACCCA
The DNA here is from genome assembly GCA_000434215.1 of Bacteroides sp. CAG:144. Taxonomy (GTDB): domain Bacteria; phylum Bacteroidota; class Bacteroidia; order Bacteroidales; family UBA11471; genus Caccoplasma; species Caccoplasma intestinavium. The sequence continues at coordinate 78,415 of HF999746.1, forward strand.
CCGAGAGGAATGCTCGAATACAACGCAGTATGTTGCATGACGGTCCTATCGATCTGCCTATTGTAACGATGAAATAGTCATGGGTATAAACGAGGGGCATAAGAATATTTTGCATATAGCACTGCCGGCTATCGTTTCTAATATTACGGTACCGCTGTTGGGGCTTGTGGATGTCGCTATTGTGGGTCATCTCGGTGCTCCCGCTTATATCGGTGCGATAGCGGTGGGAGGAATGCTTTTCAATATATTTTACTGGATATTCGCATTTTTGCGAATGGGTACGAGTGGTATGACCTCGCAAGCTTATGGACGCCGCGATCTCGATGAAGTAACTCGTTTATTGGTTCGTTCCGTCGGTGTGGGTTTCTCGGTAGCGATAGCACTTATTGTATTCCAATACCCGCTTTGTCGCATGGCATTCCTCTTTATCGAGGCCACGCCCGAAGTCGAGCGGCTGGCCACGCTCTATTTCCGTATATGCATCTGGGGTGCTCCTGCTGTTCTTGGTCTTTATGCCTTTTCGGGTTGGTTTATCGGTATGCAGAATTCCCGGTTTCCCATGTGGATTGCCATTGCCCAAAATATTGTCAACATAGCGGTAAGTCTTCTGTTGGTTTTTGTTTTCGGGTTGAAAGTAGAAGGAGTTGCTTTGGGCACGCTTACGGCACAATATGCCGGGTTAGGTATGGCCGTATGGTTTTGGCTGCGTTATTATAAACCGTTGCGTTTGCGCCTCGACTGGCGGTCGTCGTTGTTGCAGAAAAGAGCGATGGTGATTTTTTTCAAGGTCAATCGCGATATCTTTTTCCGTACGTTGTGTTTGGTAGCGGTAATGATGTTTTTCACATCGGCGGGGGCTGCACAAGGTGAGGTCGTACTGGCTGTCAATACATTGCTCATGCAATTCTTTACGTTGTTTTCGTATGTAATGGACGGTTTTGCTTATGCTGGAGAGGCTTTGTCGGGGAAATATGTCGGGGCTCGAAATGAGAAACTGTTACGTCGTACCGTCCGGCAGATTTTTATGTGGGGAGCCGGTCTATCATTGTTCTTTGTCGTTCTGTATGTTGTCGGAGGCGAACCGTTTTTGTCTTTGCTGACCGATGACAAGACGGTAATTGTAGCGGCCGATGGATATTTTTATTGGGCGTTGCTTATCCCGATTGTCGGTTTTGCTGCTTTTATGTGGGACGGTATCTATATCGGCGCTACGGCGACGCGGGGTATGTTGATTTCCATGTTTATAGCCTCGTCGATTTTTTTTGTTACCTATTTTGGAGGACGTGCTGCATACGGGAATCACGCTTTGTGGCTGGCGTTTATTCTCTATCTGTTTTCCCGGGGAATCGTGCAGACGGTTTTATCGCCGAAGGTTTTGCATTTGAAAAAATAAAATCTCCTTTTTTATCGCTATGTTTGTAGAATATGGTAGCGGTTCGACAGAATCAAATTTGAAAACGCCGTTTTCATTTGGCTCTGCATTCACCTTTCGCTATATTTGCAATTAAACAGAACAAAATAACAAATATCATGGCACAGCAGTACAAGAGAATTCTTTTGAAACTCAGCGGCGAAAGCCTTATGGGAAAAAAACAATACGGCATCGATGAGGTGCGTTTGCAGGAATATGCCGCCCAGATAAAAGAGATTGCCGCGCTCGGCATTGAAATCGCTATTGTGATAGGCGGAGGAAATATTTTCCGGGGATTGAGCGGAGCTTCGCGTGGATTCGATCGGGTGAAAGGCGACCAAATGGGTATGTTGGCTACGGTTATCAACAGTTTGGCATTGAGTTCGGCACTCGAATCGGTAGGGCAGAAGGCTCGGGTTTATACCGCAGTGCCTATGCATCCCATAGGCGAACATTACAGCCCGGCCCGCGCCATCGAATCGCTCGAACGGGGAGAAATCGCCATTATCTCGGGCGGAACGGGAAATCCGTTCTTTACGACCGATACCGCTTCGGCCTTGCGGGGAATCGAGGTCGGGGCCGATGTTATGCTTAAAGGTACGCGGGTCGACGGCATCTATACGGCCGATCCCGAAAAAGATCCTTCTGCGACGAAGTTCGATAAAATCTCTTATGACGAAATATATAATCGGGGACTGAAAGTAATGGATCTTACGGCGACTACGCTCTGCAAGGAGAACAACTTGCCTATTATCGTCTTCGACATGGATACGGTAGGGAATCTCAAAAAGGTAATGATGGGAGAAAACATAGGGACTCTTGTATATTGATTTGCCGGCGTAGCGTTGTCAATTCGATAAAATCGTTTATCTTTGCTATCTCGAAACACAAAAATACCCAGTACTATGAATGATGTCAAAACTTATATCCGTGAAGCCGAGGATAAAATGAACCTCAGCGTCGCTTTCCTCGATGAAGCCTTAGCTTCGATACGGGCGGGAAAAGCCAATCCCCGTATTTTGGATCAGATCCGCGTCGAGTATTACGGCAGCATGGTCTCTCTCAGCAACGTAGCGACCATATCTACTCCCGATGCCAAGACGATAACCATACAACCGTGGGAAAAACCGATGTTCAAAGAAATAGAAAAAGCCTTGCAAAATTCCGAAATCGGCATTACGCCCGAAAACAACGGTGAGGTTATTTTCTTGCGTATGCCGCCCCTTACCGAGGAACGGCGTAAATCATTGGTAAAACAAGCCAAGCAAGAGGCCGAAAATGCCAAAGTAAGCGTGCGTAATGCCCGCCGCGATGCCATCGACGGTTTGAAAAAGGCGATCAAAGACGGTATGCCCGAAGATGTGGAAAAAGACGGTGAGAACGAAGTCCAAAAGGTACACGACCGCTATATCAAAAAAATCGATGAGATTTTTGCTGCGAAAGAAAAAGAAATTCTTACCGTATAAAAAACCGATATAATAGAGAATATGAGAGAGGAATCACTCCCGCCGGGGGCGGATCCTCTCTTTTTATTGAAAAACAATGCAGATGCGGCACGGGTTGGTCATAAAAAATACAGGTAGCTGGTATCAGGTGAAAACCGATGACGGAGCACTTGTCGAGTGCAAAATCAAGGGGAGTTTTCGTCTCAAAGGGATTCGTAGCACCAATCCTGTTGCTGTGGGCGACCGGGTGAGCATCGAGGAGAACCGTGAAGGTACGGCGTTTATCGTCTCGATCGACGAGCGGGAGAATTATATCATACGCAAAGCGTCCAATCTTTCGAAGGAGTCGCATATCCTTGCCGCCAATATCGATCAGACTCTGCTTGTGGTTACGGTCAATCATCCGCAGACCAGTCTCGTGTTTATCGATAGGTTTCTTGCCACGGCCGAGGCTTATCGCATACCGGTGAAACTCATCTTCAACAAGATCGACCTTTATGATGAAGACGATACCGGTCTGCTGCACGGGATAATCGATTTATACACATATATCGGTTATGAATGTTTGGCAGTATCGGCTGTTACGGGAAAAGGAATAGGTACTCTGCGGGAATTGCTGCACGATAAAGTTTCTTTGGTAGCCGGCAATTCGGGGGTTGGAAAGTCTTCGCTTATCAATCTTATTTTGCCCGGACTCAACTTGAAGACCGGAGCTATTTCGCAGTCCCATCATAAAGGCATGCACACGACGACGTTTTCGGAAATGTTTCCCTTGCCCGGCGGCGGATATATAATAGATACGCCCGGAGTCAAGGGATTCGGGACAATAGATTTCGCACCCGAGGAAGTGGCGCATTTCTTTCCCGAAATTTTCAAATTTTCCCATGACTGCCGTTTCGGAAATTGTACCCATCGCCATGAACCGGGGTGTGCCGTATTGAAAGCATTGGAAGAACATCGTATCAGCGAGTCCCGCTATGCAAGTTATTTGAGTATTATCGACGACAGTACCGAAGGAAAATATCGATCGGGCTACTAATTATTATATATTTATGAAACAATATCTCGACCTTTTGCAACGAGTTCTTGATGAGGGTGTCGAAAAATCGGACCGGACCGGAACGGGAACCATCAGCATATT
>HF999746.1:82466-87593 GCA_000434215.1 Bacteroides sp. CAG:144
CGAAAAAGGCTTTCCATTGTTGACGACCAAGAAGTTGCACTTGAAATCGATTATTCACGAATTGCTTTGGTTTCTCAAAGGAGATACCAACGTAAAGTATCTGCAAGATAACGGCGTGCGCATTTGGAACGAATGGGCCGATGCCAACGGTGATTTAGGGCATATTTACGGCTATCAGTGGCGTTCGTGGCCCGATTATAACGGTGGCTATATCGATCAGATTTCGGAAGTGGTAGAGACGATAAAACACAATCCCGATTCGCGGAGGATTATCGTAAGTGCGTGGAATGTCGCCGACTTGAAGAATATGAATCTTCCTCCTTGCCATGCTTTTTTCCAGTTTTACGTGGCCGATGGGCGACTTAGTTTACAGCTTTATCAGCGGAGTGCCGATATTTTTCTGGGCGTGCCGTTCAACATTGCGTCGTATGCTTTGCTGCTTATGATGATGGCCCAAGTAACCGGGCTGAAAGCCGGTGATTTTGTGCACACGCTCGGTGATGCACATATTTATAAAAACCATCTCGAACAGGTACATTTGCAACTTACGCGGGAACCGAGGGCCTTGCCGCAAATGATAATCAACCCCGAAGTGAAGTCGATTTTCGATTTCCGCTACGAGGATTTCACGCTTACCGGTTATGATCCGCACTCCCATATCAAAGGTGTCGTAGCCGTATAATCCCGACGATATGAAAAATCTTTCTTTGATAGCTGCCGTAGCCGGTAACCGGGCGATCGGCAAGGACAACGACTTGTTATGCCATCTTCCCAATGATTTGAAGCATTTCAAAGCTCTCACAGTCGATCATACCATTATTATGGGGCGACATACATTCGAGTCTCTTCCCGCCGGGCCGTTGCCTCGTCGTAAAAACGTCGTGCTTTCGTCCCGTCCCGAATTATTGCCCTCTACGGTTTTTGCTTTTTCATCGCTGTCTGAGGCATTGGCCGAGGAGCGGGGAGAAGATGAACTGTTTATTATAGGAGGGGCGACTCTTTATAACCAGTCTATCGCCGATGCGGGCCGGTTATATATTACCGAGATACACCATGATTTCCCCGATGCCGATACGTTCTTTCCCGAAATCGATTTGAGGGTATGGAAGGAAATCGGTAGGGAAGATTTTCCGGCGGACGACCGGCATGCTTATGCCTACTCGTTCGTTGTTTACGAACGGTTTTAGAAAAGAAATCTTTTGTAAAAGCAGAGGGGCATCGCTCAATTTTTGAGCGATGCCCCTCTGCTTTTTATTCCGAATGTGTTATCAACGTTTATTTTCGCTCTCGAATACTTTCAGACCGTTTTTCAGGAATTCGAGGTAAGCGGGAATATCTTCTTTATAAGAGTAAGAAGGACCTACGGGTTCGCCTTTCGTATCGAGCAACACATAGAACGGTTGCGCATTTGCACCGAACTTATGACGTTGCAGATAACTCCAACGGTCGCCCACGGTGTAAAGAGTCCGGGTCTTGCCATACTCTTCTATCTTGATAGGCTCGGGAAGAGATTCTTTATCGTCGACCATGAGGGTAATGAGTACATAATCGTTTTCGATAATGTCTTTCACGGCCGGGTCGGTCCATACGGCAGCTTCCATCTTACGGCAGTTTACGCAACCGTAGCCCGAGAAATCGACGAGGACGGGTTTATTTACTTTCTTGGCGTAAGCCATACCTTCATCGTAGTCCATGAATGCGGCGTGTACTTCGTCTTTATAGAGGTTGAAATCTTGTGTCGACAATGGCGGGGCAAAAGCGCTGATGGCTTTCAACGGAGCTCCCCACAATCCGGGAACCATGTAGAGGGCGAAAGCCAATGAAATCATCGCCAAGAAAAGACGGGGAACAGAGACATGCTGGCTTTCGCTGTCGTGGGAGAAACGAAGTTTTCCCAACAGATAAATACCCAGTAAGGCAAAGATGATAATCCACAATGCGACGAATGCTTCGCGGTCGAGGATATGCCAGCCGTATGCAAGGTCGGCTACCGAGAGGAATTTGAGGGCGAAAGCCAGTTCGAGGAATGCGAGAACCACTTTTACCGAGTTGAGCCAACCGCCCGAGCGCGGCAATGATTGCAGCATCGAGGGGAAAATGGCGAATACGGCAAAAGGTATGGCGAGAGCCAAAGCAAATCCGAACATACCGATAGCCGGGCCGATGGCGACTCCCATAGAAGCAGCTTGCACCAGCAATGTTCCTATAATAGGACCTGTACAGGAGAACGAGACCAAAGCCAATGTAAAGGCCATGAAGAAAATACTCAACAATCCGCTTGTCGAGTCGGCTTTACTGTCGAGTTTGGTTGTCCAAGACGCCGGAAGTGTCAGTTCGAAAGCTCCGAAGAAAGAGATGGCAAATACCACCAAAAGAGCGAAGAACAGAATATTGAATACGGCATTGGTTGCTAAACTGTTCAATGCGCTGGCTCCGAAGATGGCCGTAATAAGCAATCCCAGGCCGACATAAATGATGATGATGGCGAGACCGTAAATAATGGCGTCCCGTATCGACCGGTTACGGTTGTTGGACCGTTTCAGAAAAAAACTCACTGTCATGGGAATCATGGGCCATACGCAGGGGGTGAGCAGGGCCAATAGTCCGCCGACGAATCCCGAGAAAAAGAGAAACCACAACGACGTATCGGTTGTCGTGGTTGTTTCTCCCCGTGCTTGCAGTTTATCAATGACGGGAGTCCATAAATCGGTGGTTGTCGTTTGTGCGGTAGGAGTAGTCGCAGTCGTAACCTCATTTGAGGTAGGTTTAGCAGTTTCGGCTGTTTTTTCTGCCGGTTGGGCTACATTCTGTTTCGGTTCGTTATTTTTTTTTTCAGCCGGTTTTGCCGATTCTTTCTTTACCTCTTTTTTGGGTGCTGCTTTTGCGGCGGTTGCTGCCAAATCGGCTGCCGAGAGACCTTTTCCCGTAAATTCGAATTCTTCACTGGTCGGGGGCAGACAAGACTGGTCGTCGCAAGTCATATAACGCAGGTAACCTTTTACGGTGAAATTTTCGCCGGTCAGTTTGATGCGTTGAATGAAAGTTACCTCTTTTTCATACCAGTTGAGTTCCATACCGAATGTTTCATCGTATTTCGTGATCAACTTTGACGGAGAAGTAACTTCACCTACCAGTTCCGCACCTTCCACAGACGTAAACGTGAATGTCGTGGGGTTGGGGCCGTCTTCGGGGATATGCAACCCGTAGACATGCCAATGGTCATCGATTTTGGCGGTGAATTGCAACTCTTTTTCTGTCTTGGATACATCGGTCATCGAAAATTTCCAATGAACCGGATCTTGCATCTGCGCTTTGCCCAAACCGAAGGTCAAGAGCAAACCGAATAGGAAAATCAGTTTTTTCATTGTTTTTGTCAGGTTGTTTTTCTATTTATCTTGTTCTTTCCTTTTTTCCGAAGAAAGAAAAGAAAAAGTATGTTTTTTAAAATTTCACGCCAAAGGTAAGAATTATATTGTTATTTTTCGTTATCAATCGGGCACTTTCCGAACCTGAAATTTTTTTATCGGGTATTGCTGAGTATGCCATCACCTCATCGCTTACTCTACGGTGTTGGTAAGCGGCATCGATATAGACGTAACGGAATCGATAGCCGAGTCCTACGGAATAATTGTTTTTGGTACGTCCCAGCGAGTAACTGGGTAGAGTTCCCGAAGTGGGAACGTATGCTCTGTTTTCGAGCCATTTGTCGGATACCGGCGAGGATGTGAAAGAATATCCTGCCCGGGCACTCAGTTGCGGAGTGATACGGTATTCGGCTCCGATGCGCACGGTATGTGTATTTTTCAGGTAATTTCTTATGTCGTCGTTGTCGTAGGCGTAGGTCTGTTCATAACCGTTGTCGTCGCTCAGTTTCATTTTCGAGTAGGCCGTGTATTCATAGTCGGCGCTTACAATTGCTTTATAACCAAATTGGTAGGAAGTACCTATCATAAATCGTAACGGAGTACGCAGGGAGAAGTGATTGGTCGATGTAGGTGTGCCGCTGTTTGATTGGGCTTTGGTATCTAACCCATTTTCTGTATAAATATAGTCGTTGATGATGTCTCCGTAGGCCGAGCGTCTTACCGAATAGTAGGTTGGTGTGTGTATGGCGGCTCCTATACGCCAAGAATTGGTGATGTATGCGATAAGGCCGGCTTTGAAGTTGACACCTGTCCCGTCGAGTACCAATTCGTTATAGAGAGAGTAATTCGATGAGGTTATCGGATAGAGAGTTCCGTCGATTTCGGTCTCTCCCGTAGTTCCGTTGAGATATTCCCCATATTCCGAAATAAGTTCGTATTTGAGGTCGATGACTCCGACTCCGATACCGAAGAATACCCGGTCGGAAATATTTCCTCCGAAGTTGAATGTATATTCGTTGTTATATCCGTTTTCCCTTACGTCGAGATATCCGCTTCCCGATGTACTTCCCTCGGAGAACAGTCCGTAATATTTATTGTTCGACACTGTTGCATCGGGAGAATAAGCGATGAGGAAATTGTCGTAAGCGAGAATATCGAGCCACGGTGCGCCATTGTCGTAAGCACCGTTTGACGTGAGCAGATTATTGGGGTTGTCACTGCACAAGCCCGCGATAGCGTTGGAGAGAGAACCGTTCAGAGATTGGTAATTGACCCGGTAGTTTCGGGCGAAGTTCTTGCGGCTGTTATAGGCCACTCCGAAATTGATGTTTCTTAATGCCATATCTCCGAGGTGGAAAGTGCCGACAAATCCCAGATTATCGAAATATACGCGTGTTTTATTGCTCCCGACATTACCCGGTAGGTTATTTACTCGAGTAGATTGGGGGGAGATAGTAAGAGTCGTTGCCACTTCGTTCGTTCGATAGATACCTATTCCGGCGGGATTTTGAGACAAGCTGCTGATGTCGCCGCCTAAGGATGTGAATGCTCCTCCCATACCGACGAAACGAGCCGTACCTATCAGGTCGTTGTCTGTCAACATTAAGGCTTCGACAGCCGACTGGGCAGAAATATTACCTATGAGTCCAGCCGAGAAAAATAAGGCGCAGATTTTTTTTGTTATTTTGTTCATAATCGTTTGCTTGAAAAGATTCTACTTACCTTCGGCTACGGCTTCCGCCACCGCTGCTTCCGCGACTTC
>HF999746.1:87603-94872 GCA_000434215.1 Bacteroides sp. CAG:144
CCGCTGCTTCCGCGACTTCCGCTACTCATACTGCCCCGAGAACCGCTTCCGCCACTGCTTATGCTGCTGCCGCGGGAGGAACTGTTGTTGTAATTCGGGGTGTAGGTTTGGTTGTAGTTGCGTTGACGTTCGATTTGTCGTGTCGTACTCTGTCTTTGGGACGACCGGGAGGTATTCCCGTTGCGAACGCGTTGGCCTTGCGAGTTGATGATGACTCGGTTATCATTGGAGCCGGAGGGTCTTACAATCGTTGAGCCTCTGTTGGGACGTCGGGAACTCCACCCGCCCGGACTGTAAGACGGCCGATTTTGGGGAGTAGGTCGATAATCGGGGTGGTGCGGCGGACGATGTCCCGGCCCGTAATGAGGAGGATAGTAGTGGTGGTGATGCGGATAACCCCAACTCCATCCAAAGCCGTAATATGGGTAGCCCCAGCCCCAATAGAAAGAATTCCATCGCCAGGAAGGCCCCCAATAACTATAAGGGGCCCATGTATAATCCCAATACCACGGATTGGTCCAAGTCGGGGTAACGAAAGCGTATGTCCCGTCGATATATACGTTCCAGTCGAAAGAGTTTAGGAAATATATATCGTTGTAAGCCGGGTCAGAGATATGTACCGTAAACCGGGGATTGTGGAATTTGCGTATCCGCTCGGCATATTCGAGGTCGCTTTGCGTCCCGTAAAATCCGTTCAGATAGTAACCGTCCTCCTCGTCGGCCATGTAAATGGTGTCGGGTGTGTCGGTATAAATCGGTTCTGCCTCGGTTTCGTAACGCCGGTTATACGCATCGATGTCCCAAATGCTGTCGGGCACATAAGTTTCTTCATGTGCTTCGACCTGTTTTCGAGGAGACTTGGTTTGTTCTTTTTTCGCTTGTTCTTCCTGTTTCTTCTTTATCTCTTCTCTTGTGCTGGGACGTATGTACAAGTCGTCCCAGTATTGGGCCGTCGTTGCGTCGGGTAGAACGGAAAGAAAGAAGATAAGCAATAGTATGTTGCGGAAATTTTTCATAATGAGGCCTCCTTTCCTTTTTAGAATTTGGGCGTTTCTTTTTTGGACAGAAAATTCACAGTAAAGTTTAATATGTCAAGAACAAAGATAGATGATAAAGAGTGAAAATCTGTCGAAGAATAGTGAATAAAAACGAAAAACGCCGGAGGAAGCCGGCGTTTTTCGTTTTTTTAGGAGAATAATCTGCTTATTTTTCTCTCTTATAAGGTTTCAGGTCGGCAGCAAATGTAATCAAGGTCATACCCCAATAGATAAATACAAACGCGCATACATATACGATCGCTATTGTTGCCATGAGAGGAGCGAAGAAGAAAAATATCGAAACTATCAGTAATAAAATGCCATTGAGAAGATAAAGCCACCAGCCTTTATACGCTTTTGCCAACATGACTCCGGCAACAATATTTTTTATGGCACGGTACAAGAGGATAAACGCAAAGAAGTAGGGTAGTACGATTTCGCTTAGAACCAGATTGCTGACAAGCAAGAAACCTATCAGTATGTCTAAAATGCCACCGGCGAGCCACCAGCCCCAACCCTGTTCCCTGCGGTTGATGTCGCTCGCTATGATAAGTTGCAAGATTCCGAGTATGATCAAGAACCAGCCCAGTAATAGCGATATGACCGAATAGCCGATGTCCGGCCTTGCAACCAGCCATATTCCACAAGGAATCAGTAAGATTCCAACTAATAGGACAGCCCACCAATAGCGGCTTTTCCCCCAAAAAGAAATTGTTGTTATTTCCATAATTATTCGTTTGTTAAGATGTTTGTATTTACATTGCAAACAATCTGTTCGCAGGAAAGTTCGATTTCGATTTGGGCTGTTTTTTTGAGGGATCGGATTACAGAATGTGAATCATGACGGTTGTATCGGATTCAAAGCAGATATTAACAATTATTTCCGACGTCGTGATTTGGATATTTCATGCGGATATTGTTATTTTGCTTCAAAATAAAATTTAACCAAATACTTTTACTTTTCCATGAAAAACTTTAATTGGATTGCTGTTGCAGCCCTTTCGTTAGGGGTGGTTGCGGCGGATTTAAGTGCGCAAGATTCCCGTGAACGGAATTATTATTATGAAATATTGAATCCCTCGCATGAGCCGAAATCTCCTGTAAACGGCTTTGCCGGGACTCGTGTGAGCGAAGTTCTCGATCGGGGATTGGTCGCTTTGCCGGGAAAAGAGAAAGGCGAGATTTACCTCAGTTGGCGATTGTTGCAAAACGATGCGCCCGATGTTGCGTTTGATGTATATCGGGAAGTCGGCGGTAAAAGTAAAAAGTTGAATCGTAAGCCGTTGAAAACCACGACCGATTTTGTCGACAAATCGCCAGTTTCCGGAAATGCGCGTTATAGAGTGGTAGTACTCGACCGTAAAGGTAAAGAACTGAGTAAATCGGATTTTGTAACCATCGCTCCCGAAACGGCTGTGAATTATCGTTCGATAAAACTCAATCGCGATACAAGAGCCGGGAAGGTTGCGGTAGCCGACCTCAATGGTGATGGCAAGTACGATTATATCGTGCGCACGCCGGCCAGCAATGTCGATCCCGGAATGCCGGGCGATCTTACGGGAAAAACTTATCAGATAGAGGCCTATCTGAGCGATGGAACTTTTTTGTGGTCCAAAGATTTGGGGCAAGGAATCGAGCCGGGTATATGGTACTCCCCGTATGTGGTGTATGATTTCAATGGCGATGGTAAAGCCGAAGTCGCTTTGAAGACGGCTCCCGATAATGTGCAAAGAGACGCTAAGGGACGGGTCGACACGGGTGATGAATACCTCTCTGTGCTCGATGGTATGACCGGAGAAGAAATAGATAGGGTAGACTGGCCCGAACGGAATTTTCGTTATGGAAATCTGGTACGTCGCAATCGTAATCAGATAGGAATGGCTTTTCTCGACGGTAAAACTCCTTACATACTTGCTTGTCGCGGTACGTATAAATTGATGGTGGTCGATGCTTGGCAGTTGAACGGTACAAAGCTCGAGCGGGCATGGCGTTGGGACGGCGATGAGGAAAATCCGGTTGTGCGTAGTATGGGTTCTCACAATATGGTGTGCGGTGATGTCGATGGCGACGGACGCGATGAGATTCTGCTGGGTTCGTGCATGCTCGATGATAACGGTACGCTTTTATGGTCTGTCGGTTTGGGGCACCCCGATAAAGTATATCTTACGGATATCGATCCCGACCGTCCCGGAATGGAAGTCTTCCTGTGTCTCGAACCGTGGCACGATAACGGTCGGGGTGTTTGTATGGTTGATGCCAAAACCGGTGAACAGATATGGAATATCGGACATAAAACGTTCCATGTGGGAGACGGTATGGTTGCCGACATAGATCCTACTCATCCGGGACTCGAATGCTTTGCACGGGAAGATAAGAAGGGCGGTAGCACCGATAAATATTTGTTGGCTGCCGATGGTACTTATTTAAGTAAAAACGAGGGTGTACCTCCTTGTCGTAACTGGGCTTGGTGGGACGCCGACTTGTTGAGAGAGACTTTTGCCGGAGACGATAATCGTTGGGGTGCCAGTTCTTCTTCTCGTGGTCGTTCTCAAAGTATTGTAAAATGGAAAGGCGATACTTTGACCGAGGGCATCGAAGGCGATATTCTGATGATTGCCGATTTGTATGGCGATTGGCGGGAAGAAATTGTTACCGCTTTGCCGGGAGAGATACGCATCTATACGACGAATATTCCGGCTCGCGACCGTCGTGTTACACTCATGCAAGATGCTCTTTACCGCAATTATATAGCTCACCGTTCTATGGGATATCCGCAGGCTCCGGTTCCCTCATTTTATTTGGGCGAATAAGAACCTGTTTCGCCGGTAAATAAAGGGGCTATACCTTGTGGTACAGTCCCTTTATTTATAATCGATTCGATGGAAATTATTTTATTTTGATTCGCTCTATGGATTGGTTTTTCTTTGCATCGAGCGGAGCCACTTGGTATTTTACTTTTCCGAAGTCGATGGTTTTCAAGTCGATGCAACGTATCGTGCTATTGTACATCGTGCGGTAGTAAATGATACGGTTGTTGATATCGGTCGCCGATGTCCATTGGGTTGCACTGGGTATATCGGGTACGCTTTCTCCGGGAGCAAATTCGATACCGATAGGAATATCGAAGTTATTGAGGATATGGAAACTTTGTATGACGGCATCGAACGGTGTCTCTTGTTGCTGTGTCGAGCATTGGTAAAATGCTGCTCTTACAAAGCGTGAAGGCGGTGTTATGTCTCCGGGAATGCCGTGCAGTCCGCTGCCTGCCCCGAAAGTAGCCAATCGTATGTTACCTAATCGGGAAGTATCCACTGTACCGGAAGATAAATTCACGTAATTGTTCAAGTTGACCATTTGCCAGTTGAAATCGGGAGAGTTGGTCAGTACCCCCAGTTTGTTTTCGTAAAAGCGGGGTTTCCCCTCGATAAATTCCAAAACAACTTGGCGGCCTGTGGCATCGGCAATCCTCCAATGTACGGTCGAAGCTCGGGGATCGACAGCAATGACCCGGATCTTTTTTATGGCGTTTTGTACGTCTTCGATGCGTTCGAAGTTCCCGAGTATCCATGATACGAGTTGTATATCGGCGACACTGCTTGCCTTTTGTGCCGGATCATAGGTCTCATATTGGCCGTAATGGGGAAAATAAAAAAGCCCGGCCGACAGTCCGGCCTCGTTTATTCCTTCTGCGACGATTTCATCTTGTTCCACAGCCATGCCTACATAACCATATTGGGACGTAAACACGAGCCCGTTTTTCTTTCCGTCCGGTAGCAACGATTGTTGTACATAGCCCCGGGGCACGATGACATAGCGGCTGTTGAGGTCGCTGCCGCCCCATTCTATGGTGCGGGCTACGACGGTAGACCCGTCGCGGCTTTTAAGAGTAATACCCGTACAAGCCTCGGACGTATGAGGGCGCAGGGAAAATAGACATACGACCAGTAGGGTAAGTAATTTGTAGTTTGTCATATTATGTAGGTTAGAGTTTGAACGGGATACTTTTTTATATCATAACCGATAAATATGTGCGAATGTTTACGGTTCGATCCAGTCTCCATTCTTTTTAATAAGTTCGATGAGATGTTGTACGGCCTCATCTTCGGGTATATTTTTTTCTATGCAGGTTTTACCTTTGTATAGACTGATGCGGTTGCGTCCTGCTCCTACGTAACCATAGTCGGCGTCGGCCATCTCTCCCGGTCCGTTGACGATGCAGCCCATAATTCCTATCTTCAACGTTTTGAGGTGAGATGTTGCCGCTTTGACACGGGCGATGGTTTGTGTCAGGTCGAAGAGTGTGCGACCGCAACCGGGACAAGAGATGTATTCGGTTTTACTTGTGCGTTGGCGGGCTGCCTGCAAGATGCCATACATACAAGCCAAAATTTTCTCGGCCGGGATATTTCCGGTGTTGCGTAACCAGATTCCGTCGGCGAACCCGTCGAGCAATAAAGCTCCGAAGTCGGCTGCCGCTTTCAATTGCAAATCTTCGAGCGTATTTTCGGCGTAAGTCAGTTGCATGACAACCGGAACGGTGCATTTCCGGCGGAGCAGTGCATGGAAAAAAGCCCGGCATTCCCCTACGGGATTGATGTGTCGCGAAGTCAGTATAACTACGATTCCCGGTATGTTTTCGATTGTATCCCAGATTCTTTCGTTCAGTTCGGGATAGGATAGTTGCAAAAATTTTATCTCTGCATCGGAGGCCCCCAGCTGTTGTAATCCGTTAGCGGTAAAGAGCGGTGATACCGTTTGCCGGGAGGTCTCTTCGCCCGGGTAGGAAATGATTTCGTTGTCTTTTTCTATATATAGAAAGTCGGGCTGCAAATTTCCGTCGGAAACGTCGGAAAGATGGTCGGAGATAATGACGGGTACTTTTCCTCCGCCTATGTTATGTACGGCTTTGCTGCTTCTCCTTTCCATATGCAGAAAGTCGTATGCATCGGCCTTTACGCCGTTGATGTGTGGGTGCTGCGCCCGGGCGGTAATATAATCGACCAATTTACGGGCGACAGGTATTTCGGCTTCGGGGGCTTCACTCAATGAAACCCGTATGGTATCGCCGATACCGTCGGCTAATAATGTCCCTATTCCTACGGCCGATTTTATACGCCCGTCTTCTCCTTCTCCGGCTTCGGTTACGCCCAAGTGCAAAGGGTAGTGCATGTTTCCTTTCTCCAATGCGGCCAGAAGCAGTCGTACCGATTTCACCATGACGACCGTGTTGGAGGCTTTGATAGAGATGACGACATCGGTGAAATTTTCGTCCCGACATACCCGTAGGAATTCCATACAGGATTCTACGATACCCTCCGGGGTATCTCCGTAACGGCTCATGATGCGGTCCGATAGCGACCCGTGATTCACTCCGATGCGTATCGCCGTGTGATGTTTTCTGCATATTTCCAGTAATTGGATAAGTCGGTTACGCAACCGTTGCAGTTCGGCGGCATATTCTTCATCGGTATAATCGATGTGTTTGAAGGTACGTGCGCTATCAACGAAATTACCGGGGTTGATACGTACCTTTTCGACGATGCCGGCGGCTATATCGGCGACATGTGGATTGAAGTGTATATCGGCAATCAGCGGAGTATGGTATCCCCTGCGGTGCAACTCATCTTCGATGTGGGCAAGGTTCTCTGCCTCTCGTGTACCCTGTGCCGTGAGTCTTACGTAATCGGCACCTGCGTCGATGATGCGTATACATTGTTTCACACACGGTTCGGTTTCGTGAGTGTGCGTATTGGTCATCGATTGTATGCGTATGGGGTTGCTCCCTCCTAAGGGAGTATTCCCGATGTGCACTTCGGTTGTGTAGCGGCGATGGTAATTGAAAAGATCCATAGCACAAATATAAAAACGATTGCCGCCTCGGGGGATGGCCGAAGAAATGCCATATCCCGGAACCGGCAATCGAGGGTTCTGAATTAATTGGTTTTGAATGCGTATTTTACTTGGGCGAGTTTTTCATTGGCATCGACGATTTTCTTAGCCAGTCCTTTTTTGTAATTTTTCAATTTTCCGGCAAGTTGTTCGTCTCCGAGAGAAAGCATTTGCACAGCCAGAATAGCGGCATTGAGAGCACCGTTGATACCTACCGTCGCAACCGGTATTCCCGGAGGCATCTGTACAATGGCGAGAAGAGCGTCCATACCGTCGAGCGTCGAATTGATGGGGACTCCGATGACGGGCAGTGGGGTCGATGCTGCGATGACACCCGGTAAGT
>HF999746.1:94908-127853 GCA_000434215.1 Bacteroides sp. CAG:144
GGGCAGCCATACCGGCAGCAGCAATAATTACTTTGATTCCGCGAGCTTCGGCGTTTTTAGCAAATGTTTCCACTTCTTCGGGTGTGCGATGCGCCGATAAAGCATTCATTTCGAAAGGAATTTCGAAATCATTCAGCAGTTGAGCGGCTTTTTCCATAATAGGCAGGTCGGAAGTGCTGCCCATGATAATGCTTACGATAGGATTCATATTGTGTGTTTATGTAAATGAAAATAAATTATATCGGAAAACTTGGGTTACGAGAAGAACGCAGATGAGACCGCATATCCAGCCGGTCAAGATTTGGGCGAATGTATTTCGGTCGAGCAGTTGGCGGGCAGTGCCCATCATTCCCGTAATGACTATCAGAGCGATAAGCAAGCCTATGGGTATAGGGGAATATACGAGAGACATCATGACGACTAGTCCCATTAACGCACCCAGACCGCTCATAAAGAAACTGATGCGCCAGCCCGAGATATTGATAATCCATGTAAGAGCCGAAGACAATGCTGCACCGGCCAAGTAGCCTTGTGTCCAGTACGGCAGATTGAGTTTGTGCAAGTATATGGTGGCAAAGATAAGGAATACGGTGTACAACAAGATTTCGGTAAGCCGTACATACGGTTTCTTTTCACTTTTGTTCAGATAGAACAGCGAAAGAGTGAGGTGGAACAGCATGGGCAGAATTCCCGAAAAGAGAAAAATCCCGCTGACTATAAGTAGTCTGATCGAGATGGGGAGTATTTCGAGAAAACTGTACGATACGATCATGCCTCCGCCGTAAAGAGGCAGAAGGTAAGGGTGAAATATGACAGATAGTATTTGTGCCGATTTTTTCATGTCGCAATATTATATGACTTTTCTCAAACGGGCAACGGGCAACCCCAACTGTTCCCGGTATTTGGCTACGGTGCGTCGGGCTATGGTATAACCTTGCTCTTTCAGCAGTTCGCACAGTTTGTCATCGGTGAGAGGAGTGCGTTTATCTTCGTTTGCTATGCTTTCTTGCAATATCTTTTTGATTTCACGGGACGAAAATTCTTCTCCCGACTCGTTTTGCATCGATTCCGAAAAGAAATATTTCAACGGATATATTCCGAACTGGGTCTGCACATATTTATTACTCGTTGCGCGGGAGATGGTCGATATGTCGTAGCCTGTCTGTTCGGCAATATCGCGCAGAATCATGGGACGCAGACGGCTTTCGTCTCCCGTAAGGAAAAATTCCTGTTGTCGGTCGAGTATGGCCTGCATGGTTGTCAGCAGGGTCTGCTGCCTTTGTTGTATGGCGTTGATGAACGATTGTGCCGCATCGATTTTTTGCTTGATAAAAAGGAGTGCATCTCGTTTTTCGCGAGTCTGGTTGGCTTTGTTTCCCATATAGTCGCTCAGCATCTCGTTATAGTTGCGGCTTATGCGTAGTGCGGGAATATTGCTGTTGTTCAAGGATAAAACGAGTTCGCCGTCGTTTTCGTCGACGATAAAATCGGGGCTGATATGAGTCATGCTTTCCGAGAAAGAATCGTTCCAACTGCTTCCCGGCTTGGGATTTAGTTGGGATATTTCTTGTATAGCGGCTTTTAGGTCGGATTCGGATATGTTGAATTGGCGCTGTATCTTTTCGTAATGCCGTTTGCTGAATGCTTCGAATGCCTTATCTATGATTTCATAGGCCAGTTGAGCCGTTGTTGTTCCGCGTCGGCGTTCGAGTTGGAGTTTTAGGCATTCCTGCAAGTCCGATGCTCCCACGCCGGCCGGATCGAAGTCTTGAATAATTTGTAAAAGTTCTCCCAGTTTTTCGACCCGTATGTCGAGTCCTACTTGGAACATCAAATCGTCCGATATAGCCGGTAAGGTACGTTGTAAATATCCGTTATCGTCGATGTTTCCGATGATGTATTCGGCAACGTGTTTATCTTGGTCGGAGAGTTCTCTCAGGTGCAGTTGTTCCAGCAAATAATCGTGGAAAGTCGTGCCTCCCGAAACAGGAATTTCTTCTCGGGGAGAGTTTTCTCCCGGCAGTTCCCGGTCGAGATATGACGGTATTTCGTCGTTGTTGTTATAGTCGCCCATCATCAAATCTTCGGCGCTTTCGTCCGAAGAAGAGTCTTCGTTTTCTCCCGATGTGGTATCGCCCTCATCTTCGGGCGAGATATGTTCTTCTCCTTCATCGAGAGCGGGGTTGTCGATGAGTTCTTGTTTGATTTGCTCTTCCAGCTCTATCTCCGGCAATTCAAGAAGACGTATCGCCTGTATTTGTTGAGGAGATAAGGTCTGTCGTTGTTGTAATTTTTGTTCTTGCTTGAGCATGGTAGCACTTCTCTGTGATTCTATTCCGAAAACGAAGATAGCTCATTTTCTCCTATTACGCCAATATTTCTGTTATCTTTTTCCTCAGATCTTCCTCCGGATCGATCAGATATGCTTTGAACCCCGCTTTCTCTGCACCCTGTATGTTGGCAGGGAGATCGTCGAGAAAAATGCTCCTTGACGGATTTTCACCGCTATCGTTCAGAATTTTGAGGTAAAATTCTTCCTCCGGTTTTACGGCATGGATTTCGTGGGATAAATAGAGCTTGTCGAAATAATCATCTACCGTCAGCCCTTCTCCTCGGAAAAGGGTCTGACGGGTGTAATCGAAATGCGGGGCATTGGTGTTGCTGACCATATAGAGCCGGTGGTGTCGTCGTATTTCGCGTATGACTTTCAGTTTATATTCGGGTACGGTACCGATGATCGTGTTCCATGCCGAGCGCATCTGGGTATTATCGGCTCGGATATGTAATAAATCTCGTAGGCCGTTGAAAAAATCATCGTCATCTATTTGTCCTGTTTCGAGATTCCGCATCAGGCGGACAAATTCGGGAGACTTGAAGAGTATTTCTTTCGGCGTTTCCGCTCCCAGAAGGTGGAATGTATCAAAACAACGTTCGAAATCTAAATGGAGGAGTACACCTCCGAAGTCGGTAAATACGGCATCTATATCTGTACGCATAATCTGTTTTTAATAAATAAAACTGCTGCCCCCGAGAAATTCTCGTAAAAGCGAGGTCGAAGGTATCTCATTTTCTTCGAGAGGGAGAAAATAATAGAGCTGTTTTAACAAATGTTTTGCCGTGTCGTATTCGGAACTGTTTTCGGGAACCGACATCAGGGCCGGAACGGCCTGCTGCTTGATGACAGCCAATTCAAATAACAGAGAAGAATTGAACATGGCATCGGCGTTTTCCTGATAGGGAAAAATCCATTTCTCTTCACCGGCCCGCACGCTGGCCCAGCGGGCTATGGTTTTTTGTGCCGATGTTCCCCTGTATTTTACGTCTCTGATGATACGCCGCAACAGGCGGTTGTCGGCAGTCGGTATCCAACTGTGGTCATCGATGGATAGGGTGGTTAGGGCCGATACGTAGATGAGGAATTTTTGATGTTCCTCGATATTCGGGGTCAGTGCGGGATTCAGGGCGTGTATGCCTTCCAGAACCAATACGTCCGAATCTTTCATCTTCAATGTGTTGCCCCGAAACTCTTTTTTCCCGGTCTCGAAATTATAAGTGGGCAGGCTTACCTCTTTACCTTGTAATAAATCATTGAGTTGCCGGTTGAATAATTCCAAATCGAGAGCATATAACGATTCGTAGTCATAGTCGCCTTTCTCGTCCCGGGGTGTTTGTTCCCGGTCGAGGAAATAATTGTCGAGCGATATGGTGATAGGTATCAATAGGTTGGTCATGAGTTGTATCGACAACCTTTTGGAAAAAGTCGTTTTTCCCGACGATGAGGGGCCGGAGATGAGAATAATACGGGCTCCGCCTTTCTGGCTGTTGTGTCGGGCGGTGATTTGATCGGCGATGCGGGAGATTTGTTTCTCGTGCAGTGCTTCGGTAACTTTTATTAAGTCGCCCGACGTATGTTTCAGTATGGCGCGATTCATGTCCCCCACATTGTTCAAACCGACGATTTCACTTATTTTCAGATTGTCTTTGAATACATTGAACATTTTATCTTGTGGAACTACCTCAGATAGCTCATTGGGATTTTTTCTTTTGGGGGGTATGAGCAACATACCGTCGTGGTATTTTATAAGGTCGAAAACTTTCAAATATCCCGTCGACGGCAACAGGTATTCGTAATATACGTCATACAGATTCCCGAGTTTGTAGTACGTTGCGTAAAGGGGATGCAATGTTTCTATGAGGTCTATTTTATCGCACATGTCCTGTTCCCTGAAATGTCTTGCGGCGACTTCGGCTGTCGATTGTATACGTTCGAACGGCAGGTCTCGCCTGATGATATCACGCATGCGTTCTTTCAGTAATTCCACGGTGTCATGGGGTATTTCCTCCCGTTGATTGAGGCAACAGAAATAACCGTTCGAGACCGAATGTTCGATGCGGAGACGTGTCCCCGGAAACAATTCGGTAACCGCTTTGTATAGAACAAAGCAGAGCGAACGTACGTACATGCGCATACCCATGATATGCGAGGCATCCGAGAACATGATTTGTTTGGGTTGGTACACCCTGTATGACAGATCCCGGGTACGGTTGTTTACTTGTGCGCACAAGACCTGATACGGTAGTTCTACACCGGCTGTTTTATATATGTCGATAAGAGCTGTCCCTTCATCGACAAGAAGGGTCTTTCCATTATTTTTACAGATGATTTCTACTTGATTTCCCATAATTGCGAGTATTTTTTGTGGACGAACGTTTTTATGTTTCCGTCAGGATATTCCGGTTATATTTTTATTGATCCGTTCTATATTATATAGAGAATGGATTGTAGCTAAGATAGGAATTTATTCCGAAAGTACCATGCATTCCTTGTATTATGGGCGAAGCTTTATATATTTTTCGACTTTTAGAAGTCTCTTTTTTATTAAATTTCTTTCTGGCAGGATACCCCCGAAAGGTTTTTCCC
This sequence comes from Bacteroides sp. CAG:144, assembly GCA_000434215.1. Classification (GTDB taxonomy): domain Bacteria; phylum Bacteroidota; class Bacteroidia; order Bacteroidales; family UBA11471; genus Caccoplasma; species Caccoplasma intestinavium. Next base: position 99,830 of record HF999746.1, read on the forward strand.
TACGAAATAGAGAATTCATATCGTTAAAAACAAGAAGGTTCCTTTCGGTGTTTGGCTGCCTTTACGGTTTTGGGAAGTGGTATGAAAAAAGTTTTTATAAAAATAAAGGTGGAGATTCTTGTGAAAATCTCTTTTGATTTGTATTTTTGCTCTATTATTTGCAGATATTTATATTGGGGAACATGCGGTGTGCTGAATGTGGTTATAAACCTCGATAGAAGCGTCCGGTGTAGCCGGGTATCCGCATGCAGGGAAAGGGGGAACAACCATATCGTTTTTATGGTTATAAGTGTAGAATTTTTAATAGAATGAAAAGAACATCTGTCTTGGAAAGAAAATAATCCGGGAGGGAGAAATAACGGACAAAAATTAAACGTATGCTCAACAGTTACTCGTCGACACGGAATTATCCGTATTACAAACTTATTGTATTGTTTGCCGACCTGCTTGTCGTGAACAGTTTGTATTGGGCGCTTTATGCTTTAAGCGATTGTTTGTCGTGGCATATTCTCGATCTTACCGATCCGCATTATTGGATTGCGGTGAATGTTTTTTATATCATTTGTTATAAGTTGGCAGGAGTCGTTTTGTTCAACCGCATTGTACGGGCCGAGAATGTTTTGGCGAGAGTCGTGCGTGTCGTCGTCGACCATTTTCTCATCATCGCTTTTCTTTCCTATATGAACATGACTTTGTCGCGGTCATGGAAAATCATGGCGATTTATTATGTATTGTTGTTTGTATTTCTCTCTCTCGAACGTCTGTTTTTGCGTCGTGTGGTTCAGAATTTACGAATCAGACGGCGGGATATCGTCAATGTGGTGATTGTCGGCGATGGCGATAACCTGAAAGAGATTGCCGAGAAGATGCAGGTCCCGTTTATGGGATATAATCTCATCGGTGTGTTTTCGGATAAAGAGTTGGTCGGATTTCCTGCGGGAGTTATAAAACTGGGCAATGTAGCCGATGCTTTACCGTGGTTGGGGGACCATAAAAATATAGGGGAGGTATATTGCGGATTGACGTCGAATCGTGCCAATGATATATTGCCTATAATCAACTATTGCGAAGGGAATCTTATTCGGTTTTATAGCGTTCCCAATTTGCGTAATTATCTCAAACGAAACATGGTCATGGAAACATTTGATGATGTTGTCGTGTTGGCCATACGGCGCGAGCCGTTGAGCAGTCCCGGTAAACGTTTTGAAAAGCGCCTTTTTGATATCATCATTTCGGGTCTTTTCCTATGTACGATATATCCGTTTATTTATATTTTCGTGGGAATCGCCATTAAATTGTCGTCGAAAGGGCCGGTTTATTTTAAGCAGAAACGGAATGGGTTGGACGGAAAAGTTTTCGAGTGTATAAAGTTCCGCAGTATGAAGGTCAATGCCCAAAGTGATACTTTGCAGGCAACGAAAGACGATCCACGTAAAACCAAAGTGGGAGACTTCTTACGTCGGACCAATCTCGATGAGTTGCCTCAGTTTATCAATGTATTCAAGGGCGATATGAGTTTGGTCGGTCCGCGTCCGCACATGCTCAAGCACAATGAAGAGTATGCTCGTCTCATCGACCGTTACATGGTACGTCATTTTGTCAAGCCCGGTATTACCGGTTGGGCTCAGGTCAACGGCTTTCGGGGAGAAACGAAAGAGCTCACGGAAATGGCCGGTCGGGTACAAGCCGATATTTGGTATATAGAGCATTGGAACTTTTGGCTCGATATTCGTATCATGATCAAGACTGTAACCAATATGATTCATGGCGAAGAAAAAGCCTATTAGGGAATATATTCGAGTAAGAATTGGAAAACCCGCTTTCTCAATGAAGGCGGGTTTTCATTTTTGCTTGCTTTGTGCCGGTATAGGTTGTGGGAGATTCTTCGGTGTTCTGCACCTCAGAATGACATACACGTGGCATGGGGTTTATTGTCATCTCGAACGAATGTGAGAGATCTATAACTTAATAGAAGATTCTTCGGCACTCTGCACATCGAGATGACAGTAGTTGTCATTCCGAGCGAATGTGAGGAATCTCACACTTTTACTCGTGTAGCATAGAGATTCTTCCCTACTGCTCAGCAAGACGTCGTGCTGTCATTCCGAGCATATGCGAGGAATCTTGTAGCGATGAAAAGCCAATTCTAAGGTGGAGTAAGAGGCCGTATGCGAGCAACCTTCAAGCCACGTGTTTAAGGCCGAGGATTGATCTCTTCGTTATCGGTTTCGCAGCCGAGAAATTGCATTTCGCTGCGAGCTTTTTCCGGAGCGAAAGTGAAATAAGTACATATGGCTTTGGTACACAATTCACCTTTACAGTTATTTATTGTTGCTTCGAGAATGATGATGTTGCGTTTTTGCTCAACGATACGGGCGCGTAAAGTAACGTATGGGTCGGTCGTTTCGATCGACTTCATATACCGTGTTTCCATTTTCGATGTTACACCGGTCGTTTGTAACTTGCGTAAAATGACCCACGCACATATTTCATCGAGCAGGACCGCTTGTATGCCTCCATGCAGGGTGTTGATCCAACCCTGGTATTTGGCTTCCGGTTTCCAAATGCTTACCACATCGTCGCCGTCTTCGTAAAATTCCATTTTTACGCCGGCTTCGTTGTTGGGTGCGCAACCGAAACAATAGTACCCTTCTTTGTGTAACCACGGATTGATGATTTTTTTCATACGATTGGATTTTCATGTATTTATCGATATGTTTCCGTCATACTTTCTTTCGGAAAAATGTCGGTGAATGATATTTACAAATGTAGCCATTCTTTTTTTTGAAAAGGACGTTTTTTGCCGTTATTTATATGATTGAATAAAAAAGCCGTCTCTGAGGAGGCGGCTTTTTTGTTATATTGAGAATATCGGGTTACGGATTATCGCGTGCGTCGTACCGAATAAGTCGGAGCCGAACTACGGCTGCTGCGTTGTTTTACCGATTTTTTCGGGCTTTTTGATTTTGTTTTTGAAACGGTGCTTTGGGTCGATCCTCTCGATGAGCGTGTCGATTTTACTTGGGTCGGTTCCTCGGCTTTGTTGTTGACAGATTCCGTATTATGGCTTTTGTTCTCTTCGGTTTTGCTCTTGGGTGCTTGTACCGTGGCTGTTTCACTCTCCCCGGCGACCCATAAGCTGCGGTCGAATTGTTGCAGCTGACCCTCTATTACTTTCCGGGCGCTATCTTGTGCTTCGGGAGTCGGATAGAGCTGTACGAGCGACATATTTCTCAGATTTTGAGTTTTGTATATTTCACCGGTGAACATGCGCAGTTTGAAGAAATCATCATACGTGTAGTTGCGTACGTTGTTCATGTTGTCGGTAATGATATAGTGTTGTGCCAAGTAGGGACGTATATCGTCGTACCGGGCCCAAAACATGGGGTAACGCACGGCTTCCCCGCCGAAGTCGCCCACGCGGTGCAGTACCGGACAGATCGCCTCGATGACGGGATAGCAGGTCGAAGAGCGTTGGTCGAAGATCCATTTCTCCTTGACGTAATACGACAAGACCTCATTGCAAGGCACGTCGCTCTCTTCGATGATATAGGTATTCCGTTTGGCTGTACGTCCCGCTTTTACTTCGTAGAGGATATGGAAACGTTCGAGCATATCTTCCACTTTCACCTCGTATTCCTCGGTGAATATTTCTCGACCATCGAGATATTCATAAACCTTTATTTTATTCGAAGCGACAAGACCCAACAGTACGCGGAAGAGGTTTTCCTGCCCGTCTATGATTTCTTCTGGGTAATATAGCGGCATGTTTTTTTCTTGTGTCAAGTCGATTTGCCGGTAGATACCGCGAGTCCAGGGTATATCGGCTTCGGAAGGTTCACCGGTCTCGTACAGTGTTTTTGCCCTTACCGTAAGTCCGTTTTTGTCGGTTCTGTTTGTTGCCGTACTGCTGCGGCGCACAACAGTATTTTGTGCCTCGCATATCGGCAGCATGGCGCATACTCCGAGGAGAACCAAAATATGTTTTACCGTGATTTTCATAATCGTATGTTACTTATGCGTTATAATCAGTTTACAATAATCTCTATGGGGGAGAGGTCTCTCTCTATTCCGTCGGGGCCCAGCGCCCTTACGCGGGATATGTAGAACCGTTTGCCCCGGGACAGTCGGCGGAAACTGTCTTTCTGTCGTTGAGAAAATTTACTGCCGTCCGATACTTCGGGAATCGCGTTGCCCATCGAGTCGAAAAATACAGTCTCGAAACTCAATACCGTGTATTCGACATTCAGCAGGTCGTCGTCGATAGCCGCTTCGATACCGGGCGCAGCGAGCAACCGGGCTTTGGGGAAAGGTCGCCCGCCTTTATATCGTTGGGTATTCCCGTTTTCGTCTTTGTATGCGATGAAAGGCATGGGATCGGGCAATTGGCGTACCCTGAATGTGGTTGTATTGACAACTTGGTTTCTCCCGTTCATGGCGGCTGTTACGGTGATGACGACGTCTTCACCGACTTTCGAGGGCCGAACCTGCCATGTATCTCCGTTTCGGGTTATGCGCCCCCCTTTGATGGCAGCCGATACGGAGTGGTTGGGTACTCCCGGAACCGAAATGCTCAGAGGATTGTCGATACCGGCGTAAAGAACATTCATCATCGTGGCCGATACGGTCGCCGACGGTTCCACGACCGTGTAAGAGGTATGGAAAGGGTGTCGGGTCGACGATCCGTCGCCGTGGGGGACTTCGAGAAAACCGTCGATGTTGTAGATACCCGAGCGATTGCAAGTTACTTCATAGAGGCCCTCTTTGCTGTTGGGCAGTTGCTTCCCGTCGATGTTGATGACGGGAGCCATTGTTGTATCTATGGCGGCCAATACGATATTGGCCGAGTATTTGCCTCCTCGTATCACGGTTCTGGAAGAGGGTATGACGTAGGCGTTGAGTTGGTTGACGCGTACATCGCCCTTGTCGATGTTTTTTAACAGCGTGTGTAAAATCTCGCTTTCGGCCGACCGCAAGTCGCTTTGTATCTTAGTCAGCAATGTGATGGCCGCTATGACGGGCATGTTTTCGAAATTCTCCTCTTCCCATGTCGTTTTCTTTTCGCCGACAGCTGTTTTCGACATGCGGGGATAAAGGTATTCGTTGATAAGCTTTTGTCTTACCGTGTCGCTTATCATTTCATTGACCATTTCGCTGTACCCGATGAGGGATTCCCGCAATTTACGTCCTTCCCGGGTGGTGGGCGAGAGCATGATGAATGAGGCTGCTTCGAGATCGTCTTGGCGCACGATGTTGTTTACATCGCCGTTTTTCCCGTCGGCTTCGCGTACGATACGTTGTTTCAGCGAAGAAATGTAGTTATAGAGAGAGTCGGTACGTTGGTGTACGGCTGTTGCTTTCATGTACCATTCTCCCGATTTTTCGGGATTGTTGCGGTAATAGGTGGTGAGTTCGTCATAGAGCGACTCGTTTTGTACCGCAACGTTCTCGGTCGTACGCACCAATCCCTCTTCGACTTGGCGGAATCCGTTGAGTACGTCCGACGATACGTTCAGAGCCAGCATGGCGGTCAAGACGATATACATGAGGTTTATCATCTTCTGCCGAGGCGACATATTTGAGTTGTGTGATGCCATATTCCGTTTTGCGGGTGTTATGCGTTACCGTGGGTATTATCGGTCGGATTCGGGTTTTGAGGTTGTTCCTGACGTGCGGGTTGATTGTACATGTTTACGGTCATGGCCGTGAGCATGTTGCGGTATACCGAGTTGAGTTGGGCCATGTACTGGGTCATCTTTTCCACCTCTTCGCAGTAACGGGAACTGTCGTGCATCGACCCTTCGTACATTTCGCGTATATTTCGCAAGCCCACATTTACGCGGTCGATGTTGTCGAGTTGCGAACTGATGCTCTTCAACTGTATTTCGTAGATGGTGTTCAAGCCGGCGATGTTGCGGTTGAGCGATTCCATCTGTTCGACATATCCCTGAGTATTGTTGGTTATGCCGTCGCTGTTGTCGGTGATGTTACGATAGGAGTCGAGCAGGAGGTTCGATACGTCGGTAAGCGATTGTGTAGCTTGCCTGAATTGTATCATCTGCTCCGATATGGCAGCCATTTGGTCGAGATATTTCTGTGTAGCATCGGTAAGCTCGGCCATACGGGAAATCTGGTCGGCGGCAGCCGAGAGTTTCTGTATGCTGTTCGAGAGATTTTGCGTGTCTTCCTCGCTCACCTCGATATTCGAGGGAATGCCGGCGATGCGCCGGGCTTCCGCACCCGATACGGCAATACCGTTTTTTCCGGCCATGTTTCCGTTGATGACGATACCGCCTCCGTTTTTGAAGTCGGGACGGTCTTCCGGATCTTTCGATGCCAGTACGGGAAATACTTCTTCCCAATGATATTCTTTGGCCGGACGGTCGAAAGCCGTGAGTATAAACATTACTACTTCCACACCCATACCTATCGAAAGCATGACGTTTCCGCCCGGTAGGTGCAGGATTTTGAAAAGTGCGCCCCAAATGACGATCGCGGCGCCAATACTGTATGCAAAGTTAAAAAATCGTTTTCCCGAGTCTCCCGAGAGAAATTTTTCGATGCTGTTTTTATATCTCTTGTATTTTCCCATGATGGCAAACTTTTTTTCGGTTAATTTTTACGACCTTTGGCAAATCCCATTTGCGTGCGTACGCAACGGAAACCTATGTAGGAACGTTGTTCGTTCTGGTATTCCCACATGCGTATATCGGAGCGGACGAAATTCGACACGTCTTTCCAAGAACCGCCGCGTACGATTTTTCGTTTCATACGGTAGGGATCTTCTTTGGCGGCGTTGTAGCGGTAATCGGGATTCATGTCGCTCGTGTATTGGTCTACCGATTCGGTGTAAGCGGTAGAGGTCCATTCCGATACGTTGCCGGCCATGTCGTAGAGGCCGAATTCATTGGGCGGATAAATGCCTACGCGCGAAGTAATCAGGTTGCCGTCTTGCAGATAGTTTCCTTTCATCGGTTTGAAGTTGGCATAGAAGCACCCTTTATCGCTGGCCGTACCGTTGTCGTCCCAGGGATAGCTGTTCTCGCTTTTCCCGGCACGGGCGGCGTATTCCCATTCGGCCTCGGTCGGCAGACGATAAGGTTCTGCCATGCGGTCGGGGGTCATGGCCGAATGCAAAAGGTTGGTCCGCCATACGCAGAATGCATTCGCCTGTTCCCAAGAGACGCCTACGACAGGGTAGTCGTTATAACCCGGGTGGGAAAAGTACATGCGCATATACGGCTCGTTGTATGCGTTGTTGAAATCGTTGACCCATACTGTCGTATCGGGGTAGATATTGATAATATAGGTGTTGAGGAAATCGAATTCGCTCTGCCGTTGCCGTATGATGGTCTGCGTAACGATCTGACCGTCATCGTTGATGAAAGCGGTATCTTTCGAGATGAGTATTTCTTCGTTGCCCGGAGTAATATCGGTGTTCAATACCCGACGGGCGGGATCCATTCGGTTACGACGTTTGGCTGCTTCGGTGTGGTTATACACGTCGTAGCGGTAATTGAGCTGGGTAACATCGAGAACCTTTTTGCCCGAGATGGGATCGATGCGGTAGACGCTTTCGATAGCCCGCGCTTCGTCTTCGGTCGGGTTGCGCCAGGGAATGGCTTTGGCCCAGTTGAGATGCGGGGTAACAGGGTTTCCCATACGGTCCTCTTCGATTTTGAAAGTTTCGTTTCCGCCGTAAGCCGGGTCGGCCAGTCGTTCACGGATAATCGAGTCGCGTACCCAGTAAACGAATTGTTTGTATTCCGAATTGGTGATTTCGGTATCGTCCATCCAGAAAGCATCGACCGAAATCGACCGTGCGTTGGGTCTTGTTCCCCAAAGACTGTCGCTTTCGTTATGACCCATTTCAAAGGAGCCTCTTTTTACGAGTACCATGCCGTAAGGAGTGGGTTCGCCCCAGGCCATACCTCCCACACCGATGAGTTCTCCTCCGTTGGAACTTCCCGATGAGGCGCAACCGCTCAAAATGGCGGCGAGGCCGAGGAATGAGATGTATCGTTTCATATACATGTTTATAATATCCTTATGCTTTTATGTTTGTTTTTCTTTCCTTTTGATAGTTCGAGTTTCATGCTGTAACCGATAAATACTTCATGACTTCCGCTCGACGCTTTCTGTATGGCCGAGGTGGAATAGTCGTAGGAATATCCCAGCAGGAAATTTTTGAATTCGCAACCGGCCATGAAAATAATCGCTTCGTTCCATCGGTAAGCCAGTCCGCCCCAGATAAACCGGTTATATCTCAATCTCAACGTCAATTCGGCTTGCGTCATTTGAAAGGTCGTTTTTACCATCATCGACGGTTGCACTTCATATAACGCATTTCTCAGAGGAATATTGCCTCCTGCTATGAAATAATATGCGCGGGTGATCGAGCCTTCGTAATTTTCGTCGAACGAAATTGCCGGTTGGGATAGGTGGGTTGACGATAGTCCCGCATAGAAATATTTGTGTGTGTAGTACACGCCGAATCCTACATCGAAAGCCGTTCCCTGTACTTCGCTCGTGGGTATGGCATCATCGGTCTGTTGGTGATAGTCGCTTTCGGGAATAAATACTTCGGTTCCGTCGAATATTTGGCTGATAAGTCCCAATTGCAATCCGAGGCTCAACTGCCCACCCCATAATTTTACTTTATAAGCATATTGTATGCCGAACGACGTCGTTTTGAAAAGACCGTAACTGTCGTTTGAGAGTTGTAGCCCTATACCGTGGTCGGCTTTGAGGAAACGTAATGGCATGTCGGCCAGTACCAGAAAAGATTTTGGGGCTCCCGGCATACCTACCCATTGTTGTCGGGTGGCGGCTCGTAAGTTCAATTTTTCGTAAATACCTGCGGCACCGGCATTATAATAAGAGGGCATGGCCCAATATTGGCTCAATTGCGTGTCGTCTTGCGCCCGCAATCGAACCATACTCGGCAGTACCAACAGCAGGAGGAGCAGGTATCTTTTATATCTCATGTGCATAAATAGGCGACCCCGGTTTTCGGGACGCACATTCTATAAACTCGAAAAGTGCCGATAAATTGTATTTACCGGCACTTTTTTGTATAACTTGGATCGATGATCAATCGATTTTTTTCAATCCCTTTTTCGGAGAAAAATCGATCTCGGAGGGATTCCCTTTGTAAAAAATCTCTCCACCGCTCGATGCCTTACCGAAGAGTTTGCCCGATACATGACAACTGATATCTCCGGACGAACAGGTTTCGGCTTTTACATTTATGGCTTTCAAGTTTTTTGCTCTTATATCTCCTGAACTCGATGCTTTGTAGGTTGCATTTTCGCATTCTCCCGAGAGGTCGATATCTCCGGACGAACAGGTTTCTGCCTTTACATTTACGGCTTTCAGGTTTCTGGCTTTTATATCTCCTGCACTTGATACTTTATAGGTTGCATTTTCGCATTTTCCCGAGAGATCGATATCTCCTGATGAACTGGCTTGGGCCGATAAGTCGGTACAGGAAATATTTTTCAGTTCGATGTTACCCGAACTGCTGGCCGATAAAGTAAGGGTCGTGCAGGAAATATTATCGTTACTCTTTATGTCGCCGCTGCTGCTTGCTTTCATACCGATTTTACCGGTTGCTGTAAGACCGTTTTTCAGGATAATATCGCCCGAGCTCGATGCTTTGAGATTATCGACGGCGGGTGCCGAGACATGTACCTCTTTTTTGTGCTGTCCCTTTATCCTGATGTTTTTTGTCATACCGACGACGAGCGTTTTACCCTTTACTTCGACAGAGATATAGTCGATTACGTTATCGGGTGCGTAGATTTCGACCGATGGTTCCCCGGTGGCTTGGGTGTAGATGACGTTTACGGACGAACTGGTAGATATGGCATTGAATTCACTTGTTGTAATGTTTTTGGTTTCGTATTTCTTACTGGCCGTTATTGTTTTATGATCGGGCCAATCTGAGGATGGCGATGCCGAGATGATGGTAATGCATGATGTCAAGCCGAACAAGAGTACGGTAACCGTTGTGAAGGTAACGAAAGATTTTTTCATGGCGAAAGAATTTTATTGAACAAATAGAACCATTTTTTAAAATTAGACGCCGGTTCATATCTAAAAGTTACAACGATAGTATTTTTTAACACTATCGTTGCTATTTTTCTTTTTTCGTAAAAAAATCGATGCGATGACAGGTGCGAATAAAACGGTTTTGATAAAATCGGAAACGAGAGTACTTTTTCACAGATTATGAAAAAATGATGGGAGTAGAGATGAAGGATCGGTCTATGAAAAATAAAGCCCGTCAAGTAAATGACAGGCTTGATGGCGTGGTAGACTTACTTCGATAGTGCAGAGGTCTACTGCCCGGGATTGAGAAACATATATTGCTTATTGTGGCAGACGGAATAAAAATTGAAAGGGCTTGCTCGGCTTGAAAGCTCGGTTGGCTTCGCCCGTATAGATTTCTCCATCGGTCAAAGTCAGTTTCTTTATACCGCTTTTGGGATTAAAATCCATTTTTTTAAGGTCTACCCAAAATGTATTCGGACTTAGAGTCGATTCGAAATAATAAACCTTGTTGGTTTGATCGGATACGGAACGCCACCGGGTCGATGAAATTTCCGGTTGTTGAGGCGTCGTGATTCCCAAAGGTACTGACACGTTCCGCATGACGCCGAATACACCGGCTAAGGCGTCTCTATGGCTGGCAGTACGGGGAAGTACACCGATATAGAACGAGGCTCGCGTAAACCGGTCGGACGATCGGTTTGTACCCGGTAGCATCACCAGTCCACCTATGTTTTGCCAGTATTCGTTGATGGCCAGTTGTTTGTCGTAACTGGGCGAGTTGGTCAGTACCCGGTATTGCCGCCCCTCATGTATCGAGATTTTTCCGTCGAGGTATTCGATGATCGCGCTATTTCCGGTTGTGTCGGTAATCGCCATATGCAAGGTCGATGCCGATCCATTGGGCATACTCGGTGCATCTATGCGGAATGCGTCTTTTTGCAAATCTTCCACGGCTTCACTTACAGTGGCGAAGTTGTCGAGTACGTATTGCGCCCATATACTTATACCCATAATGGGACGGGTATCGCCCGGTTGTGAATAAACGGTCTCGGGTAAATATAGCAGACTTGCTACGAGACCTTCTTCGTTCATGCCTTCGCTTGTACCCATTTCATAGCCCGAAGCTACGATACTGCCGTATCTCGATGTCCAACGCACGGTATTTCCGGTGTCGTAACCCTGTCGGGATATTCCTCGGGGAAGAATGTAGAGATTGGTAGGAATATTTTCTTTCCAGTCCATGGTTCGTCCTGTAATGACGAGTCCGTTTTCTCCCAGATATACGGCACGTGTACAGGCTTCGGTCTTGTAGCTTATTAATGATAAGGCAATAAGCAAAAAAATTGCAGATAGATGTTTTATATGCATGATGTGTATTGTTGAGGTAGATATATGCAGATAACAATTATTTCCCGATAAAGTTTGACGGGCGATGTGAAGTTTTTCATATCGGAGTAATTCGGATAGGTATTTGCCGGATTATCGTAGTGTATCGACATGAAAAATAGCCTGTCGAGAACGGGCTATCGTAACTATTGGAAAAATGAAGAATTAGAGATCCCTCGCATATGCCCAGCATGACAAATCTGTAAAGGATCTATGGGATTCCTCGTCGGCCTGTCGACCTCACTCGGAATGACAGTTGTTGTCATTCCGACGACCGTAGAGGGAGGAAGAATCTCCTACCAAGTGATGCACCCTTACGGTACAATGTCATTCTGAAAGGCTTTGCCTTGAAGAATCTCTTGAAAAATGAATGTTATTCTGAACGGAACACAATGAAGTGAAGAATCTCAAACAAACAGCACAAGATTCCTCATATTTATTCGGAATGACGATGTCATGCTGAGCAGTAGCGAAGCATCTCCCCCCCCAAGCGATTTTGCAAAAGATCTCTCACATTCGTTCGGAATGACATTGCCATGAGACGCGGCGTGTTAATTACCGACAGATGAGGCGTATCTCGTAGATATGAGGAGTTACTTTTTCGTTGCCTTTACATATCTTTACGGTTAATTCGTTTTGAAATCGCAGGGGTTCGGGTATATCGAATTCCGCAACGGATACGTCGGATAATTGTCGGTGATCGGTCAATTTTCCCACTTCCTTCCCATTTATTTCTATGCGGGCATCGCGTCTGAATTCCGGTCGGAATAGAATGTATACTTTATTTGCGCTTTCTTCTCCTGTTTTCATACGATAGGAGAACCAATTGTTTGTTTCTCGCCAGTGCGTGCCTTCATCGTCTCCGATACGGGATTTTTCCATTTGTATGAAATGGTCGTTTTCGGGTTGCTGTTCTCCACAAATAACTTTATCGGTCGTAATAGAATCCAGTGCGGCGCGTCTTTTTTCTTTTTCTGTCAACAGACTTATATGCGTTTGCAACTCTTTTTCCGAAAGTATAGGCCAGTACACCATATATCGGCATTCGTATAAGCGGTAAAAAGGTTGTAATATCATTTCGTCGTATTTATCCGGATAGATACCGGTTAATTTGAAAGTCAGAGGTTTACTGCCGTCCTTTTTTATATGGGATAAAATATGGGAGGTGTCGCCTACAATGATCGGCATGTTTTGCAACGGAAGGCGTTTCCCGTTGGCAATATGTCCGCCCCGGCTGTCATCGGCAAACAGACCGTCCTGCCCTTGTTTGCCCAGTTGGGCGGCTAAGACGACCGGCCCGTATAAGAAGGAGTAGTTCGGAGATTTGTCAGGTAATCCGACGCTATATAGATGCATGGGGAGATTTAGTCGGACTTTGTCATTTTTCGACCACGTTCGGGTCAGATATATGTATCCGTCTTTGATCATTATTTTTTGAGGAATGTCGTTGACCGATAGGTGTAACTCTTCTTGTTTTGTCCAACCGGGTAAACGGAGGCAGAGGGTAAATTTCTTTTTCCCGTTTCGGGGACGAACAATTATCGTTGTACCTTCTTCTTCGGGAAAATGCGTTTGCTGTATAATTTCTGTATTGCCCCATTGCAATGTGGAGGGGATAAAAAGATTGACATATAGGGATTTGTCGTTATATCCGTAAATCATTTCTCCGTATTTGGCATGATTTTCGAGGCCGGAGCCGACACAGCACCAGAAGCTGGTTTGGGGTTGTGAATATACGCGATAGTGTCCCGGACGCATCGGCGTAAAGTATACAAATCCGCCCTGTACCGGATTTTGAGAAGAGAGGATATGGTTATAAAGAGCTCGTTCGTAGTAATCGACCATTTTGACATCGGCGCTTGTCTCGTACAGCATTTTTGTCAGACGAAGCATATTGTAAGTGTTGCATGTTTCCGGCCCTTGTTCATTGCTCAACATGCTGCTGAAATCATCGGCCGGATTGAAATGTTCCCTGACACTGTTCCCTCCGATTGAGATGCTGCGGTGTTCCACGACCGTTTCCCAGAAGTAATGGGCTGCATCGTTCCAATCCCGATTCCCTTCTACATCGGCGATGCGTTTGAACCCGATGATTTTGGGTATTTGGGTATTTGCATGCATGCCGGTCAGCAGGTCTTGATGCTTCAATAAGGGTTGAAGTATTTCTTGATGGGAAAATCGGTGTGCCAGTTCCAGATACCTGTTATCACCGGTTATGTAGGCGACGTCGGCGAATGTTTCGTTCAGGCCGCCGTGTTCGCTGTTGAGCATTTCTTGTATTTGAGTGTTACTTAGAGATGAGACCAAGCGGAGCATCCAGTCCGTGAGTTTTACCAGCATTTTTTTTGCTTTTCGACTTCCTGTTTGGATATAGGCGTCTCGGAGTCCTGCATATATTTTATGTATATTGTAGAGAGGGACCCACTTCCCGTTTAAATCGAAACGGCTGGCTCGTATATTTCCGTGGCTTATTTCTTCCCACATGTTTTTTCCGCCCGGAACGCCACAAAGGTATCCGTCCCCCGAAGCCTCTTGGCAATCTTCCAATTCATTCAACACATAGTCGAGCCTCTCTTTTATCTCCTGATTGCCGGTTGCTGCGTACATATAAGACAAAGCCGATAGATAATGACCTCCGATATGTCCGTCCAGTCCGCTGTTTTCCCAGTTACCGTAATTGGTCGCTTTGGGAGGTAGTCCGGCTTCTTTACGATAAGGAGCCAATAGTCTATCTGGGTTTAATCCTAAAAGATAGCATATATCCAAGTCTTGTGCGTTTTTGAACGGACTTTCGGTTAACCTAACTTGGCTAACGGGAAAACATTTTACTTTGTCGGGCAGTTGGGCTTCTGCCGATATTGCGATGGTGAGAAAGGCCGGTAGGAGTAAGTATATTTTATTGATTTTCATGGAAATGTGTTTTTTTTAGGTATATAATTGGTTTTTGGGTAGAGTGGTTATAAAACAAAATTAGCGATATTTATGGAATAATAGGTGTGTTTTTTACCCTGAAAAGTGGATTTTATGGGAAAAATATTATCGATCGAATGTAAAAAGTGGTTTGCGGAATTTTTATAAAAAAGAAAATAGCCCGCCAGAGGCGGGCTATCATAGCTATTGAAAGGCAGAATCAATATTCCTCCCACGATTTGATTTCGAGCGTGTCGAGGTCTATTTCGCAAAAAGCCGAGATAAAAGCCGAGGCCAATCGGGAGTTGGTGATGAGGGGAATATTCAAGTCGATGGCAGCGCGGCGTATCTTATATCCGTTGTCGAGCTCGCCTACGGTGAGATTTTTCGGGATATTCACCACAAGGTCTATCTCTTTTTGGTGTAACAGGTCGAGGGCTTGCGGAGCTCCGTCTTCACCGGGCCATGCAACGAGTGTCGAAGGTATGCCGTTGCCTGCGAGCATTTTGTGAGTACCTCCGGTAGCGTAGAGTTTGTATCCTTTTTCATGTAATTTTTCGGCAGCGGCGAGCATATCGATTTTTTGTTTGGCCGTACCTGTCGAGAGCAGGATTCCTTTGCCCTTGTCGGGAATGCGCTGTCCGACCGAAATCATTGCTTTGAGTATGGCGCAGTCGGTATCGTTGCCCAAACAGCCTACTTCTCCCGTAGATACCATATCGACACCCAGTACGGGATCGGCCTTTTGTAGTCGGGAGAAGGAGAATTGCGAAGCTTTGATCCCTACGTAGTCGATGTCGAAAAGCGTATGATGGGGCTTCTCGACGGGCAGTCCCAGCATGATGCGTGTAGCCAGATCGATGAAATTTATTTTCAGTACCTTGCTGATGAACGGGAAACTGCGAGACGCGCGTAAGTTGCACTCGATGACCTTGATGGCATTTTCTTTGGCGAGGAACTGTATGTTGAACGGTCCCGAAATGTTCAGTTCTTTGGCGATGAGTTTCGAGATACGTTTTACGCGGCGCATGGTCTCCATGTAAAGTTTTTGGGGCGGGAACTGTATGGTAGCGTCGCCCGAGTGTACGCCGGCAAATTCGATATGTTCCGAGATGGCGTAGGCGATGATTTCTCCGTTTTCGGCGACAGCGTCCATCTCCACCTCTTTGGCGTGTTCGATAAATTGCGAAACGACGACAGGGTGTTTTTTCGATACGTTGGCGGCCAGTTCGAGGAATCGCACCAGTTCGTCGTGGTTCGAACATACGTTCATGGCTGCTCCCGATAGCACGTAGGAGGGACGTACCAGCACGGGGAATCCTACTTCCTCGATAAACTCGTTGATGTCGTTCATCGATGTAAGTTCGCGCCAAGCCGGTTGGTCGATACCCAGTCGGTCGCACATGGCCGAGAATTTGTTGCGATCTTCGGCATTGTCGATGCTTTGGGCAGAAGTGCCAAGAATATTCACACCCTGATCGGCCAGTTTCAGTGCCAGATTATTTGGTATCTGGCCACCGGTCGACACGATGATGCCGTGAGGATTTTCGAGGTCGAGAATATCGAGCACCCGCTCGAAAGTCAATTCGTCGAAATAGAGGCGGTCGCACATGTCGTAATCGGTCGATACCGTTTCGGGATTATAATTGATCATGACACTGCGGTATCCCTCCTTGCGTATGGTATTGAGGGCGTTTACCCCGCACCAGTCAAATTCTACCGAGCTTCCGATACGGTAGGCTCCCGACCCGAGTACGACAACCGAACGACGGTCACCGAGGTAACGGACGTCGTTTCCCGTACCGCTGTAAGTCAGGTAGAGATAATTGGTTTGAGCCGGATATTCGGCGGCGAGCGTGTCGATTTGTTTCACGACAGGCACTACACCATGACTTTTTCGGAACATGCGCACGCGCAGAATGTTGGCGTCCATGTCTCCGCCTTTAAGTACGGCCCGGGCGATTTGGAAATCGGAGAATCCTTCACGTTTGGCCTGTTTCAACAAGTCGAGGGGCAGGGCTTCGAGTTGATTGTATTTTTCGAGTTCGTCGGCTGTACGCACGATGTTATGCAGCTTTTCGAGAAACCAGCGGTCGATGCGGGTAAGATCGTGTATCTGGTCTACGGTGTAACCGGCGCGCATGGCTTTGCTGATGACGAAGATGCGTTTGTCGGTCGGTTCGTGCAAAGCTTTGTCGATGTTGTCGATGACCAGTTCTTTATTTTCGACGAACCCGTGCATACCCTGGCCTATCATGCGGAGGCCTTTCTGTATGGCTTCTTCGAAAGTGCGGCCTATGGCCATCACTTCTCCCACCGATTTCATGCTGCTGCCCAGTTCGCGGGATACGCCGTGGAATTTACCCAAGTCCCAGCGGGGAATTTTGCACACTACATAGTCGAGTGCCGGTTCGAAGAAGGCCGAAGTCGTCTGCGTTACCGAGTTTTTCAGGTCGAAAAGTCCGTAACCGAGTCCCAGTTTGGCGGCGACGAAAGCCAATGGATACCCCGTTGCTTTCGATGCGAGTGCCGAGGAACGGCTCAGACGGGCGTTTACTTCGATGACGCGGTAGTCTTCCGATTCGGGGTCGAAAGCATATTGCACGTTGCATTCCCCAACGATACCGATATGGCGAATGATGCGTATGGCCAGCTCGCGCAATTTGTGGTATTCGCTGTTGGTCAATGTCTGGGAGGGAGCGATGACGATACTTTCGCCCGTGTGGATACCCAGCGGGTCGAAGTTTTCCATGTTGCACACCGTGATGCAGTTGTCAAAGCGGTCGCGCACGACTTCATATTCGATTTCTTTCCAGCCTTTGAGGGATTTTTCGACTAGAACCTGCGGAGAAAAAGAGAAGGCTTTCTCGACGAGTCGGTCGAGCTCTTCTTCGTTGTCGCAGAATCCGCTACCCAAACCACCCAGAGCGTATGCGGCCCGTATGATGACGGGATAGCCCAGCCGTGCGGCTGCCGCACGGGCGTCGGCAATGTTTTCGACAGCTTCGCTTTTGATGGTCTTTACATCTATTTCATCGAGTTTTTTGACGAAGAGTTCGCGATCTTCGGTATCCATGATGGCTTGTACGGGAGTACCCAGTACCTGCACGTCGTATTTTTCGAGGATTCCGCTTTTATACAAGGCGACACCGCAGTTGAGGGCCGTTTGGCCACCGAAGGAGAGCAGAATACCTTGCGGACGTTCTTTTGCGATGACTTTCTCTACGAAAAAGGGAGTTACGGGGAGGAAGTAGATATGGTCGGCCACACCTTCCGAAGTTTGCACCGTTGCGATGTTGGGATTGATGAGGACGGTCTCTATACCTTCTTCCCGCAGCGCTTTGAGAGCTTGCGAACCTGAATAGTCAAACTCTCCGGCTTCTCCTATTTTCAAGGCTCCTGAGCCTAATAACAGAACTTTTTTTATCGTTGTATCCATAGGGGTGAGGCTTTTAAATCATATCAATAAATGTATCGAACAGAAATTCGGTATCGGTAGGTCCGCTGGCAGCTTCGGGGTGGAATTGTGCCGAGAAGAACGGTAACCGTTTGTGGCGGATTCCTTCGTTGGTACCGTCGTTCATGTTCAGGAAAAGAGGCTCCCAGTCATCGCCCAGCGTATTGTTGTCGACGGCATAACCGTGATTCTGTGAGGTGATGAAACATTTTTCGGTACCAGCCATGCGCACCGGTTGGTTATGGCTTCGGTGTCCGTATTTGAGTTTGAAGGTTTTGGCTCCGCCGGCTTTGGCGAGTAGCTGATTTCCCATGCAGATACCGAAAATGGGTTTCTTCTTTTTCATGGCTTCGCGTATGTGGTTCACCGTTATCTCGCAGGTATCGGGATCACCGGGACCGTTAGAAATAAACAGCCCGTCGAATTCCAGCGTGTTGAAATCGTAATCCCACGGTACTCTCACGACGGTTACATCGCGTTTCAGCAAGCAGCGGATAATGTTATGTTTCACGCCGCAATCGACGAGAACTACCCGTTTTTTTCCGGTACCGTATGTAATGACTTCTTTGCAGCTTACACGAGCGACTTGATTGATGAGATTGGGATCGACAAAATCAATTTCGTTTTCATTCTCAAAAACGATTTTTCCTTTCATGCTACCCTTTTCCCGGAGCAGTTTGGTCAGTTCGCGCGTATCGATACCCGTGATGCCCGCTATTTTTTCTTTTTTCAACCATTCGCCGAGGCTTTCCACGGCATTCCAATGACTGTAATTTTCGGAGTAATCCGATACGATGATGGCTTCGGCATGGATTTTCTCCGATTCGAGAAAGGTTGATATGCCGTTTGTTTCAAACGTTTGGCGAGGTACGCCGTAGTTACCCACCAACGGATAAGTGAGAACCATCATCTGACCCGAGTAAGAAGGGTCGGTGAGGCTTTCGGGGTATCCTGTCATGGCGGTGTTGAATACAACCTCTCCGGCTACGGCCTTGTCGTAACCGAAAGAGTACCCGCGGAAGCGGCTTCCGTCGTCGAGAATCAATAAAACTTCTTTTTTTGCTTGCATTGTAGTGCGCTTAGTTTTTGAGGGGTAATCTCTCTTTTTCTATGTATTTGATAAAAGCTTCGTTTACCAGTTTTGTTCCACCGGGGGTCGGGTAGTCTCCCGAGAAGTACCAGTCGCCCGTATGGTTGGGACATGCAGCACGTAGACCCTCCTGCGTTTGGTATACGATTTGTACTTCGGCTTGCGTGTCGGCAGGAGTGAGCAGTCGGGCAATTTTAGCCGAAATCTCTTCGTCGGTAAACGGCGCATAGATTTCTTTTACATAATTCGTCATTTCCTCTTTGGGAAGCGAACGCTGAGCCACTGAACGACGGTATACATCGAGAATGAGATCGTCCATGCGTCGTTCTTGAAGTAGGGCGATGGCCGCTTTGAAAGCGATGAATTCGTCCATGCGGGCCATGTCGATACCGTAATAGTCGGGGTAACGTACTTGGGGAGACGATGAGACGATAACGATCTTCTTGGGGTGTAACCGGTCGAGTATGCCGATGATGCTTTGTTTCAGGGTTGTGCCGCGTACGATACTATCGTCGATGGCGACCAGATTGTCGACGTAGGGAGTCAGGCTGCCGTAAGTAATATCGTATACGTGTGCGGCGAGGTCGTTGCGTGTGTTGCCTTCGGCGATGAACGTGCGCAATTTTATATCCTTGATAACGACTTTTTCGGGACGTACGCGCATGGAGAGAATACGTTCCAGATCTTCCCGGGTAACGTTGTTCTGATGGGAAAGGATATAGTCGGTTTTCAATCGGTTGAGGTATTCTTCAAAACCTTCCATCATACCGAAGAAAGCAACCTCTGCCGTGTTGGGAATGAAAGAAAAGACCGTGTGCTCAATGTCGTTATCGACAGCTTTGAGCAACGGCCTTACCAGATTCTTCCCTAATTGTTTGCGTTCTTGATATATGTCTTTGTCGGAACCCCGAGAGAAATAAATGCGTTCGAACGAACAGGCTTTTTTCTCGCGGGGAGAATTGATTGTTTCGGTACGGTATTTTCCGTGTTTGTCGATGAGTAAGGCTTCACCCGGTTGCAGTTCTCGAATGGAATCGACCGGCAGATTGAAAGCCGTCTGTATGACCGGGCGTTCCGATGCAACAACAACGACCTCGTCGTCGGCGTGCCAAAAGGCGGGGCGCAGTCCCCACGGGTCGCGTATCGAAAACATTTCTCCGCTACCGGTAACGCCGCAAATGACATATCCTCCGTCCCATGCCGGACTGGTTCTGCGCAGGACGTTGGCCACGTCGATACGATCTTCGATGGCTCGGGTAAGTTCCGTGCCTTGCAGTCCCTCGGCTTTTAGTAGGTCATGCATTTTATCGGCTTCACGATCGAGGCGGTGTCCCATTTGTTCGAGCATGATATATGTGTCGGCATATTGGCGGGGATGTTGGCCTTGTCCGGTGATTTCATCGAAAATTTCGTCGACATTGGTCAGATTGAAATTCCCGCAGAGGCATAAGTTCTTTACCCTCCAATTATCGCGGCGCAAAACCGGATGGACATACGATAATCCCGATTTTCCGGTCGTACTATACCGCAAATGTCCCATATACAATTCTCCTGCGAAAGGGGTATAGCGTTGGGCGTAGTCGGCATCGGACAGTTGGTCTTTATCCGGAGTCGATGCCGCTATGTCGCGATGTACGGCTTCAAAGATTTCGGTAATGGCTCCTGTTCCCAACGCTCGTTCCCGGAACATATATTCCTCGCCCGGCTGCGATTGCATCTTTACACAAGCGAGTCCCGCGCCTTCCTGCCCCCGGTTGTGTTGTTTTTCCATGAGCAGATAGAGCTTGTTCAGTCCGTACATCCATGTGCCGTATTTCTCTTGATAGTACGACAACGGTTTCAGTAACCGTATCATGGCTACACCGCATTCGTGTTTGAGTGGCTCCATAAAGTTATAACCTATATATTTACCTTCTTTTTACTCGACAGTTACCGATTTTGCGAGATTGCGGGGCTGGTCGACATCTTTCCCTTTGCAGATTGCGATATGATATGCGAGCAGTTGCAGGGGTATGGTTGTGATCAGCGGTTCGAGACAGGCAACGGTATGGGGCAATTCTATGCAGAAATCGGCGATTTTTTTTATTTCGGTATCGCCTTCGTTTACAACAGCGATGACTTTACCGTGCCGGGCTTTTATTTCTTGTATGTTGCTGATTATTTTCTTGTATTGTTGATTATGGGTCGCTATTACGACGACGGGCATTTCGGCATCGATGAGGGCTATGGGGCCGTGTTTCATTTCGGCGGCGGGATAACCCTCTGCATGGATATACGAGATTTCTTTCAGTTTCAACGCCCCTTCCAGCGCTACGGGATAGTTGTACCCTCTGCCCAAATAGATGAAGTTATGGGCGTAGGTGAAAATTTTTGCAAGTTGAGCGATACTATCGTTGAGTTCCAACACTTGTTTCATTTTGTCTGGTATCCGATTCAACTCGCAGACGATCTTTTGCAATTCTTCGGGCGAAATGCAATCTTTGGCATGAGCCAGAGAAAGTGCCAGCATGGTGAGTACCGTAACCTGTCCGGTGAATGCTTTGGTTGATGCCACACCGATTTCTGGCCCTACGTGTATGAACGATCCTGTGTCGGTGGCTCGGGCTATCGATGAGCCGATGGCATTGCAGATACCGTAAACGAAAGCACCTCGTTTCCTTGCTTCTTCGATGGCGGCTAATGTGTCGGCCGTTTCGCCCGACTGGGAGATGGCGATGACGACGTCGTTTTCATTGATGACCGGGTTGCGGTAACGGAATTCCGAGGCGTATTCCACCTCTACCGGAAATCGGCAGAATTGTTCGATGAGGTATTTCCCTATCAGGGCGGCATGCCATGATGTCCCGCAGGCAACGATGACGAAACGGCGTGCGCTGAGCAGTCGTTTTTTGTTGTCGATAATGGCCGATAGGGCGATGTCGGATCCGTCGATGCTGACACGTCCCCGCATGCAGTCTTTGATACAATCGGGTTGCTCGAAAATTTCTTTCAACATGAAATGGGGGTATCCGCCTTTTTCGAGTTGTCCGATGTTGAGTTTTATCGTATTGATTTTCGGATTTACTTTGGCATTGTTCTGAGTAACGACATGCAGTTTCTCACCTTTTTTCAATACGGCGATTTCTCCGTCTTCGAGATAGACGACGCGATTGGTGTATTCGACAATGGGAGAGGCGTCCGATGCAAGGAAAAATTCGTCTTTGCCGATGCCTATCGCCAGCGGGCTGCTTTGTCGTGCCGCAATGATTGTGTCGGGGTTTCGCCTGTCGAGTATGGCAATGGCATACGCTCCTATGACTTCGTGCAAAGCCAGCTGTACAGCGGCGAGCAGGTCGAGATTGTGCGAGATCTGCACATACTCGATAAGTTGTACGAGGACTTCGGTGTCGGTACAACTTTTGAAAGCATATCCCTCTCTTTGCAATTTCTCTTTGATGGTGGCGTAGTTTTCTATGATACCGTTATGTATCAGGGCCAAGTTGCCCGACGCCGAGTAGTGGGGATGTGCATTGATTTGGTTCGGCTCTCCGTGTGTAGCCCAGCGTGTATGGGCAATACCTATATGGCCTGTCGTATCTTTGCTTTCGACCATGTGTACCAAATCGGCGACTTTGCCTTTGGTCTTGTATACGTTGAGTTCATCGCTATCATTGATGAGGGCTATTCCGGCGCTGTCGTAGCCTCTGTATTCCAATCGTTTCAGTGATTTGATAAGTATCGGATACGCCTCTTGGTCTCCTATATATCCAACTATTCCGCACATACTGTCGAGGTGTATTTAAAATTTGGGCAAAGGTAGCGATATTCTGTCGCATTTTAAAGTTATCTTTAAAAATAATTGAGGAGCGAATCGGTTAAAATATTTTTGTGTACCTTTGCCGGTGCAACAGACACAGTTCCGTCCCGTTTCCCGGGAGGAAAATCCATATTAAAAAAGCAACGTAAAATGTCAACACTTCGATTCAGAGTTGTAGAGACGGCTTTCAAGAAAAAGCCTGTCGAGGTTCCTACTCCTACGGAACACCCTTCGGAATATTTCGGTAAGTATGTGTTCAATCAGGCGAAGATGCAGCAGTATCTTTCTCCCGATGTATACGAGCAGTTGATGAATGTGATATGCAACGGTGCTCCTCTCGACCGTTCGATAGCCGATCGCATCGCCGAAGGTATGAAGACTTGGGCGGTGGAGATGGGTGCTACGCATTATACCCACTGGTTTGCACCGCTTACCGAGGGCACGGCCGAGAAGCACGACTCTTTTATCGAGCCCGATGGAAAAGGGGGTGTTATACAGGAATTCTCGGGCAAATTACTGGCGCAGCAGGAGTCCGATGCTTCGAGTTTCCCCAACGGAGGCATTCGCAATACGTTCGAAGCGCGCGGCTATTCGGCGTGGGATCCGTCGTCTCCGGCGTTCATTGTCGATGATACATTGTGTATTCCGACTATTTTTATCGCTTATACCGGCGAGTCTCTTGATTATAAAGCTCCTTTGCTCAAAGCATTGCGGGCGGTCGATAAAGCTGCCGTCGATGTATGTCATTATTTCAATCCCGAAGTGAAAAAGGTAGTTGCCTATTTGGGGTGGGAGCAGGAGTATTTTTTGGTAGACGAGGGGCTTTATGCAGCCCGTCCCGATTTGTTACTTACCGGCCGCACGCTTATGGGGCATGAAAGTTCTAAGAACCAACAGCTCGAAGACCACTATTTCGGTGCGATACCCAGCCGGGTTGCCGCCTTTATGAAAGAGCTCGAAATTGAAGCGTTGAAATTCGGGATTCCGGTGAAAACCCGACATAACGAGGTCGCGCCCAATCAGTTTGAATTGGCTCCCGTTTTCGAGGAATGCAACTTGGCCAATGATCATAATCTGTTGATTATGGCGTTGATGCGGAAGTTGGCGCGGAATCACGGATTCCGTGTATTGTTGCATGAGAAGCCGTTCAAGGGGGTGAACGGGTCGGGCAAACACAATAACTGGTCGCTTGGTACCGATACCGGCGTATTACTCATGGCTCCCGGAAAAACACCTCTCGACAATCTGCGTTTTATTACTTTCGTGGTAAATACGTTGATGGCCGTCTATAAGCATAACGGTCTGCTGAAAGCCTCCATTTCGAGTGCGACCAATGCTCATCGTTTAGGGGCGAATGAAGCACCTCCTGCCATTATTTCGAGTTTTCTCGGTACGCAACTTTCACAGGTACTCGGCCATATAGAGGAAAGCGATGATAACGATTTCTCGTCTCTCGGCGGTAAACACGGTATGCGCTTGAATATTCCCCAGATACCCGAATTGCTTATCGATAATACCGACCGTAACCGCACATCGCCCTTTGCTTTTACGGGAAACCGCTTCGAGTTCCGCGCTGTCGGTTCCGAAGCCAATTGTGCGTCGGCCATGATTGCTCTGAATGCGGCGGTGGCTCACCAATTGGTTGAGTTCAAGAAAGATGTCGATGCCATGATTGCCGAGGGAAGCGACCAACAAGTGGCGATATTGCATGTGCTGAGACGTTATATCAAAGAATGCAAGGCGATACATTTCGACGGGAACGGTTACAGCGACGAGTGGAAAGCCGAGGCTGCCCGCCGTGGTCTCGATTGCGAGACGAGTGTACCCCTTATATTTGACAACTATCTCAAAGAAAGTTCGGTACGGATGTTCGAGGAGACTGGGGTCATGACCCGTAAAGAGTTGGAGGCTCGCAATGAGGTGAAGTGGGAAACTTATACAAAAAAAATACAGATCGAGGCCCGTGTTTTGGGCGATTTGGTAATGAACCATATCATACCCGTAGCAACATCTTACCAGTCGACGCTTATAGATAATGTATACAAGATGAGAGACCTGTTCCCTGCCGATAAGGCGGCGCGTCTTTCGGCCAAGAATCTCGAAATCATCGAAGAGATCGCCGAGCGGGAAATCGCCATCAAAGCAAAAGTCGATGAGTTGGTCGAAGCCCGGAAAGTGGCCAACCGTATTGCAAACGAGCGGGAAAAAGCGATTGCTTATCATGACGTGATTGCGCCGAAACTCGATGAGATACGATACCATATCGATAAACTCGAATTAGCTGTCGATGACCGTTTGTGGACATTACCCAAGTATCGGGAACTGCTTTTCGTGAGATAATGTATGTTGTCTTTCATAGGAGAACGGTCTGTGCTTGTCAAGCACAGACCGTTCTTTTTCTTTCGATGTAAGAATTGATATGCAGACCTATCGTAAGTAAAATAAAGAATACCCGATAAAGAAAAAACGAAGAGATTCCTCGTCGGGCGGTTGTCCTCACTTGAAATGACATTATAAAAAAGGTGTGTTAGAGATTCCTCACACTCGGTCGACAGCCCTCGGTTCGGAATGACAGATGTATCATTCTGAATGTAGCGTAGTGAAGAATCTCTTGCTAAGCGATGTTCCCTTGTGGGTACGATGTCATTCTGAGGGGTATAACCCCGAAGAATCTCCTACCAAATGAGCATCTGGCATGAGATCTTTCACTTTCGTTCGAGATGATATTGTCCATGATCAGTATGGCGTGTTAGGGTTTCCTTGCCGGCCTTACCGATCTCGGATAATTTCGTTTCTTTCCTTTGCGCCTCGGCTGTGCTTGAACAGGCATGCTCGTGCAGCGTTCGGCTTGGAATGATACCATCATACCGAACCGAGGATTCAGGTCTTATGAATCTCAACTATATGAATACCATAGGGGTATCAATAAACGGCAGTTCCTATTTTGTTATAACGAAGATATATATTGCCGGAAGCGTTCCAATCCCTCGGTGAGACGGGAACGGGGACAAGCAATGTTCCAACGCATGAATCCTTCGCCTTCGGCCCCATACATCGTACCGGCATTGAGCCACAAACCGGCTTCGTCGATAAGCCGTTTCTCCAATTCTGCCGATGCAAGACCGATAGTCTTGCAATCCATCCATTCGAGATAAGTCCCTTCAAGACGGGTGAGAGGAAACTGCGGCAGGTTCTGGCGACAGAAATCCCACATGAAATCGTCGTTTCCCTTCAAATATGCGAGCAACTGCGACAGCCATTCTTCCCCCTCGTTATAGGCGGCGATGAGAGCTTCCACCCCGAACGGGTTTACGTCGCATACTTCGTTGATATTGATAGCCCTGTCTATTCGGGTACGCATATCGTTATCGGGTACGATGATATTGGCGATCTGCAATCCGGCAATATTGAACGCCTTACTGGGCGAATTGCAGGTTACAGAGTGAGAGGAAAATTCGGGAGAAAGAGAGGCAAAAGGAATATAAATATTCCCCGGGAAAACCAGTTCGCAATGAATTTCGTCGGCCACGATATACACACCGTTCCTAATACATATTTCACCCATGCGGGTAAGTTCTTCGCGTGTCCATACCCGACCTCCGGGGTTGTGGGGGTTGCACAACAAGAAAAGTTTTACTCGCGGATCGGCGGCCTTTTTTTCGAAGTCGTCGAAATCGATGGTGTAAGTACCATCGGCATATACAAGAGGACTGACCGCTGTTTCGCAACCGTTGTTACGGATCGACGAAAAGAAACAATTATATACGGGTGTCTGCACCAAAACCCGGTCGCCCGGAACAGTAAGTGCTTTGATAATGGCCGATACTGCCGGTACGACACCCGATGTGTAGATGACCCAGTCGCGCCGGATCGTCCAACCATGCCGATGCTCGAACCACCGGATAAGAGCCTCATAGTAGGCATCGGGAACGCGCGTATAGCCGAAGATGCCATGCTCTACCCGACGGCGCAAGGCTTCTATGATGGGCTCGGCCGTGCGAAAATCCATATCGGCCACCCACATGGGCAACACATCTTCTTGGGCTGCCGAGTCCCATTTGTAAGAGCGGCTTCCCCGGCGGGAAATCTCTGCATCGAAATCGTACCTCATAACTCGATTGTTTTACAGTTCGTTATATAGTTTTATTTCACAATCGGCCGGAGCTTTGATGTTCTCGTCGATAATGATTTCTCCATAACTCCGGGCAATGATGCGGCCGCTTGTCGGATTCTTTACACTGCACACGGCACTGTCTATGGTCGCTTGCACGGTGCTGTATTCAAAAGCGAGGTCGGCGTCGGGTGCAAAGATACAATTTTCCAGCACTAAATCATGCGCATAGCAGAGCGGTTGCGTACCTGAAATTTTGCAGTTGACCAAACGTAGGTTGTGTGAATGCCAGCCTAAATATTCACCGTCGATTTCCGAATCGTAGACGGTAACGTTTTCGGAATTCCAGAATGCGTCTTTCGAATCAATGACTGCTCGGCGTATCTCCACATTTCGGCAATACTGGAACGAATAGTTTCCCTGCTGCCGGTAATTTTCGATACGGATATTCTCGCTATGCATGAATAGGTAGTCGGCCTTTTCGATGCGGACGTCTTTCAACTCGACCTTGCGGCAATGCCACAAGGTCTCGGCAGCATCGGTCAGCTGTACATTTTTCAGGCTGATGTTTTCCATCTCCCGGAACATTTTCGGAGCATCGACCACCGTGTCGCTCATTTCGAGATTGCGGGAATACCATAGGGCTGCCCGTGCTCCTTCGGTAAAAAGACAATGACGTATGACAAACCCGTCGTTGTGCCAAAACGGATATTTCCCTTCAAAACGGCAGTTCACGGCTTCGATATGGGAGCACTCTTTCAACGCCGACTCTCCGGCATGCACAGTTACATTTTCGAGGTAAAGATCATGAGAGGCAAACAGCGGACGTTCACCCTCGAATTCGGTATTTTTTATTTGCTCCATAACTTGATATTCTTTCATTATAATTTCTGATTCAAATCCTATTTTCGTCGATGCAAAAATAGAACATATATATGGCTCGCATTGTATACGAATTCCGTTTTTACCAACCCGAAATACCGATTTACAGCCGCTTGATCCATCTTCCCCATTTCATACGGGCGAGGAATATCATACCCCGGAAACAGAGTTCGATGCACATCGCAATCCATACGCCGTGCAGCCCCATGGAAGGAGCCAGCAAAGCGGCCAGCGTAAGACGAACGGCCCAAATACTCACGAAATTCATCGTTGCTGGAACCAATGTATCGCCGGCTCCGATAAACACGCCGTAAGCCACAATGGCGGCAGCGAACA
>HF999746.1:127902-131630 GCA_000434215.1 Bacteroides sp. CAG:144
GTAAGATGGAAACGCCCAGCGAAACAACTTCGGGAACCGGTGTCATGACACCTATCATCAAAGGTGCGGCGAGATACATGATAGCACCCATCACTGTCATGACTGCCATACCCATCACTACGGTGATACGAGCGAAACTCCGCGCCAAGTCATGGCGTTTTGCACCGAGACTTTGCCCTACCAATGTTGTGGCAGCATCGGCAATTCCGTAACCGGGCATATAGCAAAGGCTCTCGGCCGTAATCGCAAAAGCGTTGGCCGCTATGGCATATATCCCCAATGGGGCCACGATAACCGTTGACATGATCTGTGCACCGCACATGATGATGCGTTCGCACCCCATAGGCAGACCGATGCGGAAAGCCCGACGCAGACAATCGCCCGTAAAAAAAAGTTTTTCCCGACGATGACGCAGCCCCAATTCGGGAGAGCGGAAGCATAAAAAATAAAGCATCAGTAAAGCCGTAACAAGCAATGCGAGAGCCGTACCCAAAGCCGCTCCTTCGACCCCCAATCCCGCACCGGGAAGATAAAAGGAAAATCCGGCTATCTCATGCATTCGGGAGGGGAATATCAGGAAAAGATTGAATATTACATCCATTACGCACATGAGCATATTCAATATGCTCGGTACATATACATTACCACTGCAACGCAACATACTGCCGGCCAGCATATTGAGTTGGAGGGCAGGCAGTGAAAGGGCGTAAATCATAAAATATCCTGTCGCATCGTGCCGAATCGCTTCATCTCCACCGAGCCAACGGGGTAAATATCCGCTGATACCGCAACCTGTGGCGGCCAACAAAAAACCGAAAAGCAAGGATAAAACAAGCGCCTGACGCAATACCACGCGAGCTCCCTTGTCGTCTTTGGCACCGAGAAGATGCGCCACCTGCACGGCAAATCCAGCGGCCACCGATGTACATAATCCCATGAACAACCACGTAGTCGTAGAGACAAGCCCGATAGAGGCCGACGCGTTCGCTCCCAAACTCCCGACCATGGAGGCGTCGATATATTGCATGATTACCGACGAAATCTGCGCGAAAATGGAAGGTATGCTCAACTGGGCTGCCAGATATACCTGTTGGCGCACGGTCATAGGTTGCCCGCTGCGCACAAACCGCAGCAAGTCTTTTTTTCGTCGATACATGATATGGTAGCGGATTTTTGCTCTATTTCTTTCCGGAGCACAAAATTACTGCAATTTATGTACCTACCAACTGTATAACGGGTATAAATTTTCGCTACTTGCCTTTAAAATTTGTTTCTTTTCTACGTTCTTATGAAATAATATTATATCTTTGCGAACGTATAAACAAACTAAAATATTCAAATACGATGAAAAAAAATCTGATTTTATCTGTACTATTTTTATTGGCGATCTTTGCGTCATGTTCCAAAGAAACAACTTATAGTATTACGAATGCGACGGGTAGTCTTATTGCGGTTAGGGTACATGAGTACGATGATAAAGATAAACCCATCAAGATTCAGGAAGAAACGGTTTTAAGTACCAGTCCTATCACGTTTATTGCACATGAAAAGGCAGAAACGATAAAGATTTACATAACCAAAGCACTTTCACAATATGGTACTTGGATCAATGAGAACCTATGGATACAACAAGTTTACTATTTGGACGATACCCAATCTATCACAATCGATGGAAATACCATTGTGGGCAACGTCGAGCCTTAACAATAAAACCGAGAAAGACAAATCTTTCTCGGTTTTATTGTTTTTCAATTTTGTTCGATAACAGTATTTTGCAAAAACAATCGGGCTTTACAATTTGTAAAGCCCGACATGAAATATCTAAAACGAACTTATCCGGTTTATTCCGTTTTTGAGGGAGTATCGGTCGATGACCCGTTGTTATTGCCGGAAGGACGTCGGCGATGATTGTAACGGTGATTGTTATTTCTTTTCTTTGAGTCGGTTTCTCCTTCACCGGTATGCCGATGCGTATCGGTAGATGTCCTTTCGGGGTGCTCTGTAATAACGGCTGGCGATTTCGATCTTCGGAAATTTCCTTTGCGACGGTCTCCACCTGCATTACCCGACGAGCGACCGTTTTTTCCCGAACGTCCTCTACTGCCTTTGCGGGAAGAATGCCGGTCGAGCGACATGATATCATACTCGGGAGCTTCGCCCAGTCCCTCGGGCAAGGGCATTTTGGGAACTTCCCGTTCGAGGAATTTTTCTATCCGATAGAAACGATCTTGGTNNTATCCGATAGAAACGATCTTGGTCGTCGACCGAGACAAATGTTATCGCTTCACCCTCGGCATTGGCTCGGGCGGTACGGCCTATACGATGAATATAGTCTTCGGGATCATGCGGGACATCATAATTGATGACCAGTACAATATCAGTAATATCTATACCTCGCGAAACAATATCGGTCGCCACGAGAATATCGATTTTTCCGTTTTTATAATCGAGCATGACCTCTTCTCGTTGCGGCTGATCGAGATCGGAGTGCATGGCACGCGCATTGTAATTCCTGCGCCGGAGAGCTGTGGTAAGTTGCTTCACTTTCAATTTCGACGACGAGAAAATAATCGTTTTGCCTTTTACGCCTTGCGAAAAGATAGCATTGATGATTCCCATTTTCTGCGGTTCATAGCAGATGTAAGCCGATTGGCGGATCGATTCGTTCGGTTTGGAAATAGCGATACTCACCTCTTCGGGTTCATGCAGAATCTGGCGGGCAAGTTGGCGTATCTTCGGCGGCATGGTTGCCGAGAACAACAACGTCTGGCGCTCTTTGGGTAAGAAAGAGCATATCTGCATAATATCGTCGTAGAAGCCCATGTCGAGCATGCGGTCGGCCTCATCGAGTACGAGATATTCGACCCCCGATAAGTCGACTTTGGTATTGAGCAGATGCGATATGAGCCGTCCCGGTGTGGCGATCATTACATCGGCTCCCATTTGCAAGCCGCGTTTCTGCTGGTCCCACTGAGCTCCATCACCGCCTCCGGCTACGACAAAAGTGGAAATGGGCAGAAAATAGGAAAATCCCTCGAACTGCATATCGATCTGTTGGGCCAACTCCCGGGTAGGGGCGATAACGATAGCCCGTACCAAATCTTTTTCCGAGGGTCGGCGGGTAAGCAGATTGAGCAACGGCAATATATAAGCTGCGGTTTTTCCGGTTCCGGTCTGGGCGCAGGCAATCAAGTCCTTTCCGTCGAGAACGACGGGAATCGTTGCTTCCTGCACGGGAGTCGCTTCCTTGAAATTCATAGCGTCGAGTCCCTGTAAGACCTCCGGTTCCAAATTCAAATCTTCAAATTTCATATCTATTCTTTTTTCAAGGAACAAAGATAGTGATAAAAAGCGATATTTCCCTTATTGACAGATAGGAGTTGTAACAACCATTTTTCGGTACGACGCGATGCGGTTAGAGTCCGTATTTTTCATAAATCGTCTCGATTTCTGTGCAAAGGTATGACGAACCGTCAAAGAAAAATTTGTCAAATCAACCCTAACATTCGTAAAATCGTAGGGGTGAAAAGGGCGGTGAAGATTCCGTTGAGTGTCAATCCCAATCCGGCATACGCTCCGTACTTTCCGCTGACTTCCATCGCCGCCGAAGTACCTACGGCATGTGAAGCCGTACCCATAGACAATCCTTGCGCAATAGGACTTTTCACGTGTCCGATCGACAATACTTTGAATCCGAAAATCGCGCCGAAAATTCCCACGCATACCAC
>HF999746.1:131654-145713 GCA_000434215.1 Bacteroides sp. CAG:144
ACCACAGCCGCCGTGAGCGAGGGGATACCTCCGACGGCTTGCGTTACCTCCATGGCAATAGGGGTGGTTACCGACTTGGAGGCCAGCGATACGATGACTTCTTGCGTGGCCCCTAAAAGTTTGGCTACCCCGACGACCGAAACGATTCCTACCAGACAACCGACCAATTGCGACACGATGATGGGCAGAAGCTGTTTCTTGATGGTTTCGAGTTGCAGATAAAGAGGCACGCCGAGTGCTACCACTGCCGGTTTGAGCCAGAACTCGATAAGGTAGCCACCTTCTTCATACGTTTCATAACTGATGCCTGTAAATTGCAGGAAAACGATAAGCAGGGCAATCGTAACCAATATAGGATTCAGTAGGATAAAACCCGTTTTTTTCTGTAATTCTTTCGCCCCGAAAAAAAATGCGAATGTAAGTGCCAACAGAAAAAATTTATTTTCTAAGAAGTCCATTTGTCTTACGTGTTAACTGGTGAGACCATCCGGTAACGACCAATACCAATACGGTGCTGACGACTGTCGCGATAACGATGGGCCAAAATTGTGCGGTTATCACATCGAAGTAGAGCATGAGTGCCACTCCGGGTGGAACAAAAAAGAATCCCAAATTGGCAACCAGAAAGTCGGAAAGGCCGCGTACCCAATGCAACTTTATCCAACCTAATTTGAGGAACAGCGTGAGCAGTAACATTCCTATGATGCTCGACGGGAGTTTTACGCCGGTAAGATACACGACAAGCTCGCCTAAGGCCAAGCAACCGAACAAGATAGCACATTGTCTTACCATATTCCGAACCCTATTGAAAAATTCGGCGCAAAGGTACGAATAAGCTTTTTTATTATATTCGATAGAATGGTATTTTTTTGGTATGTCTTTTCAGATACTTATTCTATCCGTTTTTGCGGGTAAGACAATCATGTATGTAAACGATTGCTTTATAATCCATATATGAGAGACGATGTATATCAGGACATTCTCGTAAAAATTTTAAGACGTAAACGCTGTAATCGGGATAGAAAGACTTTAAGGACAATTTAAAAGCCTGTTTTATTAGCGAATTAGGTTGTTTTTCTCTATTTTTGTTTGTTATGATTTTGATTATTTAAAACGTAACAAGTTGAATATAAATTTTATATACTGCGATATGATAGAAATTTCACCTCGGTGTTTCGATATATTCTTGCTGATAATGAGTGGTATTGCCGCAATCGTATTCGTTGTACTCTATTTCTTGAAAGCGGGTTACGGCATTTTTCGGAGTAATCGATGGGGTGTTGCCATTGATAACAAAATCGCTTGGGCGTTGATGGAAGCTCCGGTTTTTATCGTTATGACTATGCTTTGGTGGAACTCCGAGAGGCAATTTGAAACCGTTCCTTTGGTCATATTCATTTTCTTTCAGTTGCATTATTTCCAGCGATCATTCATTTTCCCTTTTCTTATGAAAGGAAAGAGCCGTATGCCTGTAACGGTCATGCTTATGGGTGTTGTCTTCAATATTCTGAACGGATTCATACAAGGTGAATGGCTTTTTTACCTCGCGCCTGACAACCGTTATACGGTGTCGTGGCTCACAACCCCGCAGTTTATAATCGGTACCCTTGTTTTTTTTACGGGAATGGCGATAAATTTGCATTCCGACAATGTCATACGCCATCTGAGAAAACCCGGAGATACTCGTCATTATCTGCCCGACAAGGGGTTGTATTCTCGGGTAACTTCGGCCAATTATTTCGGAGAAATTGTCGAATGGACAGGATTTGCCATTCTTACTTGGTCGGCTGCCGGTGTCGTGTTTGCTTGGTGGACATTTGCCAATCTTGTGCCGCGTGCCGATGCCATATACCACCGTTACCGGGACGAGTTCGGAGAACAACGTATGGGTCGCCGTAAACGCATCTTTCCGTATATCTATTGACAACAAACATATATCACATCATGGAATCGAAACTCTTCACACCTGTTACCATAGGCCCGCTCACCCTGCGTAACCGTACCATACGCTCGGCCGCCTTCGAAAGTATGTGTCCCGGAAATAAACCGTCGAAAATGTTGCACGACTACCACAAGTCTGTCGCCGACGGCGGTGTAGGCATGACAACAATCGCTTATGCGGCGGTATGCCAAAGCGGACTGTCGTTTGACCGTCAGCTATGGATGCGTCCCGAAATCATTCCCGGACTGAAAGAAATCACCGATGACATACATCGTTCTGGTGCAGCAGCTTCGATACAACTGGGACATTGCGGCAATATGTCGCACAAGAAGATATGCGGTGTAACACCTATCTCCGCATCGACGGGCTTCAATCTCTATTCGCCCACATTCGTGCGCGGCATGCGCAAATCGGAATTACCCGAAATGGCCAAAAACTTCGGCCGGGCTGTAAATTTGGCGCGTGAAGCCGGATTTGACGCCGTGGAGATACATGCGGGACACGGCTACCTCATCAGTCAGTTCCTCTCGCCTTATACCAACCACCGCAAAGATGAATACGGAGGTTCGCTCGAAAACCGTATGCGATTCATGGATATGTGTATGGAAGAAGTGATGAAGGCTGCCGGAAATGATCTGGCCGTCTTCGTAAAGATGAATATGCGGGACGGATTCAAAGGAGGTATGGAGATAGACGAAACCATGCAGGTGGCCAAACGTCTCGAACAATCGGGTGTACACGCGCTTGTTTTGAGCGGAGGTTTTGTGAGCAAAGCTCCCATGTATGTGATGCGGGGTGCTATGCCCATCAAGACGATGACCCATTACATGGATTGTTGGTGGTTGAAGTATGGAGTAAAAATGTTTGGGCACATGATGATACCGTCCGAACCTTTCAAAGAGGCCTATTTCCTCGATGATGCCCTGAGATTCAGAAAAGAATTGCAAATACCTCTGGTATATGTCGGTGGGCTTGTCTCTCGAAAAAAAATCGACGAAGTGCTCGATAACGGTTTCGAATGTGTACAGATGGGCCGGGCATTGCTCAATGAACCCGATTTTGTGAATCGTATGGCCCGGGAAGAAAACGCTTGTAATACCTGTGGGCATAGCAACTACTGCATAGGGCGTATGTACACTCTCGAAATGGCTTGCCATCACAAGATAGACGGACTGCCCGCTTGCCTGAAAAAAGAAATTGAAAAGCTCGAATTCAAATAATATCCCTATATTATATAAGAAACAGATTCTTATATGGTCAACCCTGAATATATGAACTGGATTGTTTTAGTCATAGCCGGATTCTTTGAAGCCGGTTTTGCCTTTTGTTTGGGAAAAATGAAAGGACTCTCGGGCATAGAGTACTACCTTTGGGGAGTCGGATTCCTTATTTGTCTGGCCATCAGCATGGTATTGCTGGCCAAAGCGGTACATACGATACCTATTGGTACGGCCTATCCCGTGTGGACAGGTATAGGTGCGGTAAGTACGGTGGTATTGGGTATTATTTTCTTTCATGAACCGATCTCTTTCGCTCGAATATTTTTCGTTACTACGCTGATTGCATCGATAGTCGGTTTGAAAATGGTTTAAATTCCTCTATAAGAACGGAGAACGGATATTTGAAAACCGTCATATCGCTCCAACCGACCGGTGGCATCAGGGCGATACATTTTCATATCGCCCGACGAGGATATTTTGTTTTTGTCAAATTTTGTGCCGGAATATCTTCGGGGAAAGAAAACACCGCTATTTCTTTTCCCGGAGATTTTTTTATATCTTTGTACCGATATAGGAGAAGGAAAAAAGGAGAAATAAAAAGCGCGTATAGCCGCTTTTATTTCTCGTATGTGTAAATTTGCGCATTTTGTTTTCCCATGACGAAACATACGCCCACAAAGAGAAATTTAGCGGTTATCACAGGAGCCGACGGCGGAATGGGTAGGGAAATAACCCTTGCAGTAGCTGCAAAAGGTTATACCGTTGTCATGGTCTGTCAAAATGAGGAGAAAGCAGAACCGAAACGTCGGGAAATCGTCGCCTGTACAGGAAACAAATCCGTAGAAATCATGACGGCCGACTTCTGCTCTTTGGCATCGGTGGGACGGTTGGCCGATAGGCTTTTACAGCGTAATGAGCCCATCGATCTGCTCATGAACAATGCCGGTACGCTCGACCCGCGACACATCGAGACGGTCGACGGGCTGGCCCGTACTACGAGCGTCAACTATGTCGCTCCGTACCTGCTTACTCGCAAGTTGCTCCCTCTTATGCACAGCGGTAGCCGCATTGTGAACATGGTGTCGTGCACCTATGCCATCGGGAAAATCACTTTGCCCGAATTTTTTACCCGGGGACGCAAAGGAGGTTTTTGGCGTATTCCTATATATGGCAATACTAAACTTGCCTTGACTCTTTTTACCCTTGAACTGGCCGACCGGGTAAGAAACCGGGGCATTACCGTAAATGCGGCCGACCCGGGCATCGTATCGACCAATATTATAAAAATGTACAATCCTGTCATCGACATATTGTGCGACCTGTTTTTCCGGCCGTTTATCCGCACGCCGCGACAGGGGGCCGCAACAGCCATAAATCTGTTGCTCGACACCGATGCCGACGGGCGTTCGGGTACATTCAACGCCGGTTGTCGGGTAAAGCCGCTCTCTCCCAAATACACCGAACATCCTATGCGTAAAATACTCTGGGACGAAACCGAAAAAATCGTAAAGAAATATCTGATATAACAACAAAACATACTAAAAACGAACCTTATGAAGTTAAAAAAATCTTTAGCAGCTCTGCTCGCTGCCACCATTGCCGTCTCGCCGGCGGTGGCTGACGAGGGTATGTGGCTTCTCCCTTTTCTCAAACAGCAAAATAGCGAACAGCTGAAAAAAGCCGGTCTGCTTGTCGACATCGATGATATTTACAATCCCGACAGTACATCGATGAAAGATGCCGTCGTCATTTTCGGCGGAGGCTGTACCGGTGAAATCATATCGCCCGAAGGTCTTATCCTTACCAATCATCATTGCGGATACGATGCCATACAACAACACAGTACCGTCGAACATGATTACCTGACCGACGGCTTTTGGGCAATGGAGAAGAAAGACGAACTTCCCACGCCGGGGTTACAGGTACGTTTCATCGAAAAAATCGAGGAAGTTACCGACAGCATCAACAAAGCCGTGGAGGAGTCGGGCAATGAGATGAACGCATTCAGCACCCTTTTTCTCAACAAGCAGGCTCGTAAAATGGCCGGTGAAGAATTCCTCGCCGAGAACCCTTTTGCCGAAGTCGTCATTAAACCCTTTTACGGCGGTAACCGTTACTTCATGTTCACCATCACCGTTTACAACGACGTGCGTATGGTGGGTGCGCCCCCTTCGTCGATCGGTAAATTCGGTGCCGATACCGACAACTGGATGTGGCCGCGCCACACGGGCGACTTCTCTCTCTTCCGCGTGTACACCGCTCCCGACGGAAAACCGGCCGAGTACAGTGCCGACAATGTGCCGATGAAACCCAAACGTTACTTCAATATCTCGTTGAAAGGCGTTGCCGAGAACGACTATGCTATGATTATGGGATTTCCCGGCACGACCAATCGTTATTATACTTCGTGGGAAATCGAAGATATGCGCGATGTGGTAAATGCCACCCGCATCAACATGCGCGGTGTGCGTCAGGCCGGAATGCTCGACGAGATGCTGGCCGACCCTGCCGTACGCATACAGTACGCCAGCAAATACGCCCGTTCGAGCAACTATCATAAAAATGCCATCGGCATGAACCGGGGTATCGATAAGTTGGACGTCATCGGCGAAAAGCAAAAAGAAGAAGAGGCATTGCGCCAGTGGTCGCGTGCTAACAATCACCCCGAGTATATCGCCGCCCTTGACAGCATCGAAGCCGTCATGAAAGAACTGTCGTCGGTCAATTATGCTTACTACCAGTTGCTCGAAGGTATCGCCATCGCTGTGGAGTTTTCACAAGTACCGCCTACGGGTGCATTGATAAAGGCGCTCAAAGAAAAGAACCAGCCCCGTGTCGATTCCCTGATGACGATTCTGAAAGAAAACTACGGCAAGTTCGCCGACAAAAACTATAACCGGAAGGTCGACCGCCGGGTGGCCAAAGCCATGTTGAAGGCTTACCGCGATGCCGTACCCGAGGGTGAACGTCTTGCCATCTTCGACCTCATCGATAAAAAATTCAAGGGAGACATCGATCGTTATGTCGATGCGGCATTCGAGAAATCGGTATTTGCCGGTGATGCCAATTTCGAGAAATTCTGTAAAAAGCCTTCGGCCAAAGCGCTCGAAAACGACCTTATGGTAGCCCTCCGCAATGCGTATATAGAGAAATCGATAGAACTATCGGGCAAACGTAAACCGCTGAACGACCGCTTGACCCGCGCCAAGAAAATCTATATCAAAGGGTTGCTCGACATGGCCGGCGACGCTCCGACTTATCCCGATGCCAACTTTACCATACGCATGACCTATGGTAACGTATTGCCCTATTCGCCTGCCGACGGCGTAGATTACCGCTATTACACCACGCAACGGGGTATTCTCGAAAAAGAAGATCCCGATAATTGGGAATTTGTCGTTCCGTCCAAGCTCAAAGAGTTGATTATCA
Source organism: Bacteroides sp. CAG:144 (assembly GCA_000434215.1). Lineage (GTDB taxonomy): Bacteria > Bacteroidota > Bacteroidia > Bacteroidales > UBA11471 > Caccoplasma > Caccoplasma intestinavium. The sequence continues at coordinate 138,246 of HF999746.1, forward strand.
ATAAAGATTTTGGCGAATATGCCATGGAAAACGGCGACCTGCCTTGCTGTTTCCTCAGTAACAACGACATTACGGGCGGCAACTCGGGCAGTCCTGTCATCAATGCCAATGGCGAACTGATAGGCGCAGCCTTCGACGGCAACTGGGAAGCCATGAGCGGCGACATTGTTTTCGAGAAAGACCTGCAACGCTGCATCAATGTCGATATACGTTACGTACTTTTCATTATCGACAAATATGCCGGAGCCAAAAATCTTATCGATGAAATGACGATCATACGATAAAAACATCTTCCCTCAACCGGAAAAGCCGCTGTCAAGCGGCTTTTTCGGTATATACCATGAAATACTACCATACCCTCTTGTCATTCTGAACGTAGCATAAGCGGAGTGAAGAATCTCTACCTAAGCGCATGTCATTCTGTGGTGCGGATAGCCGAAGAATCTCCGGCTAAGACGTATGGCATGAGATCTCTCACATGCGTTCGAGATGACATAGAGACTCCTCGGCGGCCTACCGGCCTTGCTCGGAATGACACATGTCTGTCATGCTGAGCGATAGCGAAGCATCTCCATGCTACATGGAAGACGAGCCTTTTGCTGAACTTATGACGCTCAATCGGAATAATGGGATAGGTCGTGTGTGTCGGGCGGTATGCCAAAAGTCGGTATCGGTTATGGGGGATTTTATCTCCGAAAATAATTATGCATAGATAAAATTTTTTCTGCGCTACTTTCGGGCAAAAGTTATTTTTGTACATTTGTACAGATATGAAGTAAAAAGAAAAATGTCTGATTTTCCTTATTTTTTATTTCTATATCTATGTATGACAGTAAAAATAAGAAAGCATGAAATTGACGAATAACTGGTTTACCTCCGTAACCGAAGGCGAAGGCGGGACGATGGTCATCGTATGCGGCCGCGATGAGATAGATGCGTTTATGGCGTCGGGGAAGTTCGGTGAGCGGGTAGAGATTACGTGGCCGTATGTGCGTACCGCCAACGGTATGCCCGATGAGGCGGAGGCTAAACGCATGGAGGAACCGCAGGAGGCTTTGCAAAAAGCGATGGAGAAAGACAAACTTTCGATACTTACCGGCGTATATACCGGCGACGGGGCACGGACGTGGATTTTTTACACCCGTAACATTCCGGCATTCGGCGAGCGTCTCAATCAGGCATTGGCCCCTTTTGAGCAACTGCCTATTACGATTTATACCGAGAAAGATCCCGATTGGAACGAGTATCGCGAGATGTGTTCGCTTTGCGAGGATGCGTGTCGCGACGTCCAGTCCGACGATGAAGGGTAGCCCGTATCTCCCTCTCTCGGGATAGAGTGCTCAATCAGGGAAAAACGGTGGAAATAGACCGCACACCGAGATGGGCAAATAAAAAGCGCAGGAAATCTCCTGCGCTTTTTATTTACAGTGTGGAGTGGGAGACGGTTTATTCTATCTCCATACCTTCCAATGTGAATCCTTCGATGTCGAAATGCAAAGAATCGGTTGCTTCGGTGCTCCACGGGAAAATGCGTATGCCCAGCCGTTCATTCGGCTTTACCGTTATGTTTACCGGCAATGTGATTTGTTGCGTGCCTTCGACGGCCCGTTGGTTCTCGCCCAAGTCGGTTCTCGGATAGAAATCGTTCCCTTTCGATGCGGCGACGCGGTAAGCGACTTTTCCCGACAAGGTGAAAGATACTTGTCTTACGATGACGCTCTTTTTCAGACCTTTGACAAAAAATTCGATGTAACGGCTACCCGATTCGTCGATGTCGGCCGGCCATGCGCCTTTCTCTATCGTAATACCCGAAGCCTCTTCCACCAAGCCTTTTAACGTATGATTTTTGACAGCGATTTTTTTCGGGGTCTCTTTGCTGATTTGTTTACAATCGGCATATACGGGCAGTGTACGTTTTATTTTCCCGCAAGAGATGGTTACTTTGTCGTCGATTTTTCCCGGTCGGGTGGGCTTGAAATAGAGATAGAAACATTGGTTCCACAATTTGCCGTCGGAGTATTCGATGTCGATTTGACGGCTTTTGGGCGCTTCCGGGCTCGATGCCACGGTCATGCCTTCGGGGGCGGTGATGGTTACTTTCCCGTTTGAACCGGGTAGGGCCAAGCCGACGAAATCGAAACAGATACGGGCTTCATCGCCTACATATAACGTGTTGAAATTGACGGACTCGGGATTCAGTACGATCGGGGTTTCCGGGTGTACCGAACGTTTGAGTATTCCCATCTCCTGCAATTCTTTGGCTACCATTTGTGCATAGAGGGCTGCACCGGTCGCTTGGGTATGGGTGCCGTCTGTGGGCACATAGATGAGGGCGACCGTCTTTTTCTCGCCCAGTTTTTCGACGAAAGCTTTCGTCAGGGCGGTGTGGTCGATAAGAGGTACGTCCATATTGTGGGCTACCTGTTTCATGACGAATACATAGTCGAGTGTCGAGTCGGCCGGCGATGCGCTCAGGTTGTGGCAACCTTTGGCGCTGATCGTCCCGTCTTTCATAAAATAGCGGCGCACGATAGGGGTAACGAGAATCGGATTTCCGCCCGATTCCCGGGTTTCGTTCACATATCTTTCCAAGTTGGCTTTGTAATGCCCCCACGGGTCGGTACCCCGTCCGTCGTCGCTGTACGTGCCTCCACCTTTCTCATCATTGTGGGCAAATTGTATGAGTACATAGTCGCCTTTCCGGATATTGGCTTTGACCTTGTCCCAGAGGCCTTCGTTGATAAATGAGCGGGTACTGCGTCCGCCCCGGGCGTAGTTCATGACTTCCACATCGTCGGAGAAGAACTCTTGGAACATTTCTCCCCAGCCTCGGGTGCGGGTGGTATTTTCGGCGTAATCGGCCATCGTAGAATCTCCGATGGTATGTACGCGCACTTTCTTTTTGGCCTCGGCAGGCAGGAGAATACACGATAAGGCCAATGCTGCGAACAGTAATTTTTTCATGTCGGGATATTGAGTTTTATAAAGGTTTTATTTTTTCAGCCATGACCAGCGTTTACCCCAGTCTTCCATGGCATCGTTTCTCCATTTCGATACGGTTTTGCTTCCCAAACAATCATTCTCTATGAGATTTTTGTCTCCGCGATCGGTAAACCAATTCTTGCCGACGGGATAGTCGGTTGCCCGTTTTTCCCCCGGCCACACATTTTCGATGGTGATTTCACCTTTCTGTTCGGGGAAACCCGGAATATCCGAAACGATGGTGTAGGGCAATGTTCCCAAATAGTAGGTCGTGTGTCTTACGGCATACACACCGTTGCCCAAATGGTATCCACCCCAATTTTGTTTTCCGATGGTGAGGGTGAAGCAGGTCGAGTCGGCCGGAATGTCTGTAACCGGACCTTTTATGCGGAATTCGATGATCGAGTAGACCGGTACCGTGTCTTGTGCCGTAGCCGGCCGGTCAATTACGACACGGGAACTGTAAGGCAAGCGTTCGAAGCTGCCGCCCCATGATTCTTTATAGGGGTCGTTCGGGTCGCCGTCCATCATATAGAGGAGCGAGGGCGTATCGCCCAGTTTCGATTGCCCTTTGTAGTAGTTGATGTAGTCGGCCCCCAAGTGTCCGGCACCTTTGATGTAGATGTCGTAGTAATTGCCGTTATAGCGGTCGGCGATTTTTTTGTTCCCGATGAAGCCCCGGTAAGCGGCGTTGTTTTCGATAAACCATAAGTCGGGGAAATTCTCTACGATATAGGCGTAGCTGTTTGTGCTCCATTTTTTATTGGGGCCGCCTATCCAGTAAATTCGTATTTTGTCTTGAATGTCGGGCGCATCGTGCAGGGCTTGGGCTATATCATCGAGACCGCCCCATACGAGTACCCATAATGGCCGGTCGCTCTTTTTCCGGGCGCATTTGACGATCCACTCCGAGCCCTCGGTCGGTGTCATATATCCGCAGTAGGGGGCGGCACCCCGGCGTCCTTGTTTGCAGATGGAACGAAGGTACTTGGGGGTAGCGAGATTTTTATTGTGCTTTTTCAGTTGGGGAAAGTCTTTTTCGTAGAGATCGATCATTCTCAACAGTTCGGCTTTGCTGCCGGAACCGTAAGAGGGAGAAGATACGAGACCCTCTGTATCGAACAGGTCGCTATACATCAGGAAGTGAGCTATCGACTGGTTGTCGTCGGGGTCGGTTCCTCCGATGTCGGTACTGATGAGAATACGGGGCTTTTCAGGAATCGGCTGTTGGGAAAAAACAGCCGAAGAACAGAAAATACATAGAACGGCAAAAAAAATTTTTTTGCTCGAAAATGTGTGTTTCATAGAATTAAGAAGATTTTGTTATTGATGATTTGCAAATCTAATGTAAAAAAATGGGAATAGAAAATTTTGTTATATTCGATCGGTAGAGAGTCTCTGCATTTTACGCTGGATTATTTACATTTGCAGAAAATTATCCGGAGTAACGAATGAAAGTAAGGAAAGCGGTAGAAAAGGACTTGGGCACGTTGGAACGCATTTTTGACAAGGCTCGTTTGTTTATGAAAGAGTCCGGTAATCCGGCGCAGTGGATCGACGGTTATCCTGCGCCCGACCGGATAATGGCCGATATAAAGAACGGCGATTGCTATTGTGTGGTAGATGACGCAGGGCATGTTGTGGGGACATTTGCTTTTATCGTGGGTAAAGATCCCAATTATAAAGAAATTCGTAACGGTAGTTGGCTCAACGACCGCCCCTATGCGACGATACACCGATTGGCTTCCGACGGCACTTGCCGGGGTGTAGCCGATACCTGTTTCCGCTGGTGTCTTGCCCGGCAGGAAAACATCAGAGTCGATACGCATGCCGACAATAAAATATTGCAACGGTTTTTACAAAAATACGGTTTTTCGTTTTGCGGTATTATTCGTGTGGCAAACGGTACCGAACGACTTGCTTTTCAGAAAGAAATTCGGAGTTAGTGTTGTCGACAATCCGCTTGGAAGAGATGTCGTTCCGTCGAAAATCTCATCGTCCCATTTTGTATTATAGACAAAATAGCCTTATCTTTGAACGTCTGTATAGTAAAAACTTTGGCGGGAAATAGGTTGGAAAAGTTTCTGCCGACAGTTTTTTCGGAGACGTGGAAGTATGGAAGAATCGTCATTGAAAGAGAAAACGGCAAAAGGGCTGTTTTGGGGCGGGTTCAGCAACGGCATGCAGCAGTTGTTGAATCTCTTTTTCGGTATTTTTTTAGCCCGTTTGCTCTCTCCCTCCGATTATGGACTGGTGGGTATGCTCACGATTTTTACTTTGATAGCCGGCTCGTTGCAGGAGAGTGGTTTTATCTCGGCGATAACCAATCGCCGGGACGTAACGTCGAATGACTATAATGCCGTTTTTTGGTTCAGCATATTGGTTTCGGTCTCGGTATATGTCCTGCTTTTTTTCTGTGCCCCCCTTATAGCCCGCTTTTACGACGAACCGAGACTCATTCCTCTTTCGCGATTTATTTTCCTTTGCTTTGTCTTGTCGAGTACGGCAACGGCCCATAGCGCATACCTGTTCAGGAATCTCATGGTAAAGAAGCGGACGATAGCGCAGTTGTCGGCATTGGCGGTTTCGGGGACGGTCGGCGTAACAGCCGCTTATAACGGATTGGCTTACTGGGGAATCGCTTTGCAGAGCGTAATTTATGTTTTGGTCTCTTCGATGTGTTATTGGCTGCTTACGCCGTGGCGTCCGTCTTTTCATATCGATTTCCGGCCGTTGAGGGAGATGTTCGGTTTCAGCAGCCGGGTGTTGGCGACCAATATTTTCGTACACATCAACAACAATATTTTTTCGGTTCTTTTGGGACGGCTTTTTTCTGCTGCCCAAGTCGGCTATTATACGCAGGCGGCCAAGTGGAACATGATGGGGTATAATACGGTCAACGGAATGATTGTAGGGGTGGCCCAGCCGGTTCTTTCTCAGGTGGCCGGTGATAAAGCACGGCAATTGGCCGTTTTCCGTAAAATGTTGCGTTTTACGGCGTTCGTCTCTTTCCCGCTGATGCTGGGGCTTGCTTTCATTGCCCGGGAACTGATTGTTGTATGCGTTACCGGGAAATGGCTCGCCAGCGTACCTATGATGCAGATATTGTGCGTGTGGGGAGCATTCGTCCCGGTGCAGGGACTGTTTTCCAATCTTGTCATCAGCAGCGGGAAATCCCACATATACATGTGGAATACCATTATATTGTGTCTGTTGCAAATCGTTGTATTGGTATCGATGTCCCCCTATGGAATCGAAAATATGATCGTGGCTTTCGTGGCGGTGAATATGGCTTGGCTGGGGGTATGGTATCTGTTTGTCCGCCAGCAGCTCGATTTACGTTTTCTCGATTTGCTGAGAGACGTGCTCCCTTTTGCCCTCATCGCATTGGCAACGATGGCAGCGACCTATTATATAACGCGCGGAATTTCGGATATTTACTTGTTGTTGGCTGCAAAAGTGGTAACGGCGGCCGTTATATATATGGCGATGATGTGGGTGTGCCGGGCCAAAGTGTTGCGCGAGAGCATCGAATTTTTGAGACGGCGCTCTGTCCGTCATGATCGGTAATCGTATGGATATGAAAAGAAACACGGTCTCCATTGTCATGTGCACCTATAACGGCGAGTCGTTTATACGCGAACAGCTCGATTCGATTATGGCGCAGACCTATCCTGTCGAGGAAATTATCATACAGGACGATTGTTCGACCGACGGTACGTTCGAGGTCGTGAGCGAGTATGCGAGCCGTTATCCGCATATTCGTCCCATACGTAATAAGACTCGGAAAGGGGTGAACGGTAATTTTTTCGATGCGTTGGGGAAGGCCTCGGGCGACTATATCGCTATTGCCGACCAAGACGATATTTGGGAACCCTACAAGATAGAACGTCAGATGCAGGCTATCGGCGATAAGCTCATGTGTGCCAGTTTTTCGCAACCTTTTTACGGCGACGGCAAAGATTACGCATTTGATTCCCGGGTGCCGAATTGCAGTCTGTTGCGTATGATTTACGTGGGTATTTTCCCGGGACACTCGACCGTCTTTTCCCGTCGGTTGCTTTCGCTCATGCCCGATCCTGCACCCATTGCCGTATATCGTTGTTACGATCTCATTTTGGCTTTGACGGCTGCCGCGTTCGACAGTATCGTGTTTCTCGGCGAAGTGCTTTCGAGGCATCGCCGCCATGCCTCGGCCTATACTTATATCGTTCCGACAAGCAGTCGCAAGAGTGCCGGGAATGTCTTCCGTTGGTTGCGGAGGACGTGGCGTTTACACAAGGAATTGAAAGATACGATACGTTTGCGCCTTTCGACTGCCGAAGAGTTTCTTTCGCATATCGATTCAGAAGAACCGGTATTGCGGAAAGCCTTGTATATGCTGCGTTTGCAGGCAAGTCTCTCTCGACTCGATTTTTTTCGTCTGCAACTCTTTTGTATGCGAAATTGTGAATATTTGTTATATACCCCCCCCCGTTGCAAAAAA
>HF999746.1:145771-165008 GCA_000434215.1 Bacteroides sp. CAG:144
TTATTTCCCGATTTCGTGCAGCGATTATTTCAGATTTCTCAGTACCTCCCGGTACGATTGAGCGGAGGGTATCGGCGTATGGGAAATCGGAAAAAAGATATGGTCTGTCGGGGAGAAACTCGGAAGTGCATTTGTGGAAAGAAGATATTAAATTGTTATTTTTGTACACATATAATCTCTGTACCATGAGAAAAAATATAGCTGTGATATTGGCCGGAGGCATCGGTAGCCGTTTGGGATTGTCCACACCCAAACAGTTTTTTAAGGTTGCTGGCAAGATGGTGGTCGAACATACGGTCGACGTTTTCGAGCACAATCCTCGCATCGATGAAATTGCCATTGTATCGAATCCTTTCTATGTCGCCGATTTTGAATCGATAATCATAAAAAACGGTTGGAAAAAAGTGCTTAAAATACTCAAAGGAGGAGAGGAGCGCTATCATTCGAGCCTTTCGGCCATTCGGGCATATGAGGGCTGCGAAGTAAATCTTATTTTTCATGATGCCGTGCGACCGCTTGTAAGCCAGCGTATTCTCAACGATGTCATCGATGCTCTTGCCGATTATGAAGCCATCGATGTGGCAATGCCCGCGACCGATACCATTATACAGACCGATGGGGATTTTATCGAATCGATTCCCGACCGCAGCCGGCTGAGGCGCGGACAGACACCGCAGGCCTTCCGACTCGAAACGATACGGAAGGCTTATGATATAGCATTGAAAGACCCGGCATTCAAGGTTACCGACGATTGCGGAGTTGTCGTGAAATATCTGCCTGATGTACCCGTGTATGTGGTAATGGGGGAGGAGAGCAATATGAAGTTGACGTACAAAGAAGACACCTATTTGCTCGACAAGTTTTTTCAGTTACGTAAAAGCGAACTCGGACATGGTCCTATTGACAGCAAATCGTTGGATGGGAAAGTTACCGTCGTTTTCGGTGGCAGTTATGGAATCGGAGCCGACGTGGTAAAAGTGTTGCAGGCACATAAGGTTCTCGTTTATAGTTTTTCCCGGACACAGGGCGGTGTCGATGTCGGCGACAAAGATACGGTAACCCGAGTACTCGAAGATGTTTTTGCCGAGACGGGTCGTATCGATTATGTCATCAATACTGCGGGATTGCTGAATAAGCAACCTCTTGTGAGTTGCGATTATCGCACGATATGCGAGGCAGTGAATACCAATTATATGGGAACGGTAAATGTGGCTGTGGCCTCTTATCCTTACCTGAAAGAGAGCAAAGGCAAATTGCTGTTTTTTACTTCCAGCTCATATACACGGGGCAGAGCCTTTTATAGTATTTATTCGTCGACCAAAGCCGCTATCGTGAACTTCGTGCAAGCGATTGCGCAGGAATGGGAACCGTTTGGTATAAGCGTGAATTGCATTAATCCCGAACGTACAAAGACGCCTATGCGGATACACAATTTCGGTGTCGAACCCGACGATACGTTGCTGCCCTCCGAAAAAGTTGCCGAAGTTACCGTGCAATCTTTGCTCTCTGATTTTACGGGGCAGGTTATAGATGTGAAAAAGAACGAATATGAGTAATCCCAATCTTTCGGCTTATGTGGCCGATCATTTGCGTGCTTGCCAGTTGAAACAGCTTTCGATACTCGAAGAGGTCGATCGCATTTGTAAGAAACACGGTATCGGTTATTGGCTTGATGGCGGTAGTCTGCTGGGTGCTGTGCGTCATGGCGGGTTTATTCCCTGGGACGACGATATTGATATAGGTATGACGAAGTCCGATTTGGAACGTTTTGAAAAAATTGCTCCGGCAGAATTGCCCGAAACTCTTTTTTTACAGACACGCCGTAGTGATCCCGCTCACAAAAGTTCTGTTGTGAAAATACGCGATAGAAATTCTCTTTATATCGAAGATGCCGATTTTTTCAAGTCCGATTATGAAAAAGGTCTTTTTATCGATATTTTCCCTTTTGTATCGTGCCCGTCGATGCCTAAGTCGTTGGTGAAGCGGCTGGGGCATGGCGTTTCTATTGCGCACCTTATCTTACACAGGGCACATTACTATTCGCTTCGTTCTTTTGCGGAATTTTTTTATTTCGGGGGTAAATATCTCCTTTATAGAGGGCTATGGGGTATTTTAAAGCCTTTTTTCCCGAAAAGAACGTATATTTCCAATATCGTAATTCAAAACTGGTATGGGACAAGACATCGGAAAGATTCTGTTTTCCCGCTTTCCGAAATTATGTTTGAAGGAAGAAATTTCAATGCACCGGCCGATCCAGATGCTTATCTTCGGGATTTGTATCGGGACTATATGACAATTCCCCCCGAGGGCAAACGTAAAATACATGCCGTTTACCTTCACCCCGATTTGAAACAAGATATTCCCGATACGTCAGCAGAGTGAAAGATGTCTGTAATAAGGAGGTTGGTATTCTTATCTCAACGCATTCAATATCCTTTCGCAAGCGTGTCCGTCTCCGTAAGGATTGTAACTTTCTGACATTTGCCGGTAAACGTCCTCATTTTGCAGCAAGAGGGTAACGTTGTCCACAATGGCCGAAGTATTCGTACCCACCAATTTTACGGTTCCTGCCTCTACTGCCTCAGGGCGTTCGGTTGTGTCTCGCATGACCAAAACCGGTTTCCCCAGTGAGGGCGCTTCTTCTTGTACACCGCCGCTGTCGGTCAACAATAAGGTTGAGTGCTGCATGGCATAGACAAAAGGCAGGTAGTCGAGAGGTGAGATAAGATATATGTTGGGTGTGTTCGAGAGTAATTCGTAAACAGGTTTTTGTACATTCGGATTCAAATGTACCGGGTAGACGATGTCCATATCGGGGTGTTCCGAGGCTATTTGCCGAATAGCTTTGCAAATGTGCAAGAAGCCCTCTCCGAAATTTTCACGACGATGTCCCGTAACCAAGATATAAGGACGTTTGCCGATTGTGTAACCTTTTGCTTGAAGCTCTTTTTCTGTGGCCTCTTTTATATGGGGCTTTTTGTCGAAAATGCTTGTTGCCATCAATAAAGCGTCGATGACGGTGTTCCCGGTAACGAAAATTTTTTCGTCGGATATATTTTCTTTCAACAAGTTCTGACGCGATTTCTCGGTCGGAGCGAAGTAATACGTGCAGATTCGGTCGGTAACTTGGCGATTCATTTCCTCGGGCCAAGGCGAGAGCATATTGTAGGTACGCAAGCCAGCTTCGACGTGTCCTACGGGAATCTGTTGGTAAAAAGCGGCAATGGCAGCTGCCGTAGAAGTTGTCGTATCGCCGTGTACCAACACGATGTCGGGACGGAAGTCTTTGAGTACGTCGCGTAACCCCAGCAGAACTCGGGAAGTGATGTCGTACAAGTCCTGATTGGGTGCCATGATGTTTAAGTCGTATTCGGGTACGATGTCGAATACCTCCAATATCTGATCCAGCATTTGGCGGTGTTGTGCGGTAACGCACACTCTTGTCTCGAAATGTTCCGAGTCTTTTTGAAAGGCTTTTACCAATGGAGCCATTTTTATGGCTTCGGGGCGGGTTCCGAATACAAACAATACTTTTTTCATGACATATTTGTCCTCTTTGCGGGTAAATGTTCTGTTATTTACGTACGCCGCAAAAATCTAATTCTATTTTTTTGTTGTCTTTGGGTAATTCTAAGAATGGTGTATGGCGCACGAGCCATACAATGATATCGGCTTTTGCATAAGCCTCTTTGCTGTCGGTCAGGTTGAAACTGGTGTGTGTCGATATATTGGGCTCCACAATCAGTACATCGGCACGGGCTTCGGAGATGATCCGGGAGGCAATGTATTTGGCCGGCGATTCGCGAAGGTCGTCGATGTTCGGTTTGAATGCAAGACCCATGCAGGCAACAATCGGTTCGCGTCCGTTCTTTTCTACGAAATTACGGCACGTTTCCAATACTTTATTGGCGCACCAGTCGGCTTTATAATCATTGGTTTCACGGGCACGTTTGATGAGTTGCGCCTGTTCTGGATAGTCCGATACGATAAACCACGGGTCTACGGCGATGCAATGACCGCCTACACCGCAGCCCGGTTGCAATATGTTGACTCTCGGGTGCTTGTTGGCAAGTTCTATCAATTCCCACACGTCGATTTTTGCTTTGTCGCAGATCATCGATAACTCGTTGGCAAAAGCTATTTGAGAATCGCGGGACGAATTTTCGGTGAGTTTGCACATTTCGGCTGTCCGGGCATTGGTACGATGGAGTTTACCCTGTACAAATGCCGAATAAAACTCTATGGCTTTTTCTGTCGATTCGGGATTGATACCGCCTATGACCCGGTCGTTGTGTACCAGCTCGTAGAGGGTGTTTCCCGGCAATACCCTCTCGGGACAGTAAGCTATGAATATTTTGTCTCGCAGCTCGGGGCGCTGGCGATATATCAGTTCGGCCATACGTTCGGTCGTGAAGACGGGAGAGGTCGATTCTATGACGAAGAGGTCTCCCTCTTTCAGAAACGGGATAACCGAGCGTGTCGCCGATTCGACGTATGTGGTATCGGCACGGTGGTTTTGCTTGAAAGGGGTGGGAACGACAATGAAGAATGCGTCGGCTGCCTCGGGTTTGGATACAGCACGTAAATGACCGTTTTGTACCGATTCCTTGACAACTTTGTCCAACTCGGGTTCTACGATATGTATTTCTCCCCGATTGATCGTTTCGACCACCGATGGATTCACATCGACACCTACCACATCATATCCGTGATGGGCGGCTATGGCAGCTGTGGGTAAACCGATATATCCTAATCCTAAAAAAATGACTTTCTTCATTTTTGAATGCTGATGTCTTTGTATTTTGTGTACGTGGCGGAATACTTTACCTGTGCGAGTGAGTCTTCGCACATAACGCCGTCCAATAAAATGGTGCAAAATTACAAATAAAATATGATTTTGGAACTTTTTCATAGGGAAAAAAGGTATTTTTGCCGTATAAAATTATAGGAGGAATGAGGGTACTGCTAGTCAATACATCGGAACGCACCGGAGGGGCGGCTGTTGCCGCCGGCCGGTTGATGGTTGCACTTCAAAAAAACGGTGTCGAGGTAAAGATGTTGGTTCGGGATAAGAGCTCCGGTAACTCCGATGTCGTAGCCGTAGGAAACCGTTTTCTCATGCAGTGGCGTTTTTTATGGGAACGCATAGTCGTGTGGGCGGCAAACCGTTTTAGGAAACATCACCTTTTTGCGGTCGATATAGCCAATGCGGGAGTAGATATTACAAGTACGCCCGAGTTTAAGCAGGCCGATGTGATACATTTGCATTGGATAAATCAAGGAATGCTTTCGCTTCGGGATATTCGGAGGGTTCTCGATTCGGGAAAGCCAGTTGTCTGGACGTTGCATGATTTGTGGCCGTGTACTGGGATTTGCCATTATCCGTCCCGTTGCATACATTTTCACGACGTTTGCCACGACTGTCCTTACCTTTGGGGTGGAGGGAGCAGTCGCGATTTGTCCCGAAAAATTTTTCGACGGAAAGAAAAACTTTATCGCGGCCGGCATATAACGTTCGTCTCGTGCAGCCGCTGGTTGGGAACAGAGGCCTGCCGCAGCGCCCTTTGTGTCGGGCAGCATGTAACCAGCATTCCCAATCCCATCGATGTGGCGTTTTTCAAGCCGGGCGATAAAGATGAAGCCCGCCGGAGATGCGGTTTCCCGCTGGATAAAAAACTGCTGCTTTTCGGCTCTGTGAAAATATCCGATGAACGGAAAGGCTTTGATTATCTGGTGGAAGCCTGCCGGATTCTCCTCGAAAAATATCTCGATATAAAAGAAAAATTGGCTGTTGTGGTAATGGGTAAATGTTCGCAAGAACTCGAAGACCGTTTGCCGCTTGCCGTTTACTCTACCGGATATATCGAAGACGAAACCCGCATGGTGGATATATATAATGCGGCCGACGTCTTTGTCATACCCTCGCTCGAAGATAATCTGCCCAATACGATCATGGAGGCGATGGCTTGCGGTACTCCTTGCGTGGGATTCGATACGGGTGGGATACCCGAAATGATCGACCATGATGTCGATGGTTATGTGGCACGATATAAGTCGGCGCAAGACTTTGCGCACGGTATTTATACCTTGTTATATGACGTAAACCACAGGGCCTTTTCGCACGAAGCCCGGGAAAAAGTGCTTTCGGCTTACGCTCCCGATGTTGTGGCCGGCCGCTATATCGCTCTTTACCGCAACGAAATCGAGAAGTGTGGAACATGTGAAAAATCAAAGCCCTCTTAAATTTCACTGTTTCACTTATTATATTTACCTTTGCGGGAGAAAAAAGCAACGCTTATGTCCGATACTGTCGCACAATTTGAGAAAGTTATTTCTATCTGCCGGGATCTCTTTTCCCGCAAACTCGAAGATTACGGTGCGTCGTGGCGTATCATGCGTCCTTCGTCGCTGACCGACCAGATATATATCAAAGCTAAACGCATACGGAGTATCGAGGAAAAAGGCTCGTCGATGATCGACGAGGGAATACGATCCGAAATCATCGGTATTGTCAACTATGGTATCATAGCTCTTATCCAGCTCGAACTGGGATATGCCGACCGTGTAGATATAACCAATGAAAAAGCCCTCGAACTGTACGACAAATATATGACGGTAACCAAAAATCTCATGTATGCCAAGAATCACGATTATGACGAAGCGTGGCGAGGTATGCGTCCCTCGTCATATACCGATTTGATTCTCATGAAAATATGCCGGACCAAACAAATCGAGAATCATGAGGGCGTTACGCAAGTTTCGGAAGGCGTAGATGCCAATTATATGGATATGATCAATTATTCTCTTTTCGGATTGATAAAGATCGAATATGGTGAATAGATCGGCACGTACTCTATGGCTGCGGAACATACAGCCGACGTTTGTCGTATTGGCACGGTTGGTTGTCGGTGCGACATTTGTCTTTTCGGGATTTGTCAAGTCGGTCGATCCTATGGGTACGTCGTTGAAGATACGGGAGTATTTGTCGGCGTTCGAGCTCGATTACATAATGCCCATATCTCTTTTTCTGGCTATGTGCATAGGCGTGTATGAATTGGTGTTGGGCGTGAATACGCTTTTCGGCTCTTACCGACGGGTAACGTCGATCTTGCTATTTCTCACGATGCTTGTCATGACGCCGCTTACATTGTATTTGGCGCTTGCCGATCCGATCAGCGATTGCGGTTGTTTCGGCGAAGCCGTGTATCTTACCCATTGGCAGTCGTTCTCCAAAAATGTCGTTTTACTGTTGTTGACGGTTTTCCTTCTTCGCTGCAATCATCGTCTCAGGGGAGTGTATCATAAAGAAATTCAGTCGTTGACGGTATATTTTGTCGTGCTTTTTGCCGTAGGAATGTCGTTGTATGCTTATTATTTCCAGCCGGTATTCGATTTCCGTCCGTATAAGTTGGGTACGAATATAGAAGAGGCCATTTCGCTCGAAGCGTTCGACGAGCCGCGATATGTATACCGGAATGGCGATGTTCGCGCCGAGTTTACCGTAGACGAACTTCCGTCGGATACGGCTTGGCATTTTGTCGAGCGCATAGATGCTCCCGCGCCGTCGGTGCACAGTATTCAGAATTTTGTGGTTTATGACGGCGAAGATGATATTACCGAGGCGATACTTTCCGATCCGAATTATACGTTCTTGATTTTGTCCCCCTCTCTCAGTGCGGCCGAAAGCAGTGTCATCGATAAAATCGACGAGCTTTACGATTATACGCAGGAGTACGGGTATAACCTCTATTGCCTTACGGCTTCCTCGCCCGAGGAGATCGCCGAATGGCAGGACAACACGGGAGCCGATTACCCCTTTTATTCGATGGACGCATCGACCATACAGACGATTGTACGGGGAAATCCCGGCATTGTTCTGTTGCATGATGGCGTTATCGTGCAAAAAGTGCGTCCGGTGCATTTGCCCGAAGAAGCAGAGTTGAATGCCCCGCTCGACGAATTGCCTTTCGGCCAGCTCAGGCCATACACATTTCGGCGTCCGCTATTGACGGTATTGGTGGTATTTTTCGTGCCGATGTTGCTGTTGCTGCTTACCTCGAAGACTGTCGAAGCCTATGTCGTGCAGGCGAGGGTGCGCCGTGTCGCCCGGTTGCGGAAAATAAGAGAAGCCGTCATGGAAAAAAATCGTAAAAATAAAGAAGAGAACCAATTATAATAACTTAGAATCATTATGAGAAAAAACATTGTGGCAGGGAACTGGAAAATGAATAAGACCCTGCAAGAAGGTTTGACATTGGCAAAAGGTATTGAAGCCGCTTTGGCTGGTAAAAAAGTAAATTGCGATGTGATTATCGGTACGCCG
Source organism: Bacteroides sp. CAG:144 (assembly GCA_000434215.1). Lineage (GTDB taxonomy): Bacteria > Bacteroidota > Bacteroidia > Bacteroidales > UBA11471 > Caccoplasma > Caccoplasma intestinavium. The sequence goes on from HF999746.1 coordinate 154,095, forward strand.
TTCATACATCTTGCGTCGGTGGCTCAGGCTATCGATACGAAAAGAATCGGTGTTGCTGCGGAAAACTGTGCCGACAAAGCTTCGGGTGCCTATACCGGAGAGGTTTCGGCCGCTATGGTTGCCTCTACCGGTGCGGAATATGTGATTTTGGGCCACTCCGAGCGTCGTGCTTATTACCATGAAACACCCGAGATACTCAAAGAAAAAGTTCTCTTGGCTTTGGCTAATAATCTCACCCCGATATTCTGTATCGGCGAAGTTCTCGAAGAACGCGAAGCCGGTAAACATTTCGATGTCGTAAAAGCACAAATCGAAGAATCTCTGTTCAATTTATCGGCCGAAGATTTCGGAAAAATCATTCTTGCTTACGAACCCGTATGGGCTATCGGTACCGGCAAGACCGCTACGGCTGCCCAAGCTCAGGAAATGCACGCGTTTATCCGTAAAACCCTTGCCGATAAATACGGCAAAGAAGTAGCCGAAAATTGCTCCATACTCTATGGCGGAAGCTGCAAGCCCTCCAATGCCAAAGAACTGTTTGCAAACCCCGATGTAGACGGTGGTTTGATAGGTGGTGCCGCACTCGAAGTAGATTCGTTCATGGGCATTATCGAAGCATTTTAAGCCATATAAAAACCGGAGAGAATCGGACGGTTACAAAATCGTCCGATTTCCCTCTTTTATCACCGTTACCCTTATGTTGAAAAAAACGCTTCTTCTTTTTTCTCTCGTTTTGAGTTGTGCCCTCCCGGCGGCTGCCCAGTCTTATAGTGCAGATACGACGATTATGCAGTCGTTGAACCGTTCGATGAACGGCGCTTGGGTGGTACTGCATCAAGATTCGGTACTTGATGTGCGTCTTTCCCGTAACAGCGGTACACAGAAAGTCGATAAAGAGGGAAATATCGCTACGCAAGGATATCGGATACAGCTTTTCTCCGATAATAAACGCAATTCCCGGGAAGAAGCCGAATTACGTTCGGACGTTGTTGCCGGGGATATGCCCGAGATACCGATTTATGTAACTTATCTTTCTCCGTTTTGGCGTCTGCGTGTGGGCGACTACCGCACTTACGAAGAGGCCAATGCGCAGATGCAGGTCTTGAAGAAAAAATTTCCAAAATATTCGGTCGAGATGCGTATCGTCAAGGACGAGATCGTATTGCCGTTGTATAAAGAATAAGGTCATGTCTGACAGTATACAGAATCTTTCGGACGACCAACGGGTAGAGCTGTTGGCCGGACATTATAAAGCCATACTCGAAATTCTGGGAGAAAATCCCGACCGCGAGGGCTTGCTGAAAACCCCGATGAGGGCAGCTAAGGCCATGTTGGCGCTTACATCGGGTTACAGGAAATCGCCCGACACGATTATCAAGTCGGCTTTGTTTGAAGAAGAATACGGTTCGCGGGGACAAATGGTCGTTGTGAAGGATATTGAGTTTTATTCGTTTTGCGAGCATCATATATTGCCATTTTTCGGGAAAGCCCATATCGGGTATATACCGAATGGCCGTGTAACCGGCCTCAGTAAATTGGCTCGTCTGGTCGATGCCTTTGCACGTCGGTTGCAGTTGCAGGAGCGGCTTACGGCCGAGATATGCGAGAGCTTGCAGGCATCGCTCGATGCGCAGGGCGTTATTGTTGTAATCGAATCCCGCCATTTGTGTATGCAAATGCGGGGTGTGGAGAAGCAGGGTGCGGTAACGACGACCAGTTCTTATACGGGGGTCTTTGAAGATTGGGCGAGACGGGAAGAATTTTTCTCGATGATAGGTCGTCGGTAAATCGTTCATTTACAAATGACTTGAATTTTTTTGAAGAAAAAAGCCTCTAACTATTTGTACAAATCAAACAATCGCCGTATATTTGCAACCGCAAACGCGAAAATAGCTCAGTTGGTAGAGCATAACCTTGCCAAGGTTAGGGTCGCGGGTTCGAGTCCCGTTTTTCGCTCTAAGAAAATTCTTTGACATATTGATTTGCGAAAATAGCTCAGTTGGTAGAGCATAACCTTGCCAAGGTTAGGGTCGCGGGTTCGAGTCCCGTTTTTCGCTCCATTCGTTTTACGAAGTTCTCGAGCCCAAATGGCGGAATTGGTAGACGCGCTAGTTTCAGGGACTAGTGTTCATTACGAACGTGCAGGTTCGAGTCCTGTTTTGGGCACCTTCATATAAACGAAAAAGATTTTTGTCCGGGTGGTGAAATTGGTAGACACGCTACTTTGAGGGGGTAGTGATCATAACGATCGTGTGAGTTCGAATCTCATCTCGGACACTAAGAAAAAAGGCATTGTAAAAACGTTACAATGCCTTTTTCTGTATTAGCCTATTAAATCCGTTTCAATTATGGTCGTCTTGCGTTTTTTGTATCAGTGGATTATTGTCATGCCTATCATGGTGGTGATAACTATTATGACGGCGCTTATCACTATCATTGGCTGTTTTCTCGGTAATCACCGGGTGTGGGGCTACTATCCGGGGCTTATTTGGTCCAGACTTTTTTGTCTTATCTCTTTGGTGCGTATCGAAGTCAGAGGGAGGGAGAAGCTCGACCGTTCCACCTCCTATGTCTTTGTAGCCAACCATCAGGGAGCATACGATATTTTCCTCATTTACGGTTATCTCGGGCATAAATTCAAATGGATGATGAAAAGTTCGTTGCGCCGTATACCTTTTGTCGGTGCTGCGTGTGCCGCAGCCGGATTTATCTTTGTCGACCGTTCGGGCAAAGGATTGAGAGAGACGTTGGCTGCCGCAGAAAAAATTCTTACGGGCGGTATGTCGTTGGTCGTTTTTCCCGAAGGGTCGCGTACACCCGACGGTAAGATACATCGATTCAAAAAAGGAGCTTATCAAATCGCCGATGACCTTTCTTTGCCTGTCGTTCCGTTGACCATCGACGGCTCTTATCGAGTATTGTCTAAGAATTCCAAGTTGATACGTCCCGGAAAGATTGTATTGACAGTGCATGATCCTATATTCCCGCAGGCCGATGGACATTACGATATGGACGCTTTGATCACCGATTCTTATCGGGTGATAGAGGCGGCTTTGAAATGAGATAAATATCCACTGCTTAACAAAAGTTAATTGCGATAAAAAAGCTCCGCAAAAGTGTACAGGATATGAAATAAATTTGCACCTTTGCACTCGAAAATTGCCCGGTGGTGTAATGGTAGCACTTCGGATTCTGGTTCCGCCTGTGAGGGTTCGAATCCTTCCCGGGCAACGGCGGAGATCGCCAATCATCTTTTTTTAAGATGATTGGCGATTTTCTTTTTTAAAAGCCTTTTTTATAAGATCTCCTATCTCCTGTTCGGGGGAAATCTCTCTTCCGGGAAAGACCGATGAGAGCTGTTGTTGTGTGGGGGGGAATTCTCAATGAACGAGCAATGTCGAAGCGTAAATGCAATAGGATAAAAATATAGTAAGAATAAAACCCTATTCAATGTATGTGAGTTATTGGGCATAGTAAAAGCTGGACAACTTCTTGATAAGTTAATTTATATTAATAAATGGGGGGGGTAAATAATTTGTTTTTGAATTTATATATTTGTCTTATAATTTGATGAAAAATAGCTTATATACATTATAAATTATGGATAAACATGTAATTGGAGAGAACGCCGGAATACTTTGGCGATTGTTAAATCAAGACAATCAACGTAAATGGGAGTTGCAGGAAGTGAAAAAAGCAACGGGTTTTGACGATATGGAATTGGCCAGTGCGATAGGTTGGCTGGCTCGTGAGGACAAAATCCAGTTCGAGCTTGATAAACATAACACAAAAGCTGATAAGGCATACATATATCTTATGTTGAATGTGTATATAGGTTGACCCTATCTATATATACAATACTGTAAAAAGAAATTCTATTTACCTCAAACGCTCGGCATTTTCATTGTGATTACGGCGACGCTATTTTTTCTTTTTGAGGTTTGTGGATATTGTATCCTTATTTCAGCCGGATATTGTGTAGATAAATGTCTGGGTATTGAATTGGAATTTCAAGAGGAGGCTTTTTGAATAAAAACGATCGCGGGTGGCCTCGACATGGCCACCCGCGATCGTTTGGGGGAATAAGAAATCAGAAATTATATTGTAACCCGATGGCCAAAACTTCTTTGAATTGGATTTTCGAACATTTGCCTTCTCCTATGATATTGCCTTGGCTGTCTTTTTTGTCGTAGGCAAACTTGATGTCATTGTCATAGACGAGATTGGTCGACACCGAGGCAGATAGCCATTTGTTGATCGTCATATTCAACTGTACGTCCCAGGAAACATCTATGTTTTTGGCCTCTTTCCCGCGCATGTAATCGGTAAAGAGATTGAGGCGGGAGTAGAGATTTACGTTTTTCATGATGTCGTAGTTCAACTCTACTTTCAGATTGGCTCCCATTTCGTTCAAGACCTTGTTGCCGTCTTTTACGCCGAATGAGCCCGACCGGGCCAATTCATCATCGAGCACAAATGTCCCTTTCCAAGTAACCGGTGTGAACACGGCGGTTACAATAGGGGCAGGCGTCCAAGTGATACCGAGACCGGCCGAGATGTATCCGGGAGCCATAAAACGCGATACAAAAGTCCGCTCATTGTCCGAGCCGTATTTATAGCCGTTGGAAAATTGCGATTGATAAGTAAGGAATGCACTTAGGTAGAGCGATTTTTGTATTTGGAACCCGTAGTTGGAGTTGAGATATATTTTATCGGTTGTTTTTTTCAAGGGTGCATCGCCTGTTTGGTTGAACCCGTAATTGAATTCGACACGGTTTTGCCATAAGTGTTTTTCGTATTTATAATCGGCCTGATAAGTGAACTGGGCATCGAGAGCCAAAGCATTTTCACCGCCCGAAGCCCAGTTGGTAAAGCTCGATTGGGTGAATTTAAGACCTACAAAACCCGCTTTTGTCCAGGGTGTTTCGAGCTTTTCTTGCGAAGAAGCTCCAGTTACAGCGAGAATTGATAATGCTGTCAAAAGGATACGTTTTTTCATATAATTTTATTTTGGGGTATTGTTATGCAAAAATATATAAAATAGTCTTACCATTGTATGCTATTAAACAAAAAGATGATATATTTGTTTTTCCACATATAGGAGAAAATAAAGTTTTTGTTGACTCTTTTGTTATTAACTTAAAATTCAACTGTTTATGAAAAAGTACAAATGCAGTGTGTGTGAATGGATATATGATCCGGCTATCGGAGATCCCGATGGTGGTATTGCTCCCGGAACAGCTTTTGAAGATATTCCCGAGGATTGGGTATGTCCTTTGTGCGGTGTGGGAAAAGATATGTTTGAAGTCGTAGAAGAATAGTTCTTGACTGTATATTTTTTAGGAAAGGCCTTGCTCCTGCGAGTAAGGCCTTTTTTCTCTTCCATCGCATTTTGAGAAATGACGGAAAATCTTTCTCAGAGACGATTGTTCCGATGCCCGATAACGGTGTTTGTGGAATTTTCCGCGGATTTATTCGTTCTTCTCTGGCGAAAGGAAGTGAACCGAGAAGGTGGCTGTGTCGCATTCTATTTTCAATGATTTGCTTATTGTGGTATCGGAAATGAATTCGAGACACATTTTGGAGTAATCATAGTGGGAAAGGTAGAGCCCGTTGTTGATTCTTCGTCGTCTGTTGTCGCTGAAAATAAATACATTATCTCCCATAGCATTAGGATTTTATGTAAGAGTTTATTAATTGACATACTTTTTCGCCGATTTCGGGAATTACGCGGGCTACATCGGGTGATAAATGCATGCCCACCTCTTTTACACATGCTACCGATATGGCGATAAGATCGATTTCTGGTATCCGCTCTTGTATCATCATGGCATCTATCATCTCTTTCAGACCGATTTCGTGTGCACTCAGCAAGGGTGGATAGTCTTGCGAATATTGAGGTCGCAGATGCCTTATCGTTCCCGGAGGGTTGTTATCGAGTGTTGCGTCGATAAGTATTACGCGCCGGTATTCTTGTAAAATGCCGATGAGGGCGATTCCTCCGGTTCCACCGTCGAGCAGGTCGATATTTGCCGGGAGGTTTTGTTTTTGCAGGTAATCGACGGCATGAATGCCCACCCCTTCGTCGCGCAACACGAGATTACCTATACCCAAGACGAGAATATCTTTCATTTGCATCTCCTTTCCTGTTTTATTTGTTGCCGTTTCAAGCGGCTGGCTTTCAGTTTTTTTATTTGTATGCTACGCTCTTTGCGTTCTTCCGCGACCATTTCTTTGACCAGCCGGTTGTCGGCAAATTTCCAGCCGCCGATTATCGAAGAGGCTATGCCGTTGCGTTCGATGTAATCATGGTAAAATACCAGATATATGTGGACGATTGTGAAGAGTACGAATACCCATAAGAAAATATGATGTATGTTACGTATAGGAAAGAATCCGCCCGACCCGATCAGCAGTTTTTCGAAATACGGGGCGTAAAAAGCATTTGAAGAAGCTGCGAACATGGCAAGCCCGGTAAATATTTGTACGAACATGGCCAGAAACAGTCCGAAATAAGTGAATGCGGCGAGGCTGTTATGGCCTATGTCATAGAGCGGTTTGGGCGAGAGCAGCAGTATGTCTACTTTTGTCGTGTCGAAAATACTTCTCCATTGCCGGCGGGTGAGGGGAATGTAATTTTGCCATCGGGAAAAGCGGTTACCGGCGAAAAACCAGTAAATACGCACCAAGAAGTTGAAGATGAAAATGAATCCGGCTATGAAATGAGTGAGGCGTACCCAGCCAAACCAGTAGTTGTCGACCGGCGGTGTAGCGTGCATGATGGCCGGCGGGTTTCCTATGATGTATCCCGTAATACACAGTATAACGATACACAAGGCATTTACCCAGTGGAAGATGCGTACGGGAAGTTGCCATACATACACTTCTGTCAAATGTGCTTTTTTGCTGATCATCGTTCTTCGTTTAAGCAGATTTACATCGTATCGAATTGGTGTACATGATCGCCCGATTCATCATAGAGGTGTACCGAGCAGGCCATACAAGGGTCGAAAGAGTGTATCGTCCTAATGATTTCGAGAGGAGCCTCGGTGTCATGTACGGGTGTTCCCAATAGGGAGGCTTCAAAAGCCGACCGTTGTCCGTGCGTATCTCGGGGAGAGGCGTTCCATGTGGTAGGAACGACCATTTGGTAGTTTTTTACCTTTTTGTTTTCTATGCTTACAAAATGGGCCAGAGAGCCTCTTGGAGCTTCGGTTAGGCCGAAACCCATAGCCTTGTTGGGCCATGAATCGGGTTCCCAGTAAATATCGTTGAACATACGGGAATCTCCGTTTTTGATTTGTGTAAGCAGTTGTATATAGAAATCTTCCATCCAATTACTGACCAGATCCGCCTCGATGGCGCGAGCGAGAGTTCGGCCTACGGTCGAATACATGGCTTCGAAAGGAACATGAAGCTGGGAGAGACTGCGGTCGATGCTTTCTTTATAGTCGTTTTGTCCCGATGCATAAGCTATGATGGCGCGGGCCAACGGGCCGGTTTCCATAGCTGTATTTTTATATCGAGGGGTCTTTATCCAGCTATACGGCTGGGTGTGGTCGAGATACTTGTAGGGTGGTGTAGGTCCGGTATAATCAAGAACTGTTTCTCCTACGGAAGGGTGCAGACCGACATCTTTTCCCTGACTGTAACTGTACCAAGAGTTATTGACGAATTCTTGCAATCCGTCGCTTGCATAGGGGTCGAATTCCTCGACGTGCGACAAATTCCGGCCTATGATAATGCCTCTCTGACATTTGTATGTGCTTGTTTCGCCGTATTGTCCCATCGGGAAGTCTCCGTATGAGATATAATTGTGCAATCCGCCTCCGATGTGAGTCCATTCCGGATAGAACGAAGCGATGGCGATGACATCGGGCAGATATACTTGATGAATGAAATTCCGGCTTTCTTCGATGATTTCGGCGACATAGCTCAGTCGTTCAAGATTCAGGGCATTCGGGTCGTTGATATTTACGGCGCAGGCCATACCGCCGACGAGGAAGTTGGGGTGAGGATTTTTCCCGCCGAAAATCGTTTGGATTTTTACGATGTCTTTCTGTACTTCCAGTGCTTCGAGGTAATGTGCAACTCCTATGAGATTGACTTCGGGAGGTAACTTGTAGGCTGGATGTCCCCAATATCCGTTGCTGAAAATTCCTAATTGTCCTCCGCTGACGAACTTTTTTATTTTTTGCTGTATGTCTCTGAAATATCCCGGAGAGCTTTTGGGCCAGTCCGACAGAGATTGGGCCGTTTCCGAGGCTTTTCGCGGATCGGCCTTCAATGCCGATATTACATCGACCCAGTCGAGGGCTTGCAATTGGTAGAAGTGTACGACGTGGTCGTGCATCAGGAGAGCGCCTTGCATAAGGTTGCGTACCATCTCGGCATTGGGAGGTATAACAATACCCAAAGCGTTCTCGACGGCTCGCACCGAACATAAGGAATGTATCGAGGTACAGACACCGCATACCCTTCCGACGTAGGCCCACACTTCTCTCGGGTCGCGGTCTTGCACGATGATTTCGATGCCTCTCACCATTGTTCCGCTGCTGAAAGCATCTTGAATGATTCCGTTTTCAATTTCGGCTTCTATGCGCAGGTGTCCCTCTATACGGGTAACCGGGTCGACGACAATTCGAGTACTCATGATTTATTTACGGTTGAGGTTTATGGGTTATGTCCGATTTCGATTCGGAGAGAGATTTATCGATTTTCTTTTCTTCCGTATCGAGATCTTTTTCATCTTCTTCATGGACTTCCTCATTGAGGTCGAGGTCGTCCATGCGGTTTTTTATCAGGTTGCGTTTCTGTATATTGGTAGCGACGGCATGAGCCAGAATACCGCCGATGGCGACAGCACTCAGTCCGGCTCCGATTTTATCGGCTGTGGCTTCGATACCGATACCGTGTACGTAAGGTATGTGGCTGTATAGAGGTCCGTAGTCCCAGAAGTTGGCTTCGGAACAGCCTATGCAGCCGTGCCCCGACTGTATGGGATAGCTTACGCTGTCGTTCCATTTTATTACGGCGCAAGAGTTGAACGTATTGGGACCTTTGCAACCCATGTAATAGAGGCAATAACCTTTGCGGGCGTTCTCGTCATCGAACGATTGCACGAATAGCCCTGCATCATAGGCCGGTCTGCGGTAACAGGTGTCGTGTACACGTCTTCCGTAGAACACTTTGGGGCGACCTACGTTGTCGAGTTCCGGCAGGCGGTCGAACGTCATGATGTATGTAATGATTCCGGCCATGACGTCGGCGATGGGCGGGCAGCCTTGTACATTGATGATCGGTTTTCCCGAAAATACTTTGTGTACGGGTTGAGCATTGGTCGGGTTTGGGTAGGCATGTTGTATGCAGCCCGATGATGCGCAGTTGCCCCATGCTATAATTGCTTCGGCACCTGCGGCTCCATCTTCGAATACCTCCCGGGCATCTCGTCCGGCTATCGTGCAGTAACCGGGACTGCCGAGCGGTATGGCGCCTTCGACGATCATGATGTAGTTTCCGAAATTTTCTTTTATGGCTTTTTCCCGCAAAGCCTCGGCCTGTTCTCCGGCAGCAGCCATCAGCGTGTCGGTATATTCGAGCGAAATCATGTCGAAAAGGATTTGACTCACGAGCGGGTGGGAGGCTCGTATGAATGACTCGCTGCAACAAGTACATTCTTGGAAATGATACCACAATACCGGTTTGCGCGGTTTTTTCTGAAGCGCGTCCACGACTTGTGCCATACCGCTGGTTTGAAGTCCGAGCATGGCGCTCATGATACCGCAGAATTTAAGAAATTCTCGTCGCGTGTATCCTTTGTTTTTCAATTCGTCGTACAAACTTTTTTCTTTCATATCGATTCAGTAATAAAGATGAGGATCAGCAGATGCGGGGAAGTTGTTCGCCGCTCAGCCGGTATATACTTCGGTAAGTCCCGAGTACGGTTTGCATCATCACTTCACCCTCTTTGCCGTCGGTAACTCGACCGATGATTTGGGCGTGTCGTCCGAGCGGATTTTCACGGATAAGCCGCAGGGCTGTTTCGGCATCTTTTTCCGGCAGAATGATGACCATGACCCCTTCATTGGCGACGAAAAGAGGATCGAGTCCCAACAGATCGCAGGCCGAGGAGACGGCTTCGCTCACAGGTATGTTTTTTTCGTCGATTTCGATACGGCAATGAGCGGCGTCGGCTATTTCGCACAGGACTTCACCTACACCTCCTCGTGTGGCATCACGTATGACGTGTATGTCATCTATGTTCGATAACAATCTTTCTACGATAGGGGTCATGGCGGCTGTGTCGCTTTGGATATGACTTTCGAGACCGAGTTCGTTGCGGGCGGAAAGGATACATACGCCGTGATCTCCGATATGGCCGGTAACGATTATGGCATCACCTTTTCTTACGTGGCTCGGCAAGAGTTCGTGATCGCCGTAGAAAGTTCCTATTCCAGCCGTGTTGATAAATATGCCGTCGCCTTTGCCGTGTTCTACGACTTTGGTGTCTCCGGTAACGATATATACGCCGGCCGTGCGGGCGGCGCTGGCCATTTCCGAGACGATTTCTTTTAAATCGGAGAGCGGAAGACCTTCTTCCAAAATAAAACTGGCTGAGAGGTAGAGAGGCTTCGCTCCGCAGCACAATAGGTCGTTTACAGTGCCGTTCACGGCCAGACGCCCGATGTTTCCACCCGGGAAAAAAAGAGGTGTTACGACGAAAGAGTCGCTTGTAAAAGCAACTTTCCGGTTTCCGACAGGTAGTATGGCACCGTCGTGGCGTTGTTGCAAAAATAGGTTGTCGAATGCGGGGAAAATAATTTCGTCGAGCAATTGTTGCGTAAGTTTTCCTCCGCTTCCGTGTGCGGCTACAATGTGTCGGTATCGTTGATACGATGTCGGGCAAGATACGTT
>HF999746.1:165060-166129 GCA_000434215.1 Bacteroides sp. CAG:144
CGGTAGTAAGCCGCACAAGCGCCTTCGGTCGAGACCATGAGCGCTCCCAGCGGGTGTTCGGGGGTACATCGTGTACCGAATGCTTGGCAGTGCAGGGGATTCATTTTCCCTTTTAGGATTTCTCCCGCACTGCAATCCGATTTCTTTCCGTAGAAAACGTTCTTGATTTTGAAACGCTCTGCGGCATCGAAAAGTTCATATTTTTTTCTCAATTTCAGTCCGCTTTCGGGAAGCGTACCGAGGCCTCTCCATGATTGGTCACACAGCTCGAAAACTTCTTGTATCGCTTTCTGTGCTTTGAGGTTTCCCGTGCGGTTTACCATACCCGGATAGGCATTGTACACACTGTGTTTCCCGGCTTCGAGAAGACGTATGTCGTGATAAATGCCCAGTAAGAGGTCTATCGGCTCGAATCCGGTAACACTTATGCTCAATTTCAACCGCTGGGCCATTTCTTCATAGGTCGTATAACCTTCGACCGTACAGACATGACCGGCTGCTAAAATACCGTCTATCCGGCATTCGTTGTCGGCGGAAATGGCTTCTATGGCTGGCGGAACGGTAAAAAGGGACGGGAGTATGGTGAAGTTTCGGAGATTTTTCCGGTGAGCTTCCATTACGGTCAGTGCATGTACGGGAGCGGTGGTTTCGAATCCGACGGCAAGGAATACGACCTCTTTTTCGGGGGAGGCCGATGCTATTTTCAAAGCATCGAGCGGACTATAAAGCATACGCACGTCGGCTCCCCGGCTTTTTAGCGACAACAAGTCGCCGCTTTTTCCCGGGACACGCAACATATCGCCGAACGAAGTAAAAATAACGTTCGGCAGATTTGCGATTTGTAACGCTTGTTCCACGGTCGATTCCGGGGTAACGCATACCGGACAGCCGGGGCCGTGTATCAAAGTGATCTCGGCGGGCAGCAAATCTTCGATTCCGTAGCGGGCTATGGCATGAGTTTGGCCTCCGCATATCTCCATGATATGCCATGAGTGGCGGGTGATGCGGTGTATGGCCGCTACTATTTCATCTGTTTGGGAGGCATGTCGATTATTCATGGTGGCGGGTG
>HF999746.1:166156-169499 GCA_000434215.1 Bacteroides sp. CAG:144
GTTGAATGTCGATAATTTTCTGAAATCGTCTAAGGCGGCTTCAGCATCGTCCCGGTTTACGACAGTGAGTGCTACACCGGCATGAGCCAGTATGTAATCGCCGTTTTGGGTATCTACCCATTCTATACAGATGGTGCGTATTATACCTCCGAAATCGACAGTCGCCATACGCGGATTTTTTTCATCGGCTTCGGTAATGCGGATTATTTTTCCGGGAATTGCTAAACACATGAGCTTTCGTTTTTCTCAAAAACATTTTATCGTGTCGCATTGTTTTTGAAAAATCATGGAATATCTTATACATGTTTGCGGATTGGTGCAAGGGGTAGGTTTCCGTCCTTATGTATGCCGCCTTGCTGGGGAAATGGGGCTTGCCGGTTCCGTCGATAATGATACCGGAGGCGTATCTATACGTCTGATGGCAAATCCCGAACAGAAAAATCGTTTTCTGCAACGGTTGGTTTCGGAGCAACCTCGGGTAGCACGTATCGACTCCGTTGATGTGCAGGAGCAGGAGGAATCGGCTTCTTTTGCGGGGCCTTTTTTCATAGCACCGAGTCATGATACCGGCGAGGGGGTTACCCGGGTGAGTCCCGATATTGCCGTGTGCGATGCATGTCTGGACGATATGATCCGCCAGTCGAGGCGTAGCGATTACCCTTTTGTGAATTGTACCTCTTGCGGCCCACGCTTTTCTATCATAAAAGATTTACCTTATGACCGGCCTGCTACGACGATGGCGTCGTTTGCCATGTGCCCCGAGTGTGCCCGGGAGTATGAAGATGAGACCGATCGCCGTTTCCACGCCCAGCCGATAGCGTGTAACCATTGTGGGCCGCATTATACGTTGCGTGAGAAATCGGGCACCGTAATCGATGATTATCCGACGATACGCCGTCAGTTGGCTACTGTTTTGTCGGGAGGCGGAGTTGTTGCTTTGAAAGGCATCGGCGGATATAATTTGATTTGCGATCCTTTTTCACCTATGGCCGTGAGGCGTTTGCGGGTATTGAAAGAGAGACCACATAAACCCTTTGCTGTCATGGTTCCCGATATGGAAACGGCACGGCGTTTTGTATTTCTTTCGAGAAGGGAGGAAGTCGTGTTGTCCTCTTGGCGGAGGCCGATTCTTTTGGCTCGCCAGCGCCGCGTACTTGCTTCTGCTATCAATGAGGGGTATTGTACATTGGGACTGATGTTGCCTTTTCAGCCCATTCATTATCATATTTTTTCCGATTCGGGGTTGAAGGCTTTGGTATTTACCAGCGGGAATAAAAAAGGTTTTCCGCTTTGTGCCGATGACGATGAGGCTGTCGTGCAACTTCTGGAAGGAACAGATATTTTGGTGGCTTATAATCGGAATATTTACAATCGGGTAGATGACTCTGTTGTTCGGGTTATTGCCGAAGCTCCCCGGTTATTGCGTCGGGCTAGGGGGTATGTTCCCGACCCTTTACCTGCGGATATGCCGGTAGAAGGTGTTTTTGCAGCCGGAGCCGAACGGACGAACCATTTTGCCATAGGGAAAGGCTCGGAAATAATTCTTTCTCCGTATATCGGTACATTGCGCGATTGTGCTGTTGCCGATCTTTATGGTGATACGCTTACCCGTTATACACGTCTGTTTCGTTTTGAACCCCGGTTGGTTGTGTGCGATAAACACCCTGATTATTTTTCGACACGTTTTGCCGAATCGTATGCGACCGAACACGGTTTACCGTTGGTGCGGGTGCAACATCATCATGCCCATGCTGTTGCTGTCATGGCCGAATATCGTCTTTCCCGTCCCGTTTTGGCAATTTGTCTCGATGGTACGGGGGCTGGTGATGACGGTCGTATATGGGGTGGGGAATTTCTTTGGGTCGACCGTTGCAGTTATCGGCGGTTGTTGCATTTCCCTTATCTGTCTATGCCCGGGGGCGATGCGGCGGCTCGTGAACCGTGGCGTATGGCGGTGGCGGTTGTACGTGCTTTCTCAGACGGACTGTATCCGTCCGGTTTTTGCAAACGTGTGGGCGATGAACGTGTTCGATTGGTGGAGCGTATGATTCTTTCTCCGGAGCTTTCTCCGCAGACGTCGGCTGTCGGTCGGTTGTTCGACGCGGTGTCGTCGCTTCTCGGGATATGTGATAAAAACAGTTATGAATCCGAGGCCGCTGTTTTGCTCGAACAGGTTGCCTTAGGAGCGGAAATAAAGGATAAAAACTATCCTGTCGATGAGAACAGTCCATTGAATTTAACTCCGCTTTTTATATCGTTATTGAGAGATTTACAGGCTGGTTGCAAAGTGGCTGATATTGCTTATGCATTTCATGCGACATTGGCAGAGATAGTGTTTATGGTAGCTGCTGGCTTATTGTCGAAAGAAAATCTGTCGGTCGTAGTTTTATCCGGTGGTGTTTTTCAGAACAAAATACTTTCGGAATTGTTATTAAAAAGGTTCTCGATGCAGGGCATTACAGCCTATCTTCCCGAGCAAATGCCCGTGCATGACGGTGCAATAGCCGTGGGACAAGCCGTGATTGCCTCGGCCCGAGGCCGTTTGACATAAAATTCCTAAATCTATGCATGAACTTTCTATTGCTCTTAGTATTCTCGATTTAGTCGCTTTGGAAGCGATCAAGCAGAAAGCACGAGAAGTGAAAGAAATAGAACTTGAAGTAGGTCGCCTTGCCGGAGTCGATATTTCGGCTCTTGCTTTTTCCATGAAAGCGGCGCAACGTTATTCCCCCTTTGAGAAAGCACAAGTAAATATCGTGGAGGTAGAACCTTTATCACGCTGTAAAATTTGCGGGCAGGAATTTGCCCCTTCCCGGCAGTTCGGGGTTTGTCCCCATTGCCATTCTATTGAAACGGAATTGTTGCATGGACGGGAATTGCGTTTGAAATCCATTCTTGTTGAATAATTTGAAATAAAATATAATATGTGTGAACATTGTGGCTGTACGTCCGATAACGAAGAATCCCGTCATCGCCGTATGCATGAACAGGGAATACCTCATGAACATGAGCACCGGCTTACCGTCGAGCAGAATATCCTGTCTCTCAACAATAGCCGGGCAGAAGAAAATCGCAGCTATTTTGCCCGAAGAGGTATTTGTGCAGTTAACATGGTAAGCTCTCCCGGAGCGGGGAAGACGTCATTGCTGGAACAGACCCTGCTTTCACTTTCGAGGGATATACCCGTCGCTGTGATCGAAGGCGACCAACATACCGATAATGATACCCGTCGTATCGAGGCGACGGGCGTACCTTGTCTGCAAATCAATACGGCACAAGGTTGCCATCTCGATGCCGATATGGTGCATCATGCGTTGTTGTCGCTCGATTTGGAAGAGCGTTC
>HF999746.1:169528-172688 GCA_000434215.1 Bacteroides sp. CAG:144
TTCTTTGTTGTTTATCGAGAATGTCGGTAATTTGGTATGTCCGGCGATGTTTGATTTGGGCGAATCGTTACGGGTGGTTGTCATCAGTATAACCGAAGGCGACGATAAACCGTTGAAATATCCCTATATTTTTGAGAGTGCGCAGGTGTGCGTTATTCACAAAATAGACCTTTTGCCTTACTTGAAATGCGATGTCGAACGTCTGAGAGCCAATCTGTTGCAAGTTAATCCTTCTTTGCGCATATTTGAAATCTCGTCTCAGTCGGGAGAAGGCTTGTTGGTGTGGCGTCGTTTTTGGGAAGAACAGATACCAGAGGCAGGACAAGAAAACGAAATGGCCGGTTAGTTATGAGTGTAGTAATTCCAACAGAAGATTTACGTGTTTTTTTCGATGCTCAGAGCCGTTCTTGGGATTCCCGCATGATACGTGATCCCGATCTTTTACGCTGTCTTTTGGCGTGGCTGCCGTTACAATCTGGCGATTCCGTTCTCGATGTGGGGACGGGAACGGGTGTACTGTTGCCTTATATAAGGGAAATTGCTCCACAGGGAGAAATCGATGCCGTGGATATATCTTCGGGTATGCTAGCCGTGGCGCAGGACAAATACGGAGATGATGCCCATATACATTTTATTTCGGCCGATGTTTCCAAAGATATGCTACCCCGTCGCTATCATGCTATTATTCTTTACTCGGTGTTTCCGCACTTGTCTCGGCGCGATGAAACGGTCGCTCGTTTGATTTCCGACTATTTGCTCCCGGGCGGTTATCTGCTTATTGCACATACCGAGGGAAGGAAGTGGCTCAATGCTATGCATCGCAGCCGTCTCCGTTCCTCTATACGGCATGATTTATTTCCGGTGTCGGTACAGGCGAGTCGTTTTCGCCGTATGGGATTGAATGTCGCTTATGCCGGTGAATCTCGGCATACATATTTCATACTCCTTTCCAAGTGAAAAATCCGTTTGGGGAGGATCGAGAAAGAGAAAAGCTATCCGACCGGATAGCTTTTCTTGTTAAAAACGGTATTAAAAAAATCAGTTCTTTTCGATAGAGTAGTCTTTGATGCCTAAGGCTGCATACGCTTTTTTCAACTCTTCCTCGTTATCACTGATGACGAGAAGTTTGTCGCCGAGTTTCAATACCGTATTTCCTTTCGGAACGAAAAAGTTATTCCCTCGTTTTACCATGACGGCCAGAGTATTGTCTGGTAAGGTCATATCCATCAGCCTATTACCGCCGGAGAGAACTTGGTCGTTGATTTCGATTTCCGACATCGAAGATTTTATTTCTTCGGGCAGTTGTACGTCGAAGTCTTTTTTGTCCTGTTTGGGAGCGATGAGTCCCAACCATTTGGCCATTGTCCCGACGGTCGTACCTTGTATGAGCAAGGAGATGAGAGTGATGAAAAACACGATGTTGAAAATGAGACCGGAATTTTCGATGCCGGCTATCATGGGATATGTCGCGAAAATAATAGGTACGGCTCCGCGCAGACCGACCCATGAAATGTAGAGTCGGGCTCGTGTCGTAAAATTTTTAAACGGTAGTAGGCATAGGAATATGGTGATGGGACGAGCCAGAACAATCATGAAAACACCGATAGCAAGCCCGATGCCGATGATGGGGGGTAATTGACTGGGAGTAACCAGTAAGCCGAGCGTAAGGAACATGACGATTTGAAAAAGCCACGTAAGTCCGTCGAAAAACGTTTCCATACTCCTTTTGTGTACCACTTTGGAATTTCCTATGACCAGACCCGCCAGATATACGGCCAAGTAGCCGTTCCCTTTCAACATATCCGTGAATGAGAAAATGAAGAATACAAAAGCCAACAACAAGATAGGATAAAGCGACTGGTTCTGTACATTGAGACGGTTTATGGCGATGACAGCCAGCCGGCCGAAAAGGTAACCCAGTAATGCTCCGATGCCCAATTGTATGAGTAATGTGCTGATGAAGTTCCAAAAAGAAAATTCTCCCATCTGAATGATTTGTATCAAAATAATGGTAAGCATATAAGCCATCGGGTCATTACTACCGCTTTCGAGTTCGAGGGTGGGGCGTAACCGTTCTTTCAGACTTAATCCTTTTGATCGGAGAATCGAGAATACCGAGGCCGAATCGGTCGAAGACATGACGGCTGCCAACAACATCGATTCCCATATATCGAGGTTTATACTGGGAATAAGACCGCAAATAAAGTAGATAAACAGTCCGGTGATGAAAGTCGTCAGCAGTACACCGAGTGTAGCCAATGTTACGCCCGGTCCTATAATGGGTTTTATGTCTTGGTATTTGGTGTCCATACCCCCCGAAAACAAGATGATGCTCAAAGCTATGACACCGATGAATTGGGTAACTTTCGGACTGTCGAATTGTATTTGCAGAAAGGGTATCGGTCCGTCGCACCCGAAAAACATTCCTACGCCTAAAAATAAAAGCAATGCGGGGAGACCAAATTTATAACCTGTTTTTCCGGCCAATACACTGCAAAATAGGAGTATGGCTCCGACAAGTACGAAGTTTTCGGGATTTAAGTTCATGGGGATGTGGTGTTGTATTGTGAAATAGACGTTTAGTTATTTATAACAAAATAGAGAGTGCTTGGTTTCAAGCCTGTTTTTTATTTCGAAAGATTTTTTGAATATCCCCCCTCTATTTGTTTATTCTTCGGCGAAGAGATCGGGTCGCAATCGTCGTGTTCGTTCGACAGATTGTTCATGGTTCCACTCGTCTATTTTACGTTGGTGTCCCGATAACAATACATCGGGAACCCTCCAACCTTTATATTCGGCCGGACGTGTATACACGGGCGGGGCCAGTAAGTTGTCTTGGAAAGAGTCGGAGAGAGCCGACTGCTCATCACCGATAGCACCGGGAATAAGCCGCACAATAGCGTCGCACATGATTGCAGCGGGCAATTCGCCGCCGGTAAGGACGTAATCGCCGATGGAGATTTCCCGTGTGATGAGATGCTCGCGGATACGATAGTCTATCCCCTTGTAATGTCCGCATAGGATAATAAGATTCCCGGCCATAGACAGGGTGTTGGCTATCGGTTGATTGAAGACTTCCCCGTCGGGCGATGTATAGATGACATCGTCGTAGTCCCGTTCACTTTTCAATTGGGAAATGGCACGGTCTATCGGCTCGATC
>HF999746.1:172731-183538 GCA_000434215.1 Bacteroides sp. CAG:144
TGCCGAGCCGCCAAAAGGATAGTCGTCGACACGGCGATGTTTATCGGTCGAAAAATCACGTAAATTATGGACAACAATTTCGACAAGACCCTTGTTTTGGGCTCGCTTCAAAATCGAGTGGTTCAGAGGTCCTTCCAACAGTTCGGGCAGGACGGTGAGAATATCGATGCGCATGATTTCGACGTTCTGATTTTCTTCTTGCAAAGATATTATAAAAAAGTGAAATCTGGAAGATTATCGGGTCTGAATTGAACCGTTTTTCGTCAATAGGGAAACAATCCGTATCGATGTTTTGCAATTTTTCTGTTCTTGATGTATTTCGTGTTCTGTTTCAGATGCGTAAACCTTTTTTTATTGCGTTTTGTTGATAGAAAAATGTTTTACCGATAAAGATATGAAGTTAATATTTAGAACCTCTCTTTTGCTGTTTTGTATCGCATTGTATGGCGTGCCTTCCAAGGCACAAGATTCGATCGGGGAAAAAGGACCGGGGCCGGTTATTCTTATTTCACGGGATAAAAACGGTCAGGACGAAATCGTCAACGTCTTTAAAGAGACTCAGCGTCAGCACTTTCATGATCCGGGTATTCCTCGTTTTTTGTTGGCCGACAGGAAGCGAAAGTGGGCTTTGGGTGTAGGCGGATATGTGCAGGCTGTGGTCGAATATGACTTTGGCGGCATTTCGGACGATATAGATTTTTTTCCAGCATTTATATCCGGGGGGAAACCTCGTAGCCAGTTTCAGATGGATATAACGACCTCGACGCTCTTTCTGAAATTGGTGGGCCGGGTCGGTAAATGGGGGAATATTATTGTCTATACCGCCGGAAATTGGAGGGGCGATGGAAATACATTTGAGTTGCAAAATGCTTATGTGCAGTTTCTTGGTATTACGTTTGGGTATGATACGGGAACTTTTATGGATTTGGCGGCCGGTCCTCCGACCATCGATTTTGCAGGCCCTTGCGGTATGACATCCTATCGGACCACTCTTGTACGCTATGAACGGACTTTGGGAAAGGGTTTTTCTGTAGGTATTGCATTGGAAATGCCCGGTATCGAGGGGGCGACCGATCGTTATACGTCGGTAGACCATCAACTCGTCCCGAGTGTTCCCGCTTATGTACAGTACGGTTGGAATAAGGGGAGGAGTCATATCCGGTTGAGTGGAATTTACAGGAATATAGCGTATACCGACTTGGCTAATGATAAAAGCAATAGCCAGACGGGATGGGGTGTGCAGGCTACCTCTGTTGTTGCGATTGGAAAGCCCTTTCAAATATATCTCCAATATGCTTACGGGAAAGGCATAGGGAGCTTGATAAACGATATAAGCAATCTGAGTGTGGATATAGTCCCCGATGTCGATAACGTAGGTAAAATGCAACTCCTTCCTATGTCGGGTTGGTACGCCGGGGTACAATATAATTTCACGCCAAAGATTTTCATGTCAGCTACATATAGCCAGTCGATGCTTCATGCCGGAAATTATTATCGGATAGTAAATCCCGGACAATACAAACTCGGACAATATCTCGTTACCAATCTTTTCTGGAATGTTATTCCCGATTTACAGTTGGGAATGGAATATCTGCATGGTTGGCGGAAGGATTTCGATAAAAACGGAGATCAGGCAAACCGGATAAATTTGTCTGCGAAATTCAGTTTCTAAGTTCGACGACAATAAACGGGTATAAGACTTTTTGGACAGGGACGGGAGGGTGTCCTTATTCCCGAATGAAATTTTATTCTGCCTTTCTCACCGATGAGGATTCTGTTTTTGGGCCGGTATATATGGACGTCCGGTTTTTTATATCGGTCGATTCAGTAGGTTTTTTGAGAAATAGGTCCGAGGTCGTTGTGAAGATATTCTGATGTTTCGTTCTTCCGTATCTTATTTTTTGTGGTATCTTTGCAATGTAAAAATGCGACCATGAACGAGACAGAAGCCCGCATACGGCAATTACGGAGAGAGTTGGACGAGCATAATTACAATTATTATGTTCTCAATGCACCGAAAATAGACGACCGAGAATTCGACCGGTTGATGGCCGAATTGCAACGGCTTGAAGAGCAGTACCCCGAGTATGCCGATCCGAATTCTCCTACCTGTCGGGTCGGGAACGATCATAACCGTTCTTTCACGCAGGTGAAGCATCGTTACCCCATGCTTTCTTTGGGAAATACCTACACTCGCGAAGAGGTCGCCGCTTTTTACGAGCGGGTGAGTACGTCGTTGCAAGAGCCTTTTACCGTCATTGGGGAGTTGAAATATGACGGAACTTCTATATCACTTACCTATGAACACGGACGTTTGTCGCAGGCGGTTACCCGGGGCGACGGGGTGCAGGGAGATGATGTAACGGAAAATGTGAAAACCATACGGTCTGTCCCTCTTGTGTTGCGTGGCGACGGTTATCCCGACCGTTTCGAGATACGGGGGGAAATACTTATGCCGTGGACGGTTTTTGAGAGACTGAATGCCGAACGCGAACGCGAGGAAGAACCGCTGTTTGCCAATCCTCGCAATGCGGCTTCGGGTACGTTGAAACTGCAAAATTCGGCGATTGTGGCTTCCCGACAACTCGATGCGTATCTCTATTATCTTTTGGGCGAGAATTTACCGTCCGACGATCATTTCGAAAATTTGCACGCAGCACGGACGTGGGGATTTAAAGTTTCCGAAGCCATGACGCGATGTCGTTCGCTCGAAGATATGTTTGCCTTCATCGATTATTGGGACGAAAACCGGAAAAAATTACCGGTAGCTACGGACGGTATCGTCTTCAAAGTCGCATCATTGCGTCAGCAAAAATTTCTCGGGTATACGGCCAAATCTCCGCGATGGGCGATTGCTTATAAATTTCAGGCCGAGCGGGCGGAGACACGCCTCGATTCCGTATCGTATCAGGTGGGGCGCACGGGAGCGGTTACGCCGGTCGCCAATCTCGAACCTGTGCAATTATCGGGTACGGTCGTAAAACGGGCGTCGTTGCATAACGACGATATCATACAATCGCTCGACTTGCATATCGGAGATAGGGTCTATGTGGAGAAAGGGGGAGAGATCATACCCAAGATTACCGGGGTCAATACCGATGCCCGTATATTGGTAGGGGAGAAGGTGCATTTTATCACGCATTGTCCCGAATGCGGTACACCATTGATTCGTTACGAAGGTGAAGCGGCATGGTATTGCCCCAACGATGAATCGTGTCCCCCGCAAATCAAGGGTCGTATCGAGCATTTTATCAGTCGGCGTGCTATGAATATCGATGGTTTGGGTACTGAGACGGTAGACCTCTTTTTCCGTCTGGGAATGGTGCGAGATGTTGCCGACCTTTACGAGTTGCAAGAGGGCGATATCGCGTCGCTCGAACGTTTGGGTGATAAGTCTGCCCGTAATATTGTCGAAGCGATTGCTTTTTCTCGAAACGTTCCTTTCGAACGGGTACTTTTTGCTCTTGGCATTCGATTTGTCGGAGAGACGGTTGCCAAGAAATTGGCCAATGCCTTCGGCAGTATCGATCGTCTTGCAGCGGCTACGGAAGAAGAACTGATGCAGGTCGATGAAATCGGAGCCCGTATTGCCGGTAGTGTCCGGGCTTATTTTGCTCATCCTTCTACATCACGGCTTATCGCGCGGTTGAAAGAGGCCGGTGTGCAGATGGAGCTCTCGGCCGAAAGGCTGGCCGACCGTACCGACCGTCTGCAAGGGGCAACTGTCGTTATCAGTGGTACGTTTACCCTACATTCGCGAGATGAGTATAAAACGCTTATCGAACAGCACGGCGGGAAAAATACAGCTTCGGTATCGGCTAAGACGACCTATTTGCTGGCCGGTGAAAATATGGGGCCGGCCAAGTTGGAGAAAGCGACGAAATTGGGAATAAAAATTATCTCGGAAGATGAGTTTTTACAACTTATTGCTTCCGAGGAGTAGCAGATTTTGTTATGTGGAAATATCTTACCGAAAAATCGATACGGCATAGGTTCGCTAAAAGCCGTAAAATAAGGGCGAAGCGGTTTGTCCCTTACCGAGAGGCTTCGACGATTGTCGTTTTGGCCGATATGCAAGGTGCGCAACAGGTCGGGGAGGCATTGCGGGTAATCGGGAGTGAGGGTAAGAAAATCGTATTATATCACTTTACATTTGCTTTACAGAAAACCGGACTATCTTTCCCGGGTATCGATACGGTCGAGGTATCTCTCGAAGATCTTTGTCAGGGGAATACCCGCCCTCGTTCCGAAATCTGTCGCCGATTTGAATCGTTGAAGCCTGATGTGTTGGTCGATTTGACGTTGAGCGATTATCTTCCGGTCGCATATTTGGTCGCTTCCAGTAACGCGCCTATGCGTCTCGGTTTGAAAAAAGATTCTCTTGCTCCGGCAGACATTATGGTACAACTGGAATCGGAACAGGCTACTGCTGAGGGCTTGCTCCGAAATTTACTGTTTTATTGGAAGAATATTGCAGTGAAAAATAATAATTCGTAATTTTACCGCCGAAAAAATAGGTACGATACTATATATGGCACAAATCAACTTAAAAGGTATGGGCGTTGCCCTCATCACGCCGTTCAATGAAGATGGAACGATCGATTTCCCGGCGTTGGCGCGTCTTATCGAATATCAAATACAAAACGGCATAGATTATCTTGTTGCATTGGGGACTACGGCCGAGACACCTACGCTTACCGAGGACGAGAAAGCTCGGGTACGGGCATTTATCATTGAGAAAGTAAACGGTCGCGTCCCTATTGTTTTGGGATTGGGCGGTAACAATACGAATGCTATCGTCGAGAATCTGAAAACACAAAACTTCGATGGGATAGATGCTATACTTTCGGTCGTTCCCTATTACAATAAACCCTCTCAGGAAGGTATCTATCAACATTATAAGGCAATAGCCTCGGCAACTAAATTGCCGGTTATCCTCTATAATGTACCCGGCCGTACCGGTGTGAATATGACGGCCGAGACGACCTTGCGTCTGGCTCGCGATTTCGATAATATCGTGGCGATAAAGGAGGCTTCGGGAAATATTACCCAGATGGACGACATCATCAAGAACAAACCCTCTGATTTCATGGTTATTTCGGGTGATGACGGCATAACGTTTCCGTTGATTACACTGGGTGCGGTGGGTGTCATTTCGGTTATCGGGAATGCTTTTCCCCGTGAATTCAGTCGTATGGTGCGTCTTGCGCTCAACGGCGATTATGCTTCGGCGTTGACGATACATCACCGTTTTACCGAGCTTTTCAGCCTGCTTTTTGTCGACGGAAATCCGGCCGGAGTGAAATGTCTGCTCCATGCTATGGGATATATTCAGAATCAATTGCGTCTGCCGTTGGTTCCTACGCGCATTACTACATACGAAAAAATACGGGACGTGTTGCAGAAACTCAATATTGTTTGTTGAGTAGCACGAACATTTAGTCTCGCTTCGGCGTTAAATCTAAAAAACGATAAACTTATGATACAACGTTTGCAGTCTGTATATCTACTTCTTGCCGCAGCTCTTGTGATTACGAGCATGTTCATGCCTATGGCGACGATAGTTACACCCGAAGATCCGATGGTTCTTTCGGCGATGGGGGCTTATACGCCGGGGGCCGATTCGAAATTATTATTTACAATGTGGCCGCTGACCATCGTGTTGGGATTGTCTGCCTTGTTGGCCTTGATAAGTATTTTCCTGTATCGTAACCGACCGTTGCAGATGCGTGTATGCAATTTTACAGCTTTGTTGCTTATTGCATTTTATGTCGTTTTGGGTATTTATATTTATGACCTTTATATTGCGCTCAACGGTGAGAGCCTACAATTGCAGGCGGCATTATCTATGCCGGTGGTGGCTTTGGTGCTCAACTATATCGCTTATCGCCGCATTCGTGCCGACGAGCGACTTGTCCGTTCGGCCGATCGTTTGAGATAGAATAACAGAAGAAATAAAAAGGGAGGGCGACTTAATTTTAAGTCGCCCTCCCTTTTTATTTGGAAAGTCTTTTATCGATATAAGCCATGATTTTAGCTCCGTCATCGGGTGTGAACCATGTGATGGAGGGATCGCGACGAAACCATGTCATCTGTTTGCGGGAATAGACGCGCGTGTTGCGCTTTATTTTCTCGATGGCTGTCGGCAGGTCATATATTCCGTCGAAGTAGGCGAACATCTCTTTGTACCCGACCGTATTGAGCGAGTTGAGAGCCCGATACAGATAGAGCTTTCGGGCTTCGGCTTCGAGTCCGTTGGCTATCATCTCATCGACTCGTCGGTTTATACGTTCGTAAAGTTCTTCGCGCGGACGGGTAAGCCCTACTTTCACGACGTCGAAAGAGCGCTCCTTCCGCGCATTGGTGCGCAGTGCTGAGTACGGCTGACCGGCCATGCGGCATATCTCGACGGCATGTATGATCCGTTTTGGATTCTGCCGGTCTACCTGCTCATAAAAAACGGGGTCGAGCCGGTGTAATTCTTCGAGTAAAGAATCAAGACCTTTCTGTTCGTATTGGGCGATGACTTCGTGCCGTATTTCATCACTGATGGTGGGTATCTCATCGATACCGTTACATACGGCGTCGATATACATCATCGATCCGCCGGTAAGCAATAAGGTGTCGTGTGAAGCAAAGAGCCTCTCTGTAAGGGCTATGGCTTCCTCTTCGTAGCAGGCGGCGCTGTAATAATCGGTCAGAGCCAGAGAGCCTACAAAATAATGCTGTACCCGTGCTAGTTGTTCCGGAGTAGGAGCAGCTGTCCCCACGACCATATCGCGGTAAAGTTGCCGGCTGTCCGCTGAAAGGATAGGGCAGGAGAGGTGCTCGGCCAGCCGCAGGCTGAGCTCCGTTTTCCCTACACCGGTAGGTCCTAAAAGTACGATGAGGCTTTTTCTCATAAAAACCGACGAATGCTTTTGGAGGTAAAAACGGGAGACCGGTGCCGGCCTCCCGGGAAGAATTTCTTATTTCTCTGCTACGAGGCGGGCGATTTCTACGATTACGTCGCGGGCTTTTATCATTGATGGTATGGGTACGAATTCGTAACGTCCGTGGAAATTATGTCCTCCGGCGAAAATGTTGGGACAAGGCAATCCTTCGAAAGAGAGGCGTGCGCCGTCGGTCCCACCTCTGACGGGAACTACCACTGGAGTTACGCCGACATTTTTCATGGCTTCTTCGGCAAGGTCGACGATATACATGACCGGCTCTATTTTTTCGCGCATGTTGTAGTATTGGTCTTTGATGTCGAGACTGGCGCAGTCGGGGAATTCTTTGTTGATTTTATGTACGAGGTGTTCGAATTCTTTTTTACGTCGTTCGAAGCGATCGCGGTCGTGGTCGCGTATAATGTAGCTGAGGGTTGTTTCCTCGACGCTGCCTTCGCACGAAATCAAGTGGTAAAAACCTTCATAGCCTTCGGTATGCTCGGGTGTTTCCCAGCGAGGTAGCATGATGGCATATTGAATGGCCACACGCAAGGAATTGATCATTTTGTGCTTGGCATATCCCGGGTGTACGTTGCGACCCTTGAATGTGATGCGGGCTACAGCGGCATTGAAGTTTTCATATTCGAGTTCGCCTATTTCACCGCCGTCCATCGTATAGGCCCAGTCGGCGTTGAACCGTTTTACATCGAATTTGTCGGCGCCTTGACCTATTTCTTCGTCGGGAGTGAAGGCAATGCGTATTTTCCCGTGTTTTATTTCGGGGTGGGAGATGAGGTATTCCATAGCCGAAATGATTTCGGCAACACCAGCTTTGTCGTCTGCCCCTAACAGCGTTTTTCCATCGGTAACGATGATGTCTTGTCCGGTATAATGAAGTAGTTCGGGAAATTCTTCCGGATCTAATACGACATTGTTTTCGGCGCAAAGCACAATATCTTTCCCGTCGTAATTTTTGACGATGCGGGGAGATACTTTATGACCCGAACAGTCGGGACTGGTATCGAGATGCGCGATGAAACCTATGGTAGGTAAATTCTTGTCGCAGTTGGCCAGCAGTGTTGCCATCAAGTATCCATTCTCATCGAGTGAGATTTCGGTGAGTCCTATATGATGCAACTCTTTCTCCAATTCCCGGGCGAAAAACATTTGCCCCGGAGTACTGGGTGTCATATGGGTCAGCTCGTCCGACTGTGTGTCGAAACTTACATAGTGGAGGAAACGATTGACGAGATTTTCCATTGTAATGCGTTTTTTGTAAAGGTATTAATTCGGTTGATAATGAAGCTGGCATTCCGGTGGTCTTTTCTCCCGGAATAGGAGAAAAGTACGATTTACCGAAATGACAAACAAAGATAGTGAAAGGAGGGTGTAGAAAAAAGAGCTTGCCCGTTTTTTTTACAGGGTAGTCTCCTATTTGGGGCTATTCGTCGAAAATGGAGAAAAATATGTACATTTGTACCCGTGAATGGTTAAAAAACGGAATGTCTGTAAATCGCAAAAAACGAAATCGTCCCGCCTTCCGGCGATGGATTTCCCTTTTATGGGGAATCTTCTTTTTTGTGTTGATATTATGGGTTGCTTATAACCGTGCGCCTCAGATAGAGAAACATCTCGATACGCCGTTTTCGGTCAAGGAGTGGCTCGATGAAAAAATAGAGTTGGTATTCCCGGGAAGCAGCAGGACAGAAAAGCCTCGTTTCCATGTCGCTGCACATTATGAAAATCTGGAAATACCTGCACCTTTTACCGATGATAGAGCCGATGAAGTCCGTTGTTATGCCGGATATGCCCTCTCTTACAATAACGACTGGCGTTTGCCGAATTGGGTGGCGTATGAGTTGTTGAGGAGTGAGTTGAATGCCCGTGTTCCCCGTCGGGACGATTTCCGTCCCGACGAAGGACTCAAAGGGGGAGTACAGGCCAGTTTG
Source organism: Bacteroides sp. CAG:144 (assembly GCA_000434215.1). GTDB lineage: Bacteria > Bacteroidota > Bacteroidia > Bacteroidales > UBA11471 > Caccoplasma > Caccoplasma intestinavium. The sequence continues at coordinate 181,613 of HF999746.1, forward strand.
TCCGATTATCGGCGTAGTGGTTTCGACCGGGGGCACATGGCACCAGCCGCCGATATGAGGTGGAGTGCCACGGCTATGTCTGAGTCGTTTTACCTTACCAATATATGTCCACAGACACCGTCTTTGAATCAGGGCGATTGGAATCGACTCGAAGGGAAAATACGCGATTGGGCTCGGAGAGATAGCGCTGTTGTTATCGTTTGCGGTCCGCTTGTTTCTGTTGATGATACGACAATAGGCCCCAATAAGGTGAAAGTGCCGAGAGCATTTTATAAAGTGGTAGTATCGCCTTACGTCGACCCGCCTCAGGGTATCGGGTTTGTTTTTGAAAATACGTTTGAACGTCGGCGTTTGCCTCTTGCAGATTATGTCGTTTCCATCGATAGCGTGGAAATCCTTACCGGAATCGATTTTTTCCCGGTTCTTCCCGATGATATTGAAAACTTTGTAGAATCTCGATATGATACCGAATACTGGAATTTCTGACCATTGTGTTTCAATCCTTGACGAGGATACTATCTGTGCAGTCTCTACTCCGCCCGGAGTAGGGGGAATAGCAGTTATCCGTGTGAGCGGGAAAAAAGCTATACCTGTTACAGATATGATTTTCCGCCCGAAAGGAAAAGGTGGAGACCTATCTCACCGTTCCTCGCATACCCTCGCATACGGGGAGATTTATGACGGGGCAGGAGAGGTGCTCGATGAGGTTGTGGTTTCGCTTTTTAGGGCACCGCATTCTTATACGGGCGAAGATACGGTAGAAATATCGTGTCATGGTTCGGCCTATATCGCTCGGCGCATTATCGAGCGTCTTATCGATAGCGGATGTCGCGGAGCTGCTCCCGGAGAATTTACCCGACGGGCTTTTGCCAACGGTCGCCTCGATCTTTCTCAGGCCGAAGCAGTAGCCGACCTTATAGCTTCGACTTCCGCCGCATCGCATCGCGTTGCTATGAATCAGATGCGGGGAGGGTTCAGTCGGGAATTGGCCGATTTGCGAGCTCGGTTGTTGAAGTTTGTTTCGTTGATCGAACTCGAATTGGATTTTAGCGAAGAAGATGTCGAATTTGCTGACCGTACTCAACTTGTTGCATTAGCCGACCATATCGAGCAGGTCATAAACCGTCTTGCCGATTCGTTCAGCAGGGGAAATGCCATAAAAAACGGAATACCGACGATTATCATCGGAGAGACAAATGCTGGAAAATCGACACTCCTCAATCGTCTCCTTCGGGAAGAACGAGCCCTTGTGTCGGATATTCACGGGACGACCCGGGATACGGTCGAAGATATTATCGATCTGCAAGGTGTTGCGTTCAGGTTTATCGATACGGCTGGAATACGGGAAACACAAGATACTGTCGAAAGCATGGGAATAGAACGGACGTTCAGTAAGTTGGAGCAGGCTGATATTGTATTGTGGATGATTGACGGAACACAGTCTGACGAGCAATTACGCGAATTGGCCGATCTCATAGTCCCTCGTTGTGAAGGAAAACATCTTTTTGCCATTATCAATAAAACTGATTTGCTCGTCTCCGAGCAGATTGAGAACAAGCGAAATTTACTTGAAACCTTTTCTATTCCGCAAAAACATATACTTCGGTTATCCGCAAAAAACGATGAAGATATAGCAGGTTTGGAAAGGACGTTATCATCATTGGCACATACGGGAGAAGCACAAAACGATACGATTGTAACGAATATACGTCATTATGAAGCCCTTGTTCGTGCACAAGAATCTATACGGCGTGCACGCAGAGGACTTGCCGAAAACTATCCCGGAGATTTACTCTCTCAAGACATACGCGAAACCATGCATCACCTCGGAGAAATCACCGGAGAAATCACTACCGACGAAATCCTCTCCAATATTTTCAAGAATTTCTGCATCGGCAAGTGATGGCTTGTAACCAGCCATAACCA
>HF999746.1:183559-193878 GCA_000434215.1 Bacteroides sp. CAG:144
CCAGCCATAACCAACCATAATCATTTAGAATAAAGTCGCTGTATATCATCGACTTTTGTTTTTATATACTTTCCAGACCGTATTTGGAAGTAACGGTTTTTATCCATATTTTTCATACATATTTCTACCGTGACAGAAATTCACGGTTTGCCCAAATATCACAGTGACGCATTAGTTGACGTGTGTTGACAATGGTTTACATGTGTTGACAAAATTCGGGAGAAATAAGGAGAAATTATCCCCAATGTAAAGGAGGAAAATATGGAAATAAGAAAGATTTGTCAATGGTGCGGAAAGCCATTTATAGCTCAAAAGACAACAACCTGTTATTGTAGCCACCAGTGTTCCAATCTTGGCTACAAGGAACGCATCAGGGAACGTAAGCGACAGTTGAAGCGATCACAGGAATTATTGCAACCTCGACAAGCAGCCGAGGGGCAGGATTTCTTCTCTTTTGCCCAAGCCGCAAAGCTGATGGGTGTTACTCGGCAATACATCTATAAACTGGTCAAGGAATCTAAACTGCGGGCCTCCCGTCTAAGCGGGAAGAAGTCGCTCATCCGCCGTGCGGACATCGAGCTGATGATGAAGACCAAGCCTTACGAACGCATCATGCCCCAAGAGGACTTTGACATCACCGAATATTACACCGCCGAGGAGATTGCACAGAAATATAAGGTCAATGCCAAATGGGTATGGACTTATACACGACTGCACAAGGTCCCGAAAGTGAGAATCCGCCAGTTCAACTATTACAGCAAGAAACATATTGATGCCGCCTTTGCCAAATATGAGGTGGACTCCGACCTGACGGAATGGTACACTCCCGAAGATATTCAAGAGAAATACGGCATGACACGTGTCGCCATCCGTTCGCATGTCTACCGCAACAATATCCCATCGAAAAAAGAACACGGGCAGATATTCTACTCCAAACTCCACTTCGATCTTTCCAAGACTGCTGAACAGGAGAGCAAGGCGGAATATTACACGGTCAAAGAGGCAATGGAAAAATTCAAACTCTCTCGTGACTCGGTGTACGGTATTTTGCAGTTCCACCAGATTCCCCGAGAGAAGAACGGACGCTTCGTCCGCTTCCTGAAAGTGGAGTTCGACCGCGTGATGGGGGTCAAAAAGTAGCCCCGATTCCAGTCCGTGAAAAATGATGCAAAATGATTTGCCGCTGACGCTGGTCTGCATGTTTTCATTCCCAACATTTGCCGTCGAATCAATAACAACCATAAAATTATAATGTGATGCACGAATGTAAAACCGTAACACTGAGAACCCGTCCGCTCAAGGGACGGATGTTGTCCTTCTACCTGGATTATTATCCCGGCTACCGGGACAAGGAGACCATGAAGGTAATCCGCCACGAAACGCTGGGCATCTACCTCTATGCCGACCCGAAGAACAAGCGGGAGCAGAACTTCAACGAGGTGATGACCGAGAAGGCCGAGGCGATCCGCTGCCGCCGCTTCGAATCGGTGGTCAACGAACGCTACGACTTCTTCGACAAGTACAAGCTCAAGGCCGACTTCCTGGAGTATTTCCGCAGTCAGCTCCGTAAACATGACCCCAAATGGGAGTTCGTCTACCTCCACTTCCGCAACTTCGTCCACGGCAAGTGTACCTTCGAGGAGATCGACATCGACCTCTGCAACAAGTTCCGCGAATATCTGCTGACGGCCAACAAGCTCAAGCGCAAGGGACGCATCTCGCGCAACTCCGCTTCGGGCTATTGGTCCACGTTCCGCGGATTTCTGAAGATCCTCTACCGCAACGGAATGATCCGCACCAACGTCAACGACTTCCTTGAAAAGATCGAGACCGAGGATGTGGTCAAGGAGTACCTTTCGGTCGAGGAGCTCTACAAGCTGGCCGAGACACCCTGCAAGAAGCCCGTGATGAAAACGGCATCGCTCTTCTCCTGCATGACCAGCCTGCGCATCAGCGACGTCCTCGCCCTCTGCTGGGAGGACATCGTGGACTATTCGGCCGGCGGCAAGTGCGTGCACATCGTCACGCAGAAGAACCGCGCCGAGGACATCATCCCCATCAGCGAGGAGGCGCTGAACCTGATCGGCTACAGCCCCGACAACCGGGGACTGGTCTTCAAGGGGTTGCAGCGCTGCTGGACCCAGACCTACATGAAGGAGTGGATCCGCTCGGCGGGAATCACCAAAAACATCACCTTCCATCGTGGAAGACATTGCATATTTTCTTATTCACTGGAAACAAGAATTTTACAAAAACAAACTTTTAGATAGGTAACGATTTAGAAACGAGAAAAGCTCTATATTCTGTCATGTTTTGCTCATTATATCAAAAGAACGCTATCTACGGCCCTAAAGTACAAAAATAATACTAGTCTACAAAATCTTATTATTACATTTCAATTAAAACTAAGGTGCTGGCATAAAAGATTAATAGTTATAATATCTGATATTGAATTTGTTTGAGTATCTTTGCAAAAAGATTAAATATGAAGAAATACATCATATCAGGTATAGTTGGAGCAGCGGTTGTTATATTAGTAATCGTTGTCATAACTTCATTTGTAACACCAATAAATTATGCTCCAATATATTTATTAAATCCAGAAAAAGCATTAACTTATAATGATTCTTTGGTAATAGATAGTATTAAATGTGCACATATTGAAGTTTTAAGAGATTTGGAATCAAAAGGGGTATTATTGAATCCTAGTGAATATACATCACATATTACAGATTATTATAACTCATTGATAACAATCCTATTAGGATTATTTGCTATATTCACCTTTGGAACAATCTACTCGATTAAATCTGCATCAAAAAAAGAAATAGATGATATAAAAACAGATATAGAGAATCATAAAGTACGTACAAATGCAGAATTAAAGCAAAACATAGTGGGAGCACTGAGTGAACTTATGCGAGATTCAATATCTTTTAAAGATACATGTATTAATGCTTTGTATGGAAGAATTGAAGATGAAATATTAAGACACGAGGATAAGGAAGCCATAGATAATAGAATTCTAAAACTTGAGAGTGATATGAAACTACTCTTTGAAGCATATGATAATTTAGAAGAAGAAAAATCATCTAACCAAGAAATAGAATAGCTATGGGAACAAAAGGAAATAGAAGAGGTCCAAAAAAATCAGATAAATTTGAAGAACCTGATTTATTGGTTAGTGTTAATGATATCCTAAAAATGGCTCAAGATAATGGACTTTATATTGACAATGCACTTAAAATAAAGGAGGTGATATCAACATTCAATGATATAGAAATTAAATATGAAGTTATGGATGCTAGTAAATCTGGTTCTTTGAGTTATATTAACGGGAAATGGGTTATGAGCATAAATAGTAATCATAACATAAAACGACAGCGTTTTACCATGGCACATGAACTTGGGCATTATATGCTTCATAAAGGGAAAAACACAGAATTTGTAGATACTACATTCTTTCGAAGCAGTGATATGGACTCTATGGAATATCATGCTAATGAATTTGCATCTCGTTTACTTATGCCAGAAGAAATTGTTCGAAAATTAATAGATGAGGACAAGATAAAAAACATTGGAGAGTTAGCATTGAAATTTGGAGTTTCTTCTGCGGCAATGAAATATAGGGTAATATCGCTTGGATACAAAGTTAAAGAAAATGAATGATAATAAGTATTGGATCATTATTAAAACAGGAGAAGCGGAAATTAGAGCATTGGAAAATGTTCCTAAGGATATTTTGTCTAAAACAATACCGTTGATTGAAATAACAAGAGGCCGTAAGGTTACAAAAAATAATATAGAGACATATCCATTTGACAAACGTATAGCAAAGCTAAAAGAGATATACAAAGGTAATACTATTGCCATTGATGTTACTTCTGAAGAAGCATTATCCTCTTCAGAAGTAGATTCTTTGTATTCTCCCGATTTTGGATATAAAAATTGGATAGATTTTCTACTTCAATTAAAAGATGAGAATGTTTTTACTGAAATCATTCCGACAATATTATTCAATTTTGATGATGAAAATTTTGAAGATAATATTGCTCGTCAAATTGATAGTTTAATATCCAATTTTGGCTCTGTATTATATAGAAGCAGTATCAGTGATGAAAATTGTTACGAAGATATTGAGCTTATTTCTAATCATATAGGAACTAATAGACTTACAATTATTATTGATTGTGGATATGTTCCGCAAGCGTCGTATCAAAATGTTGCAAATAAATGTATTGCAAGAATAAGCAACATAAAGACTATAATAACTACGCCATGTGAATATATAGTATCATCGACTTCTTTTCCTAACAATGTTAGAGATTTGGGGGACTTAGACACAGATACATTTAGTATTTCAGAAATTAGTATGTATAATAGCATACAACAAACACATGATGATGTAATATATTCTGATTATGCTTCTATTAACCCGATTCGTAATGACACTATAACAATGGCTCGTGGATGGATACCAAGGATAGATGTTCCTCTATCTGACGAAATTTTTTATTATAAGCAGCGAAGGCCCAAAGGTGTATCTGCATATGCTTCAACATATATTCAAGTTGCACAATTAGTATGTTTTGACCAGAGATTTCCTTCAAATTTAGGCATTTGGGGTATTGAACAGATTAAAGCGTGTGCTGCAGGAGGAACGCCATCATCATCTCCATCTTTTTGGATTTCAGTTAGGATGAATATTCATATTGCCCAACAAGTTAAAAGAATTTATTCTATTTGAAAAGAAGACGAAAGAATGCATAAATCTTCAATATGAGTTTGTACTCCTCTCTCATTTATAAAGAGACAATATCGTTCTTTATATTTTTTAATTATATACTTACGGAGAATTTCTTGAATATTAGAAATTCTCCTCTTTTTATACATATTTCTAACTTCATCAGCATTATAATTTCTTAAATTGTAATGATTAAGTTTACATAAGTATTTTGCATTGATGGAGAATAACATTTCTGTTTTATCCTTGTTTCTCTGAATATGTGGAGAACGTATTTTATTTATAACCAGATTATTCTTAATTACATATACTCCTATAGAAGAAGATGTTACTTCGCAAATCTTATTTATATGTTTTTCCGTTGCTACTATTAAAACATAATCGAAGATTTTTTTATATTCTAAAATTTGTTCTTCAAGACGTTTGAGATTATCACTATTTGATTTTATTTCAACGGCTATTATCTTATCATTTTTAAGAACAACTAAATCAACTACTTTCCTTTTAATACCATACATAAATTCATTACCTATAATTAGATTTTCTCCTTTTGAAAGCAAAAAATCGATAAATAGGCATTTTATATACTCTGCTGAATTTAGTCCATACTTTTTCATCCTACTCACAAAGGTACAAAATCTTCCTCAATCACATCATTTTCAAAGGTCGATATTTTCATCTGATTTATGAATGCCATTGACATAACACTACTAATGAAGGTTTTTTGTGCTTAATTTCAATTATTCTATATACCAAGCGATTCTTTTATTGCAGCATCAAAGATTTGACGTTTCCTTTCCGTAAAAAATGGCATACCCCAAATATTGAAGTTTGTTCCTTGAGTTGAAAATTGAATATCGGCATTTAACCGTATCTCTTTCATTGCATCTTCTTTCCATTTATCTGTTGTCCGTAAATGATCTCCTTTAGGCTCAATGAAAATTTGAATATAATCTGCCTTTCCTACATCATTCTTTTTTTTCAAGAATAGTACATAATCCGGTTGGTATGCATCACCGGATGTAAAACTATATATTTTGAAATCTTTTTCATTTCTAAGTAAGTATATATCTTCGTATTTTTCAGCAAGTTTAGGATATATTGACTCAATATACCGAATGAGGTATTTTTCTTCAGATGTTCCATAGCAGTCTTCGTAAGCGTGCCAATTTACGCATGATAAATCCAGACGCAGTTCTGAATTGTCTGTCTCTTTCATTGACTTACCATATTCCTTGTCCAAAGATTCATCCAAAGCAAATTTTTGCGTTTTTTCACGGAATACATTTTTTATAGGTTTAGGACTAAATAGTCTTGTACCTTTGTATCCAATTCCTCCATTAGACAGTTGTGGCTCTATCTGTTTTAATACTTGAACTGTACAAAACAATTTGTCCTTTTGATTGAGATTGTCAAGTTTTTCTTGTACAGCAAATATTTGAACATTTATTTCGGATAAGTAACTGTCACTTTCTATAAACTCCTTAATGGAAGTCAGATTCGGATATCTAACCTTCAAATCAGAATACTTAAACGTATTAAAACGGTTTATTGCTGCTCGTATGACATGATATCCAAAATCCTTAAACTTGAAATTCCTATATGGAATTGTTGCAATTCGGCTGTCTTCATTTCCGAAAATTAAGCCAATACTTGTTCTTCCACTATTAATATGCACTTTATAATTCTTACTTAATATGTTGTCTCCGAGCGAAGTGACGTTCTCATTGAGGATAAACGATTCCACATCATTTACGAAGACATATCCGTTTTTATACAAGGATGTTTCCTTGAATGAATCTTTCAGTTTGAGATCTACGGTCTTGACCTTTTCAGCTACGATACCAGTTTGAACCATTGCTGTACGCAATTCATGAATGTATTTGGGATTGTTAACACTGTGATAATGCAGTGTTTCCAACATACGTAATCTGTTAGTTGTATCGTTATCATATTTACGTTTTCCATTCGGTAGCTCTCCGGTGGGTTCTGTAAAAGGCATATACCGCGCTCCTCGACCTATCAACTGTGCTTCCTGCATAGTTGTCTTACCTATTTTTCCATGTCCACTATCACGTGTTTCATAAAGTCGTACAATATCAAACAGGTTCAGTACGTCCCAGCCTTCGTTCAGCATATCTACCGCAAATACTACACGGAATTCATTATCTTTTGCTTCCAATGAGTTTAATTTTTGCTGTTTATCTGGTGAAATGTTATTCCCGTCAATCAAAAGAAGATTTTCTTCCTTAAAATCTTCTTTTATTTCAAGGAGTAGATTTTCTAATTCAATATTTTTTTCCTTGATGTATGAAAACACATCAAATATATCATCTTTGGCATTTGCACCAATACGCTTAATATCTTCTATTGACAAATATTTGATTGTATTTATAAATTCTTCATAAAACAGTTTATTCTCTGCTATTGTTTTAGATTTCAGCATTATAACTGGTTTGATATCTTGATGTATGCTAGAGAATAATTTCCTTTTGTATTGACTTAATAATACACATTGAATGGCTCTGTCTATCGGAAACATATCACTTTGAATCACAGATATTTCTTTTGAATAACCGTCCTCCCTGAACTTTTTCAACGGATAATCAAAAATTACCTTGTTTTCATACTTATCTGCGATATTGGCATTCTGAAAATCTTCTGTAGCCGTAAATTCCAATAAAACATTTGCTTCATTACTATGAAAAATCTTCATTACAGTACTCTCCCAATTTTCCGTGGACTCAACTTCAATACCAGGAATTGTTGGGGACGACTCTACAATGGTATTTTTACCTTTCTTGGTAGCGGTATTTGTATGATGCGCTTCATCTGATATTAAAACGACTCGATGTTCTGCAAAATCATCATAAGTTATAGCATTTTCTTTGGGTGCATTAAGTGATGTGTGTAGTCCTTGAATTGTATTCAAACAGAGATTGATACAATTTTCATCAACAGTTTGGAAGTTATCCACAAGTTTTATTTCCACTTGTTTTCCGTTAATATTGATTGTTTGGTCGAAAAGATATTTTGCCGATGCTGCATTCAGAAAATTCTCTTTTGTCTTTTCGATAATATTAGTAGAATCAACAAAGAAAAGAAAATTCCTGTACCCTTGTTCATATAAAAAAAGCATAGCACCTGCCATTATCAGAGTTTTACCACTACCTGTCGCCATATGAAACAACAGGTGCGGTTTTAATTCTTTTGCATCGAATTCATTCTGCCAATAGGTGATGAAATATTGAAAACACTCCTTTTGATAAGGGCGTAATTTCATTATCGGGTTGAGAGATGTGGTGAAATATTTTGGTAATTCAGTCTCTGCTATTGTTCTTTTACCAAATTCTTCACGAAGAGTGTCTTGTAATATCTTCATGCTGTTTACTTCGTTTGATAGAATTGATTGTTTATTATTTTATCACTCTCACTGATACCAAACTCTGCATTATCTATTTCAGAATATGGAACATATAAAAGATTTTTATCCAAACATTCTATCAGAAAACGCTTTTGGTCTTCTAATGACATTTGAGTAAAATCTTCAGCACTGATATCTATCTCTTGTGGATTGACTTTCCAACTTAAGAAACCTGTTTCTTGTATTTTTTCCCAGATAACAGCAAGTTCATCAGAAGTTAATACCTGTTCTATCTCATCAGCAAATCGTTGATTTGCTTTAGCTAATTCACAATAGATAAAAGAGCCTCCACCTTGCCAATTAACAGATTGGGAAATACCTGTATAATCACCACTTATTACATTTTGCAATCTGGTTTTAATAAGGGATATTTGAGAATCCATTTGTTCTATTCCAATATAACGCCTTTGTAATTTATGTGCGACTGCCGATGTCGTTCCGCATCCAAGATGATAATCAAGAACAATATCTTTTGGATTTGTAAATACATCTATTAAAAAAGCAATAAGTGCTTCCGGTTTCTTACCGTTGCGAAAGCTCACATTTCCTTCTCCTGAAACATTGTTATATTCTTTCTCAAAATTATAGAAATTCGCATATTGTTTTTTTGTCACATTTGAACTAGTAGGCATCCCCTGAAAATAACCTCCATTTTTCTTCCCGTCCGGTGCAGAATAAAAATACCGATAATCAAAAATATCATCTCCCATATTAGGCACCTTAAATAATGTTTCTGAAGGAAACTCTGTCAATGGCTCGATGTATTTAACAAAGAATCGTCCACTACTATTCTTCTCACGAATAGAGCCACGAATACTCATTTTTTTTAGACCAAATTGACTTGGTGCAATTGTTCTTATTTTGTATTGCTCAGGAGTATATACTTCCACTTTTTTATCACCACAAACTATCACTTGAGGATTTACATTATCTTTTATTTCAATTTGCAAAGTATAATCATCTATTGTTTTTAGTTCCTCTTTATATGGCATTCTTTTGTCAGAATTATTTGAATAAATAAGTATATACTCTATTATATCATTAAATTCCTTATCTCCTGTGAGTGCTCTATCTGGATGACGTACTTGAATATTAAAATCACATAAGTGTTTTTCAAATAAATCATCCATAAGAACTCTTAAATATGCAAACTGATGAAAGCTACATTGTACACAAACGACCCCATCATCTTTCAATAATTTCTTAGCGACACTCAATCTGTTTTGCATGAATGTCAGCCAAGTTGACTGATTGAATTTGTCATTATATCCAAAACTGTCGCTTCCTGTATTATATGGGGGATCTATATAAATTAGTTTTATTTTTCCTGCATACTTTTTCTTCAAGGAATGCAGTGCAAGCAAATTGTTTCCTTTAATGATAAGATTGTCATCCATTGATATACTTTCAACATCATGTTCACCAATAGAATCAAAATGTTTGAAATTTGTTAACACTTTAGGCTCAATCAGTCTATTAATTTCATCTGGAGCAAGTATTTCATTCCAGAACACTTCATTACGTTTGGCATCTTCTTTAGTTTGCCCTCCTTCAAGAATACAATCCTTATATGGCCACGACAATACAATTTCCCGACTTTCAGAGAGAAATTCACCATCTTCATTAGTCAAACCGACTTTATTTTTAAAAGAAGTGTAACTGTCAGGTAAAAAGCGTTTGTTCATTACAAACTTTTGAAACTTTACCTTATCAAAAACCATAACGCCACTTATTTCAGTAAAGAAATTGCGTTTAAGTCCATCATGAGTTAATAATTTTGCAATTAAATCAGGGCGAAGAGCAAGAGCTGCTTCTACTATTGTATTTTTAAGGAGAGTACCATCTTCTGTACAATATGTGCTATCCATACGAAGAAGTTTCTCCAATTCAGTGAATAAATTTCTACTGTTCATATACCGGGAATATTTTATAGCTATAACTGCTCTCTATGCAAGAGTCCCGATATTGAATTGAATTAACTGATAATGAGGAAATATGACATCATTTTATCTTCCTTTTGCTAAACATATTTTCAATAGAAAAGCAAAGCAATCCTTTTTTGATACCAACATAATGATGTTATTTTCTGTATTTTGAGTATTTTTGCGATAGAATGAATACCTCTTGCATAGAGAGCAGTTATAGCTATAA